>NZ_JYFE01000022.1 GCF_000877395.1 Jannaschia aquimarina | reverse complement strand
CCGTGCACCCCCCGTGCACCCCCCGTGCACCCCCCGTACAGACGGAAATGCACGGCACGACGGATTAAGGACTGTTACACCCGGTCACGAAAGATGGAGCACGGGCCGGGTCAAGCCCGTCCGAGGGGCTCTGTCCTGAATAAGCGACTCCATCCGCGGCGCCGGGATCGGAGACGACCGGCGATCGGGTCGCCCAGGGTCGGTCCGATACGACGCTCGGAGCCCGGGGCAGATTTCAGACCCGCTCCGGCAGCCGACAGCGAGGACCGGCTCGCCCCGGATGGTCGTCCCGCAGGAAGCCCTCAGCCTTCGCCCCGCCGCCGGGCCAATTCGCGGTAGAGCGCCGGAGCCGTCACGCCGATCCAGTCGGCGACGCGGACCCAGTCGCCGGGCGCGGGCGGTCCGTTAAGATCGAGATATGCGTCGAGCCGGTCGCTCAGGCGGCGCAGGCGCAGGATCTCGACGCGGGCGCGCAGGGCCTGGATCTCGCGCGCGGCCCGAGCCAGCGCGGTCGCGGCCGGCGAGGTTCCCAACCAGTCGCGCAGGTCGGAGGCCGGACGCATGGCGAGACGCACATCCGTTTCGCAGATCGCGTCGCAATGGGTCGCCTCGGCCCAGAGCGATGCCGCGGCGACGATTTCGCCGGGACCGGCGACATGCAGGGTCAACTCGCCGCCATCGCTCAGCGCGCGGCGCAGGGCGACGCGGCCGTCGCGGAGATGGAAGAGGTGACGGACCGGATCACCGCGCCGGAACAACACGTCGCCACGTCGCAGGCTGCGCTCGGGGGCGGAGACGAAGGCGGGCGACCATGCATCGGACATGATCACGATCATGTCGGTACGGAGCCGTCCCGTGCAAGATCGGCGTCAACGGCACGTCGGAGGAACCACACATGTCCCCATTGCGAAACGTCCTGACCGTGCTTGTCCTGCTCGCCACGCCGGTCGGGGCGGAGGAAGGTCCGCCTCCGTCGCCCTATGCCGGCGAGCAGGCCCGCGAGATCGCGTCCCTGTCCGCAGACGACCTCGCCGAGTTGGCCCGGGGCGACGGATGGGGCCTCGCGCGTGCCGCGGAGTTGAACGGCGTGCCGGGGCCCGCGCATCTGCTGGAGCTTGCCGACGAGATCGGCCTGGATGCCGGTCAGCGCTCTGCCATCGCGGCGATCCGGGATTCGATGCGGAAAGATGCCGTCGCGGCGGGTGAGCGTTTCGTGGCAGCGGAACGGGCGCTGGACAGGGCGTTCGAGCAGACCGGTCCGGACCGGGCGGAGTTGGCCCGTCTCGTGCAGGAAGCCGGTGATGCGCGCGCCGCGCTTCGACTGGTGCATCTGTCGGCGCATCTTGGCACGGCGCCGTTGCTGACGCAGGCGCAGATCGACCTCTACGCCGTGCTTCGCGGCTATGCTGAGGATCCGTGCGAGACGGTCCCCGAAGGCCACGATGTCGAGATGTGGCGGCGGCACAACGGCTGCGGCTGATCGGCGCGGACCGCGCTGCGGCTTGCCCGACTCGGATACCCTGGGTAGGTATGTCGCGTGCTTCGCGTCGTCCTCTCTCTGACCCTTGCGGTCCTTCTGGCCGTGACCGGTGCCGCCTCGATGGCGCACGGGATCGGGAACGGCGCGGACGGACATCATGCGGCCGAGGGTCATGAGAGCGGGCATAGCCACGCGGCGAGCCTGGAGGAGTGTTGTGATGCGGCCGGCGCCGGAAACGGCGGTTGTCTGATCGACGCCGTCGCCCCCTGTCTGTCGATCCATCATCTGGCGGCGGCATCGCCCGCGCGGCTCGGGGCGACGGTCCCGGTCGTGGGGGACGGACGCAGGACCGCCGTCCCGACCGGTCCGCCGAAGATCCGAGCCCTGGCCTGAGAGGCCTGCCGCTCCGATCCATCGAACCAAGGACCGATCCCATGACCAATCGACGCGATTTCCTCGCCCTTTCCGCCGCCACCCTTTCGGTCGCGGCCCTGCCCGCCCGGGCCGCGGTGCCGATGCATGTGCATACCGCGCCGTCCTGCGGCTGCTGCCACGCCTGGGCCGACCTCGCCCGCGCGCGGGGCTATGCCGTGACCATCTCCGAACTGGTGAATCCCGATGCCGAGAAGGCCGCGCTCGGCGTGCCGCGGACGCTGGCGTCCTGCCACACCGTCGAGGCTGGCGGCTACGTCTTCGAGGGGCATGTCCCCTTCGAGGCGCTGGAGGCCGTGCTGCGCGACCGGCCCGACATCGCGGGACTCGCCGTGCCGGGGATGCCCATGGGCTCACCCGGCATGGGGGATGATCCGGACGCGCGCTATGACGTGATCGCGTTCGGCGGTACGGCGGGCGCCGGGCGCGTATTCTACCGCGCCGGGACGGCCGACCCCTTTGCCCAATGACACGCGCCGTCTCGCACGGAACTCGGCCGGTGCGCTTGCGGGCGCGTGGCCGGCGCGGCGCCATCACCGAAAGGACCCGGCAGCGACCGGGCCGGGAGGACCGACCATGATCCGATCCGCCATTCTCGCCCTGCCGCTGTCTGTCCTGGCGGGCGCGGCCGCGGCGCATTCGAAGGCCGAGGGCACGACCCCCGCCGACGGTGCGACGGTCGCGGAGGTGCCGATGCTGCACATCGTTTTCGATGCGCCCATGAGGGTGATCTTTGCCGCGCTCACGCGCGATGGCGCGGAGATCGCCATGGATCGCGAGACGGGCATGGAGCCGGTCGCGGAGTTCCACGCCGTGCCCGCCGAGACGCTCGCCCCCGGCACCTACCGGCTGGATTGGCGCGGCATGGCCGAGGACGGCCACCCGATGCAGGGCGGTTTCGGATTCACCGTGTCGGACTGACCGGGCATGACGGGTCTCGCCCCCATCGACGGGTTGGCCGTGCTTGCCATCGCCGCGAAGGCGGCGGGCTACGCGGCCGCGCTTCTGGCGATGGGTGGTGTCCTGTTCGTTGCCGTCTTCCGGCGGCTGGCGACGCCGGACGTGCTGCGGCTGGCCCGGCGGATCGCGGCGGCGGCGGCGCTTGTGGGGCTCGCCGTGCTTGCGGTTCGGTTCGGTATCCGGGCCGCTCGCATCTCCGGGATGGGGCTGGACGGGGCGACCGACGCGACGATGCTCGGCTTCGTCTGGGACAGCCCGCTCGGCGTGGCGGCGATCTGGCGGGGCTTCGGAGAGGCGGTGATCCTGGCGGTGTTGCTGCCGGGCGCCGGCCTCTGGATCGCACTGGGTGGCAGCGCCGCGGTGGCGGTCTCTTATGCGCAGGTGGGGCACAGCCTGGGCGATCCCCGCGCGGCGCTGGCCCTGCTCCTCGTCGCCCATGTCCTTGCCGCGTCCTTCTGGGTCGGCGCGCTCGCGCCGCTTCGCCGGGCGGGCGCCGGCCCCGAGGGGGGCGCCTTGCTCCACCGTTTCGGCCTCGTCGCGATGGGTGTCGTCGCCGGGCTCGCGGTTGCCGGGGCGGGGCTTGCCTGGCTGTTGTCGGGGTCGCCTGCCGCCCTGTTCGGCACGGCCTATGGCTGGGTCTTGCTTGCGAAGGTCGCCGTCGTGGCGGCCCTGCTCGGCCTTGCCGCGTGGAACAAGCTGCGGCTCGTCCCCGCACTCGCCGCCGGAACGCCGGGCGCCTCGGCCTCCCTGCGCCGGTCCATCGCGCTGGAAGGTGCCATGGTCGCGCTCATCCTTGTCGCAACGGCCGCGATCACCACGGTGACCACGCCGCCCGTCAACCTCTGACCCCGGAGCCTCGCATGTCGATCACGCGCCGAACCCTCCTCGCCGCCGGGACCGCGGCCCTGACCCTTCCGGCCCTCGCACGGCGCGCGGCCGCGCGGGACATGCCGGTCCTGCGCGCCGCGCCATCGACCGCCCAGATCGCGCCGGCGGGCTACGGGCCCAGCCCGGTCTGGAGCTATGGCGGCACGGTGCCGGGGCCCGAGATCCGCGTCCGCGCCGGAGAGCGTGTGCGCCGTCGTTTCGAGAACGGGCTGCCGCAGGATAGTGCCGTCCACTGGCACGGCATCCGCATCGCGAACGCGATGGACGGGGCGGCGGGCGTCACGCAGGATCCCGTGCCGCCGGGAGGCACATTCGATTACGACTTCGTCGCGCCCGATCCCGGCACCTACTGGTATCATGCCCATGCCAGATCGTGGGAGCAGGTGGCCCGCGGGCTCGCCGGGCCGCTGATCGTGGACGACGTGGAGGCCTGGGAGGGGCTGGAGGGGGCCGCGACGGCCGAGGCGACGCTGATGCTGGCCGATTGGCGCCTGCAAGAGGATGGCGCGCTGCACGAGGCGAGCTTCGGTGACCTGCATGACTGGGCCCATGCCGGGCGGCTGGGCAACACGGTGACGATCAACGGAGCCATCGACGCGCGCCTGCCCGTGCGCCGGGGCGAACGCCTGCGCCTGCGTCTGATCAACGCCGCCACGGCGCGGATCATGCCACTGCGGATGCCGGGCCTCGCGCCCCTGCTGATCGCGCTCGACGGCTATCCGGTCGCGCCGCGACCGGCGGAGCGGATCCTGCTGGCGCCCGCGCAGCGCGCGGACATCGTGGTGGACATCCCGGCCGGACTGGACGCACCGCTTCCGATCCTGATGGATGCCGGGCGGGACGAGTGGGTCGAGATCGGATCGCTGATCGACGGAGGCGTGACGGCCCTGCCGCCGCAGGCCGGCCCCGTCCGTCCGTTGCCGGCGGGGACGGCCCGTGCGCCCGACCTCTCCGCCCCGCAGGAGGAGGTGCTGCGCATGGAGGGCGGCGCCATGGGCAGGCTCGAGCGGGCGCGTCTGGGCGGCGTCGAACAGGATTTCCGTCAACTCGTGGCGGCCCGGCGGGTCTGGGCGTTCAACGGCGTCGCGGGCGACATGGACGAGCCCGCCTTCCGGGCGCCGCTGGGACGCACCGTCCGGCTGCGTCTCGTCAACGAGACGCGCTGGCCGCATGGCATCCACCTGCACGGACATCACTTCACCGTTCTGACGCGCGGCGAGCAGCCCGACGCCTATCAGGCGCGCCGCGACACCGTCCTCGTCCGTCCCGGCGAGCCTGTCGAGATCGCCTTCGTCGCGGACAACCCGGGGCGGTGGCTGCTGCACTGCCACATGCTCGGCCACCAGGCCTCCGGCATGTTGAGCTGGTTCGAGGTGACCTGACCGATGCTCGCTCCGCTCGCGGCCGGGGTCGTGTTCGGGGGCGCCACGACCGGTCTCTTGCGCGCGACGGGCATGGACCGGGATCGCGCGACCGGACCTATCCTGCTGGCCGCGATCGCGCTGTTCTATCCCGTCTTCGCCATCGAAGCCGGGACCGGTCCCGAAATCGCCCTCCACATCGCGATCGCACTTGCCTTCCTCGGGGTCGCGGTGATCGGCCATGCGCGCGCCCTGCCCCTCGTGGCCGCCGCCATGATCGGACACGGCCTGTTCGATATCTCGGCTCACGTGGCGTCGGATGGCCCCGCCCCGCGCTGGTGGGGGCCGTTCTGCCTGGGCGTGGACGTGGTCCTCGGGGGGTGGTTCCTGTTCGCGCGGCCCTGGCAGCGGGGCGCCTAGCTCCGCGCCTTGTCGAGCAAGTCCAGCAGTTCGGTGAACTTCGCGCGCTGATCGTCGAGGTCCCCGGAGGCTAGCGCATCCTCGATGCAATGGGCGGCGTGGTCGTCGATGACCAGCTTCTCCACCCCCTTCAGTGCAGCGCGCACGGCGGCGATCTGCGTCAGTACGTCGACGCAGTATCGGTCCTCCTCGACCATCCGGGCGATCCCCCGGATCTGGCCTTCGAGGCGGCTGAGGCGCTTGAGCGCGGCGTCGCGGTTCTGGTGCATGGCGCGATCCTATCTGCCACTTGGCCGGGCGATGAAGGGGCGGGGGAAACCCGCCGCCCGCCGGTCTTGTCCAGATACCCTATAGGGGTATATGTGGGCCCGATGAAGACTAAAGACCACCAAGGCGGCTCCTACGCCCGCTTCGCCGCCATGATCGCGACCTCGACGGTCGTGATGTACGGGCTGATGTACCTGAACACCTACGCGCTGGACCACGTGTTCTTCAGCCAGACGCGCATGTGGATGGCGCTCTATATGGGGGCGGTCATGGCCATCGTCATGCTCGCCTTCATGCTGGGCATGTATGCCAATCGGACATTGAACCTCGCGATCTTCGCTGGCGCGGCCATCGCCTTCGGCGCCTTCCTCTACCTCGTGCGCAGCCAGGACACCGTGGGCGACATCGCCTGGATGAAGGCCATGATCCCGCATCACTCCATCGCCATCATGACCTCCGAGCGGGCGAACATTTCCTACCCGCGCGTGCGCGCGCTGGCCGACGCGATCATCGAGGCGCAGCGTTCCGAGATCGCGGAGATGAAGCGCTACATTGCCGACATCGAGGCGAACGGCGACGCCGTCCCCGGCACGCCCAGAACCGAACCCTGATCCGAAGGAGCCCTGACATGCCCAAGGATACCCGCGACGTCTCGGAGGTGTCTACCGACCCCGCCACCTCCGCCACCGGCAAGACGGCCGTGCTCTATCGCATGGCGCTGCCGGATCATCTTTGCCCCGCGGGGCAGAAGGCCCGCTGGCTGCTGGAGCGCAAGGGCTACGAGGTCGACGACCGCGTCTTCCGCACCCGTGCCGAGGTCGACGCCTTCAAGGCCGAATACGGCGTTCCGACCACGCCGCAGATCTGGATCGAGGGCGCGCGGGTCGGCGGCTACAGCGACCTGCGCGAGCGCCTGACCGACCACGACCCGAAGGCCACGACCTACAAGCCGGTGATCTATCTCTTCGCCGTGGCGGCCGCGACGGCGGTGGCCCTGTCCATCGGGATGCTGGGCGCGATCACGTGGCAGACGCTGGGCTGGTTCATCTCGATCTCGATGATCCTTCTGGGGATGCAGAAGCTGCGCGACGTCGAGGGCTTCACCACCATGTTCCTGAACTACGACCTGCTGGCACGGCGCTGGGTCCCCTATGCCTATGTCTACCCGTGGGTGGAAACGGCGGCGGGCGTGCTGATGACCGGCATGCTGCTGACTTGGCTGGCGGCTCCGGCGGCGCTGGTGATCTCGACCATCGGCGCGGTCAGCGTGTTCAAGGCGGTCTATGTCGACAAGCGTGAGTTGAAATGCGCCTGCGTGGGCGGCAACTCCAACGTGCCGTTGGGCTTCGTATCGCTGACCGAGAACCTGATGATGATGGGCATGGCCATCGTGATGCTGGTTCTGCTGATCTAGGCGCCGGACAGGGTTTCGGCCTCTTTCTGCAAGGCGGCCAGCGCGCGTGCACGGGCCTGCGTGTCCATGCGCCCGATCAGGCCCGAGACGCTGAGTGCGCCTGCGAGCGCGCCGTCCCGCCAGACGGGAACGGCGACGGCCGCCACGTCCGGATCGCGCGCGCCGAGCGAGGTGGCGTGACCCGCCTGCCGGATCTCCTCCATCCGGGCGCCCGATTCGCCCGCGAAGGCCCGCAGGACGAGGGCGGCGGCCCCGTCCGAGAGGTCGAGGCGAGCCCCCTCTTCCAGATGATGCCGGGCGGCGCGGGGTGCGTTCCGGCGGTAGAGGATCACGCGCTCCTCTCCGTCCCGGACGTAGAAGGATGCCGTCTCCTGTGTGGCGGCGACGAGGCGGTCGAGGGCGGGTCGGACCAGGTCTGGTGAGAGGTGGTCGGTGGGAGGGAGGCCGCCCAGGCGGCGCAGTTCGGGCCCGAGGCGCCAGAGGCCATCAGGCGTGCGGGCGGCCATCCCGTCATCGGCGAGCGTCGAGAGGAGCCGGAGCGCAGTGCTCTTGTGCAGGCGGGCGCGTCGCGATGCCTCCGACAGGCTGAGCGGGGCGCCCGCATCGCCGATCACCCGCAGGAGGCGCATCGCCTTGGCGACGGCATCGACCCGGCCGGTCCCTTCCATGCGTCCCCTTGCGGCTGCGACAGGTTTACACGGCGCGCGTGTTCTGCTTGGCTAAACGCATGTTTCATTCTGCGCAACACTTGCCATGACCGCGAAACCGCTGGCCGGGATCCGGGTGCTGGATCTCACCAACGTTCTGGCGGGGCCGTTCTGCTGTCACCAGCTCGCTCACCTGGGCGCGGATGTCGTCAAGGTGGAGGCGCCGGGCCGTGGGGATCTGGCCCGACAGCTTGGCGCCGACGAGGCGCTTAACGCCGCCGGGATGGGCGTCAGCTTTCTGGCGCAGAATGCGGGCAAGCGGTCGGTCGCGCTGGATCTCAAGGACGCGGCGGGGCGCCGGGCCTTCCTCGCGCTGGCCGCGCGGGCGGACGTGGTGGTCGAGAACTTCCGTCCCGGCGTGATGGCGCGCCTCGGGCTCGATGCGGGGACATTGCGCGCGGCCAATCCGAGCCTGGTCTATGCCGCGATCTCGGGCTTCGGGCAGGACGGGCCGATGGCGGGCCTGCCGGCCTACGACCAGATCGTGCAGGGCGCGTCGGGGGTCATGTCGATCACGGGGGATCCCGACGGGCCGCCGACCCGCGTGGGCTATCCGCTCTGCGATACGATCGGAGGGCTGACGGCGGCCATGGCGATCTGCGCGGCCCTGTCGGCGCGCGGCCCGGACGGCGCGCGGCCCGCCGCCACGATCGACGTCTCCATGCTGGAGGCGACCCTGGCGACCATGGGCTGGGCGGTCTCGAACTGGCTGGTGGCGGGCGTGGCGCCTGCGCGACGGGGCAACGACAACGTGACGTCTGCCCCTTCGGGTGCGTTCCGGGCGTCGGATGGGCTTATCAACATCGCCGCCAACAAGCAGGAGCAGTGGATCGCCCTGTGCGGGGTGCTCGGGCTGGACGGACTGACGGACGATCCGCGCTATGCCCGGCGGGCCGATCGGATGGCGAACCGGCGGGACCTGACCGCCGCGATCGAAGCGGCGCTGGCCGATTGGGCGGTGGGCGACGCGGTGGACTGCCTGAACGCGGCGGGCGTGCCTGCGGGGCCCGTCGCGACCGTGGCCGACGCGCTGGCCTCGGCGCAGGTCCAGGGGCGCGGGCTGGTCGCCGATTTCGGAGAGATCGCGGGCAAACCCGTCCGCGCCGTGCGTCCGGGCCTGCATTGGGACGGCGCACCGCTGAGCGTCGAGGCGCCGCCGCCCGAACTGGGCGCCCATACCGCGGAGATCCTGCGCGAGGCGGGGGTGGACCAGGCGGATATCGACGCCGTGCTGCGCCGGCAGGACGCGGCATGAGCCGCGAGATCGACCCGGTTGCCGATTGGTGGCGCACAGCGATCATCGACATGGAGCCCGGGCGCATAGACCTGCGCGGACGTCCCATAGAGGAGTCCATCGGCACGGAGCGGTTCCCGGCGATGATCTGGCGGCTGGTGACGGGCGGGGACCTGGGCGGCGCGCGGCTGGACCTGTTCGAGGCCGCGCTGGTGGCGGCGGTCGATCATGGCCCGCAGGCGCCGTCCATCGCCGCGGCGCGGATGGCGGCCACCTGCGGCGTGGGGCTGCAATCCGCCATGGCGACCGGCATCGGGATGCTGGGCGACGTGCATGGCGGCGCGGGCGAGCAGGCGCTGGACCTCTACACGCATGTCATCGCAGAGGGCGCAGGCCCCGCGCTGGACGCATTGGCGGCGCGGGGCGTGCGCTACGTTCCGGGCTTCGGACACCGGTTCCACCCTGTCGATCCGCGCGCGCCGGCGCTGTTGGGCCTGGTCGACGCGGCGGAGGCGCGCGGCGCGGTGGACGGCCGCCACGCCGGCGCCGGACGCGCCGTCGAGGCGGAGTTGGCGCGCCGGAAGGGCCGGCTCATCCCCATGAATATCGACGGGGCGACAGCCGTCATCTACGGCGAACTGGGCTGCCCGCCGCCTCTGGCGCGGGGCTTCTTCGTCCTCTCGCGCAGCGTCGGCATCCTGGCCCATGCCTGGGAGCAGACCCGGCAGGGCGGGCGCAACAAGGGGCCCACCCCGCCCGGCCACCGTTGGACCTACGATCCGGATGAAGGGGCCTAGGCGCGACCGGCCTCGCCCAAGGCAGGGGCGCCGCGATCCAGACTGAGATCCGCGTCGGAAAAGCGCCATGGCCCACGAAGCCCCGGAACGCCCCCGGGCCGGATCACGAGGCCGCGCGCCGCGACCTGTGGATCGGCCAGCGCCTCGACCACGTCGTTGATCGGTCCGGCGGGAACGGTCGCCCCTTCGAGCGCCGCCAGAAGCGGATCGCGCGCCCATCCGGCGATGAGTGGGCCGATCGCTTCCTCGAGGGCCGGGCGGTTGCGGACCCGGTCTGGATTGGTGGCGAAACGCGGGTCGGTGGCGAGGTCCGGGCGCTCCAGCACCTCGCAGAGCCGCGCGAACTGGCCGTCATTGCCGACCGCGACGATCAGGTGCCCGTCGGCGCAGGCGAAGACCTGATACGGGGCGATGCTGGGATGGGCGCTGCCCTGCCGGGGCGGCGCGCGGCCCGTGACCAGTGCGTTCATCGCCTGATTCGCCAGCATGGCCATCGCGCAATCCATCAATGCCATGTCGATATGCTGGCCCCGCCCGGTCCGGTGGCGTTGTTCGATTGCGGCGAGGATCCCGATGGTGCCGTAGAGACCCGTCACGATGTCGGTGACGGCCACGCCGACCTTCTGGGGCGCGCCGTCCGGCTCTCCGGTGATGGACATCAGGCCGCTGAGGCCCTGGATCAGCGCGTCGTAGCCCGGGCGGGCGGCATAGGGGCCGTTCTGTCCGAACCCGGTGATCGAACAATAGACGAGCCGTGGATTCAGGGCCGACAGGCTGGCGTAATCCAGCCCGTATTTCGCCAGTCCGCCGACCTTGAAGTTCTCGATCAGGATGTCGGCGCGGGCGGCCTCGTCCCGGACGAGGGCGCGCCCGTCCTCCGTGCGGAAATCGGCTACGACCGACCGTTTGCCCCGGTTGGCGCCGTGGAAATAGGCGGCCGACCCCCCGTCCTCGACGAAGGGCGGGCCCCAGCTTCGGGTTTCGTCGCCGCCGGGCGCCTCGATCTTGACGACCTCGGCCCCCAGGTCGGCGAGGGCCTGTCCGATCCAGGGACCGGCCAGAACGCGGGCCAGTTCCAGCACGCGGAGCCCGGCGAGCGGGGTCTCGCCTACAGCCATGGCGGCGTGCAGGCCGAGACGATCTCGGCCTCCTCCGGTCCGGGATTGCGGAAGCGGTGGGGCTGCCGGCTGTCGAAGAGATAGGCGTCGCCCGTCCGCAGGATGCGGGTCTCTTCGCCCACGGTCAGTTCGATCCGCCCGCGCGTGATCACGCCGCCCTCGGCGCCGCGATGCTCCAGCATGGTCTCGCCGGTATCGGCGCCGGGCGCGTAGGTTTCGTGCAGGATCTGGAGCCCGTGCGCGCGGGCGTCCCCGGCCTGCCGCAAGGTGATTCGTCCCGCGCCGCGCCGCCCCAGAAGCGGCGTCAGATCGCGCAGGCGGTCGGCGGGCACGAATGGCGAGGGTGGATCGGCGGGGCCGGTATCGAAGAACTCCGCCATGCTCAGCCCCAGCCCGCTCAGGATCTTGCGCAGGCTGGCCACGGTGGGAGAGGAGCGGCCGGTTTCGACCATGGAAACCTGGCCATGGGGGACGCCCGCCCGTTCCGCGAGTTCGCGTTGCGACAAGCCGTGCTGCGTGCGGAGCGCGCGCAGTCGCGCGCCCACATCGACCGCGCCGTCCTCTTCTTCGGTTCCGTCCATCATTCCTCTTGACGTCTCCGCGATTGCTCAGAATGTTGAGCAGTGTCTATCAGAATTCGAAGCATAGGGCGAGGGGTCATGGACGGGCAACAGAACATCGGCGACGCGCTGGACCTGCGTCGGGAAGCGGCGGTGCCACGCGGGGTGGCGACACGCGGCCTTTGGGCCGACGCCGCACAAGGCGCCATTCTCACGTTGGCCGACGGGCGGGAGATGATCGACTTCGCCGCGGGCATCGCGGTGGTGAACACCGGTCATCGGCATCCCGCCGTGATGGAAGCGGCGGGCGCGCAGATGGCGCGGTTCACCCATACCTGCTTTCATGTCGCCCCCTACGAAGGCTACGTCGCGCTGGCCGAGCGGCTGAATGCCGCCGCCCCCGGCGCCTTCGCCAAGCGGACGATGCTGGTCACCACGGGGGCCGAGGCGGTCGAGAACGCGATCAAGATGGCGCGGGCATTCACGGGCCGGTCGGGCGTCGTGGCCTTCGGTGGCAGCTTTCACGGCCGCACGCTGATGGGGATGGCGCTGACGGGCAAGCAGGTGCCCTACAAGGCCGGGTTCGGCGCGATGCCGCCCGAGATCCACCACGCGCCCTTCCCGGATCCTCTGGGCGGGATCGACGAAGCCGAGGCTCTGGCGGCGCTGGACCGTCTGTTCGCCGGCGCGATCGACCCCGCGCGCGTCGCCGCGATGATCGTCGAGCCGGTCCAGGGCGAAGGCGGGTTCAATCCCGCTTCGCCAGACTTCCTGCGCGCCCTCCGGGAGCGGTGCGACCGCCACGGGATCGTGATGATCGCCGACGAGGTGCAGACCGGGATCGCTCGGACTGGCGCGCTGTTCGCGATGGAGCGCGCGGGCGTCGCGGCGGACATCACGACGCTGGCGAAAGGGTTGGCAGGCGGCTTCCCCCTGTCGGCGGTGGTCGCGCGGGCCGAGATCGCGGATGCCGCGCCTGCCGGGGGGCTGGGCGGAACCTATGCCGGCAATCCGGTCGCGGCGGCCGCCGCTCTGGCGGTGCTCGACACGGTCGAGGCAGAGGGTCTGTGCGCCGCCGCTCGGCGGATCGGCGAGGCGATGACCGCACGGCTGTCGGCGCTGGCCGCCGAAGGGCACGGGATCGCGGAAGTGCGCGGCCCCGGTGCGATGGTCGCGGTGGAATTCGGCGAGGGCGAGGGATCTGCCTACCGGCCCGATCCGGCACGCGCCGGACGGGTCATCGCGGGCTGCGAGGCGCGCGGGCTGATCGTGCTGCCCTGCGGCACCCGCGGCAACGCCGTCCGTCTGCTGCCGCCCTTGGTGGTGGACGACGCCACGCTGGCCCGCGCGATGGACATCTTCGAGGCCGCGACACGGGAGGCGGGCGCATGAAGGACGTCATGATCGAGACGGGCAAAGGCCCCGCACTGGGCCCCTTCGACTGGAGCGATCCGTTCCGGCTGGAGGATCAGCTTTCCGAGGACGAGCGGATGCTGCGTGATGCGGCGCGCGCCTTCGCCGAGGCGGAGCTTGCGCCGGGGGTGACCCGCGCCGCGCGCGACGAGGTGGTCGACCCGGAGGTCTTTCGCCGGATGGGTGCCGCCGGCCTGTTGGGCGTGACCATCCCCGAGGAATACGGCGGGCTGGGCGCGGGCTACGTCACCTACGGCCTTGTCGCGCGAGAGATCGAGCGCGTGGATTCGGGCTATCGCTCGATGATGTCGGTGCAGTCGTCTCTGGTGATGTATCCGATCCACGCCTACGGGTCCGAGGCGCAGAAGGCCCGATGGCTGCCGCAGCTGGCCTCGGGCGAGGCGATCGGCTGCTTCGGCCTGACCGAACCCGATGCCGGATCGGACCCCGGCGGCATGAAGACCCGCGCCGAGAAGACGGCGACCGGCTACCGGATCACGGGCACGAAGACCTGGATCTCGAACGCGCCCATCGCCGATGTCTTCGTCGTCTGGGCCAAGCTCGACGGCGTAATTCGCGGCTTTCTGATCGAACGGGGGACGCCCGGCCTCTCGGCTCCCAAGATCGGCGGCAAGCTGTCCTTGCGCGCCTCAGTCACCGGCGAGATCGTGATGGACGGGGTCGAGGTGCCGGAAGAGGCCCTGTTGCCCGGCGTCGAGGGCCTGAAGGGGCCGTTCGGCTGCCTGAACCGGGCGCGATACGGGATCTCCTGGGGGGTGATGGGCGCGGCGGAGGCCTGCTGGCACGCCGCCCGGCAATACGGGCTGGACCGTAAGCAATTCGGCCGTCCCCTGGCCCAGACGCAACTCTACCAGAAGAAGCTGGCCGACATGCAGACGGCGATCGGGCTGGGGCTGCAGGGCAGCCTGCGGTTGGGCCGGATGATGGAGGCGGGAACCGCCTCGCCAGAGCTGGTCTCGATGATGAAACGCAACAATTGCGGCGCGGCGCTGGACGTGGCCCGGCAGGCCCGAGACATGCATGGCGGCAACGGGATCTCGGAGGAATTCGGGGTGATGCGCCACATGATCAACCTCGAGACGGTGAACACCTACGAGGGCACGCATGACGTTCATGCGTTGATCCTGGGGCGGGCGCAGACCGGGCTTCAGGCCTTCTGCTGAGCCGGTCGATCGGCACGGTCGAAGGGGGGCGATACGCCCCCCTTTTTCGTTTTTTGTGCCGGCCTACGAAATTCGGCCTTGCCAGATGCGATGCGTTATTGCAGCGTTGCTGCATGAAATCATCAATTGCCGATCAAGCCGCCCAGCCCCAGCTCGACGCCGAGATCCTGCGGGCCATCGTCGACGCCTCTCGTGATGCCTGCTGGTGCATGGAGTTCGGTCGGCCCGTCGACGTGACGGCCCCGGACGCCGAAGTCGTCCGGCAGGTCTTCGAGAATGCGCCGCGCTGGTCGCTGGCCAATCGCGCGATGCACGAACTCTACATGCTCCCCGCCGGAGAGAGCCTGCTGGACCGGCCTGTGAGCGAGATTTTTCCGCGCAATCCGCAGAACGAAGCCTTCGTCCTGAACCTTCTGGCCAATGGCTTCGAAGTGGATGCTGCGCCCGCGCTCGACACCCGATACGACGGCGAGCCGATCTACGTGGAGAACGACGTCCGCGCCCACGTGGAGGGCGGCCGCCTGATCCGGATGTTCGGGACCGTTCGCGACGTCGGCAAGCATCGCCGCCGGGCCGACCTGCTGGAGCGTCGCCTCTCGGAGGCCGCGGCGCTCTGGTCGGCGCTGCCGGTGGCGGCCCTGTCGGTGGATGGACAGGGACGGATCGCACAGTCGAACCCTGCCGCCGCACGGATCCTGGGCCGTGACCCGGTCGGATCCGATCTGGTCGAGGCGCTCGATGCGCTTTCGCTGGGCGAGGTGGCCCGGGCCGCACTGGACGCCGCCGTTCCGGGCGGCCCGGCCGCGCGGCGGACCGCCCCCGGCTGGATCATCGAGGCGGCGGCCGCCCCCCATGGCGAAGCCGTTCTCACGCTGTTGCCGGAGGGCGGCGCATGAGCTGGGACATCCTGGAGCTGAGCGACGACGGGCATCTTGTCCTCGACCCCCAAGGTCGGGTCCGACGGGTGGATGCCACGGCTGCCGCGATGCTGGGCCTTGCGCCCGGTGCGGCCGTGGGGCGCGCGATCGACGGCCTCGCCCCGACGGCCGAGGGATGGGCCGCCCTGTCGCGCGCCGTCGGCGAGGGCGTCGCGCTGGATGCGCCGCTTCGCCTCGGGCCGCGCCACGTCCTCGCGACGCTGCGCGGGCCCGCCGGGGGCGAGCGGCTGGTCGAGCTGCGCGATCTCGATGCGCTGGACTGGCGGCGCGGTGGCACGCGCCCGGCGCAGGCCGCACCCGCGCGCACCCGCCCCGATTTCGAGGCGCAGCGCCGCCTGTCGCCCGACCTGCACCGCGTCCTTTCGCGCGGGGAACGCGCGATGCGCGCGGGGATGCGCGTGTTGATCGTGGGCGAATCCGGCGTCGGAAAATCCGAGATCGCCCGGTTCCTGCATGCCTCCGTCGCGGATGCGAGCGACCCGTTCCAGACCGTCAATTGCGCCTTGGGTGTCGACGCGCTGGCCGGGCGGCTGTTCGGTGAGGACGGCGCGCTGGCCGCCTCCGAAGGCGGAACGCTGTTTCTGGACGACGTGGCCGAGATGCCGCTGGAATTGCAGGCCCGGCTGATCGGCTGGCTCGAGGATGGGGATGGTCGCGGCCCCGCCGCTCCGCCGCCGCGCGTCATCGCCGCGACCAATTCCGATCTGCGGGCCGCCGTGGCCGAGGGCGGGTTCCGCGCCGATCTGTTCTGGCGGCTTGCCGTGGCCACGCTGCGGGTGCCCGCCCTGCGCGAGATGCCGGGTCTGGTCCCGCACCTGACGCAGCGCTTCCTGCGGACGATCAACCAGCGGCGGACGACGCCCGTCATCCTGCCGCAGCGCCTGCTCGCGCTGCTGGACGATTACGCCTTTCCCGGCAACATCCGGGAGCTTCTAAACCTCGTGCAGCGCGCCGCGATCTTCGTGGAGGACGCCGCCGACATGGAAGAGCTTCTGGCCGAACTGATGCTGCCAGCCGACGACGCCCCCGAGCCGGAGGCTGGAGCGACGATGGACCTACGGGCCGAGGTGCGGCGGTTCGAACGTAATCTCATCGACCGGGCCGTGGCGGCCCACGGCTCCAAGCGGGCCGCGGCGCGCGCGCTGGGCGTCGATATCGGAACGATCGTGCGGAAGACCGCCGACAAGGCGGACACCACCAACCGGGAGGCCCCGGCAGACGGGCCCCGCAACAAGGGAGAGACAGCATGACGATCAAGACCCGCCTCGCCGGTGGGGTGGCTTCGGCCGCCCTGGCGCTTGGTGCCGCCGCTCCGGCGATGGCCGAGGGCGAGCTGAACCTTCTGACCTGGGAAGGCTATGCCGATCCATCTTTCATCGCGCCGTTCGAGGAGGCGACGGGCTGCACTGTCTCGGCGACCTATGTCGGCTCGAACGACGATTTCGCGCCGCGCCTGGCGGCCGGCGGCGGGGTCTTCGACCTGGTCTCGCCGTCCTCGGACTCGACCGCGCCGCTGATCACCGCGGGCTTCGTCGATCCGATCGACACGTCGCGGCTGGACCGGTGGGACGAGCTCTACGAGCGGTTCCGGACCTCGGAAGGGATCAACTCGGACGGGCAGGTCTACGGCGTGCCCTACGCCTGGGGCGCGATCGCCTTCATGTACAAGCCGGACGCCTTCGAGACTCCGCCGAGATCCCTTGACGCGCTGATGGATCCGGCGCTGGAGGGGAAGGTCGCGCTCTGGGACGACAAGTCGGCGATCTATGTCGCGGCGCGCATGAACGGCGACATGGATATCTACAACCTGTCCGACGAGCAGATCGCCGCCGCGCAGGAAACGCTGGGCGAGATGCGTTCGAACGTCCGCAAATACTGGTCGTCCGCCGGCGAGTTGGTGGACCTGTTCGCCAGCGGCGAGGTGGTCCTGTCGAACACCTGGGCGGGCTACCAGTCGGCGCTTCTGGCAGAGCAGGGCATCGAGGTGGTCGAGTTCATCCCTGAGGAGAACGCCGAGGGCTGGATGGACAGCTGGATGGTCGTCTCGGGCACGCCGAATGAGGATTGCGCCTACCAGTTCCTGAACATGGCCATCTCCGAGGCCGGGCAATGCGGCGTCGCCAGCGTGAACGGCTATTCGGTGGCCAACCCGGTGGCCGCGCGGGAATGCATGACGCCCGAGCAGTTCGAGGCGCTGCATCAGGACGATCCCGCGTATCTCGACAGTCTTCTCCTGTGGGAGAATCTGGGCCCCCGGCTCGGCGCCTACACGAATGCCTGGAACGCGGTGAAATCGCAGTGACAGGCCCTTGGGGCGCGGGCCCGCTCCCACCCGCGCCCCGCCCATCGGCGGAGGTGACGCGATGATCGAGTTGACCGGACTGACCAAGCGCTTCGGCGAGGTGGTGGGCGTGGATTGCGTGGACCTGCGTGTCGAGGAAGGCGCGTTCGTCACGCTGCTGGGCCCCTCGGGCTGCGGCAAGTCGACCCTGCTCCGCATGATCGGCGGCTTCGAGGAGCCGACCGAGGGCACGATTTCGATCGACGGGCGGGACGTCACCGACCTGCCGCCCAACCGGCGTCCGGTGAACATGGTGTTCCAGGATTACGCGCTGTTCCCGCATATGAGCGTGGGCCGGAACGTGGCTTATGGCCTGAAGGTGTCCGGAATGGCCCGGTCCGAGGCGGCGGCCGAAGCGCGGAAGGCGCTGGACATGGTCGGTCTTGCGGACCGCGCTGAAGCGATGCCGCATCAGCTATCGGGTGGGCAGCGCCAACGCGTCGCGCTTGCGCGTGCCATCGTGCGGCACCCGAAGGTCCTGCTGCTGGACGAGCCGCTCAGCGCGCTCGACGCGAACCTTCGTGAGCAGATGCAGGTGGAGTTGCGCCGGCTGCACCGGCTGGTGGGTCTGACCTTCATCATGGTGACCCACGACCAGTCCGAGGCGCTGGCAATGTCGGACCGGATCGTCGTGATGCGCGACGGCCGTGTGGTGCAGCAGGCGGCGCCGTCCGAGCTCTATGACAAGCCTGCGGATGCCTACGTGGCCGGGTTCGTCGGCACGACCTCTTTCTTCGAGGGCGAGATGACGCGCACCGGCCTGCGCGCCTTCGGCCAGACGATCCGGGCGCCGAAAGACCTCGCGCCCCATGGCCGCCCGGCCCGCTTCGGCTACCGCCCCGAGAAGGTGGAGCTTCGGCAGGGCCACGTCGCCGATGGCCTGACGGGGCATGTGGACGAGTTGCTCTATCGCGGCGACGCGGTCCGCGTCTTCGTCAATGTCGGCGACGGACGGCTTGCCGTCGATCTCCAGGTGACCGACCGCGCCGCAACCGATGGCCTGCCACGCCCCGACGAGGCGGTCACGATCGTCATCCCGCCCGCACGCCTGATGGCGTTCGGCCCCGCGGCGGACAAGGCCGCATGAGCCTGGCCGAGCCCCTTCCGGAGGCGCGCCTCCGCGCCCGGCGCTGGACGGCGATGCGCCGCTACCTGGTCCTGTCGCCGCCGCTTCTGTGGACGGTCGTCTTCATGTTCGTCCCCTACCTGACGCTGGTCGTCTACAGCGTCTGGCGGGCCGAGTTTCCGCTGGCCGTGCCCGACTTCCAGTTCGGGAACTACGTGACGATCTTCACCGATCCGCAATATCGCAACGTCTTCCTGCGGACGCTCAAGATCGCGTCGCTGGTCAGCCTCTGCGCGCTGCTTCTGGCGTTTCCCTATGCCTATTTCCTTGTCTTCCGGGTCCGCAGTCCGGGCTGGCGGCTGGCGCTCTACATGGCCGTCGTGGCGCCTCTGTGGGTGAGCTACCTGCTGCGCGCCTATACTTGGAAAACGATCCTGGGCACGAACGGGATCCTCAACAGCTTTCTCATCTCGGCGGGCCTGATCGACGAGCCGCTGACGGTGCTGCTCTACAACCAGGCGGCGATGGTCCTGACGCTGACTTACGTCTTCATCCCCTTCATGGTGATGCCGATCTATGCCGCGCTGGAGAAGATCCCGCCCTCGCTTCACGAGGCGTCGGCCGATCTGGGCGAGGGGCACCTGTCGACGTTCTTCAAGGTGACGCTGCCCCTGGCCATGCCGGGCGTGATCGCGGGCTTCACGATGACCTTCTGTCTGTCCTTCGGTGACTTCATCGCGCCGATGCTGGTGGGCGGCCCGGATGGGCAGATGATCGCAGGGGTGATCGCGACGCAGTTCGGGGCGGCGTTGAACTGGCCGCTGGGCTCGGCGCTTGCGCTGACGATGCTGGTATTCATCCTTGTGCTGATCTCCGCCTCGGACCGGTTGGAACGGGTGGGGCAGGGGCGTCTGGCATGACGGTGGTCCAGGAACAGGTCGATATCGTCCCGGTCCGCGCGAAGGGCCGGCGCCGAAGCCGCAACGGCCTGGGCGCACGCCTCGCCTGGGGAGGCGCGATCGCCGCGATCCTCGCCTTCCTCTACCTGCCGATTGCGGTGCTGGTGCTGTTCAGCTTCAATTCCGGGCGGCTGCTGTCCTGGCCGATCCAGGGCTTCACGCTGGACTGGTACCGCAAGCTGGCCAGCAACGAGCAACTGATAGAGGCGGCGTGGAACTCGCTCTACGTGGCGACCTGCTCGACGGCGTTGACGCTGATCATCGGGGTCCCGGCGGCGCTGGCGCTGGACCGGCTGTCCTTTCCCGGCAAGGGCCTGTTCCGCAAGCTGGTTCTGCTGCCCATCGCGCTGCCCGGCATCATCACCGGCATCTCGATGCTGACGCTGTTCCGCCTCATGGGCGCGAACCTGTCGCTGACCACCGTCATCATCGGGCATGCGACCGCGCTACTGGCGGTCGTCGTCACGCAGGTCTACGCCCGGCTCCAGCGCCTGCCCCGATCCTACGAGGAAGCCTCCGCCGATCTGGGCGCGAGCGGGCTGCAGACGTTCTTCTTCGTGACGCTGCCCAACATACGCACGGCGGTCATCGGATCCGGCCTGCTGAGCTTCACGCTCAGCTTCGACGAGATCCCTGTGACCTTCTTCCTGACGGGGCGGGACAACACGCTGCCGATGTATATCTGGTCGACCATGCGCCGGGGGCTCACTCCCGAGATCAACGCCGTGGGTGCCCTGATCGTGCTGGCTTCGGCGGTTCTGGTCGTCCTGTCCGTCCTTCTTCTTCGCGACAAGCCCGGTGGCCGGGCATGACCCTCAAGGGAGGTTAGACCCATGAACGTGCAATCCGAAATCCGCGTCGCCCCGACGCAGGCCGCGCTGATCGACGGCAAGTGGTGCGATACGGCCGAGAGCTTCGAGGTCCGAAACCCCCATGACGGGAGCCTCGTCGCCGAGGTCGGTCTGGGCGGGCAGTCCGAGGTGGATGCTGCGGTCGCCGCCGCCCGCGCCGCGCAGCCGGCCTGGGCCGCGCTGTCGGTAATCGAGCGCGCGCAGATCATGCGGCGCATCCACCAGATCTTCCTCGAACGTGCAGAGCCCATCGCGCAGAAGATCACGCAGGAGATCGGCAAGACGATCACCGATGCCCGCGAAGAGGTGTTCGAATACTCCGCCCCGTCATGGGCAAAGTCGGCCGAAGAGATCCTGCGCCATCGCGGGCTGTCCTTCCCGTCCACGCAGGAGCGGACGACGAACAAGCGCCTCGTCATGAATCATCGCCCGCTGGGCGTGGTGGCGGCGATCACGCCCTACAACTTCCCCACCGATATCTCCTCGATCGCGCTGGCGCATATCGTGGCGGCGGGCAATTGCGTGATCTGGAAGCCGTCGGAATATGCCGCTGTCTCCTGCGCGATGCTCGCCGACGTCTTCAAGGAGGCTGGCGTCCCGGACGGCGTGATCAACGTCGTGCAAGGCAAGGGCGAGGCCGGCGCCGCGCTGGTGAACCACAAGGGGGTGGACGGCGTCTTCTTCACCGGGTCCACCGCGACGGGCCGCAAGATCGCCGAGGCCTGCGCCCTGCGTCCGCACCTGCTGGAGCTGGGCGGCGACGGGCCGTTCATCATTCTGCCGGACGCCGATATCGACGCCGCCGTCGATGGCGCGATGAACGGGTGTTTCTACTATTCCGGGCAGGTCTGCACATCGGCCGAGCGTCTGCTGGTGCACGAGGCCGTCTATGACGAGTTCCTGGAGAAGTTCCGCGCCAAGGCCGCCGCGCTCAAGATCGGCGACCCCATGGCCGAGGACACCGAGATGGGCCCGCTCTGCAACGCGGATACGCTGGCGCGGGTCAAGCGCCATGTGGACGATGCCCGCGCCAAGGGCGCCACGATCGAGCAGTTCGGCAAGGAAGAGGGGCTTTACTTCCCGGCGACGATCCTGACGGACGTGACGCTCGACATGGAGATCATGCAGGAAGAAACGTTCGGTCCCGTCGCGCCGATCTACAAGATCCGCTCGGCCGAGGAAGCGATCGACATCGCGCACATGTCCGGGCTCGGCCTGATCGCGTCGCTCTGGACGCAGGATCTGGCGACCGCCTGGCGTGTGGGCGAGGCGTTGCCCCACGGCTCGGTGAACATCAACGAGACCTCGAACTACTGGGACCAGCTCGCCCCCTTCGGCGGGGCCGGGCAGTCCGGCGTGGGCCGCGAGCTGAGCCAGTGGTTCCTCGAGACCTTTACCGAGAAGAAGCTGCTGGTCTTCGATCTGGGCGGCGCGCAGCGCTACGACCGCCGCGCCGAAGGCGGCTGGTGAGGTCGGCGTGATCCACGGGGCCGCCGTGGCCTGGATCTGGCTCGCGGCGGCGATCCTGTCGGAGGTCGCGGCGACCTCGGCGCTGAAACTGTCGGACGGGCTGTCGCGGCCCGTCTGGGTCCTGGCCTCGGCGCTGGGCTACACGGCGTCCTTCGGCTGTCTTGCGCTGGCCTTCCGCCACGTGCCGCTGTCCATCGCCTACGCGATCTGGGCGGGGGCGGGCATCGCGCTGGTGACGTGCATCTCGTTCGTGGCCTTCGGCGAGCGGCCCTCGGCGCAGGCGCTGGCCGGGATCGTCCTGATCGTCGCGGGGATCCTCGTCCTGCGCCTGTCGCCGGGCGCGTGACGGGCGGGTTGCCCCCGCGCCCCTTGATCCCGGACCGCGCTGGCCGCACAAGCGCGCCATGTTCCGACAGCCGCACCTGCTGGGCATCGAGCCCCTGCATCCGCTCGAGATCACCGAGATCCTGGATCTCGCCGACACCTACGCCGAAAGCGCCCGCGCCGGTGAGCGGCCGCATCGGCCCCTTCAGGGGCTGACGCAGGTGAACATGTTTTTCGAGAACTCCACCCGCACCCAGGCCAGTTTCGAGATCGCGGGCAAGCGGCTGGGCGCGGACGTCATGTCGATGGCGATGCAGACCTCGTCGGTGAAGAAGGGCGAGACGCTCATCGACACGGCGATGACGCTGAACGCGATGCGCCCGGATCTGCTGGTGGTGCGCCACCCCCAATCGGGCGCCGTGGACCTGCTGGCGCAGAAGGTGGATTGCGCCGTGCTGAACGCCGGCGACGGTCGGCACGAGCATCCGACCCAGGCGCTGCTGGATGCGCTGACGATCCGCCGCGAGAAGGGCCGCCTGCACCGGCTGACCATCGCCATCTGCGGCGACATCGCCCACAGCCGGGTGGCGCGTTCGAACCTGATCCTGCTGGGCAAGATGGAGAACCGCGTCCGACTGGTCGGGCCGCCCACGCTGATGCCGGCGGGCGTTGCCGATCTGGGCGTCGAGGTGACCGACGACATGGAAGAGGGTCTGCGCGACGCGGATGTGGTGATGATGCTGCGCCTTCAGCGGGAGCGGATGGATGGCGCGTTCATCCCGTCCGAGCGGGAGTACTACCACCGCTTCGGGCTGGACGCCGCCAAGCTGACCCACGCCAAGCCGGACGCCATCGTCATGCATCCCGGCCCGATGAACCGCGGGGTCGAGATCGACGGCACGCTGGCCGACGACATCAACCGATCCGTCATTCAGGAGCAGGTGGAGATGGGCGTCGCCGTGCGCATGGCCGCGATGGAACTCCTGGCCCGGAACCGGGCGGGATGAGCCTCAACGTCCGTCTCGACGCGGGAGAGGAGGTCCTCTGGCTCGGCCGGCCTTCGCGGAGTATCCTGTTCCGGGCGTCGGAACTCGCTCTCCTGCTGCCGTTCGCCACGATCTGGCTCGGCGGGATCGGCGCGGGCTTTCTGTTCTTATGGTCTGCTTCGTCGATCGCCGCCGTGATCCCGGGTGCGATGTTCCTGCTGGGGCTTCACCTGTTCGTCGGGCCCTACCTGACGGATATGTGGCGGCGCGCCGGAACGAGGTACATCCTGACAGACCGGCGCGCCCTCGTCGTCCGAAGCCGTCCATTCCAAGGCCAGGAAGAGAAGCCGTTGAGCCCGGGCCTTCCGCTTTCCGTCTCTGACGAAGCGCAGGGCGACGTCGCGTTCGGCGATCTGGCCGTCGCAACATTCGCGGCAGTATCGCGATCCCCTTTCGGACGGAGGGATGCCGCCTTCGCCTTTCGTGCGATCCCGACCCCCACCAGGTCGACGACACGGCTCGCCGTGCTGCCCGAGGTCTATCCGTCGAACCCGGGATAGATCCCTGACGTTCCCCCACGGACGAACCGCACCCACCGAGGACCCCATGACCATCGACCTGCCCCCCCGCGACCGCCGCATCCATGTCTTCGCCGTCTCCGACGGGGGCGAGGCGATCCCGCACCAGACATATCTGGGCGGCACGGCCAGCGACGGGGCGGCGTTGCGGGCGGCGCTGGGGGCGCAGATCGACCCGACCCATGCGGAGGTGTTCGCGATCTCGGACATCCTGCCGATGACGCTGCGGGATTACCTGTCGCAGGCCCATGACATACCTCCCGCCAACCTCGTCGCGGACGCCGCCAAGCTGGACGCGTTGTCCGGGGACGTCGTGGTTCTGGCGCCCGCCGCGCTGGAGGGGGTGTCGGTGCTGCAACCGGCGGCGCATCTGACCCATATGGGCGCCTACGACCCGGTCGAGGCTGACGACACTCCGCGCCCCCTGCCGCGCGCCGTGAAGGAGCCCGAGACCGCTGCGCCCGACACGACGAAGGGCGGCGGCGCGCTGGGCCGCCCGACCATCGCCGCCATCGTGGCGGCCGCCTTGGTCGTGGCGGTGATCGTGTTCGTGTTGCTCTGACGCGCGGGGGCGCGATTGCGCCCGTCGGTCCGGCGGGATAATCCGCGCCCCATGTCCACGCTCTTTACCGATGCCCGCCTGATCGACCCCGTCTCAGGCGAGGAGCGGCGCGGCGACCTGCGCATCGAGGACGGGCGCATAACCGCGCCGGGCCCGGCGGCGCAGGTGGTGGAATGCGGCGGCAAGTGCCTTGCGCCCGGTCTGGTAGACTGGGGCGTCAAGGTCGGCGAGCCGGGCGAGCGCCACAAGGAGAGCTTTCGCAGCGCCGGGCAGGCGGCGGCGCGGGGCGGGGTGACGACGATGGTCTGCCGCCCCGACACGCAGCCGCCCATCGACAGCCCCGAGATCCTGGCGCAGGCCCGATCCCATGCCGAAGAGGCGCCCGTCCGGGTGCATCACATGGCGGCGCTGACCAAGGCGCGATCCGGCGGCGAGATGACCGAGATCGGGTTCCTGCTGGATGCGGGCGCCTTGGCCTTCACCGACGGGGTGCGCGTGGTGCGCGACGCGCGGATCCTGTCGCGTTGCCTGACCTATGCCCGGTCGCTGGGCGCGCTCGTCGTGGCCCATCCGCAGGAACCGAGCCTGACGGCCGGGACCTGCGTGACCTCGGGCAAGTTCGCGACGCTGCGCGGGTTGTCCGGCGTCTCTCCGATGGCAGAGCGCATGGGGCTGGAGCGTGACCTCGCCCTCGTCGAGATGACGGGCGTGCGATACCATGCCGACCAGATCACCTGCGCCGCGGGGCTGCCCGCGCTGCGCGCGGCCAAGGCGGCGGGGCTGGACGTCACGGCGGGCACGTCGATCCACCATCTGACGCTGAACGCGCTGGACGTGGCCGATTACCGGACCTTCTTCAAGCTGACGCCGCCGCTGCGGGACGAGGACGACCGGCTGGCCGCCATCGAGGCGGTGGCGGACGGGACGATCGACGTCATCGCCAGTTTCCACACGCCGCAGGACGAGGAGTCGAAGCGCCTGCCCTTCGAGGCCGCCGCGCCAGGCGCCGTGGGGTTGGAGACGCTGCTGCCCGCGGCGATGCGGCTCTATCACGGCGGCCATCTGAGCCTGCCGCAGATCTGGCGGGCGATGTCGACGAACCCGGCGCAGCGGCTGGGTTTGGAGGGCGGCACGCTGGAGGAGGGCGCGCCCGCGGACCTCGTGCTGTTCGATCCCGACGCGCCGTTCGTGCTGGACCGCTGGACGCTGGCCTCGAAGGCCAAGAATACTCCCTTCGACGGCGCGCGGATGGAGGGGCGGGTGCTTGGCACTTGGGTCGGCGGGCGGCGCGTCTTCGGCGAATGATCGGCACGCTGCGGCGTCTTCCGGCTGCAACGGTTCGCGGCGCGTGTGCGGGACGGCCGCCGGGAAGACTTGATCGCGCAAGCCGCGCCGGACAGGAACCGGGGAACCGCCGCAGGAGTGCGCCATGCCCGAACTCGTCTCTTGGCCGATCACGCCGCTGATCCTGACCGCGCTGATCGCCTATCTGCTGGGCTCGATCAGCTTCGGCCTGATCTCGGCCAGGCTCTTCGGGCTGGGCAACCTGCGCGAGGTCGGTTCCGGCAATACGGGGGCCACCAACGTCCTGCGGACCGGCAGCAAGGCAGCGGCTCTGGTGACCCTGCTGGGCGACGCGGGCAAGGGCGCCGTGGCCGTGCTGGCGGCGCGCGCTCTGATCGGAGAGGACGCGGCGCAGCTTGCGGGCCTCTTCGCCTTCATCGGCCATTGCTACCCCTGGCTGGGCCGGGTGAAGGGCGGCAAGGGGGTGGCGACGTTCCTGGGCGTGCTGCTGGCGGTGTCGCTGCCGCTGGGCGCGCTGGCCTGCCTGATCTGGCTGGCAACGGCGGCGGTCATGCGGATCTCTTCGCTGTCGGCGCTGGTGGCGGCGGTGGCCACACCGCTGGCGGCATTCTGGTTGCGGCCCGACGCAGTGGTCCTTTCGGCGGTGCTGGCGGCCATCGTCCTGTGGCGCCACCGGGAGAACATCGCCCGGCTTCTCAAGGGGCAGGAGCCGAGGATCGGAAGCTGAGCGCGCAGGACGTCGCGGACCGGTTGGATGCGTTGCCTCTGGGCACCTTCCGCGCCCGCGCGCTGGGTCACGACTGGATCGCGACGCGCAGCCTGTTCGTCGGAGGCGCCTCCGAAAAGCTGGTCGCCCGGCGCCTGGACGGGGGCGATTACATCAGCCTCAATCTCTACCGACTGGACGGCGGCCCCCGCCTGCGCCCCTGCGAGATGCCGGCGGCGAAGGTGACGGCCTTCGTGATGGATCTGGCGGTGGAGTGACACGCACCACCGAAGCTGTCCCGTGCGGAACGGCCGCATCCCGGCCCGCCGGTGGGCTCCTCTTCGCTCTGTCCTGTGGGCCTTTCAATACGCCCGTTCGGCATAGATACGCGTCAGGTCGCCCGCCCACTCGCCTTCATAGAGCGCCAGCAGCTCGTCGGCGGGGGTCAGGCCGCTTTCGATGGTCTCGTGCAGGGCGTTGAGGAAGTGGGTCTCGTCGGGCACCAAGCCGCCAGCCCCCGCCTTGCCGCGCGCGCGAAGCCCGTCCCTGGCGATGGCGACGACGTCGCGGGCGAGGTCGTGCATGACGCGTCCCTCGACCTCGGCGCGCAGGCCGGACTCGCTGGCGGCGACGCGCCAGGCGTCGCGGCGCTCCTGATCGTCGGGGGCGGTGAGGCGCCAGTCCTGCGCCAGCCGCCAGGCGGCTTCCAGCGTGGCATCGTCGTAGAGCAGCCCGACCCAGAGCGCGGGCAGTGCGCAGAGGCGGCGCCACGGGCCGCCATCGGCGCCGCGCATCTCCATGAACTTCTTGATCCGCGCCTCGGGAAAGAGCGTCGTCAGGTGGTCGGCCCAGTCGCTGAGCTGTGGCTTCTCTCCGGGCAGGGCGGGCAGCTCTCCGCGCATGAAGTCCCGGAACGACTGCCCCAGGGCGTCGACATACTCTCCGTCGCGATAGACGAAGTACATCGGCGTATCGAGCGCGTAGTCGGCCCAACGCTCGAACCCCATGCCGTCCTCGAAGACGAAGCGGGGGATGCCCGTCCGGTCCGCATCGAGGTCGCGCCAGATGCGGGACCGCCAGGAGACATGGCCGTTGGGCCGACCTTCCCAGAACGGAGAATTCGCAAACAGTGCGGCGGCGACGGGCTGCAACGCCAGCGCCACGCGCAGCTTCTTGACCATGTCCGCCTCGGAGCCGAAATCGAGATTCACCTGAACGGTGCAGGTGCGGCGCATCATGTCGCGGCCCATCGTGCCGACCTTGCCCATATAGGCGTCCATCAGCTTGTAGCGGCCCTTGGGCATCAGGGGCATTTCGTCGTGCGTCCAGATCGGCGCGGCGCCCAGGCCGATGAAGCGGGCGCCGATCTCGTCGGCGACGCTGCGGACCTCGCGCAGATGCTCGTTCACCTCGTCGCAGGTCTGGTGGATGGTCTCGACCGTGGCGCCCGAAAGCTCCAGCGCGCCGCCGGGTTCCAATGAGACGTTGGCGCCGTCCTTCTCCAGCCCGATGATGCGGCCGTCCTCCTCGACCGGAGCCCAGCCGAAGCGGTCGCGCAGCCCTTCGAGCACCGCACGGATCGAGCGCGGGCCGTCATAGGGGAGGGGGCGCAACGTGTCTTCGCAGAAGCCGAACTTCTCGTGTTCGGTGCCGATGCGCCATTGGTCGCGGGGCTTGCAGCCCGCCTCCATGTAGCCTGCCAACTGGGAGGGATGTTCGATCGGCCCGCCGCCGGATTGAGGGATGGACATGGGCGAGGGCTCCTCGTTTTCGTCCCGGACGGTTGGCGCCCTTGCGCGGTCAGGTCAAGGCCGGGCGGGCCCGGCGGGTCCAGACCACGCGCGAGGTCGGTGCGCGTTCACGCACAGCACGAACCATGTGACCGGCATCGAAGCCGGGCAGGGGGGCCAGCGCTTCCAGCAATGCCTCCGAGCCGCTGGCGCCTTCGGGGATCACGAGGACCTCCCCTCGGCTGTCTTCGAGCCTCCAGGCGCGGGCCGCGCCGTCGAAGGACACTTCCTCCAGCAGGTCCAGCGCAACGGCGCCCCCGTTCGTGGGGCCGAAATAGGAGATGTGTCCCTCGGTCACGTCGACGACTCCGGGGCCGTCGGCCGTGCCCCGGAATCGCGCGCGGCGAAGGCCGGGGATCAGAAGGACGACACCGACCGCCAGTGCGGCGAGGCCGAAGAGCGCCGGCAGCCCGGCGGAGCCGACCCATAGCGCCAAGCCGAGTACCACCAGCCCCGCGCCGCCGATCACCTCGCGCCAGCGCCAGAACAGGGCCTGGAGTTCGGGGCGGATCATCGCGCCACCTGCTTTCCGTCGAAGAGGAGCAGGGTGTACGTGCCGATCCGCTCGAAGCCCAGACGGGCGTAGCAGCGGACGGCCGTCTCCGACGCGGCGAACAGGGTGGCCTG
The DNA here is from genome assembly GCF_000877395.1 of Jannaschia aquimarina. GTDB lineage: Bacteria > Pseudomonadota > Alphaproteobacteria > Rhodobacterales > Rhodobacteraceae > Jannaschia > Jannaschia aquimarina. The sequence continues at coordinate 20,636 of NZ_JYFE01000022.1, read as the reverse complement.
ACGCACGCCCTGCTCTCGCGCCTCCGCCAGATGAAGCGCGACGGCGCGACCGCCCAGGCGACGCCCGCGCATCTCTGACGGGACATAGACGCCGCCGACCTGCACGATATCGGGCAAGGCTGCGTTGAAGCCGGTAAGCGCAAGGGGGCGACCATCGTCGATCAGCAGGCGGTGGCTGTCGGCCTCGATCCAACGGTCGATATCCTTGGCTGCGTCTTCGGGGGTGCCTTCGCCGAGGTGAAGCTCTCTGAGATAGGCGAGGCGCCAGCGTTCGGCGGCCTGCCGGTCGGCATCGAGCGGGACGAGACGGCCGGGCCCGTCGGGGACGTCGAGGCGATCCAGCGACAGCAGGAATTGCGGCTCGTCCGCATCGAGATGGGCGGGGGCGCCGATCAGGCCGCAGGCCTCGATCACCGGGCGCACCGCGTGCGTCGCGCCTGTCGCGCCCATCAGATCGCGGCCCGTCAGGTGTTGCGCGAAGGGGCGAGGATCTGTGCCGTCCGGCCAGACGGGCATCGCCATGCACTCGTCGCTCAGACCGAGGAGCGCATCGGGAGCGGCTGGATCGCCAGCCCAAAATGTCATCGCGCGCGGATGCCCGCCCTCCATGCCGTAGCGCGAGAGGTTTGCGAGCGGGAACATCGCCTCTGTGATCCGGCCACGCAGGAACGTCTCTATCTCATCGCGGTGCCGGGGTTCGAGCTGGATCACGTCCAATCCCCCCGTTTCGCCTGCCAAAGCGTCAGGGCCGCCACCGCCGCCGTGTCGGCCCGCAGGATACGGGGCCCGAGGGCGATCGGAGCGGCCTGAGGCAGGGTGCGGATCCGCGCGCGTTCGTCGTCGGAGAAGCCTCCCTCCGGTCCAATCAGGATCGCGGCGGGGGCAGGGGGCAAGGTCGAGGCGGTTCCGTCGGCGGCCCAGTCCGGATCGCCGGACAGCCCTTCGTCGGCGAAGATCAGGGCGCGGTCCTGCGGCCAACTCGACAGCAAGCGATCAAGCGGCTGCAACGCTTCGACCGAGGGGACGAACGTGCCGCCGCATTGCTCCGCCGCCTCGACCGCATGGGCCTGAAGGCGGTCCTGCCGGATCCGGTCGGAATTGGTGAAGCGCGTGGCGACCGGCAGGATACGAGCGGCGCCCAGCTCGGTCGCCTTCTCGACGATGAAGTCCGTCCTGGCCTTCTTGATCGGCGCGAAAACCAGCCAAAGATCCGGCGGATCGCGCTGGGGCCGGGCGAGCGCATAGGTGTGCAAGGTACCGCCGCGCTTTCCCAATTCGTCGATCCGCGCCGTCCATCCGCCGGACTGGCCGTCGAAGATCTCGAGCTTCTCGCCCGGGCTCATCCGCATGACGTTGCCGAGGTAATGTGCCTGCTCCCGCGTCAGAGCGACCGATTGCCCCTCGTGAAGCGGGGGATTAACGAAAAGCCGAACCACCATGGGGACCTGATGACAGACCTGCGCGAGACTGGCGAGGTGGCAGATGCCGTTGCGGGCAACTGGGTCGACCGGTTGGCCCCGCCCGCGATGCGGCCATGGCTGCGCCTGTCGCGCGCAGACCGTCCTGCCGGGACCTGGCTGCTGCTGATCCCCTGTCTCTGGGCCGTCACGCTGGCGGCGGCGCAGAGCGGGTGGCGCCCCTTCGATCTATGGCTGATCGCGGGCTGCGGGATCGGCGCCTTTCTGATGCGCGGCGCGGGCTGTACCTGGAACGATATCACCGACCGCGACTTCGATGGTGCGGTGGCGCGGACCCGCTCCCGCCCGATCCCGTCGGGGCAGGTGACGGTGCGCGGAGCGCTGGTCTGGCTGGTGGCGCAGGCGCTGGTGGCCTTCGGGATCCTGCTGACCTTTCCGGCGGCGGCGATCTGGCTCGGGGTGCTGTCGCTGCTGCCGGTGGCGGTCTATCCCTTTGCGAAACGGTTCACGTGGTGGCCGCAGGTGTTTCTGGGCGTGGCCTTCAACTGGGGCGCGCTGCTGGCCTGGGCGGCCCATGCGGGGAACCTGCCGATGGCGGCGCTGCCGCTCTATGCCGGAGGGATCGCCTGGACGCTCTTCTACGATACGATCTACGCCTATCAGGATATCGAGGACGACGCGCTGATCGGCGTGCGGTCGACGGCGCGACGGTTCGGGGACAGGCCCGGGCCCTGGCTTGCGGGGTTCGCGGCGGGGGCCGCCTGCCTGATGGCGCTGTCGGTCGGGCTGGCCACGGGGGGGGCCGGGCGCTGGGTCGCACTGGTGGGCGTCGCAGGGTTCGTGGCGCATCTGGCCTGGCAGTTCCGGCGGCTGGATCACCGCGATCCCGCCACCTGCCTCGAGCTCTTTCGGTCGAACCGCGATGCCGGGCTGATCCCCCTGCCGTTTTTCGCCGCCGCCGCCTTCGTCTGATTGCGTGGCCCCGGGCAAGCGGCTAACGAAGCCGGGCGATGAAATCCTATAGTGCCACGCTTCTGAGCTTCGCGCTCGCCGCCGCCCTTGCAACGGGGACGGCTTGGTCCGCCGCCGGCTATATCGAACGGACCTCGATCCGGGATGTGGGCCGGGTGCTTGCCACCGAGGGGGCGCATTGGGCGAAGGTGCAGGCGGACGGCCTGCAACTGATCCTGACCGGCACCGCGCCCAGCGAGGCGGCGCGCCTGCGGGCCGTGGCCCGCGCCGGGCGCGTGGTCGACCCGGCGCGCGTCATCGATGCGATGGAAGTGGCCGCACGCGCCCCGCTGGGCCCCCCGCGCTACAGCCTGGAGATCTTGCGCAACGAAGGTGGGATCTCTCTGATCGGGCTCGTCCCGACCGAGGGCGGGCGCGAGGCGCTGGAGCGGGGGCTGCGGCGCTTCGACGAAGTGACCGACATGGTCGATACAGCCGACCGCGCCGTGCCCGCCGATTGGGACCCCGCCGTCGCCTTCGCGATGGAGGCGCTTGAGGATCTGCCCCAAGCGAAAATCAGCGTCGTCGCCGGGGAGGTCCGCATCACGGCGATCGCCGACAGCGACGCCGAACGGCGACGGCTGGAGACGCAGCTCTCGCGCGCGGCGCCCGACGAGGTCAGCCTAAAGCTGGATATCGCCGCGCCGCGCCCGGTCATCACGCCCTTCACCCTGCGGTTCGTCCATGACGGGCAGACCGGGCGCTTCGACGCCTGTGCCGTCGACTCAGCAGAGGCCAAGGGGCGGGTCCTGGCGGCGGCAACGGCGGCGGGGTTCGAAGGCAAGGCCGATTGCACCATCGCGCTGGGCGTGCCGTCGGCAAGCTGGGGGCAGGCCGCAGCTTTGGCCATCGGCGCGGTCGCCGATCTGGGTGGGGGCAGCGTCACGCTTTCGGACGCCGATGTGACCTTCGTTGCCGCCGAGGGCGCCGATCCGCTGTTGTTCGAGCGGCGGGCGGCCGAACTGGAATCGGATCTGCCCGACATCTTCTCGCTGACGGCGATCAATCCCGACCCCGTCGTGATCGACGGGACCGGCGACGGGGGGAACACGCCCGAATTCGTGGCAACCCGCTCGCCCGAAGGGCAGGTGCAGCTGCGTGGGCGCCTGCGGGACGAGATGCAGGTGGCGGCCGTCGGCTCCTACGGGCGCGCGCTGTTCGGAAGCGGCGACACCTATGTCGCCACGCGCACCGATCCGGACTTGCCACAGGGGTGGCCGACGCGCGTGCTTGCGGGGCTGGACGCCTTGTCCCGGCTGGAGGCAGGCGCGGTGGTCGTGCAGCCCGATGTCGTCGACCTACGCGGACGGACCGGCAACCGCAACGCCGAAGCCGATCTGAGCCGTCTCCTGTCAGAGAAGCTGGGCGAGGGGGCGAATTACCGCATCGACGTCGAATACATGGAAGAGCTGGATCCGCTGCTCTCGATCCCGACACCCGAGGAGTGCCTGGCCCGGCTCAACGCCGCGCAGGACGGTGGCAAGCTGAGCTTCGCGCCCGGCGAGGCGGTGATCGAGGAGACGAGCGCGGGCCTGCTGGGCGATCTGGTCGCCATCCTGCGGGAGTGTGAGCGCGTCGCCGTCGAAGTCGCGGGCCACACGGACAGCCAGGGCCGTGAGGTCATGAACCAGGAGCTGAGCCAGGCACGGGCGGATGCGGTCCGGCTGGCCTTGATCGAACGGGGCGTCGCGCCGGGCCAACTGGTCGCCGTCGGCTATGGCGAGACGCAACCCATCGCCGACAACGATACCGAAGAGGGGCGTGAGGCGAACCGCCGGATCGCCTTCACGCTGCTCGGACGCCGCTCGCGGAGCGAGATCGACGCGGATGCGGAATTGATCGAGGCGCAGCAGGAAGCGGCCGTTGCGGACGCGGCCGAGCTGGGCGAAGATGGCGCGGGGGAGACGGAGGGCGACGCCCCATCCGAAGAGGGGGCAGAGGCCCCGGCAGAGGAAGGCCAATGAACCGCACCGAATTCGTCATCGCCATCGCGGTGATCCTGTTCCTTGCTTTCGTGCTGGGCTGGGTCGCCTCGTGGCTGGTCGGACGGTTCGGTCGGGTGACACAGAACGACATGACCGAGCTCGACGGCATGGCGCAGGCCCTGCACGAGGCCGAGGAGCAGCGCGATCAGGCGATCGCCTGGATCCACCACCGCGAGGGGGAGCTGGGCCAGCAGCTACAAGAAGCGCAGGCCGAGGCGCGCGCCGCGATGGAAGGCCTGCGCGAGGCGCGCCACGAGGCCGAAGAGCTGCGGCGCTACATCGAAAGTGTCAATTCAGGCAGCCAGGCCGCTTCCTGACCGCGCCGTCAGGCGACGTTCAGCACGATCTTTCCGACCGGGCCGCCATTCTCCATATGGGCGTGGGCGGCGGCGGCCTCTTTCAGCGGAAAGGCCCGGTCCATGATCGGACCCATCCGGCCCGCCTCGATCAACGGCCAGACTTCCGTGCGAAGAGCCTCTGCCAGCCGCGCCTTTTCGGCATCGGAACGGGGCCGCAGGGTCGAGCCGGTGATCGTCAGGCGCCGCGTCATGAGCGGCGCGAAGTTCACTTCGGCCTTCGGGCCGTTCAGGAACGCGATCTGCACCAGCCGCCCGTCCTCGGCCAGAGCCTTCAGATTGCGGACGATGTAGTCGCCACCGACCATGTCGAGGATCACATCCGCGCCGCCTGCGTCGCGCAGGATCTGGACGAAGTCCTCGGACCGGTAGTCGATGCCCGTGGCGCCCAGATCGGTGCAGCGCGCCGCCCGCTCGGGGCCCCCGGCGGTGGCCCAGACGCGGGCGCCCCGTGCAACGGCCAGCTGGATCGCTGTCGTCCCGATGCCAGAGGCGCCGCCATGGACCAGCATCCGCTCCCCGGCCCGCAGGCCGCCCCGGTCGAAGACGTTCGACCAGACGGTGAAGCAGGTCTCGGGCAGCGCCGCCGCCTGAGCGAGGGTCAGGCCCGCAGGGATCGGCAGGGCGTGCTCGGCCGGGGTGACGGCGTAATCCGCATAGCCGCCGCCCGGCAGCAGGGCGCAAACCTCGTCGCCGACCTTCCAGCGGCCGACGCCTTCGCCGACGGCTGCGACGGTCCCGGCCGCTTCGAGACCCGGCAGGTCCGAGGCGCCGGGCGGCGGATCGTAGGCGCCCGCGCGTTGCAGGCAGTCGGGCCGGTTCACCCCCGCATGAGCGATTGCGATCAGGATCTCGCCGGCGCTCGGCATCGGCACCGGACGCTCGGTCAGGCGCAGGACGTCGGGTCCGCCGGGCGCCGAGATCTCGACGCAGCGCATGGTGTCAGGGATGGGCATCGGTGGTCCTCCTATCCTGTCCGGGGGTAGCAGGTGGGGCGGGGCCCATCCAGCCGGAGCGCCCGTGCGTATGCCCCCCATGATGTTCGTCTCGCTGATCGTGAACGTCGTGGTGCTGGTCCCGGTGATCTGGGGCCTGTCGACCGGCGCGCAGGACGTGGCCTTCGGGGTGGACACGCCGGCCCGCCGCATCCTGGTGGCGGTCTATGCGGCGATCCTGATCCTCTCGGCGCTGCTGTTGGCCTGGCCCGCGGCGCGGTCCGCGCTGGGGCCGGGGCTGTTGGCGGTGCAGGTGGTCTACAAGCTGCTGACCGCGCCGCTGCTCGGCGTCGGGCATCCGGTCGCGATGGCCAATCTGGGCATCGCCGCGCTGCATGCGGTCACTCTGGCGGTCGTGCTCCGCTAGGCGGCGTGGCCCAGTAGCCCGGCAGGTCGCCGCGCGGCATCCGCACGGGCGCGCGAATCCGCGACAGGAGTGGGTCGGCCATGGAGCCGAGACGTTGGAAGAGGCGCGATTGGCGCGCCCGGCCTTTCACCTTCTCGATCCGCATCACATCCTCGATCCGGCGGTCGAGGAACTCCCACGTTTCCCGGTGGCCTTCGGACTGATCCCCAAGCCAGTAGAGCACGACCGACCCGTAGACACCCGAGAGCGTCGCCCGCTTGGTGTACCAGTTCACGTCGTCGGATGTGTCGCCGAGCGCGTCCCAGATCGCATCCGCCGTCCCCCACATCGCCTTGAGGCCATCGGCCGCGTGCATCGGCAAGGCAAATAGCGTCATGCCCCGGCGGACGGCCTCACGATGCTCGCCCGCGATTTCGATCCTGACGCGGACGCCGTAGGCGACCTTGTCACGGTATCGCATTTCGCTCAGATCTTCGGAGCGGAGCCGTTCGGCCATCCGTTCGTCGCCACGCGCGTGGAAATGCAAGGCCGCGTCCAGCGCGCCGCGGGGAAACGCCCCGCGCGCCTCGGCGGGGGTGACGCCCGCATCCTCGACCGCGCGGCGGAACGCGGATTCGGACCAGCCGTCGAAGGGAACATGGGGCAGGATCGCATCCAGCAGGCGGTCCTTCAGATCGTTGCGCATCGGAGACTCCTGTCGGGTGACGGGCGGGTGGACAAGGCGGACGCGCCTCGCTATTGGGGCGCCTCCTGCATCTATTGTGCAACTCTAACTCGGAAAGGTGGTGACAACCACATGCAGGTCAGCGTCCGCGACAACAACGTCGATCAGGCGCTTCGCGCTCTGAAGAAGAAACTTCAGCGCGAAGGAGTCTTCCGCGAGATGAAGCTGCGGCAGCACTTCGAGAAGCCCTCGGAGAAGAAAGCCCGCCAAAAGGCCGAGGCCATCCGCCGCGCCCGCAAGCTCGCACGGAAGAAGGCCCAGCGCGAAGGCATGATGTAAGATCACGCCGCTTCGCGAACTGGAAAGCCCCCGTCCCTGCGGGGGCTTTGCCTTTTCAGGGGGGCGGGGCCGGTCGCAGGGATGCGAAGGCCACGACGCCCGCCGCCGCCGCGAGAACCGCGCCCGCCCAAGCCGCCGTCGCGAAGCCCGACAGCAGCGCCTCGCCCCCCAGGACCAGGCCCAGGAGTGCGGTCGCCACCAGGCCGCCCACCCGGCTGATCGCGTTGTTGACGCCCGAGGCGACGCCGGACCGTTCCTCCCCGGCGGCGTCCAGCACCGCCGCCGTCAGGGGTGCGACCGCGAAGGCCATGCCCACTGCCAGCAGCAGAAGGGGCGGCAGGATATGGACCGCATAGGACAGCCCCTCGGACGGGACGCGGCCGAACAGCGCGAAGCCTGCCGCCACCAGCCCCGCCCCCGCCGTCAGCAGCAGGCGCGTGCCCAACTTTTCCGTCAGCAACCCCCCGACGGCACGGCTGAGCAGGCCGAGGATCAGCGGAAAGGGCAGGATGGCGGCGCCTGCCGCCGTCGAGGAGTAGCCCGCCCCCCGGATCAGGACGTAGGGCAGCAGGAACATCAGCCCGCCCAGCGCCGCGTAGAGCAGGAACGTGAAGACCGAGAGGCCCGAAAACGCCTTGTCGTCGAAGAGCGCGAGCGGGGTCATCGCCCGCTCTCCCTTGCGATGCTCGACCCATAGGAATGCGCCCAGCAGGACGAGGCCCCCGGCAAGTCCTCCCAGCGTCGCCGGTGTCGCGCCTTGCGCCGGCAGCGAGGTCAGGCTCCAGGTCGCCGCCAGCAGGCCCAGCGCTGCCAGCACCGCCCCCGTCCAGTCGAGCGGCGCGCGTTCGCCGCGTTCGGCCCGGCTTTCCTTGACCGAGCGGGCGCCGATCACCATTGCCGCCGCCACGAAGGGCAGAACAGCCACGAAGGCCCAGCGCCACCCGGCTGCATCGACGATCCAGCCGCCCGCGACCGGCGCCAGCGCGCCCGCAGCCGCCCCCGCGCCGGCCCAGGTCCCGATGGCGGCACCGCGGGCCTTGCCGGTGAAGGCACCGGACAGGATCGAGAGCGATGTCGGCGCGATCATCGCCGCGCCCACGCCTTCCAGCACGCGCCCGATCAGAAAGACCGGGAAGGACCACGCGATCGCGCAAAGGATGCAGGATGCCGCAAAGACCGCAAGGCCCGCGAGAAAGACCGCCTTGCGTCCGTAATGGTCCCCCAGCGCGCCTCCCAGGAGGACAAGCGCCGACAGAGGCAGCAGGTAGGAATTCACGATCCACTGGGCACCGGCAGGTCCCGTGCCGAAGCCGTCCTGCATCTGCGGCAAGGCCACGTTCACGATCGAGCCGAGGACGAAGACGAGGCTGGAGCCGATCACCGTGGCGATCAGGGTGCCGCGCGTATCGGGGCAGTCGGCATGGCCGGGATCGGCTGGCTGGCACGGGAGGGGCAGCGCGTTGGACATCGCCCCGCCCTAGCACGGGCGGGACCCGCGTGTAACGTCAGCTGTCTTCGAGGACGATGCCGTCGTCTTCGATTCGGGCCACGCCGGGCCGTTCGGGGGACCATGGATCGACGGTATCGTCGAAGACCTTGCTCTCGTTCACGCCCGGCACATTGGCGAAGTCCCGCATGATCCGGTCCGGGAACCATCCTTGCCGCACCTGGGTGAATCCCAGATCGCGCAGCACGCCGGACACGACCTGCCCACAGGTCGCCTTGCTGGCAGGTCCGCGTTCCTGCACCAGACGCAGGGCCCGCTCGGCAATCTCCGGCGACACCGTGATCTCCTGCATGACGACGTGGTAGGTGGGGCGGGCGTGGTAATCGACGTAGAAATCCAGAAGTTGTGGTGTGATTCCGTATTTCACGTCCCCACGTTCGGGCGCGACCGGATGCCACCATGTCCCCGCCGGATCGTAGATCACGCGCTGGGATCCGGATATCATCAGCGCCGAGTGCCCGCCCGATCCCGAGCGATTGTTGATCGCGGTGATCAGCGTGAGCTTGGTCGGGCCCGGTTCGCTCCAGGCGCGGCTCTGCACTTCTTCGAGCGGCGCGTAGATGTTGTCCGCGCCGCACCCCGCGAGGGCCAGCGCCGCCACCACGATCAGAGCGCGCATCAGGTGCGGAAGAGGGCCAGGAAGACGAGGACCGCGATGATGACGATCACCGTCCACTTTGTGAAGGTCACGAAGCCCGCGAAGGTCTTCTCATGCTCGGTGATGTCCATCCGCCCGTGTTCGTGCTTGGGCTCGGGGTCGGCCATGTCTCTCTCCGTTGGTCGTCTCGGCACGCCCCATAGCGTGCCGGTGCCAGCCTGTCACGTCGTGTCGGCGTGGCGTTTCGCCCCTGTTGCGGGGTCGTCTTCCAAAGCGCGGCTCAACTTGAAGCCGATTCGCTGGGCCGGACGGTCGGGCGCTTTCCGGACGGCCCGGAACGCGACGCTGAGCTGGCTGAGATGCTGAACGAGCTGCATCCTCTCGCCACGGGCATCGACCCCCGCGAATGTCACGAGGTCGGGGGCCGAGAAGCCGATCCCCTGGATCCGCATCACCCCGTCCCCCGGCCCCGAAGCGAAGCCCATCGCCGCCTCGTGCTCTTCGTCGAGATTTTCCTCGAACGCCTTGAGATACAGGACAATTCGGCGGCAGGCCCATTCCGCCGGAGACCGGGGTCGGGGCCCGTGCGGAGGGGCCGGTGCGTGATCGGTGCCGTCGGTATGGGGTTCGCGGTTGAGGGCCGCGGCCTCCATCGCCTCGGCGGTCGTGAGCGGTTCTGTCATGCGCACGATCTAGCCCGAGCGCCTCGATTTGCACACCGCGCCGCATCCCCTGCCTGACCATTTCGCCAAGTTCACCTGACGCCGCCTTCGCGTTATGTTCTTGACGTAAGCGGTAGAGCGGCAGGGGTACGTCGCCACTTGTTCAGTGTAAGGCGGGTCGGGTAAGTCCGGCCCGTCCTGTTTTTCGGTCTATGCCGCTCGCCAGAGCCAGACGCCGTCCGACCGCTCTTCTCGCGTTGCCCGCCCGGTGAGCCACAGGTGGTTCAGATGCGCGGCCGTCTCGAAGAAGGCGAGGCCGTAAGTGTCCCCCGTGACCGGCCGCTTGAAGAGCGGCGCGAAGCATTCGCCACCTATGCGCGGCTCCGACAGGTGACGATGCAGACGGTCCAGCGCCGCGACATGGTTCGCCTCGAGCGAGCGAAGGCGCGTGGGCAGGCCGCGATAGGGCGTCTTGTGCCCGGGCAGGACCAGTTGATCGTCGTCGGCCCAGGGCACGAGGTCGCTGCAGGCCCGAAGCCACGCGCCGACCGGGTCACCCCCAGGCTCGGTCGGATAGAGGCCGAGATTCGGAGAGATGCCGGGCAGAAGCTGATCGCCCCCGATCACCAGACCATCGCCCCCTTGCTCGAACAGGACGGCATGTTCCGGCGCGTGCCCGTCGCCCTGTTCGACCAGCCAATCGCGTCCGCCCAGGCTGAGACGGTCGCCCCGGGCGATCCGGGTATAGCCCAGCGGCAGCCGCGCCACGATGTCGGCGAAGTTGAAGGGCCGTTCCCGCGACCGGGTTTCCAGCACCTCCGGATCCATCCCGTAGCGGCGGCAGAAGTCCAGCGTCTCGGGCGGGGGCACGGTCTGCTCGTCCAGCGTCAGCATGCGCGCCATCAGCCATGCCGTGCGGGTCATCAGCAGTTCGGCGCCTTCAGATTGCAGCCATCCGGCGAGACCCACATGGTCGGGGTGATGATGCGTGACCAGCAGGCGGGTAATCGGCCCTCCGCCCAACGGGCCCTGCCGCAACGTTTCTATTATCGCGCGCGTCCGGCGGCTGTCGAAGCCGGTATCGACCATGGTCCAGCCATCGGGCTCGCGCAGGAAGTAGACGTTGACGTGGTCCAGGGCCATCGGCAGCGGCAGCCGCGCCCAGAGCACCCCGTCGGCGACTTCGATCGCTTCACCCTCGGCGGGCGGCGCCTCCCACGGAAAGCGCAGCCCGGCATAGCCGTCGGCGAGGGGGGCGTTCATCTACGCCCCCGCGCGGGATCTCGGATCACCATGGACGGACCGGAGGCCGGCTGGCCCCCCGGCCCGCGCGCGATCAAGCCGCGATCTCCTCGGAGCTGAGCGCATAGAGCTCGTCCGCCCCGGTCCGCGCCTTGGCCATCTCGGCCAGCGCCTCGGGCAGCAGGCGACCGGCGGCGAAGCGCGCAAGCGGCGCGCGAGAGGCGTCGGCCTCAGCGGCACGCAGGTGGTAATGCGCGCCCAGAATCCGCGCGAAGGCCGCCAGATAGGCGACGGATCCGGCAAAGCGGTCCTGCATAGGGCGTTCGAGCATCCATTCCGTCAACGTGCGCAATTCCGCGCCGGCGGCGCGCAGCCCCTCGTGATCGGCCTGATCCACCTCGTCGAGGATCGCGAAGGCGGCCGCGCCCCCATCCATCAGCTTGCGGCCCACGAGATCCATCGCCTGGATGCCGTTCGTTCCTTCGTAGATCGCCGTGACGCGGACATCGCGGAGATACTGGGCGGCTCCCGTCTCTTCGACGAACCCCATGCCCCCATGGACCTGAATGCCTTCGGAGGCCACCGCGATGCCGACATCCGTGCCGAAGGCCTTGGCGATCGGGGTCAGGAAGGCGCCGCGCGCGGCCCAAGAGGCGTCTCCGGTGGCCTTGGCCATGTCGAGTGCCACCGCGCAATCGAGGCAGAGCGCGCGCACCGCGAAGGTCCGCGCCTTCATGTCGAGGACCATGCGCCGAACATCGGCATGTTCCAGGATCGAGCCGTTCTCGGCTTCGGTGCGGCCCTGGCGGCGATCCGTCGCGTAACCGATGGCATGCTGCATCGCGGCCTCGGCGATGGACAGGCCCTGCACGCCGACGCCGAGGCGGGCATTGTTCATCATGGTGAACATGGCCGCCATGCCCCGATGTGGCTCGCCCACAAGCCAGCCCTTGGCACCGTCATACTGCATGACCGCCGTCGGCGAGCCGTGCAGGCCTAGCTTGTGCTCCAGCGAGACGACCTTGAGATCGTTCGCCACGCCCGCATTCCCGTTCTCGTCCGGCAGCTTCTTCGGCACCATGAAGAGGCTGATCCCCTTTGTCCCCGGCCCGGCATCGGGCAGGCGCGCCAGCACGAGGTGGCAGATATTCTCGGCCATGTCGTGGTCGCCCCAGGAGATGTAGATCTTCTGGCCCGTGACCGCATAGGTGCCGTCGCCATTCGGCTCGGCCTTGGTCCTGAGCGCGCCAACATCCGAGCCTGCCTGCGGCTCCGTCAGGTTCATCGTGCCGGTCCATTCGCCGGAGATGAGCTTGGGAATGTACAGATCCCTGATCTCGTCGCTGGCATGGGCCTCCAGCGCTTCGATCTGGCCCTGGGTCATCAGCGGGTTCAACTGGATCGCGAGACAGGCGGAGCCTATCATCTCGTTAACCGCCATGGTCAGGGTGATGGGCAGACCCATCCCGCCATGCTCCGGATCGGCGGACATGCCGAGCCAGCCGCCCTCCGCGATGGCCTCGAAGCCTTCCTTGAAACCCGGCGAGGTGCGCACGACCCCGTTCTCCAGCCGCGCTGGATGCAGGTCGCCCTGGCGGTTGAGCGGCGCCAGCACTTCGTTCGTCATCTTGCCGGCCTCGGTCAGGATCGCATCGACCGTCTCCGCCGTCGCTTCGGTGAAGGTCTCGGTCGCCGCGACGCGGTCGAAGCCGACGACATTGTCGAGGACGAAGCGGATCTCGTCGACGGGGGCACGATAGGGCATGGATCGTCTCCTCTGGCGGGGCCGGGGGCACGGCTGTAATCGGTTGACCTACAGGTAAGGGGCGGGGGCCTATGGCATCAAGCAAGACACCACGTCACGGCGTCATCGCCCATCCCCGGCGCGCCGGTGCCCTGCTGGCCGAGGGGGCGCTGGTCGCCTTTCCGACCGAGACCGTCTACGGGCTCGGGGCCGACGCGACCAATGGCGAGGCCGTCGCTCGCATCTACGAGGCGAAGGGCCGCCCCAGCTTCAATCCCCTGATCGTGCATGTGCCCGACCTTGCCGCCGCAGAGCCGCTCGCGGTTTTCGACCCGCTTGCCCACCGCTTGGCCGAGGCGTTCTGGCCCGGCCCGCTGACGCTGGTCCTGCCTTTGCGGGAAGGTCATGGCCTGTCGGGACTGGTCACGGCGGGTCTGCCGACCGTGGCCCTGCGCGTGCCCGCACTGGACCTCGCGCAGGCCGTCCTCGCGGCGGCGGGGCGACCTATCGCGGCCCCCTCGGCCAATCCGTCGGGGCGCATCTCGCCCACGCGGGCAGAGCATGTCCTGGAAGGGTTGGGCGACCGGGTCGATGCGGTGCTCGATGGGGGGGCGTGCGCGGTCGGGCTGGAATCGACGATCCTGCGCACCGACCCACCGACCCTGTTGCGCGCCGGCGGTGTTCCGGTCGAGGAGATCGAGGAGATCACCGGCCCGCTTGCCCGGGATACGACGCCCGGCAAGGTCAGCGCGCCGGGCCAGATGACGTCGCATTACGCGCCGGTCGTGCCTGTGCGCCTGGATGTCACGGGGCCCGATGAAGATGCCGTGCTGCTTGGATTCGGACCCGTATCCGGCGACCTGACCCTGTCAGCCAGCGGAGACTTGCGGGAGGCGGCGGCCAATCTATTCGATCACCTGCATCGCGCGGATGCGTTGGCCCGGCGGTCAGGTAAATCCCGCATCGACGTCGCGCCCGTGCCGGAAATGGGCCTTGGGTGGGCAATCAACGACCGTCTAAAACGGGCGGCGGCGCCTCGAGGATGAGGTCATTTCGCAGGGGTCAGGCGTGTCCAGCGGTTCCCGAGAGGGCCATCGGGTCGATGCCCAGTGCACCGATCGCAGCACCCCACTTCATCGACGGATCCATCCCGAACGTAATCATCGGGTCCGACGGTACGGGCATCCACGAGTTCTGCATCAGTTCCGCTTCGAGCTGGCCGGGTCCCCACCCGGAATAGCCCAGCATCACCAGACAGTCCTGCGGCCCCCGTTCGGCAGAGGCGGCTTCCACCGCCCTATCTGTCGCGGTCAGCAGATGGGCATCGTTGACGCGCAGGGATCCGTCGCCGTCTTCCCAATCGGGAGAGTGCAGCACGAACAAGCGATCGGTCTGCGCCGGCCCACCGACCAGCAGGCCGGGGATCTGGCGGAGCGCCGAAGATCCGATGCGGGCAGGAGCGGGGCGATTGATCAACACACCCATCGCACCTTCGCTGGAATGGGCGCAAAGCAGGACCAGGCCATGCCGGAAGGTCGGGTCATCGACGGCTGGCGTCGCCGCCAGGAGGCAGCCTGTCAGATTCCGTATTTCGACCTGATCGCGCATGTTGACAAGGTATGTCAGCCCAAGTTGACATACAATCGAATTCCCTTGATGTAACAAATCTTTAACCTGCCGCGCCGCCTCTCGCGCCGGTGCCGGGCTCGTGATTTTCCTGCCCTCGCACGATGGGGTAAGGGGAGGAATGATCCGACTGCTCTTCGCTCTCTTCGTTGCAATCTCGGCCGTGCATGGCCCGTCCACGGCGTCCGCCCAGGTGCCGAGCGACACGTCTCAGGTGATCCGTATCGACGTCCGGCCGGGATGGCGCCGGGACGATGGGGCGCACGTCGCGGGTCTGGCCATCTCGTTGGCGCCGGGGTGGAAGACGTACTGGCGAAGTGCCGGCAGCCTCGGCATCTCTCCCAGTTTCGACTGGCGAAAGACGCGGAATGCCGCCTCGGTCAGCCCGCGCTGGCCCAGCCCCCGCGTCTTCGAACAGTCAGGAGGGCAGGCCGTGGGCTACGATTCGGATTTCGTGCTTCCGCTCGTGATCCGGACCCGGGACCGTGCCGCGCCGGTCCGCCTCCGCGGCCGGATGGAGTTGGGGGTCTGCGCCGACATCTGCGTGCCGGCCCGCATCGACGTAGATGCGACGCTGCCTGCCGGGGGCGCCCCGGACCCGTCGATCCAGGCCGCGCTCGATCACCAGCCGGTACGACGGAATATCGGCGTCGTCTGCCGGTTCGAGCCGGTGGACGGGGGGATGCGCTTGACCGGAGAGGTATCGCTTCCGCCGCTCGGGCGGCAGGAAGCGGTGGTTTTCGAACTTCCGGATCCGACACTGTGGGTGACGGATGCCGTGGTCGCCCGGCACGGCGAACGCCTTAAAGCGCAGGCGAAGATCATGGGGCGCGGTCCGTTTGTCCTGGACCGCCGCGAGATCCGGATCACGATCATCGGGCCCGGACGCGCCATCGAGATCACCGGCTGCACGACTTAGGCCTGCCGCGCGCCGCGCTCGGGGACCTCTGATATCGGCCCCGGAGCGCCACCGCCTCAGCGGTTCTCGTCTTCGTCGTCCGTGTTGTCGGGCAGGTTGAACAGGCTGTCCGCGTCGACTTCGGGCTCGTCCTTCTCGTCTTCGTCGTTCCCCGTGAGGGTGAACGTCTCCAGGCCCGAGATGGCCGAGGGAATGCGCGGTTCGTCATCCTCGGAGGCGAGCGACTGTTCGGTCGAGAGGAGCTTGCGCCGCTCGTCATCGCTCATCGCTTCGCCTTCCTTGGCCTTCTTCGCGGCGGCCTTCTGCACGGCGGCGTCCAGTTCGGACTGCTTGCAGAGGCCGAGCGCGACCGGATCGACGGGCTGAAGGTTCTGGATGTTCCAGTGGGTCCGCTCGCGGATGGACTGGATCGTCGGCTTGGTCGTGCCGATCAGCTTGGCGATCTGGCTGTCCGCCAATTCGGGGTGGAACTTCACCAGCCAGAGGATCGAGGCCGGCCGGTCCTGCCGCTTGGACAAAGGCGTGTAGCGGGGGCCGCGCCGCTTCTGCTCACCTTCGGCCGCCGGGTTGTGCTTGAGCTTGAGCTTGTGGAGCGGATCCTTCTCGCCCTTCTCGATCTCTTCACGCGTCAGTTGATTGTTGGCGACGGGATCGAAGCCGCGCACGCCCACGGCAACGTCACCATCGGCGATGCCCTGAACCTCCAACTCGTGCAGGTCGCAGAAATCTCCGATCTGCTTGAAGGTCATCGTGGTGTTCTCGACCAGCCAGACGGCGGTGGCCTTGGCGTGCAGCGGCTTGTTCATCTCTCTCGGCCTCCTTGGGCATAGCTTTCCCGATCGCCCTCTCGGGCGGCGGGCGGGGCCCGCGGGTTCTCGCTTTCGGGGAACTTGCGGGGCTATATAGGCGGCGTGCCAAGCAGAGGGAAGGGACAATGCGGGCAATGCTATTGGCGGTGCTGGCGGCCCTTGCGGGGCCGACCGCCGCGGACGAGGCCGGGACGTTCGACTACTACGTGCTCGCACTGTCCTGGTCGCCGAACTGGTGTGCGGCCGAAGGCGACGCGCGCGGCGCCGAGCAGTGCGGGGCCGGGCAAGGTCTGGGCTGGACGCTCCACGGGCTCTGGCCGCAATACGAGCGCGGCTGGCCAGCCGATTGCAGCACGTCGGCGCGCCCGCCGTCGCGTCAGCGGACGGCGGCCGAGGCGGATATCTACGGCAGCGCGGGGCTGGCCTGGCATCAATGGCGCAAGCACGGGACCTGCTCCGGGCTCGCTCCCGGCGATTATTACCGTCTTGCCCGGCTGGCTTACGAGCGGATCGAGCGGCCGGAGATCCTGCGGCAACTCGACCGCGAGGTGACGTTGCCCGCCTCGGTCATCGAGGACGCCTTCCTGGAGGTGAACCCCGCGCTCGGCGCCGATGGATTGACGGTCACCTGCCGGGGCGACCGCATTCAGGAGGTGCGCATCTGCCTGACCCGCGATCTGGAGCCTCGGCGCTGCGGCTCAGACGTGCGTAGCGATTGCACGCTGCCCGATGCGGGTTTTGCGCCGGTCCGCTAACTGCGTCGGTACCGATTGTCATGGGGAGGGACTAGGCGCGGCGGACCGACGGCCGCTAGCCGATATTCTTCAGCCTCTTCGCCCAGTCCTCCGGAGGCGCTGGGCGGCCCAGCATGTAGCCTTGTCCCAGCGTGACGCCGGCCTGCCGCATGATCTCGGCATCCGCCGGCGTCTCGATCCCTTCGGCGACCACCGAGATGTTCAGGTCCTTTGCAAGCCGGGCCGTGGCCGAGACCACCGCATCCGCGGGTCCGCCCTCGCCCAGACCGTTCATGAAGACGCGGTCCAGCTTGATGAGGTCGGGCCGGAACTGAACGATCCGATCCAGGTTCGAAAGCCCCGTCCCGAAATCGTCCAGCGCGATGCGGATCCCGAGTGACTGCGCAATTCGCAGCGTCCGTGCCGCGCTCTCGGGGTCGAGGAGCACGGCGCTTTCCAGCAGCTCGATCACGATCCGGTCGGCCGGGATCCGCTTTCGGAGTTCGCGGAACCACTTCCGCGCGAGGCTGTCCCGCCGCTCCAGCGCGCCGGCAGTCGCATTGAACGCGATGTAGAGAGGGCGGGGCCCCGTCACGAAAGGCAGGGCCGCGCGTTCCGCCATCCCGACGAGCGTATCCGTCACATCCTCCGGCAGACGTTCCAGCAGAGGCAGGAAGTCGTCCGGCGACCGGACGATGCGTCCTTCGGCATCGACCCAGCGGATCAGGGCTTCGACGCCGGCCGGCTGGCCCGTATTCAGGTCGAAGATCGGCTGGACGTAATAGGACAGAAGTCCGTCCCGGATCGCGGTGGTCACCTCCTCGGCGCTCGGCATCCGGGGCGGCCCCCCCCTGACGGCCCCCAGCTGGACCGAGTTGCCGCCGATCTCCTTGGCGCGGCGCAAGGCGTCGTCCGCATGGAGGATCGCACGGGATCGGCCCTCCTCCCCCGAGACCGGAACGATCCCGGCCGAGATGGTCCGCGCCAAACGAACGTCACCGACCTCGATCGTCACCTCCCTGATATGCGCGCGCAATCGGCGCGAGAGGTCGAGCGCCTGATCCGCGTCGACTTCCGGCAGCCAGAGGAGAAAGCGACCGCCGTCGAGGCGTTCCTGCCCGGCACCGGGCGGCAGGCCCCGGCGAAGCGCGTCTGCGATCCGCTCCAGAAGGCGGTCGCCCGCATCATAGCCGTGGACCTCGTTCAGGGCGCCCATCGCATCGACGTCCAGCAGGATGAGCGATCCCGGCCGTGAAGCCGTGCGACCCGGCAGGGGCACGGAGACAAGCCTGTCGGTCGCGGCGACCGGGTCGGGGCGCCGGGACCGTCGGCGGGCAACCAGATAACCGAGCGACGCCGATACGACGACCGCGAAAACCAGAATCAGGGCGTCGGGCAAGGCCGCGACCCTCCGTTCGAGAGCAGGTTTCGAAACATAGGGCGAAGTCGTGGCGAAATTGTGCCGGATTGGTTAACGAGCCGACCTTCAGTATTTCCGGCGTGAGGACAATGCAGCACGCAGCGTCCCATCGTCCATGTAATCCAGCTCTCCGCCCACCGGAACCCCTTGGGCAAGCCCCGTTATCGCCACACCCGTCGGCTCCAATTCGCGGGCGACGTAATGGGCTGTCGTCTGTCCGTCGACAGTCGCGTTGAGGGCGAGGATGATCTCCTCGACGCCTTCCGTCGCCACGCGGTCGCGCAGGCGAGGGATGCGCAGATCTTCGGGCCCGACATCGTCGAGGGGCGAAAGCGTCCCGCCCAGCACGTGATAGCGGCCCTGGAACACGTTCGCCCGCTCCATGGCCCACAGGTCGGCCACATCCTCGACGACGCAGATCTGACCGTTGCCCCGCTTGTCGGCGGCGCAGATCGCGCAGATGTCGCCCGCGGCCACGTTGCCGCAATTGAGGCACTCGCGCACCTCGCGCCCGACCTTGTCCATGAGTTGCGCCAGAGGCAGCAACCGGTCGTCCCGCCGCTTGAGCAGATGCAGGACCGCACGGCGGGCCGAACGCGGCCCGAGCCCCGGAAGCCGGGCCATCGCCTCGATCAGGCGCTCGATGTCTTCCTGGGTGTCCATCGTCGCGGACGGGCCGTCCGGGGCGTCAGAACGGCAGCTTCATGCCGGCGGGCAGGCCCATTTCTTCGGCCATCTGCTGCATCTCGGACTGCGCGCGCTGGGAGGCCTTCGACTGTGCGTCCTTGATCGCGGCCAGGATCAGGTCCTCGACCATTTCCTTTTCGTCGGGCTGGAAGATCGTCGGGTCGATATACAGCGCGGTCAGTTCGCCCTTTGCGGTCGCCGTCGCCTTGACCAGCCCGGCCCCGCTCTCGCCCTGGACCGTGATCGTGCCGAGCTGCTCCTGCTTCTCGGCCATGCGGGTCTGCATCTCCTGCGCCTTCTTCATCATGCCGGCCATGTCGCCCAGCCCGCCAAGTCCCTTGAACATCGCATTTCTCCCGGTGAGGTTGAAGGACAGGTAGCGGCCCGGAGGGCAAGAAAAAAGGGGCCTCCGATGGAGACCCCCAAGGCGCGGATGCGCGCGCGTCAATCGTTCGCGAGATTGGCGCCGATGAACCAGGCGTCCTTGTCCACCTCGCGGCTGACTTCGGTCAGCAGATCCTCGACATCCGGATCGCCGGCCTCGTCGGCCGCCTCGATCCCCTCGCGCACTTTCGCGCCGTGATCCTTGAAGCGCTTCACCAGTTCCTGGACGTGGCTCTGAAGGTCCGTCAACTCGACCGGGTACGCTTCCAGCGTCGTGGCCCCGGCGGCGACTTCGACCGTTCCCTTGGCATGGCCGCCCATGATCGCGACCCGCTCGGCCATCAGGTCCGAGTGCTCACGCAGACGGTCGGCCACCTCGTCCAGCAATTCGTGGACGCCGATGTACCCGCGGCCGCGCAGGTTCCAGTGGGCCTGCTTCACGGCGAGCGTCAGGGACGTGCTGTCGGCCAGACGGGCGTTCAGAAGGTCGATCATCTGGGACTGGGTCTGCTGGTCCAGACCGGAAACGAAACTCTCGGGCATATATTCTCTCCGTATTGCGGTGCGGGACATGCAACGCGGCGGGGACGGATTCGGTTTCAATCGAGGATGTCGATCACCTGCGACAGACTTTTCTATCGTCGGGTCACTCGTCGGCGAAGGGGTCCCATTCGTCCTCGACCTCTTCCAGCGCCTCCGCGGCGGCCTCGGCTTCCAGGTCGGCCCGGGTGCGGATCTCGACCAGCTTCGCCCCCGGAAACGCCTGCATCGCGGCCTGGACCGAAGGATGGGCCAGCGCCTCCGCCTCGGCCGCAAGCCGGTCGGCGTCGCGAACCTCGGCGATGGACGGCGCGCCGCCCTCGCCGACGACCGAAACGCCCCAGCGCGCGCCGGTCCATCCCTGCAAGCGACCCGACAGCCGCGCGGCCAGATCGGCAGGCGCGCCCGGCGGGGGTTCGAACTCGATGCGGCCGGGGGCGTAATGGACCAGCCGGACACCCGTTTCGACATCATAGAGCAGCTTGGGATCGCGGTTCGCCCGGATCAGGTCGACCACCTGTGCGAAGGTGCCGAACCGGGCCAGCGCCTGACCGGCCTCCTCCTGCGCGGCGGGGGCCAAGGCAGTCCGGGCGCGCGCGGTCGTCACCCCGCCGCCCCCACCACCGGCG
>NZ_JYFE01000021.1 GCF_000877395.1 Jannaschia aquimarina | reverse complement strand
AGCGTGATCTGCTCGGGCGCGGGGGCGGCCCCGGCACCGGAGGTGATGTCCGAGAGGGCGAGGCCCTGATAGGGCATCGTCGTGCCGCCGGGCTCTTGCGGAGCGACGCGCATCGGCCCGGCCGCGGCCTGGATCACCGGCACGCGGCTCACGTCGCGGAAGGTCAGGTCGACCGCCCAGACCGCCAGCCCGGCGACCAGCCCGAGCGAAGTGACGGCGCCCGCCCAGTTCGCCGCACCGAAGTTGCGCGCGGCGTCCAAGAAGCGCGACCCTTCCTCAGTCCCGTATTCGGCACCGAAGTAATCCGTATCAGCCATATGCCTGCCCTCCGGGTCCCGTGCGTCGGGACCTCGTGATTCGTTCACTGTCTTTCAAAGCGGTCTCCCGCTCGCCTCATCGTCCCGGAATCGCCCTATTCTTAGGGTCTGTCACCGAAGTTCGGTGGCCGGAACAACACCAAGGATACGCAGCCCGGCGGACAAGACAACGGACACGGCGGCGGCAAGGCCGATCTTTGCCTGCGATGTGGCCGAGTTGCCCTCTTGCACGAAGCGCAGGGACGGCTCGTCGTTGCCGCGGTTCCAGAGCGCGTGGAAGACGGAGGCCAGATCGTAGAGGTAGAAGGCGATGCGGTGCGGCTCGTTCGTCCGGGCCGCGATCTCGACCAGGCGCGGCCATTCCGAAAGCTTCGCGATCAGCGCGAGTTCCGCCTCATGGTCCAGCACCGTCAGATCCGCCCCGCGCAGCGCGGCGTCCGAGGCGTCGATCCCGGCCTCCTCGGCCTTGCGGCGCACGGAATGGACGCGCGCGCTGGCATACTGCACGTACCAGACCGGATTGTCCTTGGACTGCTCCAGCACCGCGTCCACGTCGAAATCCAGCGGCGCGTCGTTCTTGCGCGTCAGCATGACGAAGCGTGTGACGTCCGGGCCCACCATGTCGATCACGTCGCGCAGGGTGACGAAGGTGCCCGCACGCTTGGACATCTTCAGTTCCTCGCCGTCCCGCAACAGCTTGACCAGTTGCGTCAGCTTGATGTCGACCGGCACCCGCCCGTCGGACAGGGCCGAGACGGCGGCCTTCATCCGCTTGACGTAGCCGCCATGGTCGGCGCCGAAGACGTCGATCAACGCATCGAAGCCCCGTTCGATCTTGTCGTAATGGTACGCGACATCGGGCGCGAAGTATGTCCAGGACCCGTCGGACTTCTTGATCGGCCGGTCCACGTCGTCGCCGTGGGCGGTCGAGCGGAACAGCGTCTGCTCGCGCGGCTCCCAGTCTTCGGGGGTCTTTCCCTTGGGCGGCTCCAGCGTGCCGGTATAGATCAGGCCCTTATCGTCCAGCGCCTGTATCGCCGCCTCGATCCGCCCGGTGCCGTAGAGCGACTTCTCGGAATAGAAGACATCCATCTCGACGCCCAACGCGGCCAGATCCTCGCGGATCAGATCCATCATGGCTTCGGTGGCGAAATCGCGTATCTCGGTCAGCCAGTATTGCTCACCCTTGTCGAGGAAGGCGTCCCCGACCTTGGCCTTCAGCGCCTCGCCCACAGGCTTGAGATAGTCGCCCGGATAGGTGCCGTCGGCGAATTCGACCGACTGGCCGTGCGCTTCGAGGTAGCGCAGGTAGACCGACCGGGCGAGGGTATCGACCTGCCCGCCGCCGTCGTTGATGTAGTATTCCCGCGTCACGTCGTGGCCCGCGAATTCCAGCAGGCTCGCCAGCGCATCGCCGAAGACCGCGCCGCGGGTATGGCCCACATGCAGCGGGCCGGTCGGGTTGGCCGATACGTATTCGACGTTCACCCGCTTGCCCGACCCCATGGTCGAGCGGCCGAAGGCCTCACCGGCTTCGAGGATCGTGCCGACGAGGCCCTGCCACGCGGCGGGCGCCAGACGCAGGTTCAGAAAGCCGGGCCCGGCCACGGTCGCCTCGGCGACCCGTGCATCGGCGGTCAGTTTGGGCGCCAGAGCTTCGGCGATGTCGCGTGGTTTCATCCCGGCGGGCTTGGCCAGCACCATCGCGGCATTCGTCGCCATGTCCCCGTGCGCCGCATCGCGCGGTGGCTCGACGGCGACGTTCGCCGTGTCCAGCCCATCGGGCAGCACGCCCTCTCGGGTCAGATCGGCCAGCGCGTCGAGGACGAGGGCACGGATATCGGCGAAGAGGTTCATGGGGCGGCTCCGAGGTCGATCCGCCCCCTGTAGCCCCGCCTCAGGCGGGGTTCAACGCGAGGCGCGCGTCAGACGTCCAGCATGAACATCGAGTCGATCACCATCCTGCACCCCTCGGTGCCTTCGGCGACGGGTTGTTCCTCGAGGATGCGCAACGTCGTCGCATCCAGCACGATCTTCGTCTCGATCGTGTCCGGCGCGACCAGGTGCATCGAAATCCGGATCGGGCCGTCCGGAAGGGCGTAGCCGCGATGGTGCGGCACGGCGACGATCAGATCGGGCGCGGGCTGATACCAGGTCGCGGCCTGTCCATTGTCCGGCTGGGCCCGGCGGAAGCTGTCGACGTCGAAGCGGCCGTCCTCCCACGCGATCTCGATCGCGCCGGCATTGGCCGCCATCGTCAACGCCATCGCTTCCAGCACCGGCGTGAGACTGGCGTCGCAACCGGTAATCGCATGTCCCTGGGGATGCGCCGTCCACAGCCCCGATATCGCGGGCACACCTGCCATGGCCGGAAGGGCGGCGGTGAAGGTGGCGAGGGCGGCTGCCCGGATGGTGGTGATCATCGTCCTGCTCCCCAAAGCGTTCACCCGATGGTGGCGCGCAGAAGGGATCATGGCAACCTTGTGGCGAAAAACCGACCGTTTCCGGGCGGGCGGAAATGGAAGGGGCGGCCCGAAGGCCGCCCCGCCAAGCTGTCCCGAACGGGATCAGCAGCTGTAGTACATCTGGTATTCGACCGGGTGCGGCGTGTGTTCGAAGGCGTAGACCTCCTCCCATTTGAGCGCCATGTACCCTTCGAGCTGATCGCGGGTGAAGACGTCGCCCGCCAGCAGGAAGTCGTGATCCTTCTCCAGTTCGTCCAGCGCCTCGCGGAGCGATGCGCAGACGGTCGGGATGCCGGCCAGTTCCTCGGGCGGCAGGTCGTAGAGGTCCTTGTCCGACGGCTCGCCGGGATGGATCTTGTTCTGGATGCCGTCGAGACCGGCCATCAGCAGCGCGGCGAAGCACAGATACGGGTTCGCCGACGGATCGGGGAAGCGGGCCTCGACGCGCTTGGCCTTCGGGCTCTCGGTCCATGGGATCCGCACGCAGCCCGAGCGGTTGCGGGCCGAGTAGGCGCGCAGCACGGGCGCCTCGAAGCCCGGGATCAGGCGCTTGTAGGAGTTCGTCGAGGGGTTGGTGAACGCGTTCAGCGCCTTGGCATGCTTCAGCACGCCGCCGATGAAGTAGAGCGCTTCCATCGACAGGTCGGCATATTGATCGCCCGCGAAGAGTGGCTTGCCGTCCTTCCAGATCGACATGTTGACATGCATGCCGGTGCCGTTGTCGCCCGCGATGGGCTTGGGCATGAAGGTCGCCGACTTGCCGTAGGCGTGGGCCACGTTGTGGATCACGTATTTGTACTTCTGAAGCTCGTCCGCCTGCTTGGTGAGCGAGCTGAAGATAAGCCCCAACTCGTGCTGGCAGGACGCGACCTCGTGGTGATGCTTGTCCACCGACATGCCGATCCGCTTCATGGTCGACAGCATCTCGGAGCGCAGGTCCATCGACGCATCCGTGGGGTTGACCGGGAAGTAGCCGCCCTTGACGCCGGGCCGATGGCCCATGTTGCCCATCTCGTATTCTGCATCGGTGTTCCAGGCGGCGTCGGCGGCGTCGACCTCGAAGCTGACCTTCTGCATCGTGTTCGAGAAGCGGACATTGTCGAACAGGAAAAACTCAGCCTCGGGGCCGAAGAACGCCGTGTCGCCGATGCCGCTGGACTTCAGGTAGGCTTCGGCCTTCTCGGCGGTGCCGCGCGGGTCGCGCTCGTAGCTCTCGCCGGTGTCCGGCTCCACGATGGAGCAATGCACGCACAGCGTCTTCTCGGCGTAAAACGGGTCGATATAGGCGCTCTCCGTGTCGGGCATCAGCTTCATGTCCGACGCTTCGATGCCTTTCCAGCCCGCGATGGACGAGCCGTCGAACATGAAGCCTTCCTCAAGGAAGTCCTCGTCGACCTGATCGGACAGCACGGTGACGTGCTGCAACTTGCCCCGCGGGTCGGTGAAGCGGATGTCGACGTACTCGACTTCCTCGTCCTTGATCTGCTTGAGGACCGCGTCCTTGCTCATGGGATATCCCCTTCCTGGTGAACTCTGTTGTGTGCGGGTGGATCAGATCGCGTCGTCGCCGGACTCGCCGGTGCGGATGCGAATGGCCTGCTCGACAGGACTGACGAAGATCTTGCCGTCACCGATCTTTTCGGTCCGGGCCGCGTCGACGATGGCGTCGGTTGCGGCCTCGACCATATCGTCGGGCAGGACGACCTCAATCTTCACCTTCGGGAGGAAATCCACGACATATTCCGCGCCGCGATAAAGCTCTGTATGGCCTTTCTGGCGGCCGAAGCCCTTGACCTCGGTGACCGAGAGCCCCTGTATGCCGATCTCCTGAAGTGCCTCTTTCACCTCGTCCAGCTTGAATGGCTTGATGATGGCTTCGAGCTTCTTCATCCAAATCCTCCCGCGCTGCCCGTGGGCACATCACGATCGCTTCGGTGGGTCCATGGCGCTGCCTGAAGGGGCCGGAGGAGGTCCGAGGATTCGCAATGCGTCGCCCATCTCTTGTGCAGATTGAGCAAAAAACAGGCAATCGCGAAAGCGGAACTTCCGTGCTGGCGGATCGCCCCGGGGCTGGCTCAGCCGAGGCGTGTAGGGCAGGATCGGCTCGATCCGGGGGGGCGGCGATGGACGAGTTTCTTCTGACGGCCGAACAGATGCGCGCGTGGGAAACAGGCGTCATGGCCACCGGCGTCGTGACGGGGCTGGAATTGATGGAGCGCGCGGGCCGTGGCGCGGTCGAGGCGATCCTTGCGGAATGGTCGGATTTCGCCCGTGCGCCCGGTCGCGCGACGGTTCTCTGCGGGCCGGGCAACAATGGCGGTGACGGCTTCGTCGTCGCGCGCTTGCTGCGCGACCGGGGCTGGCGCGTGGACGTATTCCTCTATGGCGACCCGGACAAGCTGCCGCCCGATGCACGGCGGAACCATGATCGTTGGGGCGGTCCCATCCACAACGCCGCGCGCTTCCGCGAGGAAGAGAGCGAAGGCAGCGATCTGGCGATCGACGCGCTCTTCGGCACCGGATTGGCGCGCGCCATCGACGACCCCATCCTGTGGGAACGTCTCTGGTCTCTCGAAGACGCGACTCACGCGACGACCCGTCCCGGCGGGCCAACCGTCCCGCGAACCGTCGCGCTCGACATTCCCTCAGGTCTCGATTCCGATACGGGCCATGTCCTCGGGGGGCAGCCGGATCACGGCGTCCGGTGCCCGGAGGTCGCGCTCACCGTGACGTTCGGCGCACCGAAGCCCGGCCACTATCTGGCGGACGGGCCGCGGCAATGCGGCAAGCTGGTAACGGTCGATATCGGGCTCGGATCATACGATGACCCACAGCGAGATGAGGAGCAGGCTGCGCGACGGGACCGGCTTCGGGGCACCTGTCGGCGTGTCGGGCCGCCATCGCCCTCACTCGACAAGGGGTGGCATGGATCGGAGTCTCACAAGTACGACTTTGGCCACGCGCTCGTGCTGACGGGCGGGATGGGCCGAACGGGTGCCGCGCGGCTGGCGGCGCGTGCGGCGCTTCGTGTCGGCGCGGGGCTGGTGACGCTGGGCGCGCCCGGGGCTGCGATGATGGAATGCGCCGCGCAGATCACCGCGCTCATGCTCCGGCGCTGCGAGGACGCGGCCGAACTGACCGAGCTGTTGCGCGACGACCGGATCAGTGCGCTCTGCCTCGGACCGGGGCTCGGCACGGATGGGCGGGCGGCGGACTTGGTGGCAGAGGCGCTGGCCTCGGGGCGCCCCGCTGTCCTGGATGCCGATGCGCTGACCCTGATCGGCGGGGACACGACGCTGCGGGGCGCGCTCCACGACCGATGCGTCCTGACCCCCCACGGAGGAGAATTCGCGCGACTGTTCCCCGACATCGCAGAGCGTCTGGCCATATCGGCGCGCGGAGGCGATCCCTGTTCCAAAGTCGATGCGACCCGCGACGCCGCCCGGCAGACGGGATGCACGATCCTGTTCAAGGGGCCCGATACGGTGATCGCCGACCCGTCCGGTATCGCCGAGATCAACGCCGCTGCCTACAATCGCGCCGCGCCCTGGCTGGCCACGGCGGGAACGGGGGACGTCCTGGCGGGTCTGGTCGCCGGGCTGCTTGTGCAGCGCCGAGATCCCATGATGGCGGCCTGCTCCGCCGCGTGGCTCCATGTCGAGGCGGCCCGCGCCTTCGGACCGGGCCTGATCGCGGAGGATCTGTCCGAGACGCTGCCCGAAGTCCTGGCCGGCCTGTCGCGAGGCCAGTGGAACGAATAGTCGCCGGACCTTCCGGGTTGTCTGCGGCGCGGGGTGTAGGGCCCTACGATAAACACCGGGTAAGGCCCTCTGCATTAGGCGCCTAGCGGCAGGGCCGTGGATCGCGTCGGCCGGACCTGTGCAATCGGCACTCGCGGACGACGACGGTCTCAACACTTCCGCACAGGGGGCGGTCGGAATGTCCGGCTAATCCGGACGCCCTTGCGAACCTCGCGTGGCAGGAAGGCCGCGAGGTCATCGCCCGATTCAGGCGGCGCTCAGATCGCGTCGATGGACGCGCTCACGACCTCCAGCCCTTCGGCGTAGAGCGCTGACGGCCCGTCCAGAACCAGCGACACGGCCAGCATCGCCGGGCCGTGGACATGCCGGATGACGGTGCCATCCGCGATGCGCCCGATCGCGACCCGCGCCTCCCGCGCGCGAAAGAGCGTCTGTGCCCGCCACCCCCGCAGGACGACGGGCTGGTCGGGAACCAGAAGCAGGTCGCATCCCGGACGGCCCCGTCCCATCGCGCCCACCGGCACGAGGATCATCTCCTGCCCCGCCGGGACCGGCGCGCGATGGACGGCGCGTATCTCGACCATTCCCCTGTCGCGCGTCACGACACGGCTGCCGGGAGACAACGCCTCGACCGGGATCTCTCCATCTGCGGCGAGGATCCGGGTTCCTTGGGGCAGGGCATGTCGCATGGTCCGGCCGGGCAGCACGGGGGTGCCAAGCGGCCGCGATCTGGCGGGACGGGGCAGGGGCTGGGGCAGGACGGAACCTCGCGGGAACGTGTTTCCCGCTCGATACACCGCGAACCCTAACGTGCGGTTTAGCCGGGCGCGCCGCTTCGCGCGCCTGCCATGATCAGGGCCACTGCCCTGTCCGATCTGATCCCGTCAGGCCCGATCAAGAATGCGGAGGAACCTCGATCACATCCGCTTCGGTCCGGCCCACGGGCGTCTCCAGACCGTTGGCGTAGACCGTCAGGGGCGCGTCGAAGGACAGGCGGTAGAAGCATGCTTCGCCGAAGCGCGAGATCTGCTTGCCGTCCGTCAGGCGGCTGGCCGGGACCAGCGCGGCTTCGGTGTCGAACAGGGCCTTCGCGCGCCAGTCGCGCAAGGCGATATGCTGATCGGCCGCGACCGTGGTGTCGCGGTCGGGGCGGGCGAGGCCCAGGCTGTCGGTGCGGATGGTGCAGGCGGGCGCGTCGACACGGTCGATGCGGCGCAGGATGGCGAAACCACGCTCGCGGGTGATGACACGGTCGCCGATCTCGAGCTCTTCGATCCGAACCTCGCCCCGCGCGGTCAGGACGGTCGTGCCGCGGGCGATTCCCCCCTTGACGGACGCGATCTCCTGCGCGTCTGCGACGTCGGCGGGAAGCGTATCTTCCTTCGCGATCAGATCCTTGGCATCAATGCGCAACTGCATGGTCATCTCTTTTTATCCCTCGTTCGCCGTGCCGAAATGAGGCACGCATGTCTCTCCCAATGGTTAAGGACATGCGCCCAGATTCGGGCACGATTGGGGCATGGAGGGGGACTCAGGATGACCCTTTCGGCCGGATTTGCTGAGTGCTAGAGCGATCCCGTGCGGGTGTGGCGAAACTGGTAGACGCACCAGATTTAGGTTCTGGCGCCGCGAGGCGTGGGGGTTCGAGTCCCTCCACCCGCACCACGTTTCCCGTTCCTGGCGGACTTCGGCAATGGGTCTGACCAAAGCGGCCGTCGGCCGTGGCCCGTCTAGGCCGGCCGAGGCAGCCAGCGGCGCCCGGGCCGGTTCTCGGTCAGCTTGATCTCACCATGTCGCTGATCGCCCAGCCGCAACGTCGCCTCGCGCAGGATCTCGATCCCCTCTTCACCGCTCTTCGGCAGCAGCGCACCGTCGATCGGCCGCCCGAAGGTCACATGATAGGGTTGAACGTCCTTGTTCAGCGTCTCGTGGAACAGCGTGATGTCGCGCAATGTCGGATGCAGCGCGTCGAAGGCGTAGAACATGGCCGAGTTGCGCGCCCGGATATGCACCGGAATGACTGGCAGCTTGTTCTTGCGGGCGATCATCGCGGCGCTCGCCATCCAGGGACGCTCGTGCAGGCGCAACCCCCGCCGCTTGGCCAGCCGCCCCGAGGGAAAGATCACCCCCAGCCGGCCCGCATCCAGCGCCGCGCGCGTCTGGCTCATTGTCTCGCGCATCGCAGCAACCGAGCGCTTCTCTTCGCGCCACTCGACCGGCACGATGATCTCGGCGAATTGCGGCAGGACCCGCAGGATGTCGCTGTTTGCGTAGTAGAAGGCATCGCCGCGCCGCTGGCCCAGAAGGTGGTGCATCATGATCCCGTCGGCAATGCCGGTCGGGTGGTTGGCGACGATCAGCGCCGGGCCGTCCGTCGGCACGTTCTCCAGCCCGGTGGCGGTGACGCGGCGCGCGATGCGGCGCGCGAGATCCGCCATGATCTGCTGCACCGGCAGGTCGACGTAATGCGTTCCGATCTCGACCGACCGCTCGTAGGCCAGCAGGCGGCCCAGAACCAGCCAGGCGCCCTTTGCCGACAGCGTGTCGCGGAACAGCCACGGGGCACGTTCGTGGATCAGAGGATCGAGGCGGTCGCGCATGGCGCACCCTTTCGCAGACAGGCATGACGGGCGCGTGAACCCACCCCGTCAATGCCCCATCTATGGGCAGCGTTCCGCGCAATCTAGGCGAATCTTGTGCAATGCGGATTCGCGGCGAAGGGCCGCCCGGCCGGTCTCAGCGTCCTCCGCTCACGTCCAGCACCGTGTCCGTGACATAGCTCGCATGGTCCGAGAGCAGCCAGAGGATGGCCCGCGCCACCTCCTCGGCGGACCCCTCGCGCCCCATCGGGACGGTCGGGCCCAGCCGGTCCACCCGGTCGGGCTGACCACCCTTGCCGTGGATTGGCGTGGCGATGATTCCCGGGCGCACCGCGTTGACCCGGATACCCTGGGCGGCCACTTCCTGCGCAAGGCCCTTGGAGAAGACCTCCAGCCCCCCCTTGGTCGCCGCGTAGTCCACGTATTGCCCCGCGCTGCCGTGCTTGGCCGCCGCCGACGAGACGTTCACGATCGCGCCACCTTCGCCCATCCGCCGGACCGCCGCGCCCGCGACAAGCATCGGCGAGGTCAGGTTGATGGCCACCATCCGCGCGACGCGATCGGGGGTGAAATCGGCGACCCGGGCCGCCTCGTCCACGACGCCCGCATTGTTGACCAGCGCGTCCAGTCGGCCGTGCTCGGCGTCGAATTCCTCGAAGAGGACGGGCACGCAATCCGGGTCGGCCAGATCCGCGCGATGGGTCGTCACCCGAGCGCCCTGAGCCCGGCATTCGGCGGCGACCTCCTCGATCCCATCCCAGTTTGCGTTGAAATGCAGTGCGAGGTCATGATCCGACGCGGCCAGCCGGGCGGTGGCAGCGCCGATCCCGGACGAGGCGCCGGTGATGAGCATGGTCTTGCGGGGCATCGGGCCTCCCTTCGTATCGAACCAGACCTAGCCCGGTTCGGTAGGCGTCCAGCCCGGGCGGTTGGGACGTCCCCTTCGCGTCCTGCCGTCGCCTTGGCTGGATCGGACCGCGATCGCGGTCCGACCTGGGCGAGGGGCTCTGCCCCTCGCGCTCGCCGGGATATTTGTGAAACGGAGAAGGAGCGTTCACGGACCCTTAACCGATCTGACGATACCCCGATGTCGCGGTACAGGCTGGGAAGCCGATGACCGCAAGCGGAGAAGCACGTGCTTTTCTCGGCCTCCGATGCGCCCGGTCCTGGACAAGGACGCGCGGGGGCCTTCTTCGCTTTTCAAATATCCCCGCCGGAGGCATCCGTCCCCGACGTGCCGCGCGCGTTGCGGAGCGATGTCTGCCGCTCGTGCACATCGGTCGCCGCGACGTCTGGGTCCCGTTTCATTCCCCGGCGGTCAGCCGCTCCAGCCGGAGGCCCGCCGCCGTCCGGTTCGGGAAGCCGGTCCAGTAGGTGTGATCCGGCCCCTCCATCCCGTCATCGGCGACGTCCCATATGCCGTCCGCCGCCACCGGCACGAGATCCAGGTAAGCGGCGCGGCTCTCCTGCTCCTTGAGATGCAGGTCCATGAAGGCCGTCACGAAATGCGCCAGCACGTTGTTCATCCGCACGTTGTCCCAGACCGCATCCGCGTAATGGTCGAAGGTCGCGCGGCCGAGATTGTCCGAAACCTCCCAGGCCGCGGCGGGCGCAGGGATCGGGGCGGCGGCATTGTGGTTGGCATTCTCAAAGGTCAGCAGGAGGCGCTCGGTGCCGGTCGTCTCCTCGAAGATGGAGCGCATCGAGCCATAGCCCGACACGTCATCCACCTCGCCCGCGACGATCATCAGCGGCACCTCGATCCCGGCCAGCCCGTCGGCATCCCAGAAGTCGCGGTTTCGCCCCCAGGGGCCGATGGCGACGACGGCGCGCAGGCGGGGATCCTGCAGATCCGAGTGGGCCTCGCTGCCCGCCAGATGCCGTGCGAGCAGGTCGCCGGGGGCGTTGAGATGTGCCGGCTCCCGCCGCTCGACCGCCGATCGAGACAGGCCCGCGCCCGCGAAGATCAACGCGCCGTAGCCGCCCATCGAATAGCCGATGACGCCGACCCGCAGCGGATCGACGGTTCCCGCGAGCGGTCCGTCCGGCGCGGTCAGGGCCTCGACGACGAAGGCCTGGTCCACGGGCCTGTTGACCAGCGTCGACGGGAAGGGTCCCATATCGTCATAGGTCGAGTCCGGATGGTCCACCGACGCCGTGACATAGCCCTTGGAGGCGAGATTCTCGCCCAGATGGCTCATCAGGAAGCGGTTTCCGGGATAGCCATGGCTTATGACGATCAGCGGATAGTCCCCTTCGGCGGGCGCCGCGTCGCGGGCGGCCCGTCCGGTCAGGGTCACTTCGGTGACACCGTCGCGCAACAGCGCGGTGTAGCTAGTCCCGGGAACGGTCCCGGGCTCGGCCGGGTACCACAGCTCGACCGTCAGCGTTCGGTCGGTGCGGGGCGCCTCGTCCGACGTCGCGCCTTCCGTCGCGGCCAGGACGTCGATCCGATCCGGATCGGTCAGAGTCACGGTCCGCACCCCCACGGCTTCCGGGCCATAAGGGGCCAGTTCGGGTGCGTCCGGCCGGATCGTGTCGATGGCGGTCTGCGCCGTCGCCGGGCCGGCGAGGATGCAAAGCGCGAATGCCAGGGTCTTCATCGGGGGCCTCCTCCATCTTGCCCGGACGATGGCCCGGCGCGGGGCGGAGGCAAGGTTTCGGCTCCGGTTGCAGACCGGGCCGCGCCCCGCATCGGCCGACATGACAGACGGGAGCGGTCCCAACCTATCCCAGCATCCGCTCCACCATCTCGCGAAGATCGCGGCTGGTCGCGCCTTCGCGCATCGTCCCGAGGGCTTCACCCATCAGCGCCTGCCGGTCCGCGTCCCACCGCGCCCGTGTCTCGAAGGCCGAGGACATGCGCGCCGCCGTCTGCGGGTTCGAGCGGTCCAGCCGCACCAGCCAATCCGCGACGAAGCGGTAGCCCGACCCGTTTGCGGCGTGGAACCCGGCCGGGTTGCCCGCGATCAGGCCGCCCAGCACGGCGCGGAACCGGTTGGGGTTCTTCGCGTCGAAGGCCGGGTGGCCAGTCAGCCGTTCCGCGACCGCGACGGCCTCGGCGGGCGCGGCATGGGCGACTTGGGCCATGAACCACTTGTCCATCACGAGCCGGTCGTCCTTCCATGCCGCCTCGAACTCGGCGGCGGCGTCCGGGTCGCCCGCCTCCAGCCGGCAGGTGAAGGCGGCCATCCGGTCGGTCATGTTGTCGGCCGTCGCATAGGCCGCCCGCGCCGCGTCGCCGCCATCGAGCCGCGTCGTCAGCCGCAGCAGCGTCGCCGCCAGCGCGCGCTTGCCGGCCGCTTCCGCATCCGGTGCATAGGCCCCAGGCGTGGCGACCGAGGCGCGCAGGCCGTCCAGGTCGTCCGCAAGCCGTCCGGCAATCGCCGCCAGAGCCGCCTCTCGCGTGGCGTGGATCGCGTCCGGATCGGGCACGACGCCCGTCTCGTGCAGCGATTGGGCCAGATCGTCCTCGCCCGGCAGCGCCAGAGCGAGCGCGCGGAAGGCCGGATCCGCGTCGGACACCGCCATCGCCGCCACCGCGTCCAGCCAGCCCGCGTCGAAGGCCGTACTCTCGGCGGCGTGGCGCATCAGCCGGTCCTTGGACAGCCTTCGACCCGATTCCCAGCGCGCGAAGGGGTCGGTGTCGTGGGCCAGCAGCACCAGCCTGTCGGCGTCGCCCAGATCGTCCTCCAGGATCACCGGCGCCGAAAAGCCCCGCAGCAGCGACGGGACCGGACGCTCTGGGCGGGGGATCTCCACCACGTCGTCCGCCCCGGTCATAACGTGCAGACGGGTCGGGAGCAATTCACGCCCATCGGCCGCAAGCAGGCCGAAGGCCAGCGGGATCGTCATGGGCGCCTTGTTTTCCTGACCGGGCGTGGGCGGCACGCTCTGGGACAGATGCAGGCGCCAGATGCCGTCGGCCCACTCGCTGCGGGCGCGCAGGCGCGGAGTTCCGGCCTGCGAGTACCACAGCTTGAACTGCCCCAGATCCGCGCCGCAGGCTTCCTCGAAGCAGGCGAGCCAGTCCTCGATGGTGCAGGCCTCCCCGTCGTGACGCTCGAAGTACAGCGCACAGCCCGCCGCATAGCCCTCCGCGCCCACGATCCGGCGCAGCATGCCGATGACCTCCGCCCCCTTCTCGTAGACGGTGGCCGTATAGAAATTGTCGATCGCCACGAAGCTCTCGGGCCGCACCGGATGGGCCAGCGGACCCGCATCCTCGCGGAACTGGCGCGCGCGCAGGGTCATCACGTCGCCGATCCGCTGCACCGCCTCGGATCGCATGTCCTGCATGAACTGCTGGTCGCGGAAGACGGTCAGCCCTTCCTTGAGGCAAAGCTGGAACCAGTCGCGGCAGGTGATCCGGTTGCCGGTCCAGTTGTGGAAATACTCGTGCGCCACGATCCGCTCGATATTGGCGTAATCGGCGTCGGTCGCCGTCTCGGGGCTGGCCAGAACGTAGCGGCTGTTGAAGATGTTCAGCCCCTTGTTCTCCATGGCGCCCATGTTGAAGTCGTCCACGGCGACGATGTTGAAGACGGACAGGTCGTAGGCCCTGCCATAGACGTGCTCGTCCCAGCGCATGGACCGTTTCAGCGCGTCCATCGCGTAGGCGGTGCGCCCCTCGTCGCCGGGTCGCACCCAGACATTCAGCGCCACATCGCGCCCTTCGGAGGTGACGAACCTGTCGGACGTCGCGACCAATTCGCCCGCGACCAGCGCGAAGAGGTAGGTTGGCTTGGGCCACGGATCGCGCCAATGCCCGGGCGCCACCTCGTCACCATTCGACAGGCGCACGGGCAGGTCGCTCTCGATTTCCACCTCGTAGGTCGCCATCACGTCCGGCCGGTCCAGCATCCAGGTGATCCGGCGGAACCCCTCCGCCTCGCACTGGGTGCAATACATGCCGTTCGACATGTAGAGGCCCGACAGCTCGGTATTGTCTTCTGGCGCGATCTCCACCTCCGTCTCCAGGGTGAACGCGTCGGGCGTCTCGCGCAGGATCATCCGGTCGCCATCGATCTCGGGCGTGATCTTCGCCCCGTCCAGTGCGACGCGAAGGGTCTTGAGCGCCTCGCCGTCCAGTACCATGTCGCCGGGTCCGCGCCGTTCGCAGGTCAGCCGGGCCGTCACGCGGGTCGCATCGGGTGCCAGCCGGAACCGCAGCGCCACGTGGCTCACCGTCACCGGCGGCGGGGCGTAGTCCTCGAGATAGGTCTTGGTCTGGCCGGGGGCAGCGTCGCGCATGGGGCTCTCCTTTGACTGGCAAGCTAGGGGAGGGTCCCCGCCACCTCAATCGCTCAACACGCCTGCCCGGACCAGCGCATCGCGCGCCGCCGCCTCCAGGGGGCCGGGCCAGTCCGCGCCTGCCGCCGCGCACCGGGCCCGCGCGACCGGCACCCCCGTCTCCCACAGCGCGCGCTGGGCGGCGATCAGCGTGTCGCGCTCGGCCGCGGGCGCGGGCAGGGCGGCAAGGGTGGCGATCTCGGCGGCGTCCAGCACCTTGGACGTGTGCAGCATCCCGCCGCGATGGGCGTGCCCCTCCAGCATCATGTCCATCAGCTTGTCCCGCTGCATCCCCAGGCCCCGCTGCATCAGAACCAATTCCGCCCGGCCCAGGCCCACCTCCGTCAGGCCCGCGACGCGCAGGAACTCGACGGCAAGGGACCGCATCCGGTTCGGATCGGGGCGGACGGGCGGACGGGCGTCGGGCAGCGCGTCCCGCAGCCCGTCGGGATCGTGCAGCGGCGCCAGGGTCGCCTTCGACCGCCCCACGAGGTCGTCGACGAGGTAGAGGTCCGCCCGCCCGAACCGCGCCGTGATCGCGTTCGACAGCCGCCCGCTCGCCAGTTCGGCCCAATGGGCCAGCGGGGCCTCGGCCTCGAGCGCGGCGCGCCAGGCCGCCATCGCCGCGGGCCGCCGCTCCGCCGGGCAGATGCCGACCAGGTCAACGTCGCTCCAATCGTCCTGCGTCCCGCTGCCGTAGCTGCCGCCGAGGAACAGGGCGTCGACATGGCCCGCGCCGGCATAGCCGCGGGCGAGGTCGATGAGGTCGGTCTGGGTCATGCTGACTCCGGATTGGTTCCGGCAAACGCTACAGCCTTGCCCGACCCAAGACACCCCGGGCTGAACGGCCGCGCAGCGGCCCGCGCATCGCCGTGCAGGTGGTCTGCCAGCGGTAAGCCGCCGTCCGCGTATCGCAGGGCGGTGCGCGAAAGGCTGCCCTCACGGCCCGGTGATCCGGCAGGGCCAGGCGCTTCGCCCGGACGCCGTGCGGACGGGCAGCCATGAACCGCGAGGCGGCGCCAAAGGATCGCCGACGCGGCGGCCCCGCGTATGGATTCCCGTTCGCGCGTGGCACCAGTGGTCCACTCACCTTCCCAATCGGTCTTGCAAATCACGGCCCGACGCAATCGGTGCGAAGTCCGACGCAGATCACACGTGGATCACCCATGACTCCGACCCCCGATCGCGTCGGTGATAAACCTTTCGGACAGATCCGCGTTGACGACCCGTAACCGCGCCCGATCTGGAGCTACATGACCGACGCCGCCGCGATCCTCTGGTTCAAGCGCGATCTGCGCATCGCCGACCACCCCGCTCTGGCGGACGCGGCGACGATCGGACCGGTCATTCCGCTCTACATCGCAGAGCCGGAGATGTGGGCCCATCCCGATGCCTCCGCCCGCCAATGGCGCTTCGTCGCCGAAAGCCTGACCGAGTTGCGCCGCGCTCTCGGCACCCTCGGCGCGCCGCTGATCGTGCGCCATGGCGAAGCCGTCTCCGTCCTCGAAGCGATCCGGCAGGAGCACCCCGTCACCCGTCTCGTCAGCCACGAGGAGACAGGCCTGCTTTGGTCTTGGGACCGGGACCGGCGCGTCGCCGAATGGTGCCGGACCCACGGCATCGTATGGACCGAACACGCCGATAGCGGCGTGGTCCGCCGTCTGGCATCCCGCGACGGATGGGCGGCGCGGCGCGAGCGGATGATGCGCGACCCCCTCGTCTCCGAACCGACCTCCCTGCGCGGGACCAACCTCGCCCCTGGCGACATTCCAGAGGCGCGGGATCTCGGCCTCGCCCTCGACCCCTGTCCCGGGCGCCAGAAGGGCGGCCGGGCCGAGGCGCTGCGCATCCTCGACACGTTCCTGCACGAACGCGGCGAGCATTATCGCACCGATATGTCCTCTCCGGTCACCGGAGAGACGGGGTGCTCCCGCCTTTCTCCGCATCTCGCATGGGGCACGATCTCGGTGCGCGAGGCGCATCAGGCCGCTGCCGCCCGTCTGACCGAGACGAAGGGGACGGCCTGGGCCAAGTCGATGTCGAGCTTCCGCTCCCGTCTCGCCTGGCGGGATCATTTCACTCAGAAGCTGGAGGATTTCCCCCTTCTGGACCGCCGCTGCATGCATTCCGGCTTCGAGGGGATGCGCCCCCGCCTGACCGATCCGGGTCCCCAGGCCGAGCGGTTGGCCGCTTGGGCCGACGGCCGCACGGGCCTGCCCTTTGTCGATGCCTGCATGCGCTACGCCCGCGCCACCGGCTGGCTGAACTTCCGCATGCGCTCCATGGTCCAATGCGTCGCCAGCTATCACCTCTGGATCGACTGGCGCGACAGCGGGCCGATCCTCGCCCGTCTCTGGACGGATTATGCGCCCGGCATCCATTGGGCGCAGAGCCAGATGCAATCGGGCGTCACGGGCATCAACACGCTGCGGATCTATAACCCCGTCAAACAGGGCCATGACCAGGATCCTACGGGCGTCTTCACGCGAGAGTGGGTGCCGGAATTGGCCCGGCTCGATGATGAGTTCGTCCAGGAGCCATGGAAGGCCCCGCGTCCTCCAAAGGGCTATCCTGCGCCCATCGTCGACGTGGCCACGGCGGCGAGGGCTGCGCGCGACGCGGTCTATGCCCATCGCCGCCGGCCCGGTTTTCGCGAGGAGGCGGATGCCGTCGCCGAACGCCATGGGTCCCGGAAGTCCGGCATGTCGCAGACGGGCCGCCGGGCCCGCCGCCGCGATACCCGGCAGTCCGAGATGGAGATCTGATGCCCCGGATGCGCCGCAAGGGGGATCTGCCCCGGAAGACCTGCGCCACCTGCGGCAAGCCGTTCGTCTGGCGGAAGAAATGGGAGAAGGTTTGGGACGAGGTCCGGTATTGTTCCGAGCGCTGCCGCCGGTCCAAAGGGCAGGAAACAGGACCGGCTGATGTTGCCGATAGGAAACTTCCGGGATAGCCAACGCCTCGGACAATATTCGGGAGGTCGTCGAGATGGCGAAGGTCGATAGGGCAGGATTGCAGGTCGAGGACGTTCTCGCGGATTTCGTGGAGAACCAGGCGCTGAACGGCACCGGCATCGAAGCCGGCGCCTTCTGGGACGGCTTCGCCGCGATCCTGCGCGATCTGTCGCCGCGCAATGCCGATCTGCTGGGGACCCGCGAGGCGATGCAAGGCAAGATCGACGCCTGGCACCGGGACCGTCGCGGCCAGTCTCACGATGCGGCTGCCTACAAGGCCTTCCTCTCCGAGATCGGTTATCTGGCGCCCGAGGGTGACGATTTCACCGTCGGCACACGAAACGTCGACCCCGAGATCGCGACGACGCCCGGACCCCAACTGGTCGTTCCGATCACCAATGCCCGCTACGCGCTGAATGCCGCCAACGCGCGTTGGGGCAATCTCTACGACGCGCTCTACGGGACCGATGCGCTGGGCGACCTGCCGCAGGGCAAGGGCTACGATCCCGAACGCGGGGGCCGTGTGATCGCACGCGCCAAGACCTTCCTCGACGAGGCCGTCCCCCTTAGCGGCGGCTCCTGGTCGGACGTGACCGGCATCCACGTGGACGCGGATGGCGCGCTGCAACTGA
Source organism: Jannaschia aquimarina (assembly GCF_000877395.1). Taxonomy (GTDB): domain Bacteria; phylum Pseudomonadota; class Alphaproteobacteria; order Rhodobacterales; family Rhodobacteraceae; genus Jannaschia; species Jannaschia aquimarina. Next base: position 4,606 of record NZ_JYFE01000021.1, on the reverse strand, counting down.
CCGGCGCGGGCGCATTGCGCGACCCGAACGCCTACCGCGGCTGGGTGCGGGACGGGGACGTCCTGCGGGTCCTGCTGGGCCATAACGGGCTGGGCATCGTCCTCGTCGTCTCGCCCGAGGGCGCCATCGGCAAGGACGATCCGGCGGGACTGGATGCGGTGCATCTGGAATCGGCCGTCTCGGCGATCATGGATTGCGAGGACTCGGTCGCCTGCGTGGACGCCGAGGACAAGGTTCTGGCCTATTCCAACTGGCTCGGCCTGATGCGCGGTGATCTGACCGAGGAGGTGGATAAGGGCGGCAAGACGTTCACCCGGGCGCTGAACCCGGACATGGAGTTCAACACGCCAGATGGCGGCGTGATCACGGTCAAGGGCCGCGCGCTGATGCTGGTGCGGAATGTCGGGCATCTGATGACCAACCCCGCGATCCACGTCGACGGTGCCGAGGTGCCCGAGGGCCTGATGGATGCGGTGCTGACGACGCTTTGTGCCATGCACGATCTGGCCAAGCAGGATGGCGCGCGCAACTCGCATCACGGCAGCGTCTACGTCGTGAAGCCCAAGATGCACGGCCCCGAAGAGGTGGCTTTCGCCGTCGAGACCTTCGACCGGGTCGAGGATCTGCTGGGCCTGCCGCGCAACACCGTCAAGATCGGCATCATGGACGAGGAGCGGCGGACGAGTGCCAACCTCAAGGAATGCATCCGTGCCGCCAAGGACCGGGTGGCCTTCATCAATACCGGCTTCCTCGACCGGACGGGTGACGAGATCCACACCAGCATGGAAGCCGGGCCGATGCTGCCCAAGGGCGAGATGAAGTCCACGCCCTGGATCACCTCCTACGAGGATCGCAACGTCGATATCGGGCTCGCTTGCGGGCTGAAGGGCACGGCGCAGATCGGCAAGGGCATGTGGGCGATGCCCGACCGCATGGCCGATATGCTGGACCAGAAGATCGGCCACCTGAAAGCGGGCGCCACCTGCGCCTGGGTTCCGTCGCCCACCGCGGCGACGCTGCACGCCACGCATTACCATCAGGTTGACGTCCTCGCCCGGCAGGACGAACTGGCCGCGGGCGGGCCGCGTGGCACGCTGGACGATCTGCTGACGATTCCCGTGATGGAAGGGCGCAACCTCTCGGACGACGAAGTCCGCGCCGAAGTCGAGAACAACGCGCAGGGCATTCTCGGCTATGTCGTCCGCTGGATCGATGCGGGGGTGGGCTGCTCCAAGGTTCCAGATATCCACGATGTCGGCCTGATGGAGGATCGCGCGACCTGTCGGATCAGCTCTCAGGCCTTGGCCAATTGGCTGCATCACGGCGTCATCGACCGGGACGCCACGATGGCCGCGATGAAGAAGATGGCCGAGAAGGTGGACGCCCAGAATGCCGGCGATCCGACCTATGAGCCGATGGCGCCCGCCTATGACGGCGTGGCGTTCAAGGCGGCTTGCGATCTGGTCTTCGAGGGGCGCGAACAGCCGTCGGGCTACACCGAGCCGGTCCTGCATCGCCGGAGGCTGGAGAAGAAGGCGGGGTGAGTGCATCCTCGCATCTCAGGGGTTTCCCCGATCTGCCGCCGGTCTGGGCTCTGGGTCTCTACCTTGCGCAACAGGCCTGTGCGGCCTGGGTGCCGCTTGTGCGGTACGAGGCCGGCCCGGCAGGCATTGTCATGGCGGCGGCAGGCCTCGCTTTGATCCTGTGGTCGGCGGTCTGGTTCTGGCGCAAGCGCACGCCGATCGAGCCTCATCACACGCCCCGTGCGCTGATCGTCGAGGGCCCTTACCGGCTGAATCGAAACCCGATCTACACAGGGCTCGCGCTTGTGCTCGTCGGAACGGGTCTGAATGCCGGGGCCTTGTCCAGCCTCCTGCTCTCAGCCCTGTTCCCGCCGCTGATCACCCGCCGCTTCGTGCTGAAGGAAGAGGCTGCCCTGCGCGCCGCCTTCGGAGCGGCGGCGGACACCTATATCGCCAACAGCCGCCGCTGGTAGCGGCATCGAAGAAAGGACGACACATGGCCGAAATCTCTCTGCGCCGCGCGCGCACGATCATTCGCGAGACGCTCAAGAAGGGGCGTGACATGGGACTCAAGCCGCTGTCGGTGGTCGTGCTGGATGCCGGCGGCCACGTGAAGGCCTTCGAGCGCGAGGATGCCGCCGCACCCGGTCGCTTTGCCATCGCCCACGGCAAGGCCTACGGCGCGGTCATGCTGGGCATGGCGGGCAAGGCGCAGATGGCGCGCGCCGAGCAGCAGGCCTATTTCATGGCGGCCGTGAACGGAGCCTATGGCGGCCAGGTGATCCCGGTCCCCGGCGGCATCCTGATCCGCGACAAGAAAGGCAACGTGATGGGCGCGGTCGGGGTCACCGGCGACACATCGGACAACGATGCAGAGGCGGGCTTGGCTGGCATCGCCGAGACCGGATTGGAGGGCGAGGCCTGATCGTCAGTCCAGCCTGACCATGAGGCGGTCGGGCCCCCGGAAGCCGATCCGTTTGGTCCAACCGGGCCGCCCTGCCGCCAACCGATAGTCGGGAAACCGCGCCAGCAGCCGCTCGATCCCGACCGACGCTTCCAGCCGGGCGAGTTGCATTCCGAGGCACACATGCGGCCCGTGCCCGAAGCCCAGATGCGGGTTCGGGCGGCGGTCGGCACGAAACTCCTCCGGGGCTTCCACACGCGCCGGGTCGTGGTTCGCGCCGATCAGCAGCGCGCTGATCCGGTCGCCACGCTTCAGGGGCACCCCCTCGAAGGTGAAATCCTCGCGCACATAGGCCACCGTGGTCATCGAGACGGGCGAGTCGATCCGCATCACTTCTTCCACCAAGAGCTCGCGCGCCCTCTCGTCCGTCGTGAGCGCGGGACGAAGCTCCGGTCGGTCGCAGAGCACGAGCAGGGCATTGTTCAGCAAGTGAACCGTCGTCTCGTGGCCCGCCACGAAAAGGGTGAAGAGCATCGCCAGAAGCTCGTCCTCGCTCAACGCGTCGCCCATCCGCGCGGCTAGCGTCGACAACAGGCCGGGCCGCGGCGCGTCCCGCGCCCGCCGGATTTCCTCGCGCAATTGCGGGTTCAGGCTGCGCAGATGCCAGATCGCTTTCAGGATCGAGACCGGCCCCGCGACATCCGATAGCGGGCCGATCCCCTGCCGCAAGCGGGGGACGATATCCGTGTGCAGCCCCAGCAGCGCGACGATCGCGTCGAAGGGCAAAGCGCGGGTATAGGCCGGACCCAGATCGACGGTCCCGGACAGGCCGTCCAGCAACCGATCCGCGCTGGCGACCAGATCGGGACGCAGATCGCCGATCGTGTGTTTCGCGAACGCCTGATCGACGAGGCCGCGCAGGCGCCGATGGTCCGGTCCGTCCTTGGTCAGAAGGCTTTCCAGCAGGGGCGAGACCGATTTCGGGATCCACCAATAGGCCTGCGACAGGGCCTTGCCTCTGGCCACCGCGACGTCCCGCGTCACCCGCTCGTCCTTCAAGAGCGCCCGCGCGCCCGCATCCGTCGTCGTCATCCAGACGACGCCCAGCATCGGCACGCGGGCCCGGACAAGCGGGCCCTCGGCGCGCATCCGGGCCAGAAGCAGGCTGGGGTCGTCGGACCGCGTGATCTGCGGAAGGCGATACATGGCGGCACCTTGCCCGTTCGCAGAGCGGCCGCCAATCCCGCGCACCAGCGCAGATACGCTCTCTCGCGACACACCTTTTCCAGCGCGAATGCCGCAGATAGATAGGGATCATGCGCAGACCGATCGTCGGCATCATCTCGAATGCCTACCTCATCAACGACCAGTATCCGGCCCATGCGAACGGGCAGATGAACACCGACGCGGTCGCGACCGTTTCGGACTGCCTGCCGCTGACCTTTCCGGCCGATCCCGCCGTCTCGCCCCTGGAAGAATTGCTGGACACGTTCGACGGTTTTCTGCTGACCGGCGGACGGCCGAACGTCCATCCCGAGGAGTATGGCGAAGAGCCGACCGAGGCCCATGGCGCCTTCGACCGCAATCGGGACCGGGTGGCGCTCCCGCTGACCCGCGCCTGCATCGAACGCGGGCAGCCGATCCTCGGCATCTGCCGCGGCTTTCAGGAAATGGCTGTGGCCATGGGGTCGACCCTCCACCCGGAGATCCGGGATCTGCCGGGTCGCATGAACCACAGGATGCCCCCCGATGGGACGCTGGAGGAGAAGTTCGCGCTCCGCCATGAGGTGCGGTTCACATCGGGCGGCCCCTTCGCCCGGATGATGGGGGCGGAGGTTGTGATGACCAACACGCTGCACGGTCAGGGCATCAAGCAGGCCGGGCCGCGCGTGATCGTCGACGGTTGGGCGCCCGACGAGACCCCGGAGGCGATCCATTTCGACGGCGCGCAGGGTTTCGCCCTCGCCGTGCAGTGGCATCCGGAGGCGAATGCGGCGCAGGATCCGGTCTCGCGGCCGCTGTTCGAAGCCTTCGGCGAGGCCTGCCGCGCCTGGCGCGCCGGAAAGCGCCCCGCCAGTCTCGCCGCCGAGTGACAGGATCGCCGGTCCCTCTCGGCGCCTCTTCTTCTTCGCTTTTCAAGTATCCCCGCCGGAGGCTTGGCCGCGCCGGGGCTCGATGC
>NZ_JYFE01000020.1 GCF_000877395.1 Jannaschia aquimarina | reverse complement strand
GGGCTCGATGCCCCGTCCGATCCGCCCCCGGGCGTGCCGCGCAAGGCGGCGCGCAACCGGTCCAGCGCCACTTGTGCAGACGGGGGGTGCACAGGGGGTGCACAGGGGGTGCACAGGGGGTGCATCGGCATTTGCGCACCTACCGGCACCGAAGGCGGAGCCTTATCCCATTCCGCGAACGAACCGTCAGATGCGCCACGGGCACCGGTGGAGGCCCCACGGCCTCGATCTCGAAGGCGCCCACAATGCGGGACAAAAGCAAAACGCCCTCCGCCATGGCGAACCCGGCCCCCGTGCAGACCCGCGGTCCCGCGCTGAACGGCATGTAGGCCGCCCGCTCGCTCTCCTTCGTTTCGGCCCGGCTCCAGCGGTCCGGATCGAACGCATCCGGTTGATCCCAAAGCCTTTCGTGGCGGTGCAGATGCCACGGGCTCAGCACGATCTGAGCGCCCTTCCCGGCTTTGCGGTCCCGCAACACCTCCTTCCGCGTCGCCTCGCGCACCATCATCGGCACCGGCGGGTAGAGCCGCAGCGTTTCCCGAAACACGTCCCGCGTGAAGGAAAGCCTGGAAAGGTCTGAGAACGCGAAATTTTCCCATCCCGGCGCTTCGACCGCGACGCGGGTCTGCGCGGCGTGATCCGCCGCCAGCAGGTACAGCCCCCACGCCAAGGCCGAAGCCGACGTCTCGTGCCCCGCCAGAAAGAAGATCGCCACCTGATCCACCATCTCTTCGCGAGAGAAACTGTGTCCCGTCTCCGGGTCGGCGTAAGTCATTATCTTCGTTGCCAGATCGTCCGGCGCATTACCGGCCTCAATCTGTTGCGCACGCCGCTCGACCAAAGCGGCGATCGCGGTCCGGATGGACCGGGCCGCCCGCCGCGTCGCTTTGGCATGGGGCCGCGGCACCCATCGCGGCAAGGGCAGAAGGGCGGCAAGGTTCACAAGGGGTTGCGTGCGCTGATAGGCGCGGAATTCATCGAAGACGGCGGAGGCAAGGCGGTCCTCTATGGGTACCGAAAAAAGCGTGCGGAAGATGACATCCGCGGCCACGTGGGACGCCTCCCGCTCGATCTCCACCTCCCCTTCCGGCAGACGTGCGATACAAGCTTCCGCTGCATCCATCATGGCCGGAAAGGCGTCCCGAAGGCGCCCCCGACCGAAGGCCGGATCGATGATCCGCCGCTGCCGCTTCCATTCCTCGCCATTGGTGACGAAGACCGACCGACCCAGCAGCGGGACGAGCCCTTCGCGGATACGATCGGATTTCGGAAAGTCGTCTGGCCGCTCCTTCAGGACGACATTCAGCAGCGCCGGATCGTTCACCATGAACGAATGAAAGAAAGGCGTCCGGAACTCGGCCATCCAGGCCCGGTAGAGCCTCGCGGGCTGCGCGCTCAGAATGTCCCGCCGGAACAGCCGTCCGTATTCCAGCAGCGAGACCCGATCCGGACGGCTGGGCGGCTTTGGCGGAATCACGCGGCCATCGCGGTGAAACGGTTGACCGGGCGCGTCATCCGCGACGGGCTGTGTCCGCGCCCTGCAAAATGGTCGGCCAAGGTCCGCGGTCCTCCGGTGATGCGGAAATAGTCGTAGTCCGACGGCGTGCCGGGCAGCGCATCGAAGGCACAAAGATACTGGAAATGCAGCCGGAAATAGCGGCGCCGGAGCTCCGCCCAGCGGGCGGGTGAGAGTGTCTGCGTGAAGGCCGCCGATATCACCAGCGGCCAACGCTGCGCCTCGGGCGCGACGCCCGAAACCGCCACCGGATCGCACAATGCGAAAGCGCAACCGTCCCCTGGCGCCGTCACGTCCACCCATGGCACCGTGCCCTGCGCACCCATGAGGTGAAGATCGGCCCGCAACGCGTTGGCATCAGGCAGAAAGCTGACCATCGGCACGACGTGACCCAGGCTCAGAAACGCGACCCGTCCCGGTGCGAGCCCGTCCCGCACCAGCCCCGCCAGGATCGACACACCCAAATGCGCGCCCGAGGAATGCCCGACGACCAGAACCTCGTCCCAATCCTCTTTTGACGCGGCCCTGATCCGCATGGCGAAGTCCTGCATCCGCTGCTCCAGCGCGGGCGGGATCGCACCCCGATACCGGGCCGAGAAAGCGTAGTCATGCATCAGGTAATGAGCGAAGATGCGATTGTCGTAGCGCCTGAACAGCGCCAGAACCGCCCAACCCGTCAGTCCGCCCAGAACCGCCGCCAGCACGAGCCCGGACCAGAACGGGTCGAACAGGGTCTTGCCGGCAATCCAGTCCAGCGCGCGGCGCGTCGCCCTAAAGACGAGCCCTGCGAGCACGGCCGCGACGGCAAGCTGTCCCAGCAGCACCACGATTGGATAGAGCGCGGCGATCACCGGCCCCTTGCGCAACCGCATCAGCCGGAACAGCGCCCCAGAGACGATATAGGTCCATGCCGTCCGAACCAGCGCGACATAGGTGGCGATCAACGAGCGGTCCATGGACCGCTGGACGATATCCGACCAGACGAGCACCTCCATCTCGGTCCTGACATCGCGTCCATCGATCGTGGCATCGACGACCCACGAATAGGGCGATTCCCCCTTGGACAATGCGATCTCATACCCGGACAGACGCGCCTGTTCCGCCCCTTCCTTCCGGTAGAGTTCCCGGTACCGTCGGGGGTGGAACGGATCGTAGCCCGGAATATAGAAGACCTTGCGGCGGCGGACGTCAGACATGGCTTCGCCATGCTGCCTCAAAGTTACGACGAGATTAAGCCATGGATCACGATCTGGAGGTCGATGCGCTCGGCCTGCTCTGCCCCCTGCCCGTCTTGCGCCTGCGCAAACGGATGCAGCCGCTCCCTCCGGGCGCGGTGATCCGCCTTTTGGCGGACGATCCGGCAGCGCATGTGGACGTGCCGCATTTCTGCGTTGAACAGGGTCACGAGTTCATCGGGGTCGACGGGACGGCATTCACGATCCGCAAGGGGTGACGCTCCGACGCAGCGCCCCCATTCATCCTGCCAGAAATATCCCGGGGGGTCTGGGGGGCTGGCCCCCCAGCGGGTCGGGCCGCAGGAAGCGGGCCGAAGTTCTACTCCGCCGCGCGCCGCTGGCCTTCACCGCCCGAGCGGATCACGGACAACAGTTCCTCGCGCCGCTTTTCGGCCTTCGCCGCATTCGCGTGCTTGACCGGGCCAAAGCCGCGGATCGTGAGCGGGAGTTCGGCCAAGGCAATCACCGCGTCGCGCGTCGCCTCATCGAAGAGCGGCAGAACCTCCGCCATGTCGATCTCGTACTGCTTGATCAGGGCGCGCTCCATCCGCCGCTCCTCGGTGCGGCCAAACGGGTCGAAGGGCGTGCCGCGCAGCCCCTTCAGGCGGGCCAGCCACGGATAGGCTCTCTCGATCCACTCGCCAAAGGCCCGCTTGGCGGGGCGACCATCGGGCCCCTCCTTCGAGAGCATCGGCGGTGCGAGATGATAGGTCAGCTTCAGATCGCCATCGAATGCCGCCTCCGCCTTGGTCCGCGTCTGGCGTAGAAGCCGCGCGACTTCATATTCGTCCTTGTAGGCCAGCAGCTTGTGATAACCCTTGGCCACGGCCTCGCGCAGCGCCTCGTCCGAAATTCCGTCGACCAGCTTGCGGTAGCGCTTGGCCAAGCGCTTGCCCTGATAGGCCGTCAGATGATCGGCACGGAAAGCGATCTTCTGCTCCAGCGTCTTCGGCATCTCCAGCACGCGATCCTCGTCCAGAAGGGCGGCGGATTGATCGGGTTTCGCGAACGCCCACCGGCCAAGCTCAAATGCCTGCTGGTTTTTCTCGACGGCGGCGCCGTTCAACTCCACCGCCTTGAGGATTGCCTCGCGGGACAGCGGCACGAGCCCCATCTGCCAGGCCGCACCCAGGATCGTCATGTTCGAAAAGATCGTGTCGCCCAGCACCTTCTCGGCGAGGCGCGAGGCGTCGAACATCGTCAGCCGGTCCCGCAGCCGGGCCTCCAACGACAGCCGCAGGCGGTCTGCCGGCAGCTTGAAATCCGGGTTGCCGGTGAAATCGCCGGTGACGATCTCGTGCGCATTCACGACCGCGCCGGTGCGGCCGGTGGAGGTCTGGCCCAATGTCTTGGGGCTAGCGCTGACCACGAGGTCGCCGCCGATCAGGGCGTCGGCCTCCCCCGTTGCCACACGGATCGCCGAGATATCCTCGGGCCGTTCCGCCAATCGAAGGTGCAGCGCGACGGCGCCACCCTTCTGCGCCAGGCCCGCCATCTCCATCAGGCCGGCCGCCTTGCCGTCGAGATGGGCCGCCATCGCCGAAACCGCGCCGATGGTGACGACGCCGGTACCGCCCACACCCGTCACGACGATGTTCCAGGTCCCGTCGATTGCGGGGAGATCAGGCTCGGGCAGGCCGGACGTATCGACGCTGGTGGTGGGGGCCTTCTTCAACGTCGCGCCCTGCACCGAGACGAAGGACGGACAGAACCCGTTGACGCAGGAATAGTCCTTGTTGCAGGTCGACTGGTCCACGGCGCGCTTGGTGCCCAATTCAGTCTCGACCGGGACCAGAGACACGCAGTTCGACTGCACCCCGCAATCGCCGCAGCCCTCGCAGACATCGGTGTTGATGAAGATCCGCCGGTCGGGATCCGGGAACAGGCCGCGCTTGCGACGGCGGCGCTTTTCGGCGGCGCAGGTCTGGATGTAGAGGATGGCGCTGACGCCCTTCACCTGCTGCATCCGCTCCTGCAGTTGGGGCATCTCGGCCCGCTCGTGCCAGGTCAGGCCGGACGGGAAGGCCGCTTTGTCCACGTCCTCCTTCTCGTCGTAGACGACGGCCAGTTCCTTGACGCCCATGGCAAGCAGTTCGGCCGCGATCTGCTGGGGTTGCAGGTCGCCCTCGTTCTGCTGGCCGCCGGTCATGGCGACGGCGTCGTTGAAGAGGATCTTGTAGGTGATGTTCGTTCCGGCGGCCAAGGCGGCGCGGATCGCCAGGACGCCCGAATGGTTGTAAGTCCCCTCGCCCAGGTTCTGGAATACGTGGTCGCGGGTCGAGAACATGGACTCGCCGATCCGGTTCACCCCCTCGGCGCCCATATGTGTGTAGCCTTCGGTGTTCCGGTTCATCCACAGCGCCATCACGTGACACCCGATGCCAGCGCCCGCGCGCGCGCCCTCGGGCACCTTGGTTGACGTGTTGTGCGGGCAGCCCGAGCAGAACCACGCCGTCCGGCCTGCGATCTGGGGCGCGTTATCCGCGCGCTTGGCCTCTCGCGCCGAGGCGAGGCCGGCCTCGATGCGGTCGGTGCCGCGGCCTTCCCGCTTGAGGATCTCGCCCAGCTTGATCGCGATATCCGTGGGATCGAGCGCGAAGTGCTGCGGGAACAGGACCTTGCCGCTCTCGTCGCGGTAGCCGATCACGCGACGGCCCTGCCGGTCGTCGAAGATACTCTCCTTGACCTGCACCTCCAGAAGCTTGCGCTTCTCTTCCACGCAAATGATCAGGTCCAGCCCCTCGGCCCAATCGTGCAGGCCCTTCATGTCCATGGGCCAGATCTGCGCGACCTTGTAGGTCGTGATCCCCAGCCGCTCGCATTCCTCCTCGTCGAGCCCGAGCAGCGCCATGGCATGCACCAGATCGAGCCAGTTCTTGCCATGGCTCACCAGACCGATCTTCGCGCCGGGCTTGCCGTGCATCCTCCGATCCAGGCCGTTCGCATGGCTGAACGCTTCGGCGGCCCACCGTTTGTGCTCCAGCAGGCGTTCTTCTTGCGGAACCCAGTGATCGTTCAGGCGGATGTTGAGGCCGCCCTCGGGCATGTCGAATTCGGCGGGCGCGACGAATGACATCCGATCCGGCCGTCCATCGACGACGGACGTGACCTCGATCGTGTCCTTCATCGTCTTCAGACCGACCCACACCCCGGCATAGCGCGACAACGCCCAGCCATAGAGGCCGTAATCGAGAATCTCCTGCACGCCGGCAGGCGACATGACCGGCATATGCACATCGATCAGCGCCCAGTCGGACTGGTGGCAGGTCGTGGAGGATTCGCCCGTATGGTCGTCGCCCATCGCCATGAGCACGCCGCCGTTTCGCGACGTGCCGGCCATGTTCGCATGGCGCATCGCGTCGCCGGAGCGGTCGACGCCCGGCCCCTTGCCGTACCAGAGACCGAAGACGCCATCATGCGTCCCCTCGCCCCTCAACTCGGCCTGCTGGGCACCCCAGTGCATCGTGACGGCGAAGTCCTCGTTCAAGGCGGGTTGGAACTTGATGTCGTTCTCGGCCAGCATCTTGGTGGCCCGCGCCATATTCAGATCGACCGCGCCCAGCGGTGAGCCGCGGTAGCCCGCAACAAGGCCGGCGGTGTTCAGCCCGGCCTGCCGGTCCCGCTCCTTCTGCATGAGCATGAGGCGCACGAGCGCCTGCGTTCCATTGAGCAGGACCGTTTTCTTCCCAAGGTCGAAACGGTCGGCGAGCGTGACGTCCTGGCGCATGATCATCTCCCTTGGTCTCATTATAGGTCAAGAAGGTTGACCCATAAAGGGGTAGTCTCATCACGTTTCCATCTTAACGTACGGGCGCCGCCATGCGATGCATCGCGCGCAGCCAAAGCGTTTCGAACGGGGCCATCATGGATTGGGACAAGCTGCGGATCTTTCACGCCGTAGCCGACAAGGGGTCGTTGACCCACGCGGGCGACGTCCTGCATCTCTCGCAATCTGCGGTGTCACGGCAGATCCGCTCGTTGGAAGAGAGCCTTGGTGTCACCCTGTTTCATCGCCATGCCCGCGGGCTGATCCTGACCGAGCAGGGAGAGCTTCTTTTCGACGCGACGCAGGCGATGAACAAGCGCCTCGACGCTGCCACCGCACGGATCCGCGACAGCGAGGAAGAGGTGTTCGGCGATCTGCGCGTCACCACGACGATCGGCTTCGGGTCGATCTGGCTGGCGCCCCGCCTGCCCAAGCTCTACCAGTCCTATCCCGACCTCCGCCTGCATCTGCTGCTCGAGGAAAGGGTTCTCGACCTCCCGATGCGGGAAGCCGACGTCGCCATCCGCATGAAGGAGCCGAGCCAGGCCGATCTGGTCCGCAAGCGGCTGATGGATATCCGTATGCAGCTTTTCGCGACGCCTGCCTACCTGGAAGAGAACGGCCATCCGCAATCCCTGCACGATCTCGGGGCTCACAGGCTGATCTGCCAGAACATCGACAGCACCCAGGTCAGTGCGGGGGCCGGGCTGGTGCGCGAACTCCTGACCTACGATATCGAGCGACTGCTGACGGTGAACAACTATTTCGGCGTCCTGCAGAGCGTTCTGTCCGGCTTGGGGATCGGCGTCCTGCCGGACTATCTGCAGCAGGATTTCCCCGATCTGGTGCAGGTCCTGCCTGGCACGGAATCAAATATCGTCCCCGTCTTCCTCGCCTTTCCGGAGGAGCTGCGCGGCTCCAAGCGGATCGAGGTCTTCCGCGATTTCGTCGTCGAAGAGGTCGTCGCCTACCGAAAGGCGAAGCGCGCCGCCTGAGCCGTAGCCATGCGCCGGATGCATGGCGGCTTTGCACCGAACGGTTCAGTTTTCAGTTGTGCGGTCAGCGGGTGCTTCTTAATTGGGCATTCGAGGGACGCTGTCCCTCACCTCCCTGTTGGACTCGGCCGGACCTCGCGTCCGGCCTTTTTTCCAAGTCCTGTCGTCTTTCGCCAGCCGATCACGCGGCCTCACGCGCCGCCGTCTCGCGGATCCGGGCCACCATCGCGCGCAAGCCGTTCGAGCGTTGGGACGACAGATGCTCGTCCAGTCCCAGCCGACCCAGCTCGGCTGCTGCGTCCACCTGCGGCACCTCCGCAACCGGCAAGCCCGAATAGAGCCGATGCAGGACGGCAATCAGGCCGCGTACGATCATCGCATCCGACTCGCCCGCGAAGTCGAACCGCCCGTCCTCGATCCGGGGGTGCAGCCAGACCTGGCTGGCGCAACCATCGACCTTGGTCGCGGGCACCTTCAGCGCGTCGTCCAGAGGCGGGAAGTCCCGGCCCAACTCGATCACGTGGCGATAGCGATCCTCCCAATCGTCGAGAAACTCGAACGTCTCGACCAGATCTTCGAACGGCTCTTGCGCCATGGCGGATCTCCTTTCGAGCCCCAGCTAAGGGGCGCGCGCCCCGGCGTCCAGCCGGGCGCTTCCCAAAGCCGCACCGATCCGCTACCCCGTCACGGCACGTTACGGGGGAATTCCATGCGGTCCATCGTCTCCATCGTCCTTTGCGCGGCGATCCTCGGCGGATGTGGTCTGGGCGGCTCCCGCCTGAACCCGCTCACGTGGTGGGGCAACGACCGGGAAGAGGTGATCGAGGCCGCGCGCTCGGATCCTTCGACCCCCATCGCAGATCAGGTCATCGCGCTCAACGCGGCCCCGACACCCGGAGGCGTGATCGTCAGCGCCATCGCCCTGCCGCCGACGCAGGGCTACTGGGATGCAAGGCTTCAGCGTCTGCCGTCGGATGATCCCAGCGTCTACGTGATGGAGTTTCAACTTCTTCCGCCAGTCGATCCCGAGCCCGTCGGCACCCAGGTCTCCCGCGAGGTTCTGGGCGGGACGTTCCTGACCACCCAGGATCTGGCCGGGATCCGCTCGATCACGGTTCAGGGCGCGCAAAACCGCCGGACGATCAGCCGGCAGTAAGGGCTTAGAGGCCGGGCGCCAGCGGCAATGTCACCTCACGAACGCCATCGGGACCGCGCAGGGTCAGGGTGACCTCTTGGCCGGCGGTGCGGGCATCCAGTTCGGCAAGCAGCCCCTCCACCGTCTCGACCCGCGCGCCGTCGATTGCCTCGATGACATCTCCGGGAATGATCCCGCCGTCGGTGATGCGCGCCGGACGCAGCCCGGCATCGGCCGCCGGTCCCTCCACATCCAGCACCATGACGCCTGGCCCCTGTCCGTTCGCGCGCAGCATCGCGTCGATCCGGGCATCCGCCGTGATGCCCAGCGTCGGTGGCGCGTAGCGGCCACGTTCGATCAGCTGCGGCACGACCCGGGCCACCGTATCCGAGGGCACCGCGAACCCGATCCCGGCGCTTGCGCCCGAGGGCGAATAGATGGCCGTGTTCACTCCGATCAGTCGTCCGGCGCTGTCCAGAAGCGGGCCGCCGGAATTGCCGGGATTGATCGCCGCATCTGTCTGGATCAGGCCCCGGATCAACATCCCGCCCTCGCCCGGCAATTCCCGGTCCAGGGCGCTGACGATCCCCGTCGTCAACGTGAAGTCCAGCCCGAATGGATTGCCGATGGCAAATACCTTCTGGCCGACCTGGAGGTCTCCGCTCGTGCCCAGAGGCAGGGCCCGCATCCGCCGGATGCCATCCACCTGCAGCACGGCCAGATCGTGGCGCGGGGCCACGCCAACCAGCCTTGCCCGCAAGGCTCGCCCGCCGGGCAGGCGCACCGTCGCGCCCGTGGCGCCCGCGATCACATGGGCATTCGTGACCACATGGCCGCCATCGCCCCAGACGAAGCCCGACCCGCTGCCCCGAGGCACCTCGACGCCACGGCTGAACAGGCTGCGCCGCTGCACCGTCGTCGCGATCGAGACGACCGAGCCCTGCGCGGCCTCGAACAACTCGATCGTCGCCCGCTCGTCGGAGGCCAGATCGCCGCGCGGCGTGACCGTCACAGGGGTCGGTGCTGGCGCCAGCAGGGTCTGCAGGCGCGGCGTCGCGAACGCGCCGAGCACGACGCCGATGGCAAGGATCAGAAGGAGGGGCAAGGACCGCATGATCGCGATGTAGGGTTGCGACGGTACGTCTCAAAGATCCACGGCCGCTGGCCGGGCGGCAGACAGGTTATCCCAGACCGAGCCGCCGCTCCCGCTCCGCCCGAAGACGCTGAAAGTCGTCGCCTGCGTGGTAGGACGATCGCGTCAATGGCGTGGCCGAGACCATCAGGAAGCCCTTGCCCCAGGCGGCTTTCTCGTAGCCTGCGAATTCCTCTGGCGTGACGAACCGGTCCACGCGGTGATGCTTGGGTGTCGGTTGCAGGTATTGGCCGATGGTGAGGAAGTCGATGTCGGCGGCGCGCATGTCGTCCATCACCTGCAACACGGCCTGACGATCTTCGCCCAGCCCGACCATGATGCCCGACTTGGTGAAGATGGACGGATCCATCTCTTTCACGCGTTGCAGCAGGCGCAGCGAATGGAAATAGCGCGCGCCGGGACGCACTTCTGGGTAGAGCCCCGGCACGGTTTCGAGGTTGTGGTTGAAGACGTCCGGCTTGGCCTCGACCACCACGCGCAGCACGTCAGGGTCGGCCTTGATGAAGTCCGGCGTCAGGATCTCGATCGTCGTGTCTGGCGCGCGATGGCGGATGGCGCGGATGGTTTGTGCGAAATGCTCGGCCCCGCCGTCCTCGACATCGTCCCTGTCGACCGAGGTTATGACGACGTGGTTCAGACCCAGCTTCTGCACCGCGTCCGCGACCCGTCCGGGCTCGAAGACATCCAGAGGTTCGGGCGGCTTGCCCGTTGCGATGTTACAGAAAGTACAGGCGCGGGTGCAGACCTCGCCCATGATCATCATGGTGGCGTGGCCCTGGGACCAGCATTCGCCCACATTCGGACAGCCCGCTTCCTCGCAGACCGTGGTCAGGCGGTTCTCGCGCATGATTGCCGCGGTGGCCTTATAGCCCTCGGACACGGGCGCCTTGACGCGGATCCAGTCCGGCTTCTTCGGCTGTGGCGCGTCAGGACGGCGCTGCTTTTCGGGATGGCGCTGAGCGGGGATCTTCAGGTCGCGCGGCATGTGTCTGGCCTCCGGTCTGGCCCCTTACCTAGGGGAGCCGCGCCGCCGAGGCTAGGGCGTGCGGCGCATGGCCCGACTGCGATGGCCGCAAGGCGGCTGGCCGACTACCCCCCGAGGATCGCCCGCACGTAGCCCTGCGTCTCGCGATAGGGCGGGATGCCGCCATGCTTGATGACCGCCCCGGGCCCGGCATTGTAAGCCGCAAGGGCCAGCCGCCACGTTCCGAACCGCCGGTACTGCATCGCCAGATAGCGCGCCCCGCCTTCGAGGTTCTGAACGGGGTCGCGCGGGTTCACCCCCAGTTTCTGCGCCGTTCCCGGCATGAGCTGGGCAAGACCCATCGCCCCCTTGTGGCTGACCGCCTTGGGGTTGAAGCCGGATTCCTGACGGACCAGTCGCAGGAACAGATCCTCGGGGATGCCGTGCTTGCGGGCGGCCTGGCGCGCCGGACCCTCCCATCGCGAACGTCCGCCACGATAGCGCGGAATGGCTTCGCGACCCGGGATCTCGGTGCCCGGCGTCCGCGGGCGCAACCGGTCGGAATGCCGGTATTGCGACGAAAGCCGTCGATCCATCAACGCCGTCTGATTCGCGAAGAGATCGGTGCGGGACCGGGACGAGAACGTCTGCGCCATCGCCTCCCCGCAAAGCGTAACCACCAGAAGAGCTGCGAAAAATACGCCGCCCGGCCGTCTCAGACCGTCTGTCATGAATGCCCCACGTTCCTCGTACCTGTCCGCCCGGGCAGGCCTCTGCAGGACCCGCTCCGGTTGCGTGGACGTTAACGGGAACCGGCGCACCTGCCAACCGGGGCGGGCCCCCTACCCCTTCCGCGCGGCAACGATTAGTTAACCCAAAACCCGTCTCGTGCGGGCCGATGATTCCTGACGATGGGGGCGGCAATGGCCGGAAGCGTGAACAAGGTGATGCTGATCGGGAACCTGGGGCGCGACCCCGAGGTCCGGTCGTTCCAGAATGGCGGCAAGGTCTGCAACCTGCGGATCGCGACGTCCGAGACGTGGCGCGACAAGAATTCCGGCGAGCGGCGCGAGAAGACCGAGTGGCATTCCGTCGCCATCTTCTCCGAACCTCTGATCCGGGTGGCGGAGCAGTACCTTCGCAAGGGCTCCAAGGTCTATATCGAGGGCCAGCTCGAGACCCGCAAATGGCAGGACCAGTCGGGACAGGACCGCTATTCGACCGAGGTCGTGCTGCGGCCCTACCGGTCGGAACTGACGATGCTCGACGGGCGCAGCGAGGGCGGCGGCGGTGGGGGTGGCGGCTATGGCGGCGGCTACCAGGACGATCGTGGCGGCGACGGTGGCGGACGCCAGGGCGGCTATGACGCGCCTTCGGACATGGACGACGAAATCCCGTTCTGATCGCGATACCGGACCACATCATCGGGGCGCTTCGGCGCCCCTTTCTCTTGGGCGGTGCGCGCGGTACCCCTGCCACATGACGCTTTCGCCGCTCGACCCGCGCCTCGCCGCGACATTCCCGCCCCCGGTGATGGAGGCGCGGCGCTGGCTGGACGAGACGGTGCTGCCTGAGGGTCTGCCGCTCCTCAATCTCAGTCAGGCCGCTCCGGCCGACCCGCCGCCGCCACCCTTGCGCGAAGCGATGGCCCGCATTGTCACCGAAGACCCGGCGGCGCATCTCTACGGCCCGGTCCTGGGATTGCCGGAATTGCGGGAACGGGTCGCTGCCGACTGGTCACGCGCCTATGGCGGGACCGTCGCGCCTGCCCAGGTGGCCATCACGGCCGGGTGCAATCAGGCCTTCGCCGCCGCGCTCACCAGCCTCGCGGGGCCGGGCGATGCGGTGATCGTTCCGACGCCCTACTACTTCAATCACAAGATGTGGCTCGACATGGCGGGGATCGAGGCGACCTTGCTGCCCACCGATGCGGATTTGCTTCCGGATCCGGACCGCGCCGCCGCCGCGATCACGCCACGCACCCGCGCCATCGCCCTCGTCACGCCGAACAATCCCGGAGGTGTGGAATACCCGGCCGGCCTTCTGGACGACTTTCGCGATCTGGCGCGCACACACGGCATCGCACTCATCGTCGACGAGACCTACCGCGATTTTCATTCCGCGGACGGCGCGCCGCATCGCCTGCTCGCCGATCCCGAGTGGGACGACACGGTGATTCAGCTTTACAGCTTCTCAAAGGCCTACCGTCTGACCGGCCATCGCACCGGCGCGATCCTCACGTCGCCCGCGCGGCTGACCCAGATCGAGAAGTGGCTCGATACGGTCACGATCTGCCCGCCCCAGCTGGGCCAACGCGCAGCACTCTGGGGGATGGAGAACCTTTCGGATTGGCTTGCGGCGGAACGCTCCGAGATCCTGGCCCGCCGGGCCGCCATCGCGGACGGGTTCGCCACCCTTCCCGATTGGCAGGTGCAGGGGTGCGGCGCCTATTTCGCCTATGTCCGCCATCCGTTCGAGACCCGTTCCGACGCGGTGGCCCGCGACCTGCTGGCGAAGCGGGCAGTCCTGGTCCTGCCGGGGACGATGTTCGGCCCCCTGCGGGATCAGGGCGGCGACGGCCGGGCCGAGACGACGCTGCGCATCGCCTTCGCCAATGCGGACCGCGACGGCATCTCCGATCTGATCCGCCGCCTCGCCGGCTGAGCGGCGCTTGCCCCCGCTCGCCCGCGCGGATACCCCTGCGCCCGGAGCAGTGGAGGGAGCGACATGGCCGAAGAAGGCGCGCGCCGGAAGAAGAAGGGCAACGTCGTCATCTGGGCCGTTCTGGGTCTTTTGATCCTGGCCCTCGGCGGGTTCGGGATCGGCGGGTTCGGCAGTAGCCAGCAATCCGTCGCCTCGGTCGGCGACCGCGACATCAGTGCCTCCGACTACGGCAATGCGCTGCAGCAGGAACAGGCGCGGATCGGCCGCCAATTCGGGCAGAGCCTTACCGTCGACCAGATGCGGGCCCTCGGGCTCGATCAGCTCGTGATGGAGCGTCTGCTGGCCGGGGCCGCGCTGGACAACGATGCCGACCAACTCGGCGTCTCGGTCGGCGACGCCGAGGTCGCGCAGAGGCTGCGCGCCATCCCCGCCTTTCAGAGCGCCGCCGGCTTCGATCGTGAGGTCTATCAGGACGTCCTCCGCCGACAGGGGACTAATCCGAGAAACTTCGAGGCCGCGCTTCGCGACGAGGCGGCGCGCGAGATCCTGCAGGCCGCCATCGTCGGCGTGACCGAGCCGCCGGAAGGCTATGCCACGACCATCGCGAACTGGCTGGAAGAAACCCGCGACATCACCGTGGCAGAGGTCACGGCGGCCCAGCTTCAGGCCGGTCCCGCCGCCCCGACGGACGAAGACCTCGAAACCTACCTGCAAGACAATTCGCGCCGGTTCGAGACGCCGGAGCGCCGCCGCGTGACCTACGCCTGGGCCTCGCCCGACATTGTCGCCGAAGGCATCGACGTGGACGAGGCGGATGCGCGTGCCCTCTACGAACAGCGGATCGACCGTTATCGTATCCCCGCCCGCGTTCTCGCCGAGCGTCTCGTCTTCGCCGATGAAGCCGCTGCCCAGGCCGCCGCCGATGCCGTCGCCGCGGGCGAGACGGATTTCGATACGTTGGTGATGGAACGGGGCCTGACGCTCGACGACGTCGATCAGGGCGAGATCGCCGAGGCCGACGTCGATGCCCCCGTCCGCGACGCGCTCTTCGCGCTGGAGGAGCCCGGCATCGCAGGCCCGGTCGAGACCTCCCTCGGCCCAGCCCTTTTCCGCGTCAACGCGATCCTCGACCCGCAGGAAACCCCGTTCGAGGACGTACAGGACAAACTCGCGGCCGAGGCCGCCCTCGACGAGGCGCGTCGGGAGATCGACGCCGCGCGAGAGGCGATCGACGACCTGATGGCCGGAGGCGCTACGTTGGAGGAAGTGGCCGCCGACACGATCATGGAGGTCGGAACTCTCGAATTGGATCCCTCGATCAGCGAGGGGATCGCGGGATACGAGGCGTTTCGCACCGCCGTCTCGGCAGCCGAGGTGGACGACTTTCCCGAACTCTTCGATCTGTCCGATGGAGGTCTGGCCGCGATCCGGCTCGATGGTATCGACGAGCCGATGCTGCCCGCGCTTGCCGATATCCGCGCGCAGGTCGAAGCCGCCTGGCAATCCGACAGCCTGCAACGCCGCCTCGCCGAACGGGCCGAAGCCCTGGCCGAGCGTTTGCGTGAAGGGGAAAGCTTCGAGGATCTGGGCCTGTCCGCCGACAGCGTGACGGGGATCGAACGCGACGGCGGCGTGGCCAACGCGTCGCGCGATCTGGTGGACACGGTCTTTGCGGCCGAAGACGGCGCGATCCTTGCTGAACCGGGCGACGAGACGCGCGCCTACGTCATCCGGATCGACGGCGTGACACGTCCCGACCTGGAGAGTCCGGACTCAGCCGAACTGGTCGAGGCCATCGAGGCCACGGCCCGGCGCGATATCGGCGCCGACCTGCTGACCGGCTACACCGCTGCGGCCCGCGATGCGGCCGGATTCGAGGTGAATGCCAACGCGATCCGGGCGATCCAGAGCCAGGTCATGGGCGTGCGATGATCGCGCCTGACTATTCCAGCTTCGAGGCGGCCTATTCCGCGGGCCGCAATCAGGTCGTCTATGCCCGCCTGCCGGCCGATCTGGACACGCCCGTCAGCCTGATGATGAAGCTTGCCGACGCCCAGCCGCACTCCTTCGTGCTTGAGTCGGTCACCGGCGGAGAGGTGCGCGGCCGCTATTCCATCGTCGGCATGAAACCGGACCTGATCTGGGAATGCCACGGCACGTCGAGCCGGGTGAACCGCGCCGCCCGCTGGGATCCCGACGCATGGGAGGATGCAGGCGAACCGCTCGCCGCGATCCGCACTCTCCTGGACGAAAGCGCCATCGACCTTCCGGACGGCCTGCCCGCCGCGAGCGCGGGCCTCTTCGGCTTCCTTGGTTACGACATGATCCGGCTGGTCGAACGTCTGCCGAACGTGAACCCGGACCCGCTGGACCTTCCGGACGCGGTGCTGATGCGGCCGTCCGTCGTTGCGGTTCTGGACGGCGTGAAGGGCGAGGTCACGCTGGTCGCGCCCGCCTGGGCCGGAGACGCCTCCCCGCGCGCGGCCTATGCGCAGGCGGCGGAACGGCTTCAGGACGCGCTCGCGCTCTTGACCCGGGCGATCACCGAAAGCCGCGATCTGGCCGAGCCGTTCGATCTCGGGGACCCGTCGTGCAACTTCACCCGCGAAGGTTACGAGGCGGCGGTCGAGACTGCGCGCGATTACATCGCAGCGGGCGACATCTTCCAGGTCGTGCCGTCGCAGCGCTGGACCTACGACTTCCCGCTGCCTCCGTTCGCTCTCTACCGCGCGTTGCGACGCACGAACCCGTCGCCCTTCATGTTCTACCTCGATATGGGCGGCTTCCAGATCATCGGCGCCAGCCCCGAAATCCTTGTGCGCGTCTTCGGACAAGAGGTCACGATCCGTCCCATCGCCGGCACCCGGCCACGCGGCAGGACGCCCGACGAGGATCGCACGCTGGAAGAAGAACTTCTGTCGGACGAAAAGGAACGTGCAGAGCATCTGATGCTGCTCGATCTGGGCCGCAACGACGTGGGCCGCGTCGCGAAGGTGGGCACGGTCAAGCCGACCGAGACCTTCGCCATCGAGCGCTATAGCCACGTCATGCACATCGTCTCGAATGTCGTGGGCGAGTTGCGCGAGGACGAGGACGCGCTGTCCGCGCTGCTGGCGGGCCTGCCCGCTGGAACGGTCTCGGGCGCACCCAAGGTCCGCGCCATGGAGATCATCGACGAGTTGGAGCCGGAAAAACGCGGCATCTATGCCGGCGGCGTGGGCTATTTCAGCGCGAACGGCGACATGGACATGTGCATCGCCCTGCGCACGGCCCTGGTGAAAGACGGCAAGCTCTACGTTCAGGCGGGCGGCGGCGTGGTCCATGACAGCGTCCCGGCAGACGAGTGGCAGGAGACGGTGAACAAGTCCCGCGCGATCCTCGCCGCCGCGCGCGAGGCGGGCCGGTTCGCCGGACGCGGCAACGGCTAGGCTCGAGCCCGTTCGGTCCTATCGCCGTCGGACCAACAGTGTCCGCAGAAAGGACGCTGGCGCGCGAAGCATCTCACCCGATCCGGGTCAGCACCCGGTCCAGCGCATTCACGAAGGCGGCGCGGTCGGCCTTGGTGTATGGCTTCGGCCCGCCGCCCTGTTCGATCCCGCCGCGCAGATCGGCCATCAGGTTTCGCGTGGCGACCGCCTCTCCGATGGACGCTTCGGTGAACTCCCGCCCCTTGGGGTCGAGCACCGCGCCCCCTTTCTCGATGACCCGCCCGGCCAGCAGGATATCCGCCGTGACCGTCACGGTGCCCGGGCGCACGACCTCAACGATGGCGTCATCGGCCGCGTCGAACCCCTCGCCCGCGACGAAGAGGCGGACCAGCGGATGGTCCGGCAGCCGCAGATAACTTCCCGCGACAAAGATCGCCGGGATGTTCCGCCGGATCGCGACCTCGACGATCTGCGGCTTGACCGGGCAGGCATCGGCGTCGATCAGGATCACGGTGCCAGCCGGGCCAGAGCCGCGGCCAGAACCGATCCGTCCACCCCCGCCGAGAGGATGGTGGCCCCCAACTCCCTCCAGCGTGGATAAAGCGCCGGGTCCCCGAAGGCGCCGCAGGCGGTGCCCGTGGCGACAATACGGCCGATCGCATCCTCGATGGCGGTCAGGACCTCCGGCGCGTCCGGCGTCAGGCCCATGTCCGCCGCCAGATCGGCTGGCCCGATGAAGACGCAATCGACGCCCTCGACCCCGCAGATCGCTTCGAGATCGGATAGGGCCGGCCGGCTCTCGGCCTGGACCCAGACGCCGACGGCCTCGTTCGCGCGCGTCACGTATCCCGCGTTCTGGCCGTAGGCTGACGCGCGCGAAACGAAGGCGCCGTGCCCCCGGATCCCGTCGGGCGGATACCTCGCGGCCGCGACTGCGGCGCGCGCGCCCTCGGCATCGTGGACCATCGGGACGAGCACGGTCATGGCGCCCAGATCCAGCGCCTGCTTGATCCAGACCGGGTCGTTTGCCGGCACCCGCACGATCGCGTCCGGCACGGCGATCAGGCGCGCGCGCAGGTCCGACGGATCCCACGGCCCATGCTCGCCATCGAGGACGAGAAAATCAAAGCCCGCTCGGGCTGCGATCTCGGCAGCCACGGGGCCGGGCAGGACCTGCCAGAGGCCGGTCAGCGGCTCGCGGGCCAGGACACGGGACTTCAAGCTCATGGCGCGGGGCCTGCCAGCCCCTGCCCCGCCGCGCAAGGGACTTGGCGCCCTGCCCTCCCCGCGTTAGCGTCTACCCATACCGGGACGAACCCGGATCACGGGAGGATCAACATGAAAACGATGACCGCCACGGCCACCGCCGCCCTGACACTTGCCTTTGCGTCCGAGGCGCTGGCGACCGAATGGAACGTCTCGCTCTGGGGCCAGCGGCGCGCCTTCACGGAACATGTCGAGAAGCTGGCCGAACTGGTCGAGGAACGCTCCGGCGGCGAGTTCACCATGGCGATCAGCTATGGCGGCCTGTCCAACAACCGCGAAAACCTCGACGGCATTTCCATCGGCGCCTTCGAGATGGCTCAGTTCTGCGCCGGCTACCACCGCGACAAGAACCGCGCGATCACCGTGCTGGAACTTCCCTTCCTCGGCGTCGAGACGCTTGAGCAAGAGGTCGCGGTCGCGAACGCCGTCTATGCCCACCCCGCCGTTCAGGACGAGATGGCGCAGTGGAACGCGCGCATCCTGATGACCAGCCCCATGCCGCAATACAACCTCGTCGGCACCGGAGAGCCGCGCGACACCGTCGAGGAGTTCGACGGCATGCGCGTGCGCGCCACCGGCGGCATCGGCCAGGTGATGGAGGCGGCGGGCGCGGTGCCCACCTCGGTCACCGCCACCGAAGCCTACAACTCGATGGAATCCGGCGTCGTCGACGCCGTGGCTTTCGCCCAGCATGCGCATCTGTCCTTCGGCACGATCGACATCGCCGATTGGTGGACCGAGAACCTGAACCCCGGCACCGTCAACTGCCCCGTGGTCGTGAACATCGACGCCTACGAGGCGCTTTCGGACGAGCATCGCGCGATCCTCGACGAGGCCGTCGGCGAAGCGATCGAGCACTACCTGCTCAACTATGCCGAATTGCTGCAGCGCTGGGACGAAGTCCTGCTGGAGAAGGGCGTCCAGAAAGTTCAGGTCGATCAGGCCGAGATCGCGCGCCTGCGCGGCAATGCCGATCCCATCCACCAGGCCTGGATCGAGGAGGCGACCTCCAACGGGCTACCGGGCCAGGAACTCTATGACCTGACAGTGCAGGCCGTCGCCGACAACGCGCCGGAGTAAGGTCGCAGACCGGCGGGCCCCGGCCCGCTTAAGCATTTGTGAGGGAGGCGTCCGGTAACGGAAGCCTCCACCCTCCCGGCGAGCGAGGCGCCCATGGCCACCACATCCTCGGTCCTTACCGACGGGACCCGGCTCTCGCGGACGGACCGCGCGCTGCTCAGGCTGGAATCCCTGCTCAACCTCGCCGCCGGCATCACGATCTTCGCGCTCGTTCTGCTGGCCATTGCCAACGTGCTGATGCGCAAACTCCTGAACGCGCCCGTCCCCGGCTATATCGACTGGACCGAGCAATTCATGGCGATCTTCGCCTTCCTCGGTCTGGCCTACGTTCAACGCGAAGGGGGCCATATCCGGATGGATCTGCTGGTCGGCAGCCTGAAGGGTCGCGTGCTCTGGCTGTTCGAATTCGTGTCGGTTCTGCTGATGCTGCTCGTGGTCACGGCGCTGATCTACGGGACGTGGTTCCACTTCGACCGCAGCTTCGATTTCAACGCGCCGAACTGGTCCACCGACAGCTCGATCGACATCGCGCTGCCGCTATGGCCGGCCAAGCTGGCCGTGCCCATCGCCTTCGCGATCCTGTGGCTGCGCCTGATCCTGCAACTCTGGGCCTATGGTCGCGCCTTGCGCACGGGCGATCCGCGGCCGGTCGCCGTTCCCCTGCCAGAGGACCCGGCGGAGCAAGCCAGCAAGGAAGCCGCATCGGTGGCCGATTGATGGATCAGCTCATCGACATGCGCGCCCTGCTCGACGGCGTCGATACGTTCACCGTTTCGCTCTGGCTGTCCGGCCTGTTGCTGGTGCTGGTCGTCATCGGGGTGCGCGTCGCCTTCGCGGCCGCCTTCATCGGCTTTCTGGGCTTGGCGCTGCACTTCATGGGCAACCAGGGGTTCGATCGCGGGCTGATCACCGCCGCCAAACTGACCGGTCAGGTGCCCCATTCGAAGGCCACGCAATACGCGCTCAGCCTGATCCCGACCTTCATCCTCATCGGCTATCTGGCTTATTACGCGGGCCTGACGCGCTATCTCTTCGAGGCCGCGAAGCGCTGGATCGGCTGGACGCCCGGCGGGCTCGGCGTGGCCACCGTCTTCGCCACCGCCGGTTTTGCCGCCGTCTCGGGCGCGTCGGTCGCCACCTCGGCGGTCTTCGCCCGCATCGCCATCCCAGAGATGCTGCGCGAAGGCTACGACAAGCGCTTTGCGGCGGGTGTCGTCGCGGCGGGCGGCACGCTGGCCTCGCTGATCCCGCCCTCGGCGATCCTCGTGATCTATGCGATCATCGTCGAGCAATCGGTGGGCAAGCTCCTGCTGGCGGGCTTTCTTCCCGGCCTCGTCTCGGCGCTGATCTATGGCGGGCTGGTGATCGGGCTGGCCAAGCTGCGCCCCGATCTCGGCCCCGCCATCGGTGGCTTCACCTGGAAGCAGCGGTTCGAGGCTCTGCCCGGTGCCATGCCGATCCTGCTGGTCGTCTTCATCATCGTCTATTCGATCTATTTCGGCTGGGCGACGCCGACTGAGGCAGGCGCTTTGGGTGCGGGCGTCGTCCTGGCGATGGCGCTCTGGCAGGGGATGCGCTGGGGTCAGCTCAAGGGCGCGCTGATGGAAGCGGCCAAGCTGACCGTCATGATCTTCGCGATGATCTGGGGCGTGCTGATCTACGTGCGCTATCTGGGGTTCGCGAAACTTCCGGAGGTCTTCGCCGACTTCATCGCGGGGCTCGACTATCCGCCCTACGCGATCCTGCTGATGATCCTGCTGGTCTACGTCGTCCTCGGCATGTTCATGGACGCGATCGGGATGCTGATCCTGACGCTGCCGGTGACCTTCCCGGCCGTGATGGCGCTGAACGGGGCCGAGGCGGGCGGCGTGGGCGCGTTGGGGATGACCAACGAAGAGGCCGCGATCTGGTTCGGCATCATCGTCGTGAAGATGGCCGAGCTCTGTCTGATCACGCCACCCATCGGACTGAACTGCTTCGTCGTCGCCGGTGTGGCTCAGGACTCGAAGATGGATATCTCGGTCCAGGATGTGTTCCGCGGTGCCTCTCCGTTCTTCATCGCGGACGTGGCCACAGTCGCCGTTCTGATCGCGTTTCCGGGGATCGTCCTCTGGCTTCCGGGTCTGATGGGCTAGGCCGCGGATCCGGCCGCCCCTGGCCCCCGCTCTTGCAAGCCGAACCACCGCGCGCTGGCACCTCGCCTCCGCCCCCCTGACGACCGGCATCCCCCTGCCACCGGCCGGATCGCACGATTTCGGCAAGAGAAAGCCGGAAAGCGCCACGCCCGTCCGGGTATTTCCGCCGAAAGCCGGTCGGCGGATTTTGTCCTGCGGGATCGCGCGCAGGATCCGGCACCAAAGGGGCGGGCCAACGCGCGAAACGGCTCTTTCTGCGGGGCGCCCTCGGAATGGCCGGCCCGACCTGATCCCTTGCCGTCGAGCGGATCGACCGCTCGCAACGCACCGAGCGGACAACCCGCTCGCAACATGCAGGGAGAAAGACCCATGAAAACGATCGTAACCAAGATCGCCGCCATTCTTGCCGTCACCTTCGCGGTGACCAGCCCGGCCGCCGCCCAGGATACCGACGGTGACGGCGCCGTGTCGCTCGAAGAGTTCCAGGCGGCCTATCCCGATGCCACGGCCGAAACCTTCACCGCCGCCGACACCGACGCCGACGGCGTGTTGAGCGAGGCGGAAATGGCCGCCGCGATCGACGCGGGCCTCATCCCCTCCTAAGCGGATCCGCTCGATCGAGGCGCGGCGCCCGGCCCTCCCAGGTCGGGCGCCGCAAGTGGTCCGGCCACGGCCTCCCCCTCCACCTGCCCCGTGGCCGGACCCGCACCGAACAGGACCCCAGCGACGGGACCCCGCGCAACATTTGCAAATATCTGCCTCGGTGCGAGAAACTTTCTCCGCGCCTGTTGACCCCGTGGGAATCGCGCGGCAAAACGGACGAAACCAAAGGAACGGGCATGGGCAACCTTCTCGTAATCGTAGGAACAGGGTGCATGGGTCGCTGAGGAAGCGACGGCCATAACGGCAACCATGCGCCCCCGGAGCTTCCCCTCCGGGGGTTTTTCGTCACGCCGCGCAGATGCGGAAGCGGCAGAGGGGACAAGGCAGATGAGCAAGCAGATGACCGGCGCGCAGATGGTCGTGAAGGCCCTGGCGGATCAAGGCGTCGACACGGTGTTCGGATATCCCGGCGGCGCGGTCCTCCCGATCTACGACGAGATCTTCCAGCAGAACCGCATCCGCCATTATCTCGTGCGCCACGAACAGGCTGCTGTCCACGCCGCCGAGGGCTATGCCCGCTCGACCGGCAAGCCGGGCGTTGCTCTGGTCACCTCCGGCCCGGGCGCGACGAATGCCGTCACGGGCCTGACCGACGCCCTGATGGACTCGATCCCGATCGTCGTCCTGTCGGGTCAGGTGCCCACCTTCATGATCGGCTCCGACGCGTTCCAGGAGGCGGATACCGTCGGCATCACCCGCCCCTGCACCAAGCACAACTGGCTGGTGAAAGAGACCGATGCGCTGCCCGGTGTCATCCACGAGGCGTTCCACGTCGCCACATCCGGCCGCCCCGGCCCCGTCCTGATCGACATCCCCAAAGATGTGCAATTTGCACAGGGCACGTATGTCGGCCCGAAGCAGACCGAGACGTCGCATTACCAGCCCCGCCTGAAGGGCGACCCCGAGATGATCGAGGCGATGGTCGAGGCGATCGAGACCGCCGAGCGTCCGGTCTTCTACACCGGGGGCGGCGTCATCAATTCCGGCCCCGCTGCAAGCCAGCTCCTGCGCGAACTGGTCGAGGCGACCGGCTTCCCCATCACCTCCACGTTGATGGGTCTGGGCTGCTATCCCGCCTCGGGCGACAAATGGCTGGGGATGCTGGGCATGCACGGCCTGTACGAGGCGAACATGGCCATGCATGGCTGCGACCTGATGCTGAACATCGGCGCGCGGTTCGACGACCGGATCACCGGCCGGATCGACGCGTTCTCGCCCGGCTCCGCGAAGGTCCATGTCGATATCGACCCGTCTTCCATCAACAAGGTCGTCAAGGCGGACATCCCCGTTCTGGGCGATGTCGGCCACGTGCTCGAAGACGTGCTGCGCGTCTGGAAGTCCCGCGGCCGCAAGGTCAACCGCGAGGCGCTTCAGAAGTGGTGGGTCAAGATCGAGGCCTGGCGCGAGAAACGCTGCCTCGCCTACAAGCCCTCCGAGAAGACGATCAAGCCGCAATACGCTGTCGAGCGGCTCGAGGCGCTGACCAAGGATCATCCGAACCGCTTCATCTGCACCGAGGTGGGCCAGCACCAGATGTGGGCGGCGCAATATATCGGCTTCGAGGATCCGAACCGGTGGATGACCTCCGGTGGCCTGGGCACGATGGGCTACGGCCAGCCGGCGGCAATGGGCGTGCAGGTCGCGCATCCCGACGGCCTCGTGATCAATGTCGCCGGAGAGGCCTCGTGGCTGATGAACATGCAGGAGATGGGCACGATGGTGCAGTACCGCCTGCCCGTGAAGCAGTTCATCCTCAACAATGAACGCCTCGGCATGGTCCGCCAGTGGCAGGAGCTGCTGCATGGTGAGCGTTACAGCCATTCCTGGTCAGAGGCGCTGCCGGATTTCGTCAAGCTGGCCGAGGCCTTCGGTGCCAAGGGCATCCAGTGCGCCGACCCGGCCGATCTGGACGATGCGATCCGCGACATGCTGGCGCATGACGGCCCGGTCGTCTTCGATTGCCTCGTCGAGAAGCACGAGAACTGCTTCCCGATGATCCCGTCGGGCAAGGCCCATAACGAGATGCTGCTGGGTGAGGCCGAAACCCAAGGCGTGATCGACGCAAAGGGGTCGGTGCTGGTGTGAGTGCTGACGACCGCCATTCGCGGTATTCGTCCCAGCGCGAGGAATACATGGAATATGCGTTTCTCGCGGCCATCTGCGCGGAAGGATGGCGCCACGATCGTCTGGTCGAGGTCGCCAAGGCTGCGACGGATGCGCATGGATACGACCTGATCCTGTCGGCCAGGGCGGTCACACGATACGTGCGTCTCAAGGCGTCCGTGGCGGGGGGGCGGTCGGCGCGGCAGAAGGTCAGTCTGGACCTCGCCAAGCGTGTTGGCGGGTGTGTCCTCTGGCTGGTGGTGGACGAGGACGACTTGGCGTTGCGCCGCTTAGGATGGATCGGCGGGGCGCCGGGCGAAAGGCTGCCGGACTTAGGGGACCGCGTCGCGAAACATACGAAGGGTAACGCCGAGGGCGCCAAGCTGCCGCGCGAAAACCACCGTGTTCTCGCGAAGGGTCGGTTCGACAGGGGCGATGAAATCGGGCAGGTCTTCGACCGCCTCTTCGGAGCGGTCGCGTGACCGCCCTACAACTGGATCTCGTACACCCCGGCGGCCGCCAGCCCTGTCATGGCTTCCAGTTCTTCTGGCTCCAGATATCCGCTGTCATCGGTATCCCACATCGCGAACAGCGCGGCAGTGAGTTCGGGCAGATCGAAATCACCGCTCCCATCGGCATCGGCGGACGCGTCCAGACGGGTGCCCCCGATCTCTTCCTGCGTGAAGCGGCCGTCGCCGTCGCGATCCACCCCTTCCATCGCCGGCCCCATGGCCCAAGCCATGTAAACCTCGGACTCAGCATCCTGCGCCAGGGCGGGGGTGGCGAAAAGAGTGGCGGCAACGAGGATCGGCAGGCGCATGGGTCGGGTCTCCGGCAGTTGAAACATCATGATAAAAGTAGCGCGGTCGAAGCGGGGGCAAGTCGGACAGACGCCGACCGCCCCCCTACGCGTGCCGGAACCGGCCAAAGCGGGCCAGCCCGGCAGTCCGGGTCAGATGTCGCGCTCGCGGTTGAAGAACCCTTCCTGGCTCAGGTCGTTTTCGATAACCATCCGCTCTTCTTCCTCCAAGACGCCCGAGCCGTCGACGTCATACTCGCTGAACCACGACGTGTTGTACTCGTCCTCGCTCAACATCCCGTCCGCATCGGCGTCGAAATCGGCGAAATCGCCGGGCAGGTAGCCCTCGTCGCGGTAGTTCTCGATCTCGACGAACGAATCCGCGTATTCCTGCTCGTTCAGCATACCGTCGGCATCTCTGTCGTAGCCGCCGAATATGCCTGCCTGGCTGAAGCCGACGTTGAACTCGTCTTGCGACAGCAGCGTGTCTCCGTCGCCATCCCAGGCCGGCGTCATCATCTGGGCCATCGCGGGCGCGGCGGTCACGGCAAGCGCGGCCATAGTCAACTTGAGCGTCTTCATCGTCGATCTCCTCTGCTGGCGGGGCACGATCTCTGGCCCCTTCCCCTTCTCAATGCCGTCCCCCCGGGGGCCGGTTCCCGAACGCGGTGTCCCATGGGCGGAGCATCGCCATGGCGTTTCGTCTTCAGCACGCGTCAGCAGCGAAAGGTTAAACGCGCGCCACGCTCCGACGTCGGATCGCGCGGTGCAGAGGAGTACGCGCTTGGACCTCCGACAAGCGCTTTAGAGCGGGAACCAGCGTTCGTCTGGCGGATCACCGGCCGGCAGCCCGGTCTGCACATAGGTTCGGAACAGCCGCGCTGCCCGGGACGGATCGAACTCCTCCGCGATAACGACAGGGTGCTGGCGGCCCGTGACAAACATCCGGATTTGCGCATTGTCGCTGGCCGTATATCGGTCGGGCACAAGCTCGATCCGATCTATGTCCGAGAAGGGGATGACCTCCTCGCGCGTGTCCCGGAAGGGCCGTTTGGAGGTGACCCGCACGATGCGGGCCGTGCTCTCCAAACGGACCCGTATCTCGGGTGTAAAGGCCGCGGTGCGGATCGCGGCGCCAGCCAGGATGCCAACCACGCCGGCTACGAAAGCCGTGACCAACAGCCAGACGACGATCCCACCCGCCAGAGAGAAGTCCCCGGCCAGCAATCCCGGCAATCTGGATACGATCTCGCGGGTCATGGGGACGACGATGACGGCGGCAAGCACCGCGCCCACCATCACAGAGAACGGGAACACACCGAAGAACAGAAGGGCCCGGATGCCGTTCGTGGGCCCACCGCGATGGATCAGCGTCCCGTCCGTTCTGCCTGCCGCATCGGCCATAGGGCTCACCTAGATCGCCCCCGACGCGTCAGAATGTCGGGACGGCGGCGAATTCGTGACGCGCCACACGTGACAGTCACAGCCATCGGTCCCAAAGACCTAGTCCCTCCCACCGCCGCCCGCGCGACCCGCGACGCCCGCTCCTGAAAGGTCCACCCATGTCACCGCTCAAACTCAAGAAAGGCTCCAGCAGCCATTCCGCCTACAACCTGCGCCCGACCTTCTCGGACAAGCAGGAGCGTCATACGATCGCGGTCCTTGTGGACAACGAAGCCGGCGTCCTCGCACGTGTGATCGGTCTCTTCTCCGGCCGTGGCTACAATATCGAAAGCCTGACCGTCGCCGAGGTCGACCATGAGGGGCACACCTCTCGCATCACTATCGTGACCACCGGCACACCTCAGGTGATCGAGCAGATCAAGGCGCAGCTCGGCCGCATCGTCCCGGTCCACGACGTCCACGACCTGACCGTCGAGGGCCCCGCGGTCGAGCGGGAACTGGCGCTCTTCAAGGTGCAGGGCGAAGGCGACAAGCGGATCGAGGCGCTGCGGCTGGCCGAGATCTTCCGCGCCAACGTGGTCGACTCGACGCTCGACAGCTTCGTCTTCGAGATCACCGGCGATGTCGGCAAGATCGACGCCTTCGCCGAACTGATGCGCCCCATCGGCCTGGTCGAGATGGCCCGCACCGGCGTCGCCGCACTCAGCCGCGGGAATGCCTGAAGCGGGTCCTCGGTGTCTCAGCGCCCTCGCATCGAAAGGTGTGCGGGCAGCTTCTTCACCAGAATGTCGTTCCAGCCGTAATTCAGAAAGCCCCAGGTCACCATCTGACCCACGCCCTTGAAGGGGCCCTGCGTCACGGTCAGGCGGGTCGAATGATCGCCCTCGGGCGCCAGACGAAACATCGCGATCGTATCGACGTTGCCGCCCACCCACGAGAAGGACAATTCTTTCGGAGGATCCAGCGTCAGAACCTCGCACCGGACGGTTCCGTCGAAGCCGGGCGCCGGTTTCGTCGTCATCGTGAACCGGTGGCCCACTTCCGGGCGGAAATCGTTCGGCATCAACCAAACCGCGATCGCATCGCTGTCGGTCAGGGCGCGCCAGACGCGCTCGGGCGGGTGGGCCAGCGTGACGGTGCGGCGAATGTCGGGCATGGTCGGAATCCTCGGTTGACGCGCGAAGGATAGCCGCGCGTCGCCCGGCCCGCTACTCCGCCGGTTCCATGGCCGGCGCCGCGAGTTCCGTCTCGACGACGGCACCGGTTTCCAGCGTGCGGTGGACCGGGCATTTGTCGGCGATCTCCAGCAGGCGGTCGCGCTGTTCCTCATCGAGCGGGCCGGTCAGCGTGATAACCCGCCGAAAGCGGTCGATCCGCTCCGTCCCGCTGGAGGGCGCGTCCTGCGCGTGCATCCGGTCGTGAGTCACGTCGACCGAGATCCCCTCGACAGGCCATCCCTTGCGCCGCGCATACATCCGCAATGTCATCGACGTGCAGGCGCCCAATGACGCGGCAAGCAATTGATAGGGCGTCAGTCCCAGATCGCTCCCGCCATAGGCCTTGGGCTCGTCCGCCTTCAGATGGTGCCTGCCCCCGGAGGCCACGACGTCCTGCGTGAACCCGTCCGGCGACACTTCGGTCACGCGAGTGACACCTTCTGGCGCGCCGACGGGCGGCGCGGGGCGACGCAGGTCCAGATAGCGCGACGCCCAGGCACCGATCACGTCGGCGGCATATTCCGCGTCCTCCGCGCGGGTCACCAGATGGTCGGCATCGTCCAGCGTGACGAAGCTCTTGGGATGCTTGGCGGCCTGAAAGATGTCCGTCGCATTCTCGATGCCCACGATCTCGTCGCGGGGGGCGTGCATCACCAAAAGCGCCCTGCCCAGCCCGGCCACGGCGTCCTCGATCCGCCGCCCGGTCACGTCATGCACGAACTCGCGCCCGATGCGCAATTTGCGCCCGCCCAGCACGACCTCGCCCGCACCTTCGGACAGGATGCGGTCCAGCGCGCCGTCGAAATGATGGGTGACGTGTTCGGGCTCGAACGGGGCGCCGATGGTCGCGACCGCCTTGACCGACGGCAAGCGTGCCGCTGCGACCAGCACGGCCGCTCCGCCCAGCGAATGGCCGATCATCAGGTCCGGACCGTGCCCCCGCGCGGCCAGTTCCGCGGCCGCTGCAACGAGGTCGTCGACATTGGAGCTGAACGATGTGTTCTCGAACTCCCCGTCGGAATGGCCGAGCCCGGTGAAATCGAAACGCAGCACCGCGATGCCCGCCGCCGTCAGGCGCGCGGCGATGCGGCGGGCCGCGGGGATGTCCTTTCCGCATGTGAAGCAATGAGCGAAAAGGGCCGTCGCAAGGACGGGCCCATCGGGCAGATCCAGCCGGGCGGCAAGGTCGCCGCCGTCATGGCCGGGAAAGGAGAAACGTTCGGTTGGCATCGGGTCGGGTCCGGGTTCGGGAAGCGAGTCGCAACCCGCATTGCCCCGACAATGGGGGCCGGCCCCCCCTCGACGCAACGGCAGGCGCCCGAGTCTCACGGGGGCGTGACACCGCGAGAGGCGCAGCAACCGTAGCGAGGCCGTCGAACGGAGATGAAGGACTGGGGGGATGTGTCGGCTCTACAGAAGGGCCGCCTTTGTGGAATAATCGAAGTCCGGATCAGGCCAAGTTGCCAAGCGCCCATCCGAGGCAATGTCGTCTTCAGCGCGCGAATGCCCATGAGGCTGAACATGCGATCGGGATCGCAAACATGCCGACAGACTGTCGAGCACGACGGGCTGGGGCGGATCCCGTCGGCTCGGGGTCATACGAATTACCGTTGGCAATAGAGGCGCACGTAGGTGCGAGACAGGCAATCCCCTGCCCGTCGCACGCTGACCAACCTGAAGGCGGGGTCAATCGGCCGTGTCAGCCCTCGCTTCCACTCGGACAACGTGATCGGGGTACCTGATCGGGTCGGGTTCCGCAGAGCCGAGCCGCAAATAGCCGAGCATCCGGCCGTCCCGCTTTGGGTCGACGATCAGCATCGCGCCTTCATAGATGCGGAAGCGGGTCATCGCTTCGACATTCGGGAAATGCGTGATGACCAAAAGCGGCCCCTGACCGGCCCCGCCGTCCCATTCCAGCACGACGTCCCGCAAGGCCGCGCCGCCCGCCTCGCCTTCGGCAAGGGTCAGACGCGCGTCCAGGTCCGAGACCATCCCGTCGAGTGCGTTCACGTCGTAGTCCAGCATCCCGCGCTCAAGGGCGGCGTATGTCATCTGCGCCCGGCACCGCTCCGAGACCATAACGCGGCCCGGACGAAGTTCGTTCACGATCAGCAGCGCGCCGAGCTGCCGCATCTCGTCGGTTCCGACTTCGGTGAGCGGGCGCTGCGCCGCACAATCCTGCGGATCAGACAGGGGATCTTCGGCAGCATCCCAATCCGACGGCCCCGCCCGCATGACGAAGACGAGATCGTCACGGAACAACTCTCCCAGCAATTGCCAAGGCTCGAAGCGGATCACTTCGGTGACCGCCATTTCCGCAGGCACCTCGTTCTCCATGACCATGGACATCTGGCCCGTGAAACCGCCAACGGGCGCGACTTCGCCTTTCCAGTCGGCCTTGCCGGAAGCCTTGGCTTCTTCGGCTGCTGCCAATCCGGTCCAGCTCAGCGATGCAACGCAAAGCGCCATCGCTCGTGCAGCCGCCCTCATTCCCCGTCCTCCTGGAAATGGCCGAGATCCGGTCCGGCCGATGCGAGCCGCAACATTCCGAGAACCTGCCCGTCGCGATCCGGATCGACGAGGAGGATTTCCCCCTCGTAGACCGCCTGCTCCGTCAGTTCCTGAGTGTTGGTGAAGTGGGACATCACGAGGAGAGGACCCTGATTGCTGCCTCCGTCCCAGCGTGACATGTAATCCCTCATTGCCGAGACGTCGGGCGCGCCGCCCAGCGACAAGAGAAGGTTCAGGTCGCTCATCGTCTCGATCTCGATATCGTCGAGGGCGGCCGGATCGGCATCGAGCATCCCGTCGCGCATCGCATCGAGCGTCTGCTGATTGCGGCACCAATCGGATACGACGATCCGGCCCGGCCGCAGATCGTTCGCCACCAGCAGGGCGCCCAACCCGTACATCTGGCGCTTGCCCACCTCGGTCATAACGCGCTGGTTCTCGCAATCGGTCGGTGCGACGCCGGCGCGGTCGCGAAAGGACCAGTCCGTGGGCCCGTGCCGCATCAACAGAACCACATCGTCACGGGCCAGATCGCCCAGCATCTCGTAAGGGGCGAATGTCAGGATCTCGTCGACACTGCGCGACGGATCGGTGGCGGAGCCGGGCATGACCATCGTCATGCGGCCGCCATTCTCCCACCGCTCGACGGCTCCGCTCATTTCCTGGGCGGCCGCAATGGCGGGTGAGATCGCGAGCATTACCAACAGGGCATTGCGGAGGGTCATGGTCATTTTCACGGCTCAGGCGGTTTCAAATCTGAGAGCTATCCCGTTGATGCAGTGTCGCATCCCCGTCGGTGGCGGGCCGTCGTCGAACACGTGACCGAGATGGCTTCCACAGCGACTGCAGCGAACTTCGGTGGCAAGGCCAAGAAGCCTGGGATCGGGCCGCGTGGTGATCGCCTCGGTCTTGATCGGTCGGGTGAAGGAGGGCCAACCGGTCTCGCTGTCGAATTTGTCCTCGCTCGAATAGACTGGGTTCCCGCAGCCGACGCACGAATAGGTGCCCGGATCTTCGAGGTCGTTGAGCGGGCTGGAGAACGCGGGTTCTGTCGCGGCTTCGCGCAGGACGGCGAATTCGTCCGGAGTGAGCTGCGCGCGCCACTCTTCCTTGGTCCGCGTGACCGGAAACGCGTCCGCACCGGAAAACAAGCGCCATCCCAGCACGGCCGCGATCATGCCCGTGGCCCCCGAGGCTGCCGCGATCAGGAAAGGTCGTCTCTGCATTGCAAGAGCCCTCGGTCGCGTATCGGATCGGCCGGACCGGACGGCGTCCGGTCCGGCCTGTCGCGTCAGTTGCCTTCGCGGGCATCCTCGAGCCAGGTCTCGATCTGGGAGCGCGTGTTGCTCGCCGATTGGCCGGAATCGAGGCTTTGCTGGAGCGCGGCGATCTGCCCAAGGGAGAGGTTCGACAGATCTTCTTCGGAGTACTCGACGCCGATCCGGTCCAGCTCCGATGCGAGTGCGGTCGTCAGCATGTCGTAACCCTGGGACATGCTCTGCGCGGCCGCGAAACCGGGAGCCAGTCCGACAGCCAGGAGGGCGGCGACAGAAGTGATCTTGAGTGATGCCGTCGGAAACGCCTCTGAATGGCGTAGTTCGACGTATCGACGCCACCGCAAAGGCCGCGACGTCGAGCGGATACGCGGGTGGTCATGCGCAGCCATCGGTTCACCTAGGCGGGTCGCGAGAGCGGTTCTTCCAAATTCCTGCGGAATTCTTGCACGATCGAACTGCATGGCTTCTCCGCATGCGTGCCGAGGCCGCAGTCTACAGATCATGCACTCAGACCAACGCGGCCCAGCCACAGGTCGCATCGGCGGGTACGATCCGAACGGAGTATGACGGTGCTTGTCGAGATGGATGGCGGAACCGGCTACATCTCACGTGCCCGCCCTCGCCCGCACCTCGCATTGGAGATCACCCATGACGGACGCCACCCACGCAATCGTCCACGGCCCCGGAGAGGCCCGCGTGTTGATCATGCTGCCACCCGGCAAGGGGGTCGGCTTCTTCCGCGATGTCGCAGCCGAAGGTCTGTCGCCCGGTTCGGATATGTCCCGGATCAACGAGATTGCCGCGACATACGGCGTGGAATTCGTCGGCCCGCCCATCGAGTGGCGGCCCCGCGCAGACGACCGGGCCTCGGTGCTGTGACCGCCCTGCACATGGAAGATGGGGCGTGAACTGGCGCCTCTGTCACCGCGCCCGGACGTCTTTCACGATGCGCCCTTCCTCCAGCGTGACGATCCGATCCGCGAGATCGAGAATTCGGTTGTCGTGGGTGACCATGATCGTCGTCGTCCCGCGTTTGCGCCCGAGCGTCTTGAGCATGCGGACCACCGTCGCGCCGGACTCCTTGTCCAATGCGGCGGTCGGCTCATCGGCAAAGACGACCTCGGGGTTGGACACGAGCGCCCGTGCGACCGCGACGCGCTGCTTCTGCCCTCCGGACAGGCTGCCGGGCAGATAGTCGAGCCGGTCCCCAAGCCCGACGAGGCCGAGGATGTGATGCGCCGCCCTCAATCGTAGGGCATTGTCGCCCCGCCCATGGACCTGCAGCCCCATCAGAACGTTCTGCGTCGCCGAAAGGCTCTCGTGTAGATTGTGAGCCTGAAAGATGAAGCCGAGACGGCGACGCAGGGCGACGCGCCGTGCCTCGGCCGCGCCGTTCAGCTCCTCTCCGAGCAAGCGGACAGAGCCGTGCTGCACGTCACGCAGGCAGCCCATCAGGGTCAGCACGGTCGTCTTGCCGGAGCCTGACGGTCCCATGAGAACCGTCAGGCTGCCCCGTGCCACCTCGATCGAGACGTCCCAGATTGCCTGCTTCCGCGCCTCTCCGGTCCCGAAGAAATGGTCGAGTCCCGTGACCGCGACCGGAACCGCAGAATGGTGCCCAGCCCCGTCCATCAGAACAGATCGGCCGGATCGGCAGCGGCAAGGCGCCGGGTCGCTATGGCGCCGGAGACCACGCAGGCCGCGATCGTGCCTGCAAGCACCATCGCGGCGCGATCCACCCCCATCGCCAGCGGCAGGCCCGTCGCGGCAGCCATGGCCGAATAGATCGCCGCCGAGATCGCCACACCCGGCACGAATCCCAAGACCGCGAGGATCACGGCTTCCTCAAGTACGATGCCCAGAAAGAAGCGCTGGCCGTATCCCATTGCCTTGAACGTCGCATATTCCCGGAGGTGGTCCGCCACATCGGTCGAGAGGACCTGATAGACGATCACGAGCCCGACCACGATGCCGATGGCGACCCCGAAGCCGAAGATGACGCCTGTGGGCCGTTCGGTCGTCTGATAGGTGAGGTCGGCTGCGGCCATGTCGGTCTTGGTCGCAACCTTCACGACGTCGCCAGGCAGGACAGCCCGCAAGCGGTCGACCACGACACCCGGATCGATACCGTCCTCCACGGTGACGAGGACGTGGTTCGGCGCCGCCGAAG
Organism: Jannaschia aquimarina; assembly: GCF_000877395.1. Classification (GTDB taxonomy): domain Bacteria; phylum Pseudomonadota; class Alphaproteobacteria; order Rhodobacterales; family Rhodobacteraceae; genus Jannaschia; species Jannaschia aquimarina. Next base: position 186,090 of record NZ_JYFE01000020.1, on the reverse strand, counting down.
ACCGACTGCCGAAGAGGCGTAGAAAAGTCTGATCCGAGGCATAGAGCGTGCCGTCCGCCGTGAATCCGCCGCCGACGGAAACGGTTCCAACCGCCTCTACTGCCCGTCCGGCGAGTTCGAACCGGTAGGGCGATGCAGAGGACGCGCCGTCGAGGGCGCCCGCCGGCAGACCGCGCGTGCTTTCATCCAGAAGGACGGTGTCGGAGATGCGGAGGCCAGCGACCGGCGCCCGGAGGGAGGCCGGAACGAAGGCCGGCCGGTCGGGATCGAGCCCGACCACCTGCAGGGTCGAGCTGCCGCCATCCTCGCGCTGCCACTCGATATTGCCGATGAAAAGCGGCGCCGCGTCGGCCACCCCCGGCGTCCCGAGCGCCTGGAACATGCGGGTCCGCGCGACGTTCGAGCCATCCGTGAGCGTATTCGCATCCACCGAAGAAATCATGATGTCGCCGCCGAAGAGGTCATAGGGCGCGACCGTGGAATCGTTCAGCGCGCCGAGAATACCGAGCTGCACGAAGACCAGGATATTCGCGAACGCCACACCCGCGAGCGCCGCCAGGAATCGGGTGCGGCTGTGGGCCAGTTGAAGCCATCCGATCGGCAGGCGCCCCATCAGCCGGGTCAGGAGCGCCGTCATGGCATACGACCCGCATCGATCCGAGCGACGACTTCGAGATTGGTGAAGCGGCTCGCCATCTGCGATCCCGCGTCGTCCAGCGCCACGATGACGTCCACCACGCGGGCGTCCGTATTGGCCGCCGGATCGTCGGAGGTGATCGTCTGGCGTCCGATCTCCAGCCCGATGGCGGAGACGGTTCCCGAAAGTGACCCCGGAAAGGCATCCGCCGTGATCGTGACCGGGTCTCCGATGGCGACGCGGCCGATCATTGATTGATAGACCTCCGCCTCGACCGTCATGCGGGCCGTGTTGCCCAGATCCATGATCCCTTCGTCACCGGGCCGTTCCCCTGGCCGGACATTCACGACCAGGACGGTCCCCGAAATCGGCGCACGCACGACGGCGCCGGCGAGGTTCAGTTCGGCCTCGGCAAGTGCCGCACGCGCCACGCCGACATTCGCATCGGCCAACAGGATCGCAGGCTGACCTTCACCGGTTTCGGTTTCGAACCGGGACAGGGTCGCGCGTCTGCTCGCGACGTCGCGCTGCGCTTCGGTCGCGCGCGCGAGGGCCGCGTCGAAGACGGCGCGGGTCGTGACGCCGCGCTCCAGAAGGGATGTCGCGCGGTCGAGTTCTGCATCCGCCGCCTCGGCGGTGGCTTCGGCGCGTTCGAGGGCGGCGCGGGCCTCCGCCCGGCTCGCCTCGACATCCGCACGCGTCTGGACGAGCGACGCCTCCTGCGCGTCGAGTGCGGCCCGGGCTGAGGCGACCGCACTCTCGAACCGCGCCCGGTTGTCGAGCGTGGCCAGGATGTCGCCCTCAGCGACCGTATCGCCAACGCCTGCGTTCAGCGTCTCGATCCGCGCATCGCCTGCCCCGAACGGCAGGGCGACGGTGACCACGTCACCCTCGGGGATGATCCGGCCGAGCGCGACGACGTCGCCCTCGGACACCATCGCGATCTCTTCCTGCGCGGCGACCCGTGCGAGCGCGACCGCGATCGGCGTGTCGGTCCCTGCCCCGGGTTCCAACCCCGTCAGACCGAAGAAGGCTCTCAAGAGAGGCGGCTGAAAATACAGCCCCAGGATCCCGCCACATGCGATCAGCACGAAAACGATTGGCAGGCGGCGAAGAACGCGAAACAGCCCGGATCGTCGGCGTGGCGCCCTGTCGTCGGGCATGGCATTCCCCGTCTCTGCCAAGGGGAGCCCGTCCTGGTCGTCCTTCATCGCGCGGCTCTCCGCCTTGGATCCAGTTTACTGACACAGGCGTCGGTAACGTGCTACGAAGTTCGGGGGGAGAGCGCAATGGCGGATAAAAGAGTGAAGCGGAGAAAGGAGGCTCGGCCGGCCGAGATCCTCGACGCCGCTCTGGCCGAATTCGAAGAGCACGGGTTTGCCAAGGCCACGCCCGCAGGGATCGCACGTCGCGCGGGGATCGGGCGGGCAACGATCTACCTCTACTTCGACGGCAAGGATGCGGTGTTCGAAGCGCTCCTGCGCCAGCGCCTCATCGCTCCGCTGGAGGAGATCGGCGCTGACATGCCGACCGCGGACGAATCCGCCGAGCGGATGCTGCGCCGAGTGTTCGGTATTTTCTACGAAGAGGTCGTCGGCAGCCGCACGGCGGTGCTCATGCGTATCCTGATCGCGGAGGGCCATCGGTTCCCTTCGATCGTCGAGCTCTATCACCGCCAGATCACGGAAACGGGCTACGGCCTACTCAGACGGATCGTGGATCGGGGGATCGCGCGGGGCGAGTTCCGCCCCGATATCGCCGAACTCGACCTGCGGGTGCTGGTCGGGCCGGCGATGATGACTGTGCTTTGGCAGATAGTGTTCGGCGCCCTCGATCCGATCGACCCCAAGCGCATGATGGCCGATCACATAAAGCTGGTGATGGACGGGATACGGATGCGGTCGCCACAGCCACTGTGCTGAGCATTCCCTCACCTACCGACTTATCGCCCCCTTCCACCTTTTCGAAGCCTGCCCGACCAAGGCCGCTGCGGTTTCGGGTCCTCACTCCGACATGGAACCGTCTTGCCTACGGGCCGCGGACGATCTGACCCGAGTCCATGAAAAAGTCCCACGGCCATTCGCTCCGCATCCGCGATGCGATAGTTCGAATGTCACCGCTGAAACCGGCGATCTACCGACAGCCGAGCGGATCACCCCCCGTTCCGGCGTCCCCCCCAACCGTCAGCAATCCGACAGCGCTGCCTTTCGAGCCTCTTTCGCGTCGAACCGATCGAGCATCATGACCTTGTGCCACGCTTTCACGAAGGCCCGCATGAAGTAACCCTCGCCGTCCGCGCCTGCATAAAGCTCGGCGATCTGGCGCAATTCGGCATTTGCTCCGAAGACCAGATCGAGACGTGTCGCTGTCCAGGTCGCGCCACCGCCGTCCCGGCGCTCCAGGGTGAACCGCCTTTCCTCGCCGGTCTCCGGTCGCCAGACGAGATCGGTATCGGTCAGGACGCGGAAGAAATCCGCGGACAAGACGCCGGGCCGATCGGTGAAGACGCCGTCCTTGGACCCGTCCCAATTCTGATCCAGCACCCGCAGCCCTCCCGTTAGCGCCGCCCATTCCGGAGCCGTCAGCTTCAGCAGGCACGCCTTGTCGAGCGCGATGCCCTCGGGCGAAACGTGGTAGCCCACGGCTTCGTCCACGTAGTTGCGGAAGCCGTCCACGACGGGCTTCAGCCAGTCGAAGCTCTCCGCATCCGTCCATTCGTCGGATGCATCCGTCCGTCCGGGGACGAAGGGAACGGTGACATCGTGGCCGCCGGCCTGTGCGGCCGCCTCGACGCCCGCGCAGCCCGCCAGCACGATGAGGTCGGCCAGCGAGATCTTCGCCTCGCCCTCCCCCTCGAAGTCGGCCTTCACGCCTTCCAGCGCATCAATCACCCGGTCCAGCCGTGCCGGATCGTTCACCGCCCAGCCCCGCTGTGGCGCCAGACGCACTCGCGCGCCGTTGGCCCCGCCGCGCTTGTCGCTGTCGCGATAGGTCGAGGCCGAGGCCCAGGCGACCGCGATCAGATCTCCGTGCGCCAATCCGGTCTCCAACACCCGCGCCTTGAGGTCGGCCACCTGCGCGTCGTCCACAAGGGGATGATCGACCTCCGGCACCGGATCCTGCCAGAGGAAGGTGCCGCCCTGCCGCGGACCCAGCCATCGGGCGGTCGGGCCGAGATCCCGGTGCATCAACTTGTGCCACGCCTTGGAAAACGCCTCGGTGAAGTAATCGAAATCTTCGAGAAACCGCTCGCAGACCTTCCGGTAATCCGGGTCCACCTTGAAGGCGAGGTCGGTGGTCATCATCATCAGCGGATGCTCGACGCCCGGCAGGTGGGCATCGGGCGTCTTGGGTGCGTCCGGGTCCGTCGGCGTCCATTGCAGCGACCCCGCCGGAGATTTCGTCTGCTTCCACTCGTACTTGAAGAGATTCGTCAGGTAGTCATTGTCCCACCGGGTCGGGTTTGGCGTCCATGATCCCTCGATCCCGTTGGTCATGGTGTTCTCGGCATTGCCCTCGCCGACCGGATTGGCCCAGCCGAGGCCCATTTCCGACATCTTGGCGATCTCGGGCGCGCCGCCGATCTTGTCGGCCGGGACGGCGCCGTGGGACTTGCCGAACGCATGCCCCCCGGCGACGAGCGCGACCGTCTCTTCGTCGTTCATCGCCATCCGGGCGAAAGTCTCGCGGATGTCGCGGGCTGCATCCATCGGGTCGCCGTTGCCGCCCGGCCCCTCCGGATCGACATAGATCAGCGACTGGTGCGAAGCCCCCAGCGGGTTCTCCAGATCGTAATGCTGGTCCTTGGGCCCGCCCTGCCAGCGCAGGCCGCGGTTGACCATCTGGTCGGGATGTCCGGCCTGCGGGTCGGCAGGCTGTTCGGTCGGCGCTTTGCCGAACCAACCTTCCGGGCCCCAATAGGTGCCCGTATCCGCAGACCAGGCATCCTCGCGCCCGAAGGCGAAGCCCTGCAGCGGCAGGCCCATATCCTCCAGCGCGACCGTCCCCGCCAGCGCGATAAGATCCGCCCAGGAAAGCCCAGCGCCGTATTTCGCCTTGATCGGTGCGAGCAACCGACGCGACTTGTCGGTATTGCCGTTGTCCCACCAAGAGTTGATCGGCGCGAAGCGCTGCATCCCCTCGCCAGCCCCACCGCGCCCGTCGGCGATGCGGTAGGTGCCTGCGCTGTGCCATGACATGCGGTTCATCTGCGGCCCGTAATGGCCGTAATCCGATGGCCACCACTCGACTGGTTTATGCAGGAAGGCGCGCACGTCCTCCCAGAGCTGGTCATGGTCGATCCATGCGTTCGCGTCGGCATAGTCGAAATCGCGGCCCAGGGGATTGGCCTGCGGCGGGTCCTGATAGAGCAGCTCCACCTTGAGGCGGTTCGGCCACCAATGATCGAGTCCGGGCTCCGAGCCCTGCGCGCCCCCAATGCGGGTTCCTCTGAATGGGCAGGCGCCCTGTGTCGCAGCGTGATCTTTCATCTCGGCCTTCCTCCCGTGACCCGGCCGGCCCCGCGGCGCGACACCGGCATATGGATCAAGCTAGAACGAGACCGTGCTGCGGCGAGACGTCCATCCGGTCGCCGCGCGCGGGCGGCCAGGCTGATGACGCGGGGCCGCTTGCACGGCGATGCCTTTCACGCCGGGTCGAGCGTACAGGCGCTGGTCCGCGTGGGATTCGACGGAAGAGACGTCTCTGGCACCGTACAGATCAACCGTTACCGCCGAGTTCGCTACGTGAAGCAAGACGTGGACGGCTCGATCCTGATCTTTACGGATTACGAACACGTCTGCGCCTAACGCCGGGCGAGTGATCGGACAGTGGCCGAAGGTTCTTTGATGGGGAGACCATCCACCCGGCCTCTCCTGGGCCGGCATCAGGGACAATGTGGATCAGCGCTCCGACGAGTGCAGAAACGAAAGTCGAGCGGCGCCCTGCTCACAGGCATTCGCGCGGCTCGTCATCATTCATCACTCGCCACGGCAGGGCCCGAGTGGCAAGGAACCGTTCCAACGAGACCGACGCGAAATCCGGAAAGAGATTGGCTGGGGTGGTAGGATTCGAACCTACGACCTGCGGTACCAAAAACCGTTGCGCTACCACTGCGCCACACCCCAACCGTGCGCGGGGAAATAGGACAGGGTTGCAGACCGCGCAACCCCCTGAATCGTCCGTATCACGTGACCCAAACACCGCCGAAAGGAACGCCCCGGTGACTGCTGCCGGGCGCGGGCGAAACGCGATTTCGGTCCGGCGTCATCCGCGCTAGTCCGTCCCCATGAAATGGGACGTCATCATACTTGGCGCAGGTGCCGCGGGCCTCATGGCGGGCCTCGAGGCGGCGCGTCGAGGACGGCGGACGCTGGTGCTCGACCATGGGAAACGGCCCGGAGAGAAGATCCGCATTTCAGGCGGCGGGCGCTGCAACTTCACCAATCTCAACATCTCTCGCGCGACCATTCCGGAGCGATTCCTTTCCGCCAACCCGCGTTTCGCGCTCTCTGCGCTCTCGCGCTTCCCGGCGCGCGCCTTTCTCGACCGGATCGAGGCCGCAGGTATCGCCTGGGCGGAGAAGGCGCTCGGACAGCTTTTCTGCCAAGGATCCGCCAAAGAGGTCGTCGCGATGCTCACGGACGACCTGCGGGCGGCCGGGGGCGTCCTGCGACTGGACAGCGGGGTGACGGCGGTCGAGGGGAGCGGGCCTTTCACGATCCGCACCGGGACTGACGACCTCGAGACAGCGCGCGTCGTCGTCGCGACAGGCGGCCTGTCGATCCCGAAGATGGGCGCCAGCGATATCGGATACCGCATCGCCCGGTCCTATGGGCTTCCCATCATCGACACGCGTGCGGGCCTCGTTCCCCTGACCTTTTCCGGCGTCCAGAAGGATGCGATGGCGGAGATGTCCGGGACATCGGTCGACGCCGCTGTCACCGCGGGGCAGGCGCGGTTCTCCGACGGATTGCTCTTCACGCACAGGGGTCTGTCGGGCCCCTCGATCCTGCAGGCCTCGTCCTATTGGCGCGCGGGCGAAGAGATTTCGGTGGATCTGGCGGCGAACGCCGATATCGCACCCGCGCTCGCAGCGCAGCGACAGGCCGGAGGACGGATGGGCCTCGTGCGGGCTCTGTCAGCGCACCTGCCCGAACGGGTGGCCCGGGATGCGGTCGCACGCAGCCGGCTCGACGGCAATCTGGCCGACCAGTCCAATCGCGCGCTGGACCGGTTGGCGGCGGCCGTCCACGATTGGCGCCTCACACCTCAAGGGTCCGAGGGCTACCGCACCGCGGAGGTCACGCTGGGCGGCGTGGATACGGCCGCGCTCGATCCGCGCACGATGGAGGCGCGCGCCGTGCCGGGCCTTCATTTCGTGGGCGAAGTGGTCGACGTGACCGGCTGGCTGGGCGGCTACAACTTCCAATGGGCCTGGGCGTCCGGCTGGGCCGCCGGGCAGGCGGTCTGACCTAGGGGACCTTCCTAAGGCGCCTCTCCGAACAGCCGCTCATGGGTCTGAAGCGCGAACCGATCCGTCATGCCCGCGATGTAGTCGCACACGATCCGCGCCAGCGCGTCCCGGCCCTCGGCGAGAGCCACATCCTTCCGCCACTGCTTGGGCAGATCGGACGGATCCTCCAGCAGGGCGGCGAACAGGTCCTCGACGACTCTCGCCACCCGTTCCCGCATCGTGACGACGCCGGGTGCGCGGTACATCCGGTGGAATAGGAAGGATCGGATCTCCTTGAGATCCTGCCACAACCCGTCCGAGAACCGCACCATCGGCCGACCGGCCAGCCGGATATCGGTGGGCGAGCTGGGCGAAACCTCGAGCAATGCGGCCTCGGTGCAGGCCAGTACATCCTCCACGAGGATTCCGAAGAACCGGCGAAGCGCCTCATGGCGCCTTCGATAGAGGTCCAGATCGGGCCACACCCGGTCCACCTCGGCGAAGCAATCGCGAAGGACCGGAAGCTCGGCCAGTTCGGCGGTCGAGAACAGCTCCGCACGGAGGCCGTCATGCAGATCGTGGTTGTTGTAGGCGATATCGTCGGCAAGTGCGGCGACCTGCGCCTCAAGGCTTGCATACGTATGCAGTTCCAGATCGTGCCGCGCGTCGTAGGCGCACAGAATGTCCGGCGGATCGGCGACGGGGCCATTGTGTTTGGCAATCCCTTCAAGGGTTTCCCAAGTGAGGTTCAGGCCGTCGAAATCGGCGTAGTGCCGCTCCAGCGAGGTGACGATCCGAACGGCCTGGGCGTTGTGATCGAACCCGCCATGGGGGGCCATCAGCGTGTCCAGCGCCTCCTCCCCGGTGTGACCGAAAGGCGGGTGGCCCAGATCGTGCGCCAGGGCGACGGCTTCCGCCAATTCCTCATCGAGGCCCAGATGCTTCGCGATCGTCCTCGCGACCTGTGCGACCTCGATCGAATGGGTCAGGCGGGTGCGATAATAGTCGCCCTCATGTTCAACGAAGACCTGCGTCTTGTGCTTGAGACGTCGGAAGGCGCTGGAATGGATGATCCGGTCGCGATCCCGCTGAAAGGGCGACCGATGGCGGCTCTCCTCCTCGGGGTGAAGGCGGCCGCGGCTCGCGGTGGGATCGCAGGCATATGGCTGGCGCATCGAAGGCCTCCTTGCGGCGCGGGGCTACCGTGTGCGGCCGGGGATGCCCAGCCCCCGGCGGGGCTTGAACGTGTGCCGTCGCAGGCGCATCTTCGGTCCAAAGCAAGGAGCTGATGCGATGAACCTTCCGCCACAGGTCACGTCTCGCGCGTTCGAGCGGCTTTCGGAGATCGGCGCCGCCGCCTCGGGCAAGGCGCTCCGCGTTGCAGTCGAGGGTGGTGGATGTTCGGGGTTTCAGTACGCCATCGAGCTGGATGAGCCGGCCTCCGACGATCTGATCCTCGAAGGTGCGGGCGAAAAGGTCGTCATCGACGAGACGTCCCTGCCCTTTCTTGGCGGCGCAACCATCGACTTCACGGAGGAATTGGTAGGCGCGCGGTTCACGATCGACAATCCGAACGCCGCAAGTTCCTGCGGCTGCGGCGTCAGCTTCGCGATGTAGGCGCGCCACGCGGCCGGACGGCTGAGGAATGTGGTCGGGCCTGCCTGTCGGTGACCGGTCCAGCCTGGTCCAGAGACAAGCTCTTTGCCCGCTCCTGTCGCCTGACGGTTGCAAACTCTGATATACCGATCCTATTGCAGAAGGCCGGAGCCGCGTCGGCACTGTGGTTGTGCCGACGTGTGACCCTTCGGGATGCGACTGCGTGTCCGTGCGCCAAACGGCGATCTTGCCCGGACCGGACACGCGAGCTCATCCCGGATTCCGGCCCCGACCAGAGGGAGCCCGCATCATGCCGTCGACAATGAAAGCAGCCGTCGTCACCGATTTCTCCAAGCCGCTCGAAATCAAGGAGGTCGAAAGGCCGACCGTTTCCGACGGAAAGATCCTGGTGAAGATCGAGGCCTGCGGTGTCTGCCACACGGACCTGCACGCGGCGCGTGGCGACTGGCCGGTCAAGCCGGAGCCGCCCTTCATTCCCGGCCACGAAGGCGTCGGGATCGTCGCCGAAGTCGGGCGCGGCGTGGCTTCCGTCAAGGAGGGGGACCGGGTCGGGGTGCCGTGGCTTCACCATGCCTGTGGCCACTGCACCGCCTGCGTGACGGGATGGGAAACCCTCTGCCGGACGGAGCCGCAATATACCGGTTATACCGTGAACGGAGGGTTCGCCGAATATGTCGAGGCCGATCCGGCCTATGTCGGCCATCTGCCCGGCGCCTTGGATTTCGCGCCGGCGGCACCGATACTCTGTGCCGGTGTCACGGTCTACAAGGGTCTGAAGGAATGCGACCTCAGACCCGGGCAAAGCGTCGTGATATCAGGGATCGGCGGCCTTGGGCATCTGGCCGTGCAATACGCTCGCGCAATGGGGCTGCACGTCATCGCCGTCGACATCGCGGAGGACAAGCTCCGTCTGGCCCGCGACCTCGGCGCGGAGACCACCATCAATGCCGGCGATACCGATCCCGTGGACGAGGTGACCCGACTCGGAGGGGCCGACGGCGTTCTGGTCACGGCGGTCTCGAACAGTGCCTTCACGCAAGCCGTGGGCATGCTGGCACCCGGTGGCACCATGAGCCTCGTCGGTCTTCCGCCCGGAGATTTTTCGCTCAACATCTTCGACGTCGTCCTGAACCGGAAGACGATCCGGGGCTCGATCGTCGGCACCCGCGCGGACCTTGCCGAAAGCCTGTCCTTCGCCGCCGAAGGCACCGTGGCTTCGCATTATGCAACGGACAGGCTGGACAACATCAACGGCATCTTCGAGGCCATGGAGCAGGGGAAGATCGACGGCCGGATCGTCATGGAGATGTAGGGGCTCCGATTGCGCGGCCCCCTGCCCCGCACGTCGATCCCGTCGACGGTCCCATCCTTCTCTGTGCGGCGCATCCGGGGATTCCAGCGACATGGGGCACCCGTCGAGGCGAGGCGAAGCGAGGCGAGGCGAGGCGAGGCGAGGCGAGGCGAAAAAAAAACAGCGCGCCGCCCCTTGAGCTTCCAGTAGCTGGAAGCCCTACCCTGGAGGTGAAGATGGAGTTCGCCGAATGACAGACGTCACGGATCAGGTTGACCGCAACACCGGCTGCTGCGCGTCCAGAGCAGCGGCCGCCGAGGGCATCCCACCCGTGAAGGCGTCCGTTGCCGACGGCGCGTCCTGCTGCGGCGGGACAGCCCCGGCCGCCGACGCGCCCGTATGGCGCAGACTGGACTGGCTTCTCTGGGGCTCGGCCGCGATCATCGTCGTTTTCTATGTCGCTGGATTCGTTCTGCCCCACGACGCCCCTTACGGTTTGGGCCGGTTCGCCCACAGCGTGCAGAAGATGATGAACGTCATGTGGTGGGGCATCCTCGTCGGGATGCTGGCCGTCGGGCTGATCGACAGGGTGCCCCGTGAATTCGTCATCGGCATCATCGGCCGGGATCAGGGCGCGCGCAGCGTCCTTCGCGCCTTGGGCGCCGGCGTCCTGCTGGATCTGTGCAATCACGGCGTCCTGATGGTGGGGGCCAAGCTCTATGAGAGGGGGGCGAGCCTTGGTCAGGTCTTCGCATTCCTGATCGCATCGCCTTGGAACTCGCTTTCGCTGACGATCATCATCGGCGTTCTGATGGGCTGGGGCTGGATGCTGCTGTTCCTCTTCGCGTCTCTTGCCATCGCCTTCGCGACCGGCCTGGCAGTCGAAGCGTTGGAGCGGGCCGGTCGTGTTCGCCCGAATCCGAACCGGATCGACCTTCCTGACGATTTCCACGTCTGGTCCGAAGCCAGATCCGGCCTGCGGGGGACACGGTTCGATCTCGCCTTCGCGAAGGATGTCGCCAAGCGGTCGGTCACGGCGAGCCGGATGGTCTTGCGCTGGCTCTTCTTCGGGGTCGTCCTGGCCGCCCTGATCCAGACGACCGTTCCGACCGAGATTTTCCAGACATGGTTCGGGGCTACGCTGCTGGGGCTCTTCACGACGCTTCTGGCCGCGACGATCATCGAGGTCTGCTCCGAAGGGTCGGTGCCCATCGCGGCCGATCTGATGAACCGCGCCGCCGCGCCGGGTAACGCCTTCACCTTCCTCATGGCCGGCGCAGCCACGGATTACACCGAGACGATGGTCCTGCGACAGGTGACGGGCCGCCTGAAGGCCGCGCTTTTGCTGCCGCTCCTGACGGTGCCGCAGGTTCTATTGATCGGCTGGCTCCTGAACGGCGCCGGATAGACCCGACAGCCCGCGATCCCTGCCTCCGCAAAAGGGCGGGTTTTCGCGCGGCCGAAGGCAGGCTACCCCTCGCGGGATGGAATGGGGTGTGAGCGATCTTGCGTGCCGGCGCGGCGAGGCATTGGTGCTGCGTGGCGTTTCGTTCCGCGTGCCCGACGGCAGGGCGGTCGCGATCCGCGGGCCGAACGGCGTGGGCAAGACGACGCTGTTGCGGACCCTCGCCGGACTGGCGGCGCCCGTGGCGGGGTCGATCGACGCCCCTGATGAAGCCTTCGCCTACGGCGCTCATGCCGACGCCCTGAAGGACCAGCTCACGGTTGCCGAGAACCTTTCCTTCTGGGCGGCGATCTTCGGCACGGGGGCCGACGCCGTCTCGCGCGCGGTGCAAGCATTTGGCCTGGCTCCCCTGTTGCGGCGACGGGCTGCGGATCTGTCTGCGGGGCAGAGGCGGCGGACCGGTCTGGCGCGGATGATGCTGACCGGCCGACCGATCTGGCTGCTGGACGAGCCGACGGTTTCGCTGGACGCCGAGAACGTCGCCCGGTTCGCGGATGCGGTGCGGGCGCACCTCGCCGAGGGCGGAAGCGCGGCCATCGCCACCCATATCGACCTGGGCCTCGATGCGGATCCACTCAATCTGGGTGCATTTGCCGCGGCCGCGCCCACGCGCGCGGACGATCCCTTCGCCGAGGCGATCGAGTGATCGCCCTCGTCGCGCGCGATCTGCGGCTGGCGATCCGGGCCGGGGGCGGATTCGGACTGGGTCTCGGGTTCTTTCTGATCTTCGTGACATTGACCGCCCTTGGCGTCGGGCCGACCGAGGCCGTCCTCGCGCCCCTCGCCCCCGGCGCACTTTGGCTGGGCGCGCTGCTGGCCTGCCTCTTGTCGCTGGACCGTATCTTCGCGCTGGACCGCGAAGACGGCTCGCTCGACGCGCTTCTGACGGCCCCACTGCCGCCGGAGGCCGTAGCCGTGTCCAAGGCACTGGCCCATTGGATCACGACCGGTCTGCCCCTGACGGTCGCGGCCCCGGTCCTTGCCCCTCTCCTGTTCCTGCCCCCTTCAGCGCTGCCGTGGCTGATTGCCGCGCTCGCGGTGGGCACACCGGCGCTCTCGGCCATCGGGACATTCGGGGCGGCGCTGACCGTGGGGTTGAGGCGGGGGTCGCTGCTTCTGTCGCTGATCGTCCTGCCCATGTACGTGCCGACGCTGGTCTTCGGTGCCGATTGCGTGCGACGGGCGGCGCAGGGTCTCGATCCGACGCTGCCCCTTGTCCTGACGGCCGCCCTGACGCTGGGCGCGATCGCCCTGCTGCCCTTTGCCACGGCCGCCGCGCTGCGGGTGAACCTGAGATGACACTTGCGTGTCTTGTGGCCGGCCGCGCCGCGCCTTAGCTGTCGGCTCATGTCGCTCTGGGAGTATGCGAACCCCCGCCGGTTCATGGCGCTTACGGCCAAGGTTCAGCCCTGGTGCTGGGCGGTTGCCGTGCTGCTCTGCGCGGTCGGCCTGGGCTGGGGCGTCCTGGCCACGCCCGAGGATTTCCGGATGGGACACTCGGTCAAGATCATCTACGTCCACGTGCCCACAGCGTTCATCGCCATCAACGCGTGGTTCATGATGCTCGTGACCTCGCTGATCTGGCTGATCCGGCGCCACCACGTCAGCGCGCTGGCGGCCCGGGCCGCCGCGCCCGTGGGTCTGGTGATGACCGCCATCGCACTGGCCACCGGCGCGATCTGGGGCAAGCCGATGTGGGGCACCTACTGGGCGTGGGATCCGCGCCTGACCTCGTTCCTGATCCTGTTCCTGTTCTATCTGGGATACGTCGCGCTCTGGCAGGCGATCGAGAACCCGGACGCCGCCGCCGATCTGACGTCGATCCTGTGCCTCGTCGGGAGCGTCTTCGCCGTCATCTCGCGCTACGCGGCGCAATTCTGGAACCAGGGCCTGCATCAGGGCGCGTCGCTCTCGCTGGATGCCGAAGAGAACATCTCGGACGTCTTTTGGATACCGCTCGTGATCACATTGGCGGGCTTCGTCTTCCTGTTCGTCGCGCTCGTCCTGATGCGCACCCGGACAGAGATCCGGCGCCGTCGCCTCCATGCCATCACCCTGCGGGAGCGGACGGCATGAGCCTCGATTTCGGACGCTATGCTTTCGATGTCTGGCTTGCGCTGGGTGTCAGCGCCGTCGGCATTGGTGGGTTGATCCTGCAATCGGTTCTGGCATCCCGCGCCGTCCGCGCCCGACTGGAGGAGGAAGAACAGTGAAATGGATGGCGCTCGTGCCCGTCGCGATCTTCGCGGCGCTGGGTGGCTTTCTGTTGTCCGGCCTGTTCCGCGAGGATCCGGACACCCTGCCCTCGGCCCTGATCGGCCGTGAGGCGCCCGCGATCAGCCTGACCGAGCTACCCGGCAAGACGGCCTTGACGCCGGAGATGCTGACGGATGGAGAGGTCAAGCTGGTGAATTTCTGGGCCAGCTGGTGCGTTCCCTGCCGGGTAGAGCATCCCCAGCTCGAAGCGTTGGCCGAAGAGCTTCCCGTCTACGGCGTGAACTACAAGGACAGCCCGGAGAACGCGCTCGCCTTCCTGGCGGAACTGGGCGACCCCTTCAGCGCCATCGGCGTGGACGAGGGGCGGACGGGCCTCGACTGGGGTCTTTACGGGGTGCCGGAGACCTTTGTGCTGGACGGGGACGGCACCGTCCTCTTGCGCTTTGCCGGTCCGATCACGCGGTCGGTCGCCGAAGACCAGTTCCTGCCGGTGATCGAAGAGGCCCGCCGTTAGGCCCGCGCGAGCGGCACCCACCCGGCGCCGTCCCGCACCTATCTGACCGACGCGGGGACGGATTTCAGTGCGCCTCGGCCTTCTTCGGCTTCATGAACCCGATCGCCGGGATGAGCGCGGAGCCGAGAAGGACGCCGATCACGCCATCCATCGCTGCGACCGCGGCCCAGTTCCCGAAGCCGCCCTCTGCCACGGCCGCGGCCCAGGTCTTGATCGTGTCGTAGGGCAGATGCCATCCGATCTCGTGCAGGGCATGGACGACGATGTTGCCGCCGACCCAGAGCATCGCGGCGGTCCCGATGATGGTCAGCGCCTTCATGAAACCCGGCATCCCCTTGACGATTCCTCGTCCCAGAGACCGGCCGAAGGACGTCCGCCCCTCGTTGGCGAGATGCAGGCCGAAATCATCGGCCTTCACGATCAACGCGACCGACCCGTAGACGGCGATCGTGATCGCGACCGCGATCACGGCGAGCACTGCGGCCTGGAAGACCCATCCCCGCGTCCCGTCCGTCGCGGCCAGAGCGATGGTCATGATCTCTGCGGAGAGAATGAAATCGGTCTTAATTGCGCCCTTCACGCGCTGCTCTTCCAGATGGGCGGCGTCGAGAGGCGTATGCTCCGGGTCCTCGATCGCGGCATGGCTCACTTCATGGGTGAGCGCATGCCAGATCTTCTCGGCCCCCTCGTAGCAGAGATATAGCCCGCCGAGGATCAGGAAGTACGGGATCAGCCACGGCGCGAACTGCCCCAACAGGATCGCGGCAGGCAGCAGGATCACCAGCTTGTTGAAGATCGAGGCGCGCGCGATCTTCCAGACGATCGGGATCTCTCGCGCCGCCGCGAATCCGTGGACGTATTTCGGCGTCACGGCCGCATCGTCGATCACGGCACCGGCGGCCTTGACCCCGGCCTTGGAAGCCTGGCCAATCACATCGTCGATGGACGCCGACGCGACCTTGGCGATGGCCGCCACGTCGTCCAGCAGGGCGAGAAGTCCGCTCATGATCGTCTCCGTCTTGTCGGGTGATTGATCTAGGCTTGCGTGCCCGGCGTCAACGCGGCTGCGATCCATCCGATCCCCTTGGTCGGATCTGGGCGTCCGGCAGCGCACGCAAGCAGGCTGTCCGGCCGGTCGGATCCAGACGGCACGCCAAGCCTTTCCTCTGCCGCCCGTGGGTGGCAGGACGGGGCATGACCAATCGCGTCGCCCTCCTGCTCGGTCTCGCCCTCGTATTGCTCGTCCTTGCCGACTGGGCGTTGAACGAAAGCGAGACGCTGATCTTTCTGGGTCGCGAGCTGCTCGGCCTCGTGCGGTGGCTCGCCTTCTGGCGCTGAGCCCCTGTTGAGGCCCCGCGGCACCCATGGTAGCGGCTGCCGCGACGGCAGGGAAATCCTGCGACAGACCCGGAGGAAACCATGGTCAAGGTGGCGATCAACGGCTTCGGCCGCATCGGACGCAACGTTCTGCGCGCGATCATCGAGTCGGGACGCACCGACATCGAAGTGGTGGCGATCAACGACCTCGGACCGGTCGAGACGAACGCACACCTGCTGCGCTACGACAGCGTCCACGGGCGCTTTCCCGCAGAGGTGAAGGTCGATGGCGACACAATCGACGTGGGCCGCGGGCCGATGAAGGTCACCGCCGAGCGCAACCCCGCAGACCTGCCCTGGTCCGATGTCGACGTGGTGATGGAATGTACCGGCATCTTCACCTCCAAGGAGGCGTGCCAGGCCCATCTCGACAACGGATCGAGCCGGGTCCTGATCTCGGCGCCCGGAAAGAACGCGGACAAGACGATCGTCTACGGCGTGAACCACGACGTGCTGACGAGCGATGACATCGTCGTCTCGAACGCGTCCTGCACGACGAATTGCCTCGCGCCCGTCGCTCACGTCCTGCACGACGCCATCGGGATCGAACGCGGGTTCATGACCACGATCCATTCCTATACCGGCGACCAGCCGACGCTGGACACGATGCACAAGGATCTCTACCGCGCCCGTGCCGCGGCCCTGTCGATGATCCCGACTTCGACCGGGGCGGCCAAGGCCGTTGGTCTGGTGCTGCCCGATCTGAACGGCAAACTGGACGGCGTCGCCATCCGCGTGCCGACGCCGAACGTCTCGGTGGTCGATCTGACCTTCACGGCTTCGCGTGACACCAGCGTCGACGAGATCAACGAAGCCGTCCGCTCGGCCGCCGAGGGGCCGCTGAAGGGCGTTCTGGGGTTCACCGAAGAGCCGCTCGTCAGCAGCGACTTCAACCACGATCCCCATTCCAGCATCTTCGCGCTGGACCAGACCAAGGTGATGGAGGGCGGCAAGATGTGCCGGATCCTGACCTGGTACGACAACGAATGGGGCTTCTCGAACCGGATGGCCGACACCGCCGTCGCCATGGGCAAGCTGATCTGAGGTTCCGAACGCGACCCCACTCATCGAAAGCAGGCAAAGACCCGGAGGACGGCATGGCCTTTCGCACCCTCGACGACATGGAGGTGGCCGGAAAGGCTGTCCTGACCCGGGTCGACCTGAACGTGCCCGTCAAGGACGGCCGGGTCAGCGACACGACCCGGATCGAGCGCGTGGCGCCCACGATCCGCGAATTGTCGGACAAGGGCGCCAAGGTCGTGCTGCTCGCACATTTCGGACGGCCGAAGGGAAAGGTCGTGCCGGAGATGTCGCTGCGCCAGATCGTCCCCGCGGTCGCAGAGGTGCTGGGCCGAGATGTGGCCTTCGCCGACAGCAATTACGGCCAGGCCGTTGCCGACATGCCCGATAGCAGCGTGATCCTGTTCGAGAATGTCCGCTTCAACCCCGGCGAGGAACAGAACGATCCCGGTTTCGCCGAACGGCTGGCTTCGGTCGGAGACCTCTATTGCAACGACGCCTTCAGCGCGGCCCACAGGGCGCATGCGACGACCGAAGGGCTGGCCCACCACCTGCCCGCCTTCGCCGGGCGCGCCATGCAGGCCGAACTCGAGGCGCTTGAAAAGGCGCTCGGGACCCCGACGCCACCCGTCGCGGCGGTCGTCGGCGGGGCCAAGGTCTCGACCAAGCTGGACCTTCTGGGCAACCTCGTGAGCAAGGTGCAGCACCTGATCATCGGCGGCGGCATGGCCAATACCTTCCTGGCCGCGCAGGGCTTCGACGTGGCCAAGTCGCTGTGCGAACACGACCTTGCCGACACGGCGCGCGAGATCGTTGCCAAGGCCGAAGCCGCAGGCTGCACGATCCTTCTGCCGCGTGACGTGGTGGTGGCGGAAACCTTCGAGGCGGATCCGCCCACCCGAACCGTCAAGGTCGAGGACGTACCCGAAGGATGGATGATCCTCGATGCCGGGCCGGATTCGGTCGCTCATATCCGTACGGTCCTGGACGGATGCGCCACGCTGGTCTGGAACGGGCCGCTGGGCGCCTTCGAGATGACGCCCTTCGACCGCGCCACGGTCGAGGCAGCGCGCCATGCGGCCGAATTGACCCGCGCAGGCAAGCTGGTCTCGGTCGCGGGCGGCGGCGACACGGTCGCGGCCCTAAACCAAGCCGGGGTTGCCGACGATTTCACCTATATCTCGACGGCGGGCGGGGCCTTCCTGGAATGGATGGAAGGCAAGAAACTGCCCGGCGTCGCCGCGTTGGAGGGCTGAGCGATGGACCGCTTCACTCTCGTGACCGGGGCATCCGAAGGCATCGGCAAGGAATTGGCGCGCCGTGCCGCGAAATCGGGACGCAAGGTCATCCTGACGGCGCGGTCGGAGGACAAGCTGGCGGCCCTGGCCGAGGAACTCGGGAACGACACCGTCGTCATTCCAGCGGACCTCTCCAAGCCCGGCGAAGCGGATCGGCTCTGGAAAAGCGCCGTGGATCGACGCGAGATCGAGATCCTCGTGAACAATGCGGGCCTCGGCTATAATGGTGCTTTCGTCGATCCGCAGGGCTGGGATCGCGAAGCGGTGTCGATCGAGGTCAACGTTGTGGCGGCCACCCGGCTGATGAAGCTGGCCGTCGCGCATATGCAGGAGCATGGCGCGCGGTCCCGGATCCTGAATGTCGCGTCCGTCGCGGCATTCATGCCGGGTCCCGGCATGGCCGTCTATCATGCGACAAAGGCTTTCCTGCTGTCGCTGTCCGAGGCGGCGGATGTCGAATTGCGCGACACGCGGATCAGCGTGACGGCACTCTGCCCCGGAGCGACGCAATCCAACTTCTTCAACGACGCCGACATGACGGAAGTCAATATCACCAAGGTCGGCCGTCTGCCGAGTGCAGCCTCGGTCGCCGAAGCAGGCTGGAACGGAATGATCACGGGGCAACGCGTGGTCGTCCCGGGGGCGCAGAACAAGGCGACGGTCGCGATGGCGCGCCTTGCTCCGCGCGGGATCGTCGCCGGGATCACGCGCCGTCTGCTGTCGCGTTCCGGCACCCTGGCCAAGACCTGACCCACGCAAGGACCGCCGGTTCCGGCGGCCCTGAACTGCGACACGATCGACGGAGGATACGATGCGCCGACTTCTCGCCTGCACGGCACTTGCCCTGACCACGATGCCCGCGCACGCGCAGGAGCGGACGTTCTGGGATCTGATCAATCCCGACGCGATCGCGATGCAGTTCCTGCAATCCGGCATCTTCGCGCTGCGAACGCAGATCGAACTGACCTACGGGGACATGGCGATTTCCCTTCTCGATGGCCGGATCGCGATGGAAGGCGTCGAGATGGTGATCCCGGCCCGGCTGACCGGAGCGATCGACTGTCCCGCCAGCGTCGATCTGATCGAGATCCGCACGGAAAACCCGGTCTCGCTCGTGACGCTCAGCGGACATGTCGAGCTTCGGGGGATCGACGTGCCCGCCACGTGTTTCGGGCCCCAGGGGATCGCGGCCGGCGCCTTTCTGCCCGGCGGGCGGATCAGGCTTCCCGAAGCGGTCATCGACTATGCCTACGACATGCCGAGTTCGGGCCTTCAGGTCGGGCTTCGGACGACGCTGGAAGAGCGGGTCGCCGTCACGGCGGATGTGGATTTCGATTACTTCTCGCTGCGCGAAGTGGCCAACAGGAGTGAGCCTGCCCTGTGGGCTCGCCTTTCCGGCGCGACGGTCGCCTTGCAGGACCTTGGAGCTTGGGACATCGCCGCGCCGTTCCTGCCGCCCGAGGCCACGGATCCCGCGAACGCAGCGCAATTCGTTCGCCAGAACGGATCGGGAATGATCGGTGCGGGGTCTGCGCAGGACTCTCTCGCGGCACAGGCTTTCATCGAGGAACTGGCCAGCGGATGGGCCGCTTTCGTGGCGGACCCGGATAGGCTCGTGATCGAGACCGGGTTTCCCGCGTCCGAGCCCCGAACCATCGACCCCGACCTGATTCAGCGCCTCGACGAGGGCCCCCTGCCCCTGATCGGGCTTCTTGAACCGCGGGTCGGCGCAGATCGCGCGTCGGAGCGCGAAGCCCTGCCGATCACGAGCGTCCTGCCCGCGATACAACGGACCGACGCGCTGCCGCCGGACTCGAGGCGCACGGTCGGCCTCGCGTTGTTGCGGGGCGATGGCGCCCCTCGGAACCTGGCAGAGGCCGAACGCCTTCTCGCCGACCTCTCCGAAGGCGGCGATACGGAAGTGTCTCTGGCCCTCGCCCGGGCGCTGGAGCGGCGCGACCCAGAGGCCGCCTATGCCTACGCCTTGGCGGCAGGCCCCGGCGGCGCGGCCGGTCTGCGGGGCCTTCTGGACCGGCTGGAAGGGACCCTTCCGTTCAACACCGTCCTGCGTCTTCAATCCGCCGCTCCGGACCCGACGGAAGATGACATGGCCGGGCCGGCGAACGAGTTGCTGGCCCGGGCCGAAGCGCATCTTCGCGGGGTCGATGCCCGCCGCTCGCTGCGCCACGCGCTGATCTACGCCAGTATCGCCGCCGGACGCGGCAGCCGCGACGCGCAAGCCCTGCTGGATCGGATCGATCGCGCGGTCCCGTCGGATGGCGTCGATGCCTGGATCCCGGTCGCACAAGACGCCGAGGCAGTCGCGCTTGCGGGATGGCTGTCGCCGGGCGACCGTTAGCGCCATCGCGGTTGCGTGCGGACAGGCCACCACCTAGTCCAACCCAAACGAAGTCAGGGAGAACCCGAATGCCGAACGAACAGCAGGCCGCCAAGATCGAGGCGGGTCAGGGCTTCATCGCCGCACTGGACCAGTCGGGCGGCTCCACGCCGAAGGCGCTGCGCCTCTACGGTGTCGAGGAGAACGAGTATTCCGGCGAAGACGAGATGTTCGACAAGATCCACGAGATGCGCTCGCGGATCGTCGGAAGCCCTGCCTTCAACGGCGACCGCGTCGTCGGAGCGATCCTGTTCGAGCAGACGATGGACCGGGATTTCCACGGCCGCCCAGCTGCCGAATACCTCTGGGAGGAAAAGGGCGTCGTGCCGTTCCTCAAGATCGACCACGGTCTGGCCGATGAAGAGGGCGGCATGCAGCTCATGAAGGAGATTGCCGGCCTCGACGCGACGCTGGAACGGGCGAAAGCGAAGGGCATCTTCGGGACCAAGGAACGCTCCGTGATCGGCAAGGCGGACGCGGAAGGCATCCGCAAGGTCGCAGCCCAGCAGTTCGATGTCGGACGACAGGTCCTCAAGCACGATCTGGTGCCGATCCTGGAACCGGAGGTGACGATCTCGATCGCCGACAAGGCCGAAGCGGAAGCCTTGCTGAAGGACGCCCTGCTGGAAGGGCTGAATGCCGTTCCGGACGGTCAGCGGGTCATGTTCAAACTGACCCTTCCCGAAGAGCCGAACCTCTACGCCGAGCTCGTCGACCATCCGAAGGTGCTTTCGGTTGTGGCTCTGTCCGGCGGTTATTCGCGCGAGGAGGCGAATGCGCGCCTCGCACGGAACCGCGGAATGATTGCCAGCTTCAGCCGCGCCCTGACCGAGGGGCTGTCGGCACAGCAATCGGAAGCGGAGTTCGACGCCACGCTGGACACCACGATCCAGTCCATCCGGGACGCTTCGGTCGCCGGGTGAGTCCTTTTTCCCACGGGGCGCAGCGGGAACGCGCGCCCCGGGGTTTGACTATGCGCTGCCGCGTGCCACAAGGCCTGAAACGCCCGACCCGAAAGAGGCGATGATGAGCAGGCAAACCCGGGGCTACGGCTTCCTCCTTCCGATCGGCATCCTGACCTTCGGCGGCTATTTCGTGTTCGCCGCGATCCAGGGCGAAGGCGGACTCCTGAGGCGCATCGAACTGGAGGCGGAGCGTACGGAGTTGCGGGCCGAGCTTGCGATGCTGGATGCGCGCGTCGCCGCATTGCGGGACCGGACGCGCCGCCTGTCGGACGATTACCTCGATCTGGACCTGCTGGACGAACGCGCGCGGGACATCCTGGGCCTCGTCCGCGCGGATGAGATCGTCGTCGAATAACCGACGCGCAGACCCCGACCAGCCGATCCGGATCGGCGTTCCGGGCCTTGGTGACGTTTCCGTGCAACCCCGTTTTGCAAGTGCTGCACTTCCCTTGGGGAACCAGACGCGCTACCGGTTGTTCAACGTTGAACAACCGCTAACTGGGAGGAGGCGGGATGGCCGCACGACGTAGCGCCGCGAAGGCGAAGCCGAACGTATCCGCAGACGAACTCAAGCAGTATTACCGCGACATGCTCTTGATCCGCCGCTTCGAAGAGAAGGCGGGTCAGCTTTACGGCATGGGGCTGATCGGCGGATTCTGCCACCTCTACATCGGACAGGAGGCCGTCGTCGTCGGATTGGAAGCGGCCGCCAAGGACGGCGACAAGCGCGTGACCTCCTACCGCGATCACGGCCACATGCTGGCCTGCGGCATGGACCCCAAGGGCGTCATGGCCGAGCTGACGGGTCGCGAAGGCGGCTATTCCAAGGGCAAGGGCGGCTCGATGCACATGTTCAGCCGTGAGAAGCATTTCTACGGCGGCCACGGCATCGTCGCCGCACAGGTTCCGATCGGAGCGGGCCTTGCATTTGCGGACAAGTACAAAGGCAACGACAACGTAACGTTCACCTATTTCGGCGACGGGGCGGCCAACCAGGGTCAGGTCTACGAGACCTACAACATGGCAGAACTCTGGGATCTGCCCTGCATCTTCGTCATCGAGAACAACCAATACGCGATGGGGACGTCGACCAAGCGCTCGACCAAGTCACCCAGCTACTGGGAGCGCGGCGCCGCCTACGGGATCGAGGGAGAGGAAGTCGACGGGATGGATGTGCTGGCCGTGAAGGCAGCGGGAGAGAAAGCCGTCGCCTACTGCCGTGCCGGCAAGGGCCCCTACATCCTCGAAGTGAAGACGTACCGCTATCGCGGGCATTCGATGTCGGATCCCGCCAAGTACCGGACCCGTGACGAAGTTCAGAAGATGCGCGACGAGCGGGACGCGATCGAGATGGTGCGCCAGATGCTCCTGACCGGCGACCACGCGACCGAAGACGATCTCAAGGCCATCGACAAGGAGATCAAGGAAATCGTCAACGAAAGCGCCGAGTTCGCGAAGGAAAGCCCCGAACCCGATGAGAGCGAGCTCTGGACGGACATCTACGCGGAAGAGCTTCCGCAAGGGGAGGCAGTCTGATGGCGACCGAAATCCTGATGCCCGCGCTCTCGCCCACGATGGAAGAGGGGACGCTTGCGAAATGGCTCGTGAAGGAGGGCGATACCGTCGCCTCGGGCGATATCCTCGCAGAGATCGAGACCGACAAGGCCACGATGGAGTTCGAAGCCGTCGATGAAGGTACGATCGGCAAGATCATCGTCTCCGAAGGCACCGAAGGCGTGAAGGTGAATTCGCCCATCGCCGTCCTTCTCGAAGAGGGAGAGAATGCCGACGATATCGAGACGACGGAACAGAGCACCCCGGTCCCCGAACCGCTCGACGGCCCCGAGGGCCGCGCCGACCCGGCCCCCGCTGCGACTGCGGCGCCGTCAGAAGAAGATGTTCCGAAATCGAACGCCTCGCCGGACTGGCCGGAAGGGACCGAAATGGTGACCCAGACCGTCCGCGAAGCGCTGCGGGACGCCATGGCAGAGGAAATGCGCGCGGACGACAACGTCTTCATCATGGGCGAGGAGGTCGCCGAGTACCAAGGCGCCTACAAGATCACCCAGAATATGCTGGAAGAATTCGGCGACCGTCGCGTGATCGACACGCCAATCACCGAGCATGGTTTCGCCGGCATCGGCGTCGGTGCCGCGTTCGGCGGGTTGCGCCCGATCGTCGAGTTCATGACGTTCAACTTCGCCATGCAGGCCATCGACCAGATCATCAACTCGGCGGCTAAGACGCTCTACATGTCGGGGGGCCAGATGGGATGCCCGATTGTGTTCCGCGGCCCGAACGGCGCGGCCGCACGCGTGGCGGCCCAGCACAGCCAGGACTACGCCGCGTGGTATGCCAGCGTTCCCGGCCTCAAAGTGGTGCAACCGTATTCGGCCGCCGATGCGAAAGGCCTGCTCAAATCGGCGATCCGGGATCCGAACCCGGTCATCTTCCTCGAAAACGAGATCCTCTATGGACGCTCTTTCGATGTGCCGAAACTGGATGACTTCACCATTCCTTTCGGCAAGGCCCGCATCTGGCGGGAAGGCAAGGATGTGACCATTGTCAGTTGGGGCATCGGGATGACCTACGCCCTGGAGGCTGCCGAAAAGCTCTCGGAAGAGGGCATCGACGCAGAGGTGATCGATCTGAGGACCCTTCGTCCGGTCGATTACGACACTGTGCTTGCTTCGGTCATGAAGACGAACCGGTGCGTCACGGTCGAAGAAGGCTTCCCTGTTGCCAGCTTCAGCGATCATATCGCGAGCACGATCATGCAGCGCGCTTTCGACTACCTCGACGCGCCTGTGATCACGTGCACGGGCAAGGATGTTCCGATGCCTTATGCGGCGAACCTCGAAAAGCTGGCCCTGACATCCGTCCCGGAAGTCATCGAGGCCGTCAAAAAAGTGACCTATCGCTGAGGGAAGACAGACATGGCGACGGAAATCCTGATGCCCGCCCTTTCCCCCACGATGGAGGAAGGAACACTTGCAAAATGGCTGGTGAAAGAAGGGGACACCGTCTCTTCCGGAGACCTCCTCGCAGAGATCGAGACCGACAAGGCCACCATGGAGTTCGAGGCGGTAGACGAGGGCGTAATCGGGAAGATCATCGTCTCCGAGGGGACTGAAGGCGTGAAGGTGAATTCCCCGATCGCAGTCCTTCTCGAAGAAGGCGAAGACGCGTCCGCGGTGGATGCGGCATCGTCCGACGGGTCCTCGAACACGGCCCCCGCGGAACCGACGCCGATGACGGAACCGCAAGCCGGCTACGGGCGCGAGGAAGGCGGGAGTAACTCCGGTGCCGGCAAGGCAAGCGAGACGCCCGCGAAAGAGGCGTCTTCAGGCAGCGACCGCGTCTTCGCCACGCCGGTCGCGCGACGGATCGCCAGGGACAAGGGGATCGATCTCACCGATGTCAAAGGCAGCGGTCCGCGCGGCCGGATCGTAAAGGCCGATGTCGAGGCATTCACCCCAGAAAAGGCGGCCGCTGCAACATCGCCGTCTGAGGCGACGAAATCTGGCACGACAGAAGGTCAGAAACCTGCGATGCCGACGGGGGTCTCCGCGGACGCGGTCCTCAAGATGTATGAGGATCGCGACTTCGAAGAGGTCAAGCTCGACGGAATGCGCAAGACGATCGCCGCGCGTCTGACTGAGGCGAAGCAAACGATCCCGCATTTCTATCTTCGGCGCGACATACAATTGGATGCGCTTCTCAAGTTCCGAAGCCAACTGAACAAGCAACTCGAAGGCCGAGGAGTGAAACTCTCGGTCAACGACTTCATCATCAAGGCGAGCGCCCTGGCCCTTCAGGCCGTTCCGGACGCCAACGCTGTCTGGGCAGGCGACCGGGTTCTTAAACTGAAGCCGTCCGACGTCGCCGTCGCCGTAGCGATCGAGGGCGGGTTGTTCACACCGGTTCTGAGAGACGCCCACCTAAAGTCGCTGTCCGCGCTCTCGAGCGAGATGAAGGATCTCGCAGCGCGCGCACGCGACCGCAAGCTCGCGCCACACGAATACCAGGGCGGCAGCTTTGCGATTTCCAATCTCGGCATGTTCGGGATCGACAACTTCGATGCCGTCATCAACCCACCACATGGGTCGATCCTCGCGGTAGGCGCGGGCGTGAAGAAGCCCGTGATCGGCAGTGATGGAGAGATCGCCGCAGCCACCGTCATGTCCGTGACGTTGTCGGTCGACCACCGCGTCATAGACGGTGCGCTTGGCGCAGATTTCCTCAAGGCACTCGCAGAGAACCTCGAGAACCCGATGGTCATGTTGGCATGAAGCGTCCAGTCTTCGCACTGCTCGTCCTTGCGGGATGCAACACGACGAGCCCGGTCCCCTCGGACGAGTCGGCTCCGAGCCTGACGGGTGGATCCCGATATTCCTGCGACACCGGCACATCGCTCACCGCCGCGACGACACCTTCAAGCGCGTCGATCCGGCTGGAAGATGGCCGAGAGCTATCTCTCCCACGGGTCAGGGGAACGGCCGGCATGACTTACGCGGCCGACGGGTGGGTCTGGTTTGTCGACGGCGACCGCGCAGTGCTCACCGAACAGGGCGGGCAAAAAAACTGTCGGCGAACCTAATCGCCAGAGGGGTCCCTGAGCCCGATGAGTTGATCCATCATCACGGATGGCTGGGCGCATCCCGCCTCACCCACAATTCTGGCAGGCACGCCGGCAACCGTCTTCATCGGTGGTACATCTTCCAGAACGACTGAGCCGGCGGCGATCCGGGAGCAGTGCCCGATCTGGATATTACCCAGGACCTTCGCCCCTGCCCCGATCAGGACGCCATCCCCGATCTTGGGATGGCGGTCGTCGTGCTCCTTTCCCGTACCGCCAAGCGTCACGGAATGCAGCATCGACACATTGTCGCCGATCACGGCCGTCTCTCCGACCACAATGGAATGCGCGTGATCGATCATGATACCTTGGCCGATCTTGGCGCCGGGATGAATATCGACTCCGAAGACCTCGCTCGTCCGGTTCTGGACGAAGTAGGCAAGGTGACTTCGCTTTCGTTCCCAAAGCCAGTGCCCGATCCGATAGGACTGGATCGCCTGGAAGCCCTTGAAGAACAGGAGGGCCTGAGACAGTTGCTGACAGGCAGGGTCTCTTTCGTAGACCGCAACAAGATCAGCGCGCGCGCGCTGGGCGATGTCCGGGTCCTCAGCGAAAGCCTCGTCGGCGATCTCTCGCAAGAGTTGCACGCCCATCTCGTCGGTCGCCAGCTTGGCGGCAAATCTGTGTGACAGCGCCCGCTCGAAGGTCGAGTGGTGCAAGATCGATGCGTGCACCATACCGCCGATAACGGGTTCGTCCCTGACGATATCCGTGGCTTCGGACTTGATCTGGTCCCAGATGAAATCGACGGGACGAACGGGGTTTTTCTGAAGGCTCATCGAAGGCCTCCTTTCCTGCGCTGAGCAGGACGATACTGATACCCGAGCCCAGAGGAAAGGTTGCCTCGCTCACGAGACCGAGAGAGAGGCCCAGCTTCCGGGTCCATACTCATCCGAGATCTGAGCAATCTCGAGCTCGTACCCCTGTTCCAGGCCGTTCGCCTCGCGAAGCGCGCGATCAAGAGCAAGCTCGGTCTTATCGGTCTCGGTTGTCCAAACGATCTGCTCACCCACTCTTGCATTGGCAACGTATCGCTCGCGCGTCTCGCCAAGCGGAATCTCCCTGTCCCAACTATCGCCGGCGATCCGGCTCCGGCGCATCCAGGTGAACCTATGGACATCGTCTTCGCGCATCATCCGAAGGTGAGCGGGTGCGTAAGGACGGAGTCCGACACCCCGGGGCGTGATTTGGATCTGCTTGTAGGCGGGATGGTCGATCGCGAACCGCGCCGGCCCTATTGCATAGTTGCGCGGCAGCCCCACCGTGTCCGGCGCGACATTTACTTGTTCCGCCGTCCCATCGAGGATCGTCACGAGGCTGCCAATAGGCCAACCATCCTTTGGGACCAAACGCTCCGTTCCTCTCTGTCCGCGCAGGCGCATCGAAAGCTCCCACAGACCTTGAGCGATTGGAACCGCCTCCCGGAACTGGAAAATCTCCCAATCCGGGTCTGAACCCTAGACCGATGGCCGCAACGTTGGCGCCGGCAAGCAGCGCCGCCTCGCTCCTGCGGGAAAGCTGCCCGCTGCCAAACCGCACGCGGAGTGCAGGACCGCGATCCCAGACACCTGGAGCCGCAGGCACGAGAAGTGTCTCGCTCACACCCAACATCGCAGGAGCTCGCACGATCGTGTCGGAAATGTACCCTGCCTCTTCGGCCGAAGACAGCGCCGCAACGCTCCCGGGCCATGGCCGTGCAGCAACCGCAAGATGCGGAGCGTGCGGGGACTCGGATCCGGTCAGTAGGGGCAGATCCATGAATATCGGCGCAAGAGGAGCGCCTGCCCTGTAGGGTTTGACACGTGACAGGTCGGATGCGGGTCGGGACGGATGGAAGACGGATGGATCCGTTCGCGTGGCATCGATACGTCGCGCGGATCCCTCCTCGAGACGATCTACGCGCCAGCGTCCCTCAAGCCCTTCGATGACGAGATGGTCGCCAGCAGCCACGTTCCGCCAAGACGGCGGCAAACGCAGGCTGATCGTTTCACGTCCAAGACGAGATTCCGCCAAGTACCGCTCGGCAATCGCAATCCCTTCCGCAGCCGTCAACGAGACCGGCAATTCCGTATCCGTGACCTGTACGAACCCGCTGCGCACCAGCTGACCGGCCTCACCCACGCGAAGATCGAACCTGCCATCGGACTCGATGTGGTGGACACGCACCTGCCCCACAATTTCGGGATCCGGCGACCGGACTTCCTCCAGAATCGGGGTCTCTCCCTCTCTGACCAGCTTCTCGCCAGGAACGACGATATCGTTGGCATCCGCACGCATGTAGAACCGTAGTTCTCCCCCGATCTCGGCTGCTTCCACTCCATACGCAAACAAGAGCGGTTGAAGATCGGCGCGTGCAGTCTGCACGTCATTCATCGCGTATCCGCGAACGATCCCGCGAACCCCGGATACATCGAAGCGGGAGATACCGGCGGCAATGCAGATCTCTGCTATGACCGTCGAAAGGGGCAGCGACGCAGAGCGTCCTGACCACCAATGTCCAGTCAGATAGTTTTCGCCGTCGGACCAGGTTTCCTGATCATTGGGGAACGTCGGCCAAGGACGCGCATCCCATGCCCAGAGAAAGGAATGGCTCAGATCGAGCATCTCTTTCCCGTACAGCTCAAATACAGGATTTCTGTCCGCTCGTTGCCAGTAGGTCGTCAGCGCGCGGATGTATTGCATCTGCATGGCATCGTCGCGCAAGCCATTCGAATAGTGAGGCAGAAAGCTTTCGGAAGACTTCGGGTCGAGAAAAACATTCGGCTGGTTCGCGCCCTTGTCGATGGCAGCGCAGCCATATTCGGTAAAGCGGATCGGTTTCAGGCCGGGCTCCCAGCCGGTCGGTTCCGGGATCCGCACGCCCCCTCCCCGCCTTTCGTGGTGATAAGATCCCCACCAGTTGCGAATGTCCTTGTATCGGAAGACCCAGTCCTCCCCATGCGCATCGTCAACGATCGGTGTCCGACGCTGCCCATCACGTGCTTCCGGACTTCCATAGAACCAGTCGTATCCTTCGCCGCCTTCGATGTTCGCTTGAAGGTATCCGATATCGTGCCCGGAGCCCCAACTCTGGTCCAGATGAGACTTCCCATCCCGCCAGTCGGACAGGGGCATGTAGTTGTCGATGCCTACGAAATCGATATTCGGGTCGGCCCACAGCGGATCGAGATGGAAGAAGACATCACCGGAGCCATCTTGCGGATGGTACCCGAAATACTCGGACCAATCAGCTGCATAACCGATCTTTGCATCCGGCAGTATCTTTTTGACTTCCGCCGCAAGGTCCCGCAATTGGTCGACCGCTGGAAATGTGTCACCCGTTCCGCGGATCTGCGTGAGTCCGCGCATCTCGGATCCAATGCAGAATGCTTCGACGCCGCCGGCTGCGGCGCACAGTGAGGCTTGGTGGAGAATGAAGCGCCGATAGCTCCACTCCTCCGGTCCGGAATAAACGATTTTCGGGATACTTCTAAGCTGACCGTCAGATGCGACGATCGCCCGGATGATCGCACCCGCACTTCCGTCGCCGAAATCGGGCCTGTCGTAATCCAAAGCGAAATCCGACGCCGCGGCCGCTCCGAAGAACTGTGCCACCTCCTGTGATGCGGCTTCGCTACGATCCGGGCTGCCCTCGAAGCCCGGTGCAACGGAAGTCGTGATCCGGCCACGCCACGGGAGCACGGGCTGTTCGGCGGCCCCGTAGGGATCGGGTAAATTGTTACCTGCAAGCTGCTCCATGAGAATAAATGGATAGAAGGTCACATCCATTCCATCGTCGTTCATCGCAGCGATTGCCTGCATGACGGACAGGTCGCTCGGCGTGCCCCCATAGACCGCGCCGTTTCCCTGCTGTGCGAGGATCTCGGCGGTCGAACGCGTCAGGTTCGAAACCTTCCACGGAAACTGGACGCCGTCTTCGCCTGATTGCTCGACCTTCGGCTTCAATTCGCATTCACCGACGCGCAGATCGCTCCCGAACCAGCTCACGATCAACGAGCTCGATTTCACCTGCGGCGCTTCTTCCCGCAGGTTGCGCAACGACAATTGCAGGTCCGGCACTTCCGCGGCCGAGTGAACGTTCGCGGACCTCGTCGTAAGTCCCGACGCCGCGTAGTCGACACGCTCCGTCGACAGTGCGAACTCACCCGTCCCCGGCATCATGGCCACGCCTTGTACGAGGTCTTGCGGGGCAGGTACCTCACCAGCCGCGCGGGACGTACGAACAACCTCGAAATTGAACTGGGGGACCCGGTTCCCGAACGGCCCAAGCTGAAGATCCTCGATGACGACATAGGCGACGCCGCGATATGCCGGCGCGTTGCGCTCTCCCTCCACAGCCTCGATCAGAGCATCCGGCAATTGATCTTCGCTGCCCCGGTATAGCCGAAAGGGCACCTCATCGAGCGCAAGCTCTCGGCCATCAGCCCAGACCCGACCTATACGAAGGATCTCGCCTTCGCAGAGTGCGATCGCGAGACTGACGGAGTAACTGTATTCCTTGACCTGGGGCTGGGAGGGTCCGCCCTTTCCTCCACCACCGCCGGACGTGTTTACGGTCTCCTCGAAGGGCGTGGACCAGATGACCTGACCTGCAACCCTCATCCGACCGACAATCCGCGGGATGGGATTGCCTTCCGACGCCGTACTCAGGCGAAAACGGTCGATCCGCCCCGTCTCAACGACTTCTGCTCCACCGCCAAGAACCCGCTGGTCGATTGCGCGTCCGACGGTCGCGCCGATCGCACGCCCGATCACGGCACCGCTCAATCCGAGGACCGAACCGCCGATGCTTCCACCTATCGTCGCGCCGAGCGCGCCCAGAACAAGCGTCGCCATATCAATCAGTCCTCCGTCGGGAAATCGAAGCGCGCGGCCACGCGACGCGCCCAAGGCGCGGAGAGCGATGTCTCGACGACGCTTCGACCACTATATGCATGGATGATCTTAGGGACCGGCTGGACCGCGCTCAGGATCGCGAGGTGCTTGGCAACTGCACCAGCCCGCATCCGGAACAGAAGCACCTGGCCAGGCACCATCTCGCGATCGACAGGGATCTGGACCATGATCCGGCTGGCGGCGGCCAGCAGGGCGTCATCGCGCTGTGGCTCCAACCAATCGGCGGTGTAGGCTGGAATGTCCTCGGGCTCATAGCCGAGGCATTCCCGCCAAACGCCACGGATCAGACCCAGACAGTCCGTTCCACCCCCGCATGTCGATGCGCCATGGACATAAGGGGTCCCGATCCAGCGGCGAGCGGCGTCCACGAAACGGCTCATCTGCCCGCACCTGTCGCAGGCAAAGCAAGCGTCCAGTTGTCCCCAGGAATGTGCGGAAAGCCGCGAAAGTTCAGCAAGTTCTCGAACTTGTCACGACACGTCGACATCGACTTGTCGCAGCCCGTCTCGATCCGCACCTGGTCGCCGACCGCAATGGACGCGCCTATGCTGGACCAAAGCTCGATCCGGCGGCCGCCTCTTTCCGCCTTGTCGAACTTGACGAGTTCGACAAGATCGACAGCAGCGCCACTCAGCATACGCACGCGCCCCCTCTCGAACCAATAATCCTCAAAGCCCGATCCGTCGTTCAACCAAAGCACCCGGCCACCTTCGGTGACCTCGATGATCTCGGCGACCAGCGACCGGCCGGGCGCGTCCAGATCAACCGCGCAACGCGCATCGCCAAGCGCGGCATCGCAGCGGGAATGGTAGACCCGTCCACGAACCGTATTGAGCGCTTCCGAAATCCCTCGCAGTTCGGCCGAGAATTGTCCGCCACCCTCGGTGATCTCACCCAGCGATCCACGGAACAGGATCTCGAAGACGTCCGGCTCACGCCAATCGACGAGATACGCCACGACCTCTGCCCCATCCCAGCGCCCGGCACGAATGTCATCGGTGGTCAGTGCATCATCCGACAGGGCACCGACCACTTCGGCATTGTCGACCGCGAGGCCGGTGCCGAATTGCAAAGCCCCGGCAGTGAGCCCCGAAGTGGCGCTACACTGGACACCGTCCACCATCAGGTCGCCATCGTGGTCGGTGAACCCCAGTGTGAGGCCGTCTCGACGGTGAATGACCCATGCACGGCAGGTCGAAGACGCGCCCCCCGCCATCCGCTTCTGCAGCTCGGTCATGGCCGCAACTCCACGACGGGGACGTCCGGCACTTCGCCTGCCTGGAAGCTGGCGACCGAGGTTCGGATCGCGTCCGTGTCGAACCGGACCGGAACGTCGTATTCGTACCCAGCGGTTACCTCTGCGCCTTCCCCCGGCGGCGTGGCGAAGGTCACAACTCCGGTGGTGTAGTCGACGTCATAGTCGACCCCTTCGATCTGAGCGTCATCCGCGAGTCCGATACGGACGGTGCCGACAACAGGCTTGGAGATCGGCCGGCAATAGGATTGCTCTCCGGAACGATAGGTCTTGCAAAGCTGAAAGACGGTGCGATTGCCGTCCCCTTCTCCGATCTTCTGATCGTTGAAGTCGGGCTCGACCGAAGGCTTGCAACTCAGGTAGTCGCTCCAGTCCTTCCATCGAAATCCGTGCAGGCGCCCACGACGCGCCTCGAAGAAGGCGACGAGATCCTCAATGTCATCTAGGGATCGCACGCCGACCGCCGCATCGTATCTGCGGCGGGAATGCTCCCACGGCGTGTTTCGCTCTTCATGGCCGTTCGCAAGCGTGACGACCTCGGTCAGCCGCTCCGGTCCGCCGACGGATCCAAAGGATAAGCGCGCCGGAAAACGTATCTCGTGGAAAGAAGTCGACATTTACGATCCCTCAACGGTTGCGCGCACCGCGCGAGAGGGCGCGACCCATCTCGGCGGCGATCTGGCTCTTGGAACGACGGAAGCTGCCTGCGTCCGGCGTCGAGATGTTCATGACCACGTTGACCGCACCTCCGCCCCCCGACGCCTGGACACCCAGCTTGCCATCGGGTCCGCGTGTAAGCGGCATGATGGCTTCCGGCCCTGCCTCGCCCATGAGGCCGGTTCCATTCCGCATCGGAAAGGTCGTCGCGCCGGCGACGACCCCACCCTTCGCAAAGGGCGTGACGCGGCCTTGGGTGAAGGCGCCGCCATTCGCGAAAACCCCATTGACACCGGCGGCAAGCGCGCCTCCGAGAGCGTTCTGGACCGGTCGCATCGCGGTGTTGTAGGCGGCATTGACCATGGACCGCGCCAGTAGCTCGAACGCTTGACTTGCCTTCAGGCCGTCGAAGACCAGGCCATCGAAGGCGCGCCGCAATCCGCCCCCGAACGAGCGGCTAAGTCCCGCCACCTCGCGGTTCGTGTAGGTCAAGGCGCCTTGCAAGGTTCCAAGTTCGGCCGTGAACCGGGACACGACGGCCTCGGCGCCTCCGATCTGCGCTTCCATCGCCTCCAAACGGTCTTCGAGGCCTTCAAGCTCATCCATCGGTCTCTCCTGGTTTCTGGTCAGGGTACTTCGCGGCCAGCGACTCGAGCGCGGCACGGTCCATCGGAAGGCGCCCGCCCTCGATGCCGAGGACGAACGCCAGTTCGGCAGGTGTCATCTCCCAGAAATCCGCCGGCCTGAGCCCGATGCCGCGGATCCCGGCTCGCATCAGCGCGGGCCAGTCCAACCCGCCGGTCATGCGCTGGCACCGGGCAGCGCGAAGGCCCGACCGAGCAACTCGGCCGCGACGCGCGTTGCCTCCACGGGACCGCCTTCAAGCTCCCCATTCAGAAGTGTCTCGGCAGACCCGCTCCAACCACCCCCACGCAAACCCGCGAGAAGAACGGAGATGACATCGCGGGTCCCGAACCGCCCGCGTTCGAAGCGGCTGACCAGATCGACCAGCCCCTCGTTTTCGAGGTTGGCCCCGAGAGTCAGCCTGAGGACGTGCCTGTCGCCGTCGAGGGTCAGCGCAACCTGGCCGGACCACGGGTTCGCGACGCTCACAGCGGCGAGAACGTCAGGGCCCCGGCCGATGCGAGACTGATTTCATAAGTCGCCTCGCCATCGTGAGAACTGGCAAACTCCAAGGCGGTAATCTGGAACCGACCCTCGATTGTACCGAAGTCGGGGACGATAACCTGCCAAGTGACGACCTCTCCGTCGAAGAATAGCTGCCGCGCCCGCGCATCGGTCGCCGCGTCGCGAAAGACGCCGGATCCGCTGATAGCGGCCGACTTGACCCCACCGCCGTGGAGCAATTCCCGCCAGCCGCCAGCGCTGTCCAACGTGGTCACGTCGACCATGCCGCTGTTGAAGGCCAGCCGCGTCGCCCGCAGACCGGCAAAGGTTTCGAAGACGGCGTTGCCGTCGATATCGACCTTCAGCAGAAGGTCTCGCCCGCTCTGGACACCCATATCCGTCACTCCTCGTCAGATTTCGGTTCGGGCGCGGAACACCATGTCGATGCGCCGCGTGCCCGCGCTCCGGTCGCGCCTGGCGCGAGCGGATTGAAAAGTCAGGCTGACCAGCCGCCCCGCCCCGAGGATCAGCCCCGGCCGCTCCAAGATCGTGCTGACCTGGCCGGCCACCTCCTTGGCAGCGGCGAAACCGTCACGGGTGGTTACGACACCGATCCGCAAACGATGCACGGCGCCCAAGCCGGTCGCATCGCCATGTTGCCGGACGTCCTCGGGGCCAAGCGCGACATACAGGTCGCCCGCGCCCTCGGGCTCTGCATCATGGATTGCGCCACCGGTCATTCCGTCCAGGACGGGATCTGTTGCGAGCGCCTCGTAGATGGCCGCCTGAAGCGCGGCCGAAACGGCGTATGTCATGGCCGGGAGCCCTCCGTGACTTCGCGGGCGTAGATCGTGAGCCAGCGGCCCCGACGGTCATCCTCGTGAACCGCTTCGACCTCGTAAGCCCGCAGGCCATCGACCAGACGGTCGCCCTGCCAGGGGCGCCCCTCGTGATCCTGCGGCAGGGCGTGCGCGGTAATCTTCACCTTCAGACGCGGCTCTTCGCCCAGTTCCGTGACCCGCAGCGTGCCGGTCCGCGCCTGGACATCGCCCCAGAGGCTGCCCCGTTCGGTCCATATCCGCTCGAACCCGCCAGCCCCGTCAGAGACCCGCTCCGGCACAAGCCGGTTCAGATGCCGCGTAAAGGTCCGCCGCATCACTTCCATCCTCGCAGGCGGATCGGCCGATAGGGTGCCATCATGACTTCGGCCGCACCCGTCAGGATCGGCCCCTCGCCTTCCTCCAGCGTCTCCGCGGTCAGCATCACGGCCTCCCGCAGGCCTCCGGGCACGTCTTCCCAACGGTCATGACCCAGCCGGACTTCGCCGGTGATGCGCGCTCCGGCCACGACGGGCCGCTTAAGCACGATCGCCGGTGCGTGAATGTCGTTCTGGATCTGCGGAGCCCCCCCTGCGGGGGGCGCGCCATCGACTTGCACCGAAAGAATCTCGGCAAGCCTGCCGCGCGGCAGGGTCAGATGACGCCCGCCCAGGGCCGTTCCCTCGATCTCGAAGACGCGCGACAGTGTGATCCGGCCGACATGTTGCTCGACGCGGTCGATTGCCGCCCTCAGCCGGTTCGCCATGTGGGCGACACGGCCCGGAACCGTCTCCCAGCCGGTCGGCAGGCGCATCACCTGCGCGAATGCACCGACGGGCAGTACTTCCTCCGCGATCCCGTCGCGATCTTTCAGCGTCAGCACCATGCCGCGCCCTCCATCCATGAGTGCGAAAAGAAGTGACGAGACCGGGACGCCGCCCCTGCGGATCCCAGCCGGAAGACGTCCGGCCCCGTCGTCCCCGGCGCGGACCGACCGCACCGGGGGATCACGATCAGGCGTTCGCGAACTTCAGCAGCTTGATCGCCGCGAAGTCGGTCACGTCGCCGCCCACGCGCTTCGTCGCGTAGAACAGGACGTGCGGCTTGGCGCTGAAGGGATCGCGAAGGACCCGCAGGTCGGGGCGCTCGGCGATGGTATAGCCGGCACCGAAATCGCCGAAGGCGATCGCAAGGGCGTCGGCACCGATGTCGGGCATGTCCTCCGAGATCAGGACCGGATAGCCCATCAGCTGCGCCGGCTGACCGGCGGCCAGGCTGTCCGACCACAGGAAGCGGCCATCGGCATCCTTCATCTTGCGGACGGCCCCGGCCGTCTTCGAGTTCATCACGAACGAGGCGTTGGCGCGGTAGCGAGCGCCCAGCGAGTAGACCAGATCGACGATCGCATCCGCCGGATCGTTCGCGTCGAAGTCGTCCGGCGCACCGGTGGCGACATAGCCCAGATTGCCCCAGCCCCAGCTCGATTCCGCGACGGCGGGATAGGTCAGGAAGCCCCGAGGCTTGTCCGCTCCATCACCGTTGACGAAAGCCTTGGCTTCGGCGCGGGCGAACTTGTCCGCGATACGCTCTGCAAGCCAGGTTTCGACGTCGAAGGCCGCGTCGTCCAGCAGCCGCTGCGACGCCTTGGGCAGGGCCGACAGCTCGTGCAGCGGAATGGAGATGCGGTCGAATTGCGACGTGTCCGTCTCGGCGATGGTTCCCGTCTCCGACGCCCAGCCGGATTCAAGATCGCCGCGATCGACCAGCACGTCGTAGGAGGTCGCCTCGACATTCACGACCTTCGCCACCGAGCGGATCGAGGCCGTGGACATGAGAACCGACTGAACGGTCTCCGAGGTCTGGGGGTCGACGAGATAGCCGCCTTCGGCAGAGACTGCCGTGTTCATGGACTTGCCTTCGAGGCTCAGCCCGCGAAGGCCATCATCGTCGCCCGAACGCAGATAGGCATCCATCGCCTTCTGGTGGGGGGCGTCGATTTCGTTCGCCTGCAGCGGGGTGCGGCTCAGGGTCTGGGTCATGCGCGTGCGCTCCTCATGTTTGCTCATCCGGTCCTCGATCTTCTCTCGGAAGCCCTTCATCTCGCTGACGAGCCCCGTCAGCGCCTCGGCGACTTCGCCGATGCCGTCGTCGGTCATGCCGATCTCCGTCTTGGGTGGGGGCGCGTCACTGACCCGCCAGTTCACGGGCGGCGGCGCGAAGCACCCCCGCCAATTCGCGCGAGCGGTCGGCCTTGGCCCCTACCCGCGCGCTGGGCAGCATCGGGAACGTCACCAGCGACACTTCCCAAAGCTCCAGCTCCTTGAGGCGCCTGCGCCCCTGTTCGTCGCGCGTCGCGCGTTTGATCGTGTAGCCGATCGACAACCCGTCCATGGCGCCCGCTTCGACCAGCGAAGCGGCTTCCATGCCGCGCGGCACGCTGGTCAGCAGACGGCCCTTCACGAACAGGCCGCGGGCATCCTCGCGGACCTCGTCCCAGACGCCGATGACTTGGGCTGGATCGTGCTGCCAAAGCATCTTGACCCGCCGTCCCTCGGCCGACAGCCGCGCGAGACTGTCGCAATAGGCACCCGGCTCGACGATGTCGCGGCCCGTGTCCTCGACGCCGAACCACGAGGCGTAGCCGGCGATGACGCAGCCGTCCTCCAGCCGCACCCGCCCTTCGGCGGTTGCGAACTTGTGTAGCAATCCCATGTTAGGCTCCTTGCTCGGGTGACGCGCGCGTCAGCCCCTCCAGAAATCCGTGATCGTCACCCAGAGCGGGTGACACCGGTGCAGCGTGAAGGCCCGGGTCCCCGTCAGGCCGTCCCGCTCGCGGACCCGAAAGGGCCCGACCTGGCGGTCCCCCGTCGGCAGGGTCCGGCCATCGGGCAGGCTCCGGTCGACACGCTCCGGTTCCAGCGTCAGCCTGCGTTCACCATCGAACCAGGACAGGCCGAGGAACTCGCACTGCCGCAGCTTCCGGAACCTGAGCCGGAACCGGTAATCCGGTCCCAGACGTTCCGGGGCGAGAAGCTCGGCGCCCTCGACCACAGGAAAGAAGGCGCGCTCCACTTTCGGCCCCAGCGCAAAGACCGCAGGCGTCAATGCCATGCTGAACGCCACCGTCACCGAGGCGCGTGTGATCCAGCCCGTCCTAGCCACCGAACAACTCTCCCCGCAGCATCGAAGACATGAACCCGCCGACGATCCCCGCGACGACCAGCCAGACCAGCCGCGAGATCAGCCCGTCGATCCGGTCCAGCCGCTTGTCGATTCCGTTGAACCGGCCCTCCAGGCGGAGCTGCTTCTCCTCGTTGACCGCCTTCTCGGTCTCGAGGTTGCGGATGCAGGCCTCGACGCCAGCGATCCGCGCCTCCAGCCGGACAAAGGCGGCCTCGGTGTCCTGGAACGGCGCGTAGAGGAACCTCGACCCGCCGACCTTTGCGGCCCCGCTCATTCGGCCAGGGGCGGCAGCCCCAGCATCGACCGCTTTTCCGCATCCGTCAGGAAAGTGGCCTCGGCGACCCGGCGCCATTCGCCGTCCCGTTCCGCCTGGAGCGCGGGAATGCCGTCCTTGTCCGCCGCGAGGCTCACCGCCTCTCCGCCATGGACCGACAGCCAGCCCGCCAGCGCTTCGCAGACCCGGCCGACGAGCGGCAGCACCGTCAGGCGATAGAAGGCGCGGTTCGCCTCGGCGTAGTTCGCATAGGTCGCGTCTCCGGGTACGCCCAGCATCATCGGCGGCACGCCGAAGGCCATGGCGATCTCGCGCGCGGCGGCTTCCTTGGTCTTCTGGAACTCCATGTCGGAGGGGCTAAACCCCATCGGCTTCCAGTCCAGTCCGCCATCCAGCAGCATCGGACGACCCGCATTTCGTGCGCCCTGATGGTGCTGTTCCAGCTCTACCGACAGGCGATCGAACTGTTCGTTCGACAAAGCCTCGCCGGTATTGATCACTGCCCCCGAAGGCCGCGCCGCGTTGTCCAGCAGGGCCTTTGACCAGCGCGAGGCGGCGTTGTGTACGTCCACAGCCCCTGCGGCCGCAGCCAGCGGAGACATCCCGTAATGGTCGTCCGTCGGATGGAAGGCCCGGACATGGCAGACCGGGCTGATCTCGCCCACATGGAACCGGTGCTTCCGCCCGCCGACGCTGTAATCGTAAGCGACCGGCCAACCGTCCGCGCCGGGTACGACGCTCATCCGGTCCGATCGCAGCACGTGCAACTCGGCCGGCAGCCCCACGCCGACGCCTTCGACATAGGCATCTCCGGTCAGAAGCAATTGGCCATAAAGCGCTTCGCGGAACGCCGCGCCGCCCTGCGCCGCATTCGGGCGGGCGATCAGGTCCAACAGCGGATGCACCGCCAACCGCCCGTCCGGCCCATGGACGGCCAGCGGGACCGCGGCAGCCGCCTCGGCGATCAACCGGACGCAACGAAAGCCGACAGGATTGCCGCCATAGCCGTTCTTGACCAGCGACGCCCCGTCACGCGGCGACCAAACATTGCGCCCGACCGCGCCCCAGGCCGCGACGCGACCGGCCGCGCTGGCCTTCGCCTCGACCGGCGCCTCGGCCTTCCTGCCAAATCCGAACATGCCCGTTCCTTTCGTCCCGAATGAAAAGGGCCCCGAAGAGCCCCGTGTCACAGCTGCCGGATCGCCGGCCCGGCCCGACCGGCCGGTTCGATCACCGCGGCCCAAAGCGCCCAGACCAGCGCATCGACCCGGTCGGGGCTGCCCCGGCCGCGCCAGCCCCGCACACTCATGGCGCACATCTGGTCTTCCAGCAGATCCAGCCCCCGGCCGTGCCGCACCCGTCCCTGCTCGTAGAGCGCGGCGACCGGCTCGGCCCGCGCGCCCTTGGCGTGGCGCGCGCTGACCTTCCGGTAGGGCACGGTGGGCGCCACCTGCCGCAGCACCGCCTCGATCATGTCGCCGCCCTGGTTGGCCTCGGCGACCACGCGGTCGGCGTCGAAATCGTCCACGGCGCGCGCGACCGCTTCAGCCCACTGCACCGGTGTCGCTGCGCCCACCGAACGGTCGGCCAGAACCCAGGCCTCCATCCCCCGGACGCCGACGACGACGATGCCGGTCTCGTCCGATGCCGCGCCTGCGCTCACGGCCGGATCCAACCCGATCACCACCCGGTCGAACCGGCCCGGCGCCTCGCCCCGGCATGCTTCCAGTTGCGCGGACGTCCAGAGCGCGCCCTCCACGTCCTCCAGCATCACGCCATCCAGCTCCTGCCGGCCCAGCCGTGTTCCGGCATAGCGCTCCCGGACTTCCTCCAGGAACGACACGGCGAGGTTCGCCCGGTTCGCTTCCGTCGGCGCGTGCGTGACGACGGTCGAGTTCCGCGCCAGCAGCGCCTTGACCTCGGGCTCGGCCCGGGGCGTCGTCGTCACCACGGCGCGGGGATCGTCTCCGGTCCGCAGCGCAAATTGCAACATGTCCCAGGCCGCCCCGGGAGTCTTCCACTTGGCCAACTCATCCGCCCAGGCCGCATCGAATTGCGGCCCACGCAGCGCCTCCGGATCCGACGCGCTGAAGACCTGCGCCTCGGCCCCGTTGGGCCAGACCAGCGTCCGGGTCGTCGCTTTCCAGACCGGTCGCCGGTCCGGAGGAGAGCAGGCCAAGAGCCCGCTCTCCCCGTGCACCATCACCCGCGCCGCCTGGTCGTAGGTCTCGCCCAGCAGCGCGACCCTCCGGCACTTGCCCGGATCGAGGGGGCGTGCCCCCTCGACCTGTGCGCGAACCCATTCGGCTCCGGCGCGGGTCTTTCCCGCGCCGCGCCCGCCCAGGACCACCCAGGACCGCCACTTCCCGTCCGGCGGCAACTGGTGCGGCATGGCCCAGAAGTCGAAGAGCCACGGCAATGCACCCAAGGCATTTTCCGACAGCCCGTCCAGGAACTCACTCCTGACCGAAGCATCCGCGCAAGCGATCGAGGCGGCTTTCGACCTCCGCACGTGCGGCATCGAGGTCGAGACCTCCACCGCCATCCCGCTTGCGTCTGACATCGAGTGCCCTTCCTTCGCTCTCGAAAGCGGACTTGTAAGCCGCTTCCAGATCCTTCTGTCCCTTCGCCAGACCCAACGGGTCCTCAATGACCCCGGTCCGATCGACTTCATCCAGCGCGCGGCTCAATCGCACGCGGAGCCTTTCCATTTGCATGAGAGCTTCGCTCGCACGCGCCTCCAGACCCCCGGCTTCCTCGTCCGTGGGGCACCCATCAATGTGATCCGCCATCAAAATCTCCGTGCAGAAATAGCGACCCGCACGGGCGAAAAGAGAAAGCGGCCTCGGGGTCGCCCCCGGGCCGCTCGCCCATTTCTTCCAGCTTGTGGAGGAACCTCCTTTTGAGCGTTCGGTCAGGTCAACGCCTAAATC
The DNA here is from genome assembly GCF_000877395.1 of Jannaschia aquimarina. Classification (GTDB taxonomy): domain Bacteria; phylum Pseudomonadota; class Alphaproteobacteria; order Rhodobacterales; family Rhodobacteraceae; genus Jannaschia; species Jannaschia aquimarina. Next base: position 145,054 of record NZ_JYFE01000020.1, on the reverse strand, counting down.
GCCGAACCGAGGAGATTTCTTTCAAGCCCATGAAAGATTTGATTAAATCGGCAAGACCCACGCGCCATCTCCAGCGAATCTCTCCAACGCATCGCCTCCCGGTCACGGCACAGGCCCCCGGGGAGCCCGAACCCTGCCTCAACCCCCATCGGTCTCCTGCGCCGCCCGCTCGGCTTCGATATCGCGCCAGCGGTCCACGTTCGCATTATGCTCCGCCAGCGTCTCGGCAAAGGCATGGCCCCCGGTGCCGTCGGCGACGAAGAACACGTAATCCGTCTCCTCCGGGTTCAGAGCCGCCCGGATCGACTCGGCTCCCGGATTGGCGATGGGCGTCGGAGGCAGCCCGTCGATGACATAGGTGTTGTAGGGCGTCTCGCGGCGCAGCTCGCTGGCCCGAATGCCCCGGCCAAGGCCGCCCTGCCCCCGCGTGATCCCGTAGATCACGGTTGGGTCCGTCTGCAGCCGCATCCCCTGCTCCAGCCGGTTCGTGAACACGCCCGCAACGGTGTAGCGCTCTTCCGGGACGCCGGTCTCCTTCTCGACGATCGAGGCCAGGATCATGGCCTCCTCGGGAGTCTCTATGGGCAGGCCGGGCGCACGGTTGGCCCAGGCTTCCGCCAGGATACGCTCCTGCGCCTCTTCCATCCGAGCGATCAGAGCGCCGCGTTCCGATCCCTGGGCCACCTCGTAGGTGTCGGGCGCCAGCGCGCCTTCCGCCGGCACCTCGACCTCGCCGGTCAGGAAGTCGGCGGCCTTCAAGCCTTCGACCACCTCCCAAGACGTCAGGCCGGGCGCGACCGAGACGCGCCAGGTGATCGGAACGCCTCGTTCGATCAGGGCAGTCGCTTCGGCCGGAACATCATCCACGCCCGGCACGTAGGTCGCCACCTCGACCGGCGACGGCTCTCCGGGCACCCGCTCGCGAACCCGGATCTCAGGCCCCTGGGCCCGCAGGACCAGCGTCACCGAATAGGGGAACACGCTCGCCGCGCCGCTGGTCAGGATCTCCAGCACCTCGGGCATCGACGCCCCCGGCGGGATCTCGTAGGTCCCGAATTTCAGCAGGTCCGCCTGCTCCGTGTAGTCCGCGCCGATCCGGAAGATCGCATCGGATGTGATCACACCTGCCTCGGCCAGATCACGGCTGACGGTGCGCAGCGAAGCACCCCGCTCCACCTCGAAGAAGACCGGCTCCGCAAGCGGCCCTTCCGCCACCCAACGGCTCTTGCCGATCTGAACGCCGATCGCGACGGCGATCACAAGCACCACGCCCAACGTCAGCGCGTTCGCCGCAATATGCTTCCACATCAGAGGCTTGCCCCTTGAAGTTAATCCACCCGGCTCAGCACGAGCGAGGCATTCGTACCGCCGAACCCGAACGAGTTCGACAGCGCCACGTCGATGTTCCGCCGCTCGGCGGCCTTCGGCGCAAGGCCGATCTTCGTCGCCGCCGCCTCGGGCGCCGGATCATCCAGGTTCAGCGTCGGAGGCGCCACCCCGTCACGGATCGCAAGCATGCAGAAGATCGCCTCCACCGCGCCCGCCGCGCCCAACAGATGCCCGATGGCGGATTTCGTCGAGGACATCGTCGTCCCCTCCGCGTGGGCCCCCAGCACCCTCTCGACCGCGCCCAGCTCGATCGTGTCGGCCATGGTCGAGGTCCCGTGGGCATTGACGTAATCGACGTCGCTGCCGTCCATTCCCGCCCGCTTCAACGCGGCCCGCATGGCCCGCTCCGCGCCTTCATGGTCCGGCGGCGGCGCAGTGATGTGATGCGCGTCGCCCGAAAGGCCGTAGCCCCGCACCTCGGCATAGATCGTGGCTCCCCGCGCCTTGGCGTGCTCGTATTCCTCCAGCACGACAACGCCCGCGCCCTCGCCCATGACGAAGCCGTCCCGATTGGCGTCCCAGGGGCGCGAGGCCGTCTCGGGCGCCTCCCCGCGAGAAGTGGATAGGGCCTTGCAGGCGTTGAAGCCCGCGATCCCGATCTCGCAGATCGGGCTCTCGGCGCCGCCGGCGATCATCACGTCCGCATCGTCCAGCGCGATCAGGCGCGCCGCATCGCCGATGGCATGGGCCCCGGTCGAGCACGCGGTAACGACCGAATGGTTCGGGCCCTTGTAGCCGTACCGGATGCTCACCTGCCCCGAGGCGAGGTTGATCAGCGCGGACGGAATGAAGAACGGCGACACCCGGCGCGGCCCCCGCTCCTTGAGCAGGATCGAAGTGTCGGCGATCGTCTGCAGCCCGCCGATGCCCGAGCCGATCATGACCCCCGTGCGCAGCTTCTCGGCGTCGCTGGCGTCGCCCCAGCCCGCATCGGTGATGGCCTGCTCCGCGGCGGCCATGCCGTAGAGGATGAATTCGTCGACCTTGCGGGCCTCCTTGGGCTCCATCCAGTCGTCGGGATTGAAGGCGCCCTCGCCCTCGCGCGGGATCTCGCAGGCATAGCTCGTCGCCAGATGCGAGGCATCGAAGCGCGTGACGGGCCCCGCACCGGACTGTCCGTCGATCAGACGCGACCACGTCGCCTCGACCCCGCTGGCGAGCGGGGTGACCATTCCGAGACCGGTGACGACGACGCGGCGCATGGGCGGCTCCTCATTCGTTTCGCGGCTGGATACGACGGCCCCGCAAGAGAGGGCAACCCGCCCCGCCTCCGGGCGCAGGCCTCTTCATCCCGGCGAATGTCCTGCATGGGTCCGGGGGGCTGCCCCCCCCGGCCTCTTCGCCGCGAATGCGGTCAACGCCCCTCGAACTTCGCGGGCCGCTTCTCCAGGAACGCCAGCACCCCTTCCTGGAAGTCCCGGCTCTTGCCGCACCTGCCTTGCAATTTCGCCTCGACGGCCAGTTGCTCGTCACGGGTGTGATCGTAGCTGCCCCGGATCGCTTCCTTGACGGCGGCATAGGCGCCTGTCGGTCCGGTCGCCAGGTGGCGCGCCCGCTCTGCCCAATGGGCGACGAAGTCCTCGTCCGGCACCGCCTCCCAGATCATGCCCCAGTCACTGGCCTGCCGGGCCGTGATCGGCTCGGCGAAGAGCGCCGCTCCCATCGCCTTGGCCATCCCCATCTGGCGCGGCAGCCAGTACGTGCCGCCCGCATCGGGGATCAGACCGATCCGGGTGAAGGCTTGCAGGAACACCGCGGATTCGGTCGCGATCACGACGTCGCAGGCCAGGGCCAGATTTGCCCCAGCCCCCGCCGCGGGACCGTTGACGGCGGCGATGGTCGGGATCTGGCAATCGAAGATCGCCTTCAGCATCGGCTCGTATTCGTCGCGCAACACGCGTTCGAGGTTCAGGTCCGCCGCATTCGCGCGGTCGCCCAGATCCTGACCCGAGCAGAACGCCTTGCCTTCGCCGGTCATCACCAGCACGCGGGCGGTCTGCTCGGCCTCCCGCACGGCATGCAGGATCTCTGCGCGCATCTGCGTCGACAGCGCGTTCATCACCTTCGGCCGCGCGAGCGTCAGTGTCGTGACACCGTCCCGGTCGCGGACGCGGATCGTCTCATAGTCCATCTGGGCCTCCCCTCGGTCGCGCGGAGCCTAGCAGCCCGCGCGGCCAAGGGAAGCCGTACGACGCGTCACGGGCCCCGCCCGATGACGGCGCGGATCAACGCGCGCTGCGTCTGGTCCGGCGCCCGGTTCAAGCGCCGGTAGTCGCTGCCATCCCGGTTCCGGGTCAGCAGGCCCTCGCCCACCATCTCGCGCCGGATCCCTGCCGCGTCACGAAAGGTGCACAGGTCGTGGATCGCGGCCGAGATCCCGCGCTCGTCCAGCGGCCCCTGCGGCAGGCGCGCCCAGATCGGCCACAGGCAGAGCGTGCGAAGCGAGCGCTTCACGGGCCAGCCGGTGAAGCGACCGTCTGCATCGAAACGCGCGGCGGCGCGGGTGACGGCACGCAGGTCGGCGGGCGGTTCCGGTGCGGCGCCTTCATGGGCCGCGCGCAGATGCTGGTAGTTGCGCCACCCGGCTGCCCGGGCCAACGCGTTCAGCATCGTCTGGTGTGACGCGTCGGTCTCGATCTGCCCGCGCAGGGATTTGGCGAAGCGGCCGATATCGGCCACGTCGAGGGGGATTTCCGTCCTCATGGTACTCTCCTGCCGCTGATCGGATGGGGGCCGCCCTTCCCCGCCCGGTGCGGCGGAGCCGTGTCGTGGATCGAAGCGCAGGTTCAGCGTGGGCGGATGCCCGGCGGCGTCTCGGTGTCTGCGGACCGTGCCCTACCTTACCGGGTCGGACCGCGACGGCAAAGTCGATTCAGCGTGACCGTTAGGCGTCTGGCGAGCACTGCCCCGCCGCTTTAGATCGACGCGCTCTGGTCACGGTCGCAGCAAGCGCTCTTACCGACGCTCCTCCAGCAGTTCCGCCAAGCGCGCCTCTTCCTCGGCAGAAAGCACCTCGCCCCCGCCCTTCTGACGCGTGACGTGGGCAACGGCCACGCCCGCCCCCAGCAGCAGCAGCGCCAGAGGCGCGGCCCAGAGGATGATGTTCCCTCCAGTCGCGGGCGGGTTCAGCAAGACGTATTCGCCGTAGCGATCCACGACGAACTCCACGACCTCGGCGTCCGTGTCGCCCGCCACCAGCCGTTCCCGCACCAAAAGACGCAGGTCACGGGCGATGGTGGCATTGCTCTCGTCGATGCTTTCGTTGCGGCAGACGAGGCAGCGGAGGCCCTGTGACAGGTCTCGCGCGCGCTCCTCCAACGCGGGGTCATCGAGGACCTCGTCGGGCTGCACGGCCGCGGCAGCCCCCGCCAGCGCGCAGGCAATCACGAAACCCCGCAGGTAAGGCATCGCCATGCCCACCTTTTCCGACCCGATCATTCCGCCGGCACCCCGGCAACGGATACGGGACGGCGCCGCTGCGCCACGCCCACGCGGTAGCGCCGGTCCAGCAGCGAGACCATCCCGCCCAGAGCCATGATGATCGCACCGCCCCAGATCCAGTTGGCGAAGGGCTTGATATAGACCCGGACGGCCCAGCCCCCGCCCTGCTGCGGGTCGCCGATCACCGCATAGACGTCGCGGAGGAATCCGTTGTCGATCCCGGCCTCGGTCGTGGGCATGCGGGCCACGGGATAGACCCGCTTCTCGGCGGGCAAAACGCCGATATCGCGACCGTCCTCGTAGACATGCATCCGAGCCAGCGTCGAGACGTAGTTCGGGCCCTGCACGCGGCTGACATCCTCCAGCACGACCTCGTAGCGGCCGAGCGTCAGGCTGTCGCCTACGTCGAGAACCTCGATGGCCTCCTGCTCCCAGGCGGTCAGTGCGGCGACGCCGAAGATGGTGATGCCGAGGCCGCCATGGGCCAGGGCCTTGCCCCAATCGGCACCGGGCAGGCGCGTCAGGCGGCCCAGCCGCTGTCCCCAGGGCCCACGCCCGGTACGCGTCAAAAGGTCGACGAGCGAGGCGACCACCAACCACACGCCCAGACCCGCGCCCAAGGGCCCGGCCAGCGAGCGGCCGGTCTGCATCGCCCAGACCAGCCCGGTCACCGCCAGAGCCAGCACCGCCACAAGCCAGAGCGGCGTCAGCGCCTTGGCGCGCCCCCGCTTCCACGGCAACAGGGCGCCCAGCGGCAGGATCAGCGCCAACGCGATGACGAATGGTGTGAACGCCGCATTGAAGAAGGGCGGGCCGACCGACAGCTTTCGGTCGAATGCCATCTCGGCCACCAGAGGCCAGATCGTCCCGATGAAGACGACGAAGCAGGACACGGCCAGCAGCAGATTGTTGGCGACCAGCGCGCTTTCGCGGCTGACGGTGCCGAACACGCCCTTGGCCTGCATCGCGGGCGCCCGCACCGCATAGAGCGCCAGCGCCCCACCGGTGAAGAGCACGAGGATGCCCAGGATGTAGACCCCCCGCTCCGGGTCGTTGGCGAAGGCGTGCACGCTGGTCAGCACACCCGAGCGGACGATGAACGTGCCGATCAGACTGAAGCCGAAGGCCAGGATCGCCAAAAGGATCGTCCAGGATTTCAGCGCCTCGCGCTTTTCGACGACGATCGCGCTGTGAAGCAGCGCCGCCGCGATCAGCCAAGGCATGAAGCTGGCATTCTCCACCGGGTCCCAGAACCAGAACCCGCCCCAGCCCAGCTCGTAATAAGCCCACCAGGAGCCCAGCGCGATGCCCACCGTCAGGAAAAGCCAGGCCGCCAGCGTCCACGGGCGCACCCACCGGCCCCAGGCGGCGTCGACCCGCCCCTCGATCAGGGCGGCGACGGCGAAGCTGAACGCCATGCTGAGGCCGACATAGCCGAGGTAGAGAAACGGCGGATGGAAGGCGAGACCGGGATCCTGCAGCAGCGGGTTCAGATCCTCGCCGTTGAATGGCGGCGTCTCGAGCCGGGTGAACGGGTTCGAAGTAAAGAGGATGAAGGCGTAGAAGGCGACGCCGACGCTGGCCTGAACCGCCAGCACGCGGGCGCGCAGCGTATCGCGCAGCCCCTGCCCCCAGATCGCCGCCGCCGCGCCGAACGCCGCGAGGATCAGCACCCAGAGCAGCAGCGATCCCTCGTGATTCCCCCAGACGCCCGTCACCTTGTAGAGCATCGGCTTGTCGGTATGGGAGTTCAGCACCACAAGCCGCAGCGAGAAATCTGACGTGACGAAGGCGTAAGTCAGCGCCGCGAAGCTGAACGCGACCAGACCCACCTGCACCACGGCGGCGGGCCGCGCCATCGCCATCCAACCGGCCCAGCCCTTCTGGGCACCGACCATCGGAACGATGGTCTGGGCGATGGCGACACCGAAGGCGAGGATCAGGGCGAAATGGCCGAGTTCTACGATCATGACCCCGGTATATGCGCCCAGCCCCGCCGCGCCAATGGGGCGCGGCGGGGCGCCGCATCACGGCTGCGTGGCCGCGCGCCATTCCGCGAGGGCGGGGTTGTCCGATGCGGCAGGGGCCTCCGCCCCGCCCTGCTCGTCGGAATGGTGCCAGGACGAGGTCACCGGCTCCGGCCGGGGCTCGGCCGGAGCGCGCAGGTAGTGCAGTTCCCGCGCGCCGAAATAGAACCCGACGATGGCCCCCAGCAACCACCAGAGCGGCTCGGGCACATAGGCAAGTCCTTCCATTCGTTCGGAGAAGCCACGCGGATCGGCCATGGCGTAGACGAACAGGCCCAGCGTCCCGAAGGCCAGCGCAGGGCGCGGCATCCGGTTCAGCCCGTCGATCACCGCATCGAACCGTGTGCGATGGGGGCGGCGGAACTCGGCCTCCATCTGGCCCAGGGCGGCCTGCCGCGCGCGATGGCGCAGCGCCTGCCCCGCCGTCGCGTCGGCACGAAAGACGCGCGCCGCGTCGACGGCCGTCCGCGCCAACCCGCCGACACCCTGCAGCACGCCCATCACCGCCACCCCGCCGTGCGGGCGCGGTGCTGCGCGGCCGACAGGTGGTAGCGCGGAGAGATGAACTCTTCGGCCCGGACGATCCAGCCGCCTTTCCCGCCATCCCGGCGACGGGCGTATTTGCGGCTTGCGGGACGCCGGTCGGCGAGGGCGTAATAGTAGTTGCGCCGTGCGATGCCGTATGCGTCGGCGATGTGGCCGGGCGCTGCTGCGGCCGCGGCGCGGGCGGCGGCCACCGTCTGCGGCCCGATCACGCCGTCCACCGCAACGGGATGGCCCATCTCGCCCAGCAGGCGTTGCAGGATCTTGACCGCATTGGCGCCCGCATTGACGTACATGTCGAAGACCGAGGCCTGCAGCGCCTCGGGCAGCGCATCGACGCGGACACGGTGAAAGTAGTGATCCACGAAGATGTCGGTGGCCCGGCCCCGGTCGAGGCGGCGCACATCGGCGACGTCCACGTCGCCATCGCCGTCCAGGTCCAGCCCCAGACGCCGCATCGTATGGATGGTGACGCCGTAATTGGTCGCCCCGCCCGGATCGTCCGGGTCGTTCACGAAGCCGCCCTCGCGGGCCACGATCTCTTCGGCAATGCTGCGCACACTCTGCATGAGATGCCCCTCTCGAATGAATGAGGGGCGGACGCTGCGTCCGAGCGGTTAACGGAAGATTGCCGGGCCGGCGGAGCGTTAACGAAGCGTCGACGCGCGCAAACCCGCGCGCGGTCAGCTCTCGGCGCCGGGCTCCTGATAGACGCCCTGCTCCTTGAGCGCGTCAATCACTTCGGCGGGCATGTAGGTCTCGTCGTGGCGGGCCAGGATCTCGGTCGCGCGGAAGACGCCGTCGACGTAGCTGCCGGTGCCGACCATGCCCTCGCCCTCTCCGAAGAGGTCGGGCAGGACGCCGACATAGGTCACCGGGATCGACGCGCCGCCATCGGTGACACGAAAGGCGATCTCGGTGCCCTCGCCCCGCAGCAGCGAGCCCTCCTCGACCAGTCCGCCGATGCGGAACACCTCCGAGGGCGGCGGCGGCGCCTCGGCCACCTGGCTGGGCGAGCGGAAGAAGTTGATCCCCTCGCGGAACGCATATCCCATCAGCGCGGCCGACCCGGCCAGGGCCACGGCGGCGATGGCGATGATCTGGATGCGGCGGGCCTTGCGCAGGCTTCTCATGGGGCGGCCTCGAAACTGAGGGGGCGGCGCAGGAACTGCGTCGCGCGGGCGGACACGGTCGCCGGATCGCCGGTGGTCCACATCACGTCGCGACCGCCGCCGGCGAATTCCGGACGCCGTTCAAGATAGTCGGCAAGGCTCGCCGCCACAATGTCCGCCTGACTCAACACCCGCACATCCGCGCCAAGCTCACGCTGGAAGGCATCGGCCACCAGCGGATAGTGGGTGCAGCCCAGCACGGCGGCCTGCGGGTGCGGCATCTTGCGGCGCAGGGCGTCCACATGGGCCCGTACCATCGCCTCGGCCAGCACCATGTCGCCATCCTCGATCGCGTCCACGAGGCCGGCACAGGCCTGCGCCTCGACATCGACACCCACCGCCCGGAAGGCCAGTTCGCGCTGGAAGGCCCGGCTGGCCACTGTCGCCGGGGTCGCGAACAGGGCGACCTGCTGCACCGCAACCTCGCGCGGGGGGGAGTTGTCGCCCCAGCCCCGTTCGGTCAGCGCCTCGATCAGGGGCACGAAGACGCCGAGCACGCGCTTGCCCTGAGGCACGCCCGCCTCCTGCATCCGGCGCAGGGCCGCGGCCGACGCGGTATTGCAGGCCAGCACGACCAGATCGACGTCGCGCCACATCGCGGTGACGGCGGCGACGGTCAGGTCGTGGATCTCCTCCATCGGGCGGGTGCCATAGGGCGCATGCGCCGTGTCCGCGTAGTAGAGGAGCGGCTGGTCCGGCAACCGCTCCCGGATGCCGCGCCAGACGGTCAGGCCGCCCAGGCCACTGTCGAAGATGCCGACGCTCATCCGCGTGCCTCCGTCACGACGCTCATCCGCAGCCCACCCTGTCCGTCTCGAAATCCAGGCCGGGGGCATCGTCCAGCCCGCCCGCCGCATAGGTGCGCGACCGCAGCCACGCCATCAAGTCGGCCTTCGTGCCGCCCTGCGCCGCGATTTCGTCCGGGCCGATGGGCGCGCCCACCGACAGACGCACGGGCCCGTCCGTGCGCGCCCGGAACTCGCGGATCAGAAGGCCCAGCCTCAGCGTCGCGTGCACGTGGCTGGCCAACTGGAACAGCCGCGAATTGGCCCCGTCGAAATGCACCGGAACGACCGTCGCGCCACTGGCCCGGATCAGCTTGGCCGTGAAGCCCCGCCAGACCGGGTCGCGCGCCTCTCCGAACGGGCGCATCGGCGTCGACACGGTGCCGCCGGGAAAGACGCCCATGGCGCCACCCCGCCCCAGCCAGTCCAGCGCCGCGCGCCGCATCGCGAGGTTCGCCGCCCGAGCCGCGCGCGTCTCTTCGAACGAGACCGGCAGCACCACGTCGGCCAGTTCCGGCGCTTGCAGGAAGATATCGTTGGCCATCACCTTGAAGGCCCCGCGCCGCCGCGACAGCACCAGCGACAGCGCCAGCCCGTCCAGAATGCCGAAAGGATGGTTCGCCACGATCACCAGCGGCCCCTCGGCCGGGATCGCATCCAGCGTCCCGCCGACGACGTCGAGCCGCAGTCCGTAGCGCGCCGCCATCTCCTCCCAGAAGATCGCGCCCCGCGCCAGGGCCACATCGTAGCCCCGCGCCCGGCGCAACAGGCCGGGACGCCCGCCCAGCATCTCCAGACCACGGATCATCGCCCGGCCGCGCCGCGTGCGCGCGCCATGGGCGTAACTGATATCTCGGACCGAGCGCAGGTTCATGTCCGACGCGTTAGCACCGGGTGGGGTCGCTTGCTACTCCGACCGGGGCCGCAGGAGCCCTTCCTCGCGGCGCTGCGACATCGGCACATCGCCGGGCAGCACGCCCAGCTCATCGAGATATTCCGGCAGGCGCCCGGAGAGAACGAGACCCGAATGTAACGGCAGGTCCGCCCGCAGCGCATGGGCCAGCGACCAGGCGACGGTCGTGCAGTTGCCGAAGACGATGTTGTAGAAGCGCGGCCGCGCGTCCAGCGTATTGCCGAGCTCGATATATCGCCGAAACAGGATTGCGCCCTGTTCCGGCGTCAGCGTCGTGGGGAACCGGCGCACAGTCTCGCCACGCGACTCGACGCGCAGGTCGATCACGTCCGACTCGGGCGCCGCCACCACCGCCAGCTCGAACTGGCGCAGGAACCCGCCGGGGCCGTTGAAGCTTTCGCCCACTTCGCGGCGCGCCTCGATGGACCAGGCCAGATCGCCCCCGTCGTCGAAATGGAACGTCACAATGATATGCGCGATGTCCGGGTGGCCCCAACTCGAGGTCAACAGGTCCACCCGCTCGATCCGCGACAGGTCGTATATGCCGTCGCGCCAGATCGCCTCGCTCACCTCTCCGCCTTCGGCCCAGGTGAAGGCGCGCACATCGCTCAGGCGCGCGATGCCGTTCTCGACCGATCCGGTCGTGATCCGTGCCATATCGGGCGCCCAGTCCCGGTCGGCGCGGGGCGTCAGCGTCAGGTACCATCCCAGATGGAGCAGCGCGATCACGGTCACCCCGCTCCAGGCCCAGGGGCGGGAGACGATCCAGAGCAGCAGCGACGCGACGAGCGCGAGGATCGTGAAGCTCTGGAACAGCCGCATCAGCGTCGGCGGCGCGTGGACCGACAATGCGAACCAGGCGAACAGACCGACGCCGGCGGCGAACAGGATCAGCAGGAAGTCGGCGAAGTATTTCAGGGGACCAGGCCTCGGATAAGCGAAAAGGCGCCCCGCAGGGCGCCTCCGACTCGTTCAACAAACGGATCGCATCGCGGCGATCAGGTGTTTTCCTTGATGAACTTGACGGCGTCGCCGAACGTCTGGATCGACTCGGCGGCATCGTCGGGGATCTCGATCCCGAATTCTTCCTCGAAGGCCATGACCAGCTCGACCGTGTCGAGCGAGTCGGCGCCCAGATCGTCGATGAAGGAGGCGTTCTCGGTCACCTTCTCCTCTTCGACGCCCAGATGCTCGACCACCTTCTTGCGGACGCGATCTTCGATATCGCTCATGTCTCAAACCTCGTTTCCCGCCCGCGTGGGGCCTTCCTTGGTGTGGGGGCGCCTATATCACGCGCCTCCGGGATGGCAAATGGCAATCCAAGGGCGCGGATCGGACCGTTTCGCGGCTGCGGCATCGGAGCATAAACCCGCGTTGCCAATAACTTAGACCATCGCCAACCCGCCGTTGACATGCAGGACCGCGCCGGTGACATAGGCCGCCTCGTCGCTGGCCAGATACAGCGCGGCGGCGGCGATCTCCTCGGGCGTTCCCATCCGGCCCATCGGGATCTGGTCGTCGATCTTGGATTTCTGGTCGTCCGTCAGCTTGTCGGTCATGGCGGTGGCGATGAAGCCCGGCGCGATGGCGTTCACGGTGATGCCCCGGCTCGCGACCTCGTAGGCCAGCGACTTGGACATGCCCACCAGCCCCGCCTTGGAGGCGGCGTAGTTGCCCTGCCCCGGATTGCCGGTGGCGCCGACGACGGAGGACACGTTCACAATGCGGCCCCAGCGGGCCTTCATCATCCCGCGCAGCACGCCTTTCGACAGGCGGAAGGCGGCCGTCAGGTTGACCTCGATCACCTGTGCCCATTCCTCTTCGGACATGCGCATGAAGAGGTTGTCGCGCGTCACGCCCGCGTTGTTCACGAGGATATCCACGGCGCCCATCGCCTCGGCCGCCTGCTTGGGCAAAGCGTTGACGGCATCCGCATCCGACAGGTTGCAGGGCAGCACATTCGCCCGCTCGCCCAGTTCTTCGGCCAGCGCCTTCAACGGCTCCTCCCGCGTGCCCGACAGGCCGACCGTGGCACCCCGGCCATGCAACGTGCGGGCGATGGCCGCGCCGATCCCCCCGGACGCGCCAGTCACCAGCGCGGCTTTCCCATTCAGATCAAACATCTCCAAGCCTTTCCTAAAGCGCCTGCGCGGCGGCCTTGACGTCGTCGGGCGTGCCGATGGCGCGGGTCTCGACGGATTTGTCGATACGCCGGATCATCCCCGACAGGGCCTTGCCCGCGCCGATCTCCCAGATTTCCGTTACGCCGTCGGCGGCCATGCGGGCGACGCTCTCGCGCCAGCGCACGGCGCCGGTCACCTGTTCCACCAGAAGCGAGCGGATCGTCCCCTCGTCCAACAGAGGGGCGGCCTGCACATTCGCGACCAAGGGCACGGCCGGAGGATCGAGATGGACATGGTCCAGCGCGTCGGCCATGGCCCGGGCAGCGGGCTCCATCAGCGCGCAATGGAACGGGGCCGAGACCGGTAGCATCACCGCACGCTTGGCCCCCCGCTCCTTGGCCAGATCGACGGCGCGCTCGACGGCCGCCTTGTGACCGGACACCACGACCTGAGCGGGATCGTTGTCGTTCGCGGCCTCGCAGACCTCGCCATCGGCGGCGTCCTTGGCGACGCTGCGCACCGCGTCGATATCCAGCCCCAGGATCGCGGCCATCGCCCCTTCGCCGGCCGGTACGGCGGCCTGCATCGCCTCGCCCCGGATCCGAAGCAGGCGGGCGGCATCCTCCAGCGCGAGAGACCCGGCGGCGACCAGTGCCGAATACTCGCCCAGCGAGTGCCCGGCGACGAAAGCCGCGTGATCCGCCACGGACACGCCCTCGGCCTCCAATGCACGCAACGCGGCGATCGAGGTCGCCATCAAGGCCGGTTGCGCATTTCGGGTCAGCGTCAGGGTCTCGATGTCGCCGGACCAGATCAGGCCCGACAGATCCTCGCCCAGCGCGGCATCCACCGCATCGAAGACGGCGCGCGCCGCCGGATAGGCCTCGGCCAGTTCGCGGCCCATGCCGATGGTCTGCGCCCCCTGACCGGGGAAGACGAATGCGCGGCTCATGAACACCTCCCTGATGCGTCCCGCCCCGATAGCGCGGCCCGTTCGATGCTGCAACGAATGCACGGGATCTGTGCACGAGGGCGCGGTGACGGCGCGCGGCGAATGCCCTACCTTGATCCCGACGCTGCACGGAGGCCGGGATGTCCGCCACGAACACAGAGACGACCTATGGCTGGGTCGAACGCGCCTTCCACTGGGCGATCGCCCTGCTGATCCCCACCGCCGCCGTGCTGGGCGGCGTCGCCTATGACTGGCCCTACGACACCGATGCCGCGCTGGCGACGAAGGCGACATTGTTCTCGGCCCACAAGACCGTGGGACTGGCCGTGTTCTTCATCGCGCTGGCGCGGATCGTCTGGGCCATCACCCAGCCGCGTCCCCAACCGCTCCATCCCGACCGGCGGGCCGAGACCTTCGTGGCTGGCCTCGTGCATTGGGTCCTCTATGGCAGCCTTGTGCTCGTGCCGCTGACCGGTTGGATCCACCACGCCACGTCCGAAGGATTTGCGCCGATCTGGTGGCCCTTTGGCCAGTCGTTGCCGTTCTTCCCAAAGGATCCGGCACTGTCGGCGACCTTCGCGACGCTGCACATCACCTTCAAATGGGTCCTGATCGGCGCGCTGGTCCTGCACATCGTCGGCACGATCAAGCACGCCGTGATCGACAAGGACAGCACCTTCGCCCGGATGTGGCGCGGCAGCGATCCGGGCCCACTCCCCGCCTCGGGCCGCCACACGGCGCCCGCCATCGCCGCGCTCGCCGTCTGGGGCGCCGCGCTTGGCGTGGGGCTGACCGTGACGTCCGACCAGGCGCCCGCCGCGGCAGCTGTACAGCTCGAACAGGCCGCGTCCGACTGGGTGGTGCAGGAGGGCACGCTCTCGATCGACGTGGTTCAGATGGGCGCGTCCGTGACGGGGACTTTCGAGGACTGGACCGCCGTCATCGCCTTCGACGAAGCGCCGCGCGATGACGGCACCTTCGGCGAGGTCGAGGTGACGGTCGCCATCGGCTCGCTGACGCTGGGCTCTGTCACGTCGCAGGCCACGGGGGCGGAGTTTCTGGACGCGGGCGCCTTTCCCACCGCCACCTTCGCCGCGACCATCCAGCCTGGTGAGGCCACTGACTACGTGGCCGACGGGACGTTGACTCTGCGCGGCGTCGAGATGCCCCTGCGCCTGCCCTTCGACCTTACGCTGGATGGCGACACGGCCACCGTCACCGGCAACACGGCGGTCGAGCGGCTCGACTTCGGGGTCGGCACCGCCTACCCCGATGCCAGCAACGTGGGACTGACGGTCGATATCGCGGTGGCCCTGACGGCGACCCGCGCACCGTAATCGCGGGATCGCAGGAATCGGGCGATGACGCGGCCCTTGGGCACCCTATCTCCTGACGACAGGAGACTACGTCATGCATGTGCTACACCTCGTCGGCGCGACGACGACCCGCTTCTATTACGATCTGTCGCGCACCTATCAGGACCGATGCGTTGCGCCCTTCGGCACTCGCGCCTCCGTCCTGACGGTCGCGCCCGACGGAGCGATGACTTGGGCCGGTCAGGGGCAAGACCCGTTTCCCTGCAATCTGGCGGACGTCGCGCAGCGCGCCCGCGGGATAGATGTCGTCGTGCCGCACATGTTCTGCCAAGCCGGAATGACCACGTGGCGGGCGTTGTTCGAGGACGTGATGGGCGTGCCCGTCGTGGGGCCGAACGCGGCGTCGATCCACGTGGCGACGTCCAAGTGGCAGACAAAGGCACTGGCGCGCTCGGTCGGCGTCGATACCCCCGAGGCACGCCGACTGACCACCACGGATGTCGCCCCGCCGTCCCGCCTGCCCGTCATCGTCAAGCCCGACGGCGAAGACAATTCCATCGGCCTGACCCTCGTCCGGGATCGCGCCGATTGGCCGGGCGCCCTCCGCAAGGCACTCGACGCCGCGCCGGTCGCACTCGTCGAGGACTACGTTCCGGGCCGTGAGGTGCGCGTTGGCGTCATCGAGGATCACGGCGCTCCTCGCGTTCTGCCGATCCTCGAATACCACGTCACGCCGGATCGTCCGATCCGCGAGCGTTCCGACAAGGTGGTGGTCGATGCGACCGGCGCCGTCACGACGAAATCATGGGAGCAGCCCAGCCTGAGGACCTCCTGCCCCGCCCACCTGGCGGCACTGACCCGCGACGACCTCCATCATGCCGCGATTGCGATGCATGCCGCGTTGGGCGCGCGGGACTATTCGCTGTTCGATTTCCGGATCGACGAGGCGGGCAAGCCCTGGCTGCTGGAGGCCTGCATCTTCTGGACCTTCTCGCAGATCAGCGTGATCACGCGGATGCTGGAGGCCGAGGGAAGCGACCTGGCGCGGACCAGCATGGCGGTCTGGGCGAATGCGGCCTCTCGCAAACGCGCGGTTCAGGTGGCGGCGGAATAGCCTTCGGACAAGAAAAAGGGCCGCGCCCTCCGGCACGGCCCCCAGAATTCCGTGGGATCCGGCTCAGCGGCGCAGAAGCGCCCTGCCCCCGGCCGCAAGCAGGACTGCCAGCGCGATCTTGACCGCGTCCCCGATCAGGAACGGCACCATGAAGGCACCGAAGGCGGCGGCCGGCGCCAGTGCAGCCCAGCCCGCCTGGATCCCGAAAACGGTGGCGAGGCCCAGCGGCCAGGCCATCCCGAAAACGTACAGCACGGCCGTCGCCGCGACGCAGGCGGCGATCATGGCCAGCCAGCCGCACCCGGCGGCAAGGCCTGCGACAAAGGCCATCGGCACGAAGCCGACCAGAAAGCCCGCCGTCGGACCGGCAAAGGCGGCCGGTCCGGGCGGCGTCGTTGTGGTGAAGACCGGCAGGCCCGCCAGGCCCTCGGCAAGGTAGAGCGCGACGGTCGCGGCACCCAGACGCGCGCCGAAGGCCAGTCCGACGAACAGCACAGTCAGCACCTGCAACGTCATCGGAACCGGGAACATCGGAACCTGGATCTTCGCCGCGATGGCGATCAGGGCCGAGCCGGCGATGGCAATCGCCACCTGCTTGGGCAGCGTCATCTGCCCGAAGGCGCGAGCGGTCAGGGTCATCATCATCCTCCTGCGTCCCTTTGGGGCCTTTTCCGCCGCGCCCCCGCGCGTGTCAACGCCGCGTCCGTCCCCTTGCGGGCGGGCGGACGCCGTGGCACTCGGCGCGGCCATGGACCAGACCTATCCCGCTCTCGTCACCGGCGCCTCTCGCGGGCTCGGCGCCGCCATCGCCAAGCGCCTCGCGCACCGCTTCCACGTCGTCGCCGTCGCCCGCACGCAGGGCGGGCTGGAGGAGTTGGACGATGCGATCCAGCAGGCGGGCGGCCAGGCAACGCTGGCCCCGATGGACGTGACCGATGCGGGCGCGATGCAGCATCTGTGCCGCTCGATCCATGATCGCTGGGGCGGATTGGCCGTCTGGGCGCACACGGCGATCACCCCGCCACCGTTGACGCCCGCCGACATGGTGTCGGAGAAGGACATGGCCTCGGCGCTCAAGACGAACGTGACCGCGCTGGCGCGGCTGATCCCCTACGTGTCACCCCTCCTGCGGGCAGCGGGCGGGGGCGACGCCCTCTTCTTCGACGACGAGAAGCCGGCCAAGTTCGCCGGACCCTACAATGCGACCAAGGCGGCCCAGCGTGCGCTCGTGCAGGCCTGGCAGGCCGAGAGCACGGCGGATGGCGCGCCGCGCATCCACCTCCTGCGGCCCGAACCGATGCCGACCGCCATCCGCGCCCGATTCCACCCCGGCGAGGACAAGAGCAGACTCGCCACGCCCATGCAGGAAGCGGAGCGCCTGCTGGAGCCGCTGGGGTTCTGAGGGTCAGCCAGCAGCCGTCGCGGCCATATCGTCGGCAAGTTCGTCAGTCTGGCCAACGTCGTCCGCTTCGGACAGCCTGATTTCCGATGCTTCAACGGCGACGAGCGCCGGAAGCAAGGATGCCACTCCGATCTCGAGCCGCTGCTTCGGTGTCAGTTGCGCATAATCCTCGAAAGTCATGTCCAATCTCCAAATACGGCTCGGAACTTGGCCATCACATCCAAACCTTTCAATAGGGTAGAAGTTGGGCGTTCCGGGTCATGTGGTACGACGGCGCCTATTGTGATCGTCCAATCATCAACCGTATCGCGGATCGTGAAGATCACAACAATTTCGTCGAAACGCCTTGAACGCAGGTTTTCGATGACCTCGTCACGCTCGGCGACCGGATACTCCAGGAACTGACGTCAGATGGACTGAATCCGCTTCTCGTGGACCCCGAGGATCGAGAAGTCGAACTCGGCGATCTGGGTCATGTCGACATGGACGCCTTTGTTTCTCCTGCGGAACGCGCTTACTTCATTTCTCCGGGATCAGTCCCCGCGGGGAAAACCGCAGCACCAGGAGCAGGACCAGACCCATTGTCAGCAGGCGCATATGGGCAGCCGCGTCCTGTAGGTGACCCTTCAGCCAGGTACCGTCCGCCATCCCCGCAGTGATCGTGTCCATAAGCAGCGCGCCCAACGGCTCCACCTGCACCCAGAGCCACCAGATCAGGAACCCGCCCAGCACGGCGCCCCAATTGTTGCCGGAGCCGCCCACGATCACCATCACCCAGATCAGGAAGGTGTAGCGCAGCGGCTGGTACGTACCCGGTGTCAATTGCCCGTCCAGCGTCGTCATCATCGCGCCCGCCAGCCCGCAGACGGCCGAGCCCAGGATGAAGATCTGCAGATGCCGGGCCGTGACGTCCTTGCCCATCGCCTCGGCGGCGACCTCGTTATCGCGGATGGCGCGCATCATGCGCCCCCAAGGCGAGGCGAGGGCCGCCTGCGCCAGCCACAGCAACAGGCCCAGCACCACCCCGAAGAGGCCCAGATAGGCCAGCTTGACCGCGATGGTCGATGCGGTGACGGGGTCGGTGCCCAGCTCGGCCGCGAATTCGCGGAACCCGGCCGAGTTCTGGAGATCCACCTCGTAGGGAACCGGACGCGGCAGGCCGATGACGTTCTTGACGCCCCGCGCCAGCCAATCCTCGTTCTTGAGCACGGCGATCACGATCTCCGCGATGCCGAGCGTCGCGATGGCCAGATAGTCCGACCGCAGCCCCAGAGCCGTCTTGCCGATGAACCAGGCCGCGCCCGCCGCGAGCAGGCCGCCGACCGGCCAGCCGATGATGATCGGAAGGCCCAGCCCGCCCAGATAGCCCGTCGAGGCGGGGTTCACCGCCTCCACCATCTGCACGCCGCCGTCGAAGACCGCGCGGAACGCGAAGAAGCCGATCAGCAGCAGCGCGGCCACGGCCAGGCCGCGGAAGCGGCGCATTCGGTCCCACGCCATGACCGCCGCCGCGATGGTCGCAGCCCCGATCAGCAGGCCGCCGACCACCCGCAGGCCGCCCGCCGCCCAGGCCTCGTTCACCGGCGGCATGCCGACCAGTACGGCGCCCAGCCCGCCCAGCGCCACGAAGCCCATGACGCCCACATTGAAGAGGCCCGCATAGCCCCATTGCATGTTCACACCCAACGCCATGATGGCCGAGACCATCGCCATGTTGAGAATCGTCAGCGCCACGTTCCACGACTGGACGAAGCCCGTCCCGAGAAAGAGGAGCGCCACGAAGGCGAACAGAAGGACGTTCCGGTTCATACCGCCTTCCCCGCGAAGAGACCCGTCGGACGGAACAGCAGCACGATCAGCAGGATCGCGAAGCTGACCGCGAATTTATAATCGGTGGAGAGGAGTTGGACGAGGCCGTCGGGTTCCAGGCTCTCGGGCATCAGGTATCCCAGAACGCGCTTAAGGGGGTAGGTGATCGTCACCTCCGCGAAGGCGATCACGAAGCCGCCCGCGATGGCGCCCAGCGGGCTGCCCAGCCCGCCCACGATGGCTGCGGCGAAGATCGGCAACAGAAGTTGGAAATAGGTGAACGGCTTGAAGCTCTTGTCGAGGCCATAGAGCGTCCCCGCCACCGTCGCCAGGGCCGCGACGATGAGCCAGGTGATGACCACGACCCGCTCGGGGTCGATGCCGGACAACAGCGCCAGATCCTCGTTGTCGGAATAGGCACGCATGGACTTGCCGGTTCGGGTGCGGTTTAGGAACCAGAACAGGGCCGTCACGACGATGACCGCGACGACGATGGTGATGACCTGCGTCGTGCGCAGGGCCAGCCCCTCGGCCAGACCCGTCATCTCGCGGAATTCACGGGCGGTGATGATGAACCGCTCGCCATCCTCGAAGCGTTGGTCGTCGGTCCCGATTACAAAGCGGGTCAGGCCGTTATAGACGAACATCACGCCCAGCGACGCGATCACGAAGATCACCGGCGCGGCCCTCCTGCCCCGGTAGAAGCGATAGACCAGCCGGTCCGTCCCCAGCGTCAGCGCCGCCGCCACCGCGATCCCCACCGGCAGCGCCAGCAACGCCGTGGGCAGAACCCCGAACCCCACGCCCAGGGATTGCAGCCCCCATGTCGCAAGGATCACCGCCATCGTTCCGAAGGCCATCGTGTCCCCATGGGCGAAGTTCGAGAACCGCAGGATCCCGTAGATCAGCGTCACGCCCAGCGCGCCCAGCGCCAGTTGCGCCCCGTAGGCCGTGGCCGGGATCAGCACGAAATTGGCCAGCACGACCAGTGCGTTCAGCGGTTCCATCGCACGGGCCTCTTGCATGTCAGGAAAGTGGTCCTGGCGGTGATGGGCGCCTCCTCCGGGTCGCGGGCGACCCAGACCATCGTCTCCGGTCCCGTCGGGACGAGCGTGTTCAGGTTCGTTCCGCCCTCGGACCAGGACAGGGTGGACGTCCCGTCCAGCACAGCCTCGACATCGAGCGGACCGTAGGCGATCCGATAAAGCCCGGTGCCGTCGCCACCGACCTCCAAAGGTGTCAGATCGAACCGCACGTCGCGACCGTCATCCATGCAGAGACCGGCCGCATCGCAGCTCCGCGAGGCGGAACACGAAAGGACCTGACCGTCGGCCCATGCCGGACCTGTGAAGCCGAGCAAGGCGACCAGGACCGCCCTCATCCCAACCCCTCGCAATCGCCCAGATAGGTCAGCGCCATCTCGGCCGCCGGGATCTGCGCGGTGTAGACGGCGGATCGGTCGCTCGCCACCGACAGGGCATGGCTGTCCAGCCCGTCGAGTCCCAGCCAGGCCCGGCCCTCGCCGGTCTCGGCGGCGGAGACCACGTCGATATCGCCGGCGATGGTCCGCAGCAGCGTCTCGGTCTCGGCCTCTGCGTCCTCCGCGTCGGGGTCGGGCGCGGCGCCGCGCCGCTCGACCACGGTGATCTCGAAGGTCGTCGCGGCGCAGGCCTCGCCGGTCAGGCATTCCTGCTCGAAGATGCAGGTCAGCGCCTCGACCTCCTGCGCGGCGGCGGGGGCGGCCATCAGGGCCGCGCTCATGGCGATTGCGCGCATCATCCCCCCAGAAAGCTCCGTCGCACTTCGTCGTCCTCCATCAGCGCCTTTCCGGTGCCGGTATAGGCGTTGCGCCCCTGGACCAGCACGTAGCCCTTGTCGGCGATGTTCAGCGCCTGGCGCGCATTCTGCTCGACCATCAGGATCGGGATGCCGGTGCGGCTGACCTCGATGATCCGGTCGAAGAGCTCGTCCATTACGATCGGGCTGACCCCCGCCGTCGGCTCATCCAGCATCAGGACCTTGGGCTTGGTCATCAGCGCGCGGCCCACGGCGACCTGCTGGCGCTGGCCGCCCGACAATTCCCCGGCAGGCTGCCGGCGCTTGTCGCGCAGGATCGGGAACAGGTCGTAGACCTGCTCCATCGTCGAGCGGATGTCGTCGCGGCGGATGAAGGCGCCCATCTCCAGGTTCTCCTCGACGGTCATCGAGGTGAAGATGTTGTTGTTCTGCGGCACGAAGCCCATCCCCGCCTTCACCCTGTCCTGCGGAGAGAGCGCCGTGATGTCCTGACCGTCCAGCCTGACGGAGCCCTTGCGCAGATCCAGCATCCCGAAGACGGCCTTCATCGCGGTCGACTTGCCCGCGCCGTTGGGCCCGACGATCACGGCGATCTCGCCCGCATCCACGGCAATGGTGCAATCGTGCAGGATGTCCGCGCCGCCGCCATAGCCCCCGGTCATCTGATCGCCGATCAGGAAAGCGGATTGCGTCTCCGGCCGCTCGGCCGGGATGGCGCCGCGATGCAGGGTCGGTCCCGGTCCCGGCTTGGTGATCGAGGCGTCCTTGTTGCCCCGGTCGTCGGCATAGGGATTCTGGCTCATGGGCGCACCTGCAGACCCTCGCGCGTCACCCGGTGCTGGTCGCGTAACGCCTGTGTAACGCCCTTCTGATCGTCGATGGTCATGACCGCGACGATAGTCCGGTCGTCGAGCCACGCGTCGAACACGTAGTTCGTACCGTAACCCGGCGTGGGGGCGTTCCCTCGGAATTCTCCGACGACCGCGACCTTTCCGTCCATCACGTCCGATGCGGCCATCCATTCGTCCTGGAACGTGCCCGGCTCCCATCCGTCCGCGTCGGTCGTGTCGCGCACCACGGCGTAGAGGTTCGACGGCTCCACCGTCGCGCCGGGCGCGATCGTGACCGGAATGGCCAGGATCATAATGCCCGAGAACGGATCGGTCTCGTTGCTGTACCATGCCCGGATATGCGGCATCGGTCCGCCGACCGCCCCCTCGCCCGGCTCGGCCGCCCCGAGCAGCATCGCCCCCTCCGCCGCGCAGTACCGGACGTTCGATGTGATCGACTGGCAGGTCCCCGCCTCCTGCGCCGCCGCCGGTCCAGCCAGCATCAGGGCGACAGCGGCGCCCACGCCGCGCAGCGCGGGTCGATGCGATGAACCGGTCCGCTTGCGAGCGGGCGGAGTCCCGGGCACCGGACCGGTGTCGTGCGTGCAGACGCGGGGTGCGCAGGGTACGCGATAGGGGTGCATCGGCATTCGCACACCGAAAGATGCTGGGAGTGGCGACGCGTGCGTCATGCCACCTGATCCTTGTTCTTGAGCCCGGTGCCCAGATAGGCCTCGATCACCCGCTCGTCGGCCTTGATCTCGTCCAGCGTCCCCTCGGCCAGAACCTTGCCCTCGGCCATGCAGATGACGGGACCGCAGATGCGGCCGATGAAGTCCATGTCGTGCTCGATGACGACGAAGGTGTAGCCGCGCTCGGAGTTGAGCCGCAGGATCGCGTCGCCGATCGTGTTGAGCAGCGTCCGGTTCACGCCCGCGCCGACCTCGTCGAGGAAGACGATCCGCGCATCCACCATCATCGTCCGGCCCAGTTCCAGCAGCTTCTTCTGCCCGCCCGAGATCTCCGAGGCGCGCTGGTCGGCAAGATGGGACACCGTCAGGAATTCCAGCACTTCGTCCGCCTTGGCCCGCAGCGCCCTCTCTTCGTCGGCGATCCGCTTGCGGCCGAACCACGTGTTCCAGAGGCTCTCTCCCGACTGACCGCCGGGCACCATCATCAGGTTCTCGCGGCAGGTCATCGACCCGAATTCATGGGCGATCTGGAACGTCCGCAGCAGGCCCTTGTGAAACAGCGTGTGCGGCGGCAGGCCGGTGATGTCCTCGCCGGCCATGGTCACCCGTCCCCGCGTCGGCGGAAGAACCCCCGCGATCACATTGAAAAGAGTGGTCTTTCCGGCACCGTTCGGGCCGATCAGCCCGGTGATCGACCGCTCCTCGATGCGCAACGAGGCGCCGTCGACGGCGTGGAAGCCGCCGAAATGCTTGTGGAGGTCCTGGACCTCGATCATCCCCGTCTCCTCGAACCCTGTGGCCGGGCCCTTATCGAAACGGCCCCGGCGGATGCTCGCCAGGGCCGTTCAATGGTCTGACGATAGTCGGTCGGGCGGCCGGGACACAAGGGTTCATTGGCATACCAAGATCCGGCGAGTGATCCGGTCCAGGCGTGCAGCTCGCCTCCGATCCCGCCGCCTGATCAGGGGCTGGGCCGCCGCGTGGCTTGTGGTAGGGATCCGTCCCAAAGAGGAGATGCCCATGCCCACCAAGATCGCCGCCGGCAACTGGAAGATGAACGGAACGCGCGCCGCGCTGGAGGAGGCCCACGCCATCGCGCAGGTGCAGTCCGGCGATGCGCAGGTGGTGATCTGCCCCCCCGCGACGCTGCTGACCTCGATGCCCGAGGGTTTGGCGACCGGGGGGCAATATTGCCATCCCGCCACCTCGGGCGCGCATACGGGCGACCTGTCGGCGGAGATGCTGGCGGATGCAGGGGCGTCCTATTGCATCACCGGCCATTCGGAGCGGCGCACGGATCACAAGGAGACCGATGCGGATGTCCGCGCGCAGACGGAGGCGGCCTGGCGCGCCGGTCTGATCGCGATCCTCTGCATCGGCGAGACCTTGGACCAGCGCGAGGCAGGCGAGACGCTGGCCGTCCTGTCGGAGCAATTGCGCGGGTCCCTTCCGGACGGCGCGACCGCCGAGACCCTCATTGTCGCCTACGAGCCGGTCTGGGCCATCGGCACCGGCAAGGTCGCCACGCCGGATCAGGTCGCCGAGGTCCATGACGCCCTGCGCGACCAACTGGGTGCGGAGATCTCTCTGCTCTATGGCGGGTCTGTGAAGGCGGGCAACGCCGCCGAACTCTTCGCGCTCGACAATGTCGACGGGGCGCTGGTCGGCGGGGCGAGCCTGAAGGCCAAGGACTTTATTCCCATCGTCGAGGCACTGGCCGCGTCGTGATCGTCGGCCGCGCCCCCGCATCGGGGGCGCGGCCCGCATCTATCGTATGATCGTCTCCGGCCCCATGATCGCATGGGGCAGTGTCAGAGAGATCGCGGGGATGTAGGTCACCAGGATCAGGAAGACGAAAAGGACGGCCAGGAAGGGCAGCGCAGCCCGGACCACGGCCATCATCGACATGCCCGCCACGCCCGAGGTGACGAACAGGTTCAGGCCCACGGGGGGCGTGATCATCCCGATCTCCATGTTCACGACCATGATGATCCCCAGGTGGATCGGGTCGATCCCCAGCTCGATCGCGATGGGGAAGACCAGCGGCGCCACGATCACCAGCAGGCCCGACGGCTCCATGAACTGACCACCGATCAGCAGGATCACGTTGACGACGATCAGAAAGGTGATCGGGCCCAGGCCGGCCGACAGCATCGCCTCGGCGATGTGCTGGGGGATCTGCTCGTCGGTCAGGACGTGCTTGAGGATCAGCGCGTTGGCGATGATGAACATCAGCATGATCGTCAGCTTGCCCGCCTCGAACAGCGTGTCGCGGGTATCGCGGTGCACGAACGCCGTCAGCAGCGCCCACGGTGCGGAGAACAGCGACTTCGGCGTCCCCTCGACCGGGCCCGCCACCGCGGCGCCGACCGATTGCGCCGGGCGCGGCGCGAGCGGGCCGATGTCGCGATAGATGAACATCGCCACGATGAAGGCATAGACGGACGCGACCGCCGCCGCCTCGGTCGGAGTGAAGATCGCGCCGGTGACGCCGGGGATGCCGTAGATCCCGATCATGATGATGACGATCAGCATGAGGCCCCAGAAGGCGTCGCGGAAACTGGCGCCGACCTCGCCCCAGCCGGCGAACTCGCCCTTGGGCATGTCCTTGATGCGGGCGATCACGTAGATCGTGATCATCAGCATCAGCCCGGCCATCAGCCCCGGGACGACGCCGGCCAAGAACATGCGACCGACCGAGACGTCCGTGGCCGATGCATAGACGACCATCACGATCGACGGCGGAATCAGGATGCCCAGCGTGCCCGCGTTGCAGATCACGCCGGCGGCGAAGTCCTTGGTGTAGCCCGCCTGCTTCATCGCCGCGATCACGATGGTGCCGATGGCCACCACGGTCGCGGGGGACGACCCGGACAAGGCGGCGAACATCATGCAGGCGAAGACGCCCGCGATGGCCAGCCCGCCGCGCAGATGGCCCACGCAGGCGATCGAGAAGCGGATGATCCGCCGCGCCACGCCACCCGTCGACATGAAGCTGGAAGCCAGGATGAAGAACGGGATCGCCAGCAGCGTATAGTGCCCGGCCATGGCCTGATAGAAGCTCTGCGCGATGCTGGCCAGCGACGTGTCCGAGAAGGCCAGCAGGAAGATGATCGAGCTGAAGCCGAGCGAGACCGCGATGGGAACGCCTACCAGCAGCAGCCCGATGATCATCGTGAAGAGAAGGACGACTTCCATGGCTCAACGCCCTCCGGCGGGGGCGTGCGACCCCTTGTAGACATCTGTGGTTTCGTCATGCGCGCGGGCAGCGTCCTCGACGGCCTCTTCGGCCTCGTGGCTGACGATCAGGCTTTCGCGGGTGCCGCGGACGATCTCGTAGACGGCCTGGCCGATGCGGAAGAGGATAAGCAGCGTGCCGAGCGGCAGGATGATGTAGGGAATGGCGCGCGGGAACTTTTCGAGCGGGGGATCCCCTTCGAGCAGAAGCCACGCCTCGAGCGGGCTGCGCAGGAATTCGGGCAGCGGCACCTGATCGGTGGGGATGTAGCCCTGGAAATGATGGATCTTCATTTCCTTGAACCCGTCAGGGAACCAGCGGCCCGTCGTCGGGGCGAAGTTGCCGAACGGAGCCCAGAAATCCCAGGCGCCCTTGAGCATCAGCAGGGCATAGGCGACGCAGATCACGCCCGCGACCAGCGCGCAGATGCGCCGTCCCCGATGAGGAAGCGCGTTCGTCAAAGCGTCGACGCCCAGATGGGCGGTCACCTTGAAGCCGTAGCTGACCCCGAAGATCACGAGCCAGGAGAACAGGATCAACACCAGTTCGAGGCCCCAGATCAGCGAGGTGTTGAAGCCGTAGCGCAGAACCACGTTGACGAAGGTGACCAGGACCATCAGCCCCAGCAGGAGGGCGATGCCGGTCTCTTCCAGCGTATTCACGAAACGGCCGACCGGCCCCTTCGGCTCCCAGCGGGCGGCGGACATGGGCCTCTCCCTGACATGGTTTGTGGATGCGGCATGCGCCCCGGAGAATCCCCGGGGCGCGTCCTGTATCAGTACCGCCGGAGCGGCACCCGCCTCAGTTCGAGTAGCCCTGTGCGGCCTCGATCATCTCGGCGCCGATACCGGGCGCGAACTGATCCCAGACCGGGCGCATTGCGTCGACCCATGCGAGGCGCTGCTCGGGCGTCAGCTGGCGGATCGTGCCGCCGGCTTCGATGATCGCCTGCTTGGCTTCCTCGTTGACTGCCGTCGATTCGGCGTTGCGCGTTGCGGTCACCTCGCCGACGATTTTCAGGAACTGCTCGCGTACGGCCGGATCGAGGCTGTCGAGCCAATCGACGGAGGTCACGACGAGGTAGTCGATGATCCCGTGATTGGTCTCGGTGATGCCGTCCTGCACCTCGAAGAACTTCTGGCCGTAGATGTTGGACCAGGTGTTCTCCTGCCCGTCGACGACGCCGGTCTGAAGCGCGCCGTAGACCTCGGAGAAGGCCATGGGCTGCGGCGAGGCGCCCATCGCTTCCATCTGGGCGATCAGCACGTCGGAGGCCTGGACGCGGAACTTCAGCCCGTTCGCATCGGTCGGCACCTCAAGCGGGACATTCGCGGACATCTGCTTCATGCCATTGTGCCAGAATGCCAGACCCTGAAGGCCGCGCCGCGCCATGCTGTCGAGCATGGCCTGACCGTCGGCAGAGTTCTGGAACGCGTCGACGGCGTCGATATCCTCGAACATGAACGGCAGATCGAAGATCTGGAAGACCTTGGTGAAATTCTCGAACTTCGACAGCGACGGCGCGGCAAGCTGCACGTCGCCCTGAAGCATCGCTTCGAGAACCTGGTCATCGTTGTAGAGCGACGACTGGGGGTAGACCTCCATGCACATCGAGCCGTCCATCTCGGCGTTCACCCGCTCCATCAGGAGCGACGCGGCGATGCCCTTCGGATGGCGGTCGGTGTTGGTGACATGGCTGAACTTGGCGACGACTTCGCCTTCGTTGCACTCGGCAAATGCGGCTTGCGCGGAAACGGAAAGGGCCAGCGCGGTGGCGGCCGTGGTCATCAACTTCATAGCTTGTTCTCCCTCGCGCGCTGATATCTCGCGCTTGTCAGGAAACGATGGCCGATCCTCCGCGCCGAACAAGAGGATTTCCTCAACCAAATCTTAACAAAGACTTACCGGCTTTTCTTGATGTTTTCGGATGAGGATGTGCGGAATTTCGCCCCGGCAATCCTTTGCGGAGTGCGGATTTCCGCACAAACCCCGGCGAACAGGGACTCAGAGAGCCGGAGCGCGTCGCGGCGCGCTCCGGGCAAGGCGGATCAGTAGTTGTATCCGGCCGCTTCTTCGATCGTCGACTGGCCGATGATGTCCGAGAACTCGGCCCAGACCGGCTTCATGGCCTCGACCCAGGCCGAGCGCTGCTCCGGCGTCAGGGCACGGACGGTGCCGCCGGCGGCGAGGATCTTGTCCTTCGCCTCGCGGTTCAGACGCTTCGAGTCTTCGTTCTGCTGCTCGGTCACATCCGCGAGGATCGAAAGAAACTCGGTTCGGATGTCGGCATCGAGGCTGTTGATCCACTCGGTCGAGGTCACGACGAGATAGGCGCTCACACCGTGGCTCGTCTCTGTGATGCCGTCCTGAACCTCGAAGAATTTCTTCCCCCACATATTGGCCCAGGTATGCGCGACGCCGTCCACGTCGCCGGACTCGAGCGCGCCATAAACCTTCGAGAAGGGCATGGCCACGGCCTGCGCGCCCAGCTTCTCCATCTGGACGATCTGCACGTCGGAGGGCGGGACGCGAAACTTCAAGCCGGCCGCGTCGTCGGGACGGATCAGCGGAATATTCGCCGCCATGTGCATCATGCCGTTCTGCCAGTAGCTCAGACCCTGGAGCCCCTGCCCCTGCATCGAGTCCAGGAGCTTGCGACCGGATGCGGACCGCTGAAACGCGATGACGGCATCGATGTCCTGGAAGAGGAACGGCAGACTGAAGACCTCGAAGGCCGAGGTATACTCGCCGAATTTCGAGAACCCGGGCGCCGCCAATTCGGCTTTGCCTTCGGCGATCGCGTCGAGGACCTGCGAGTCATTGTAGAGGATCGAGTTCGGATAGACCTCGACGCACATCCTGCCGTCCATCTGCGCGTTCACGCGCTCCTGCAGCTGAGACGCGGCGACCCCTTTCGGATGGCTTCCGCTGGTCACGTGAGCGAAACGCGCGACGATCTCGCCGTCGTCGCATTTCGCGGCGGCGGAATGTCCGGTGAAAGCAATGCCAAGGGCGATTGCGGCGGTCGTCAATCCCTTCATGGGGCTACCTCGTGTCGTGGTTCAAAAAGCCGATACGAGCGAAAGGGTACGCGGCGCGGTTGTCACAAATGCGGCTGTCTCTCCTCACCACGGGCCGGTCACGTTCATCGGCTCGACATGTGTCCGACGCACCACGAAAGCCGCCCGAGGGAGACGCATTCGAACAACTTCGCCTCAAACTCCGGACATATTTCGTGCCGCGCGACGTCAGTCTCGGCGGAAGTCGTCCGCTTTCAGGCCGTGGCGCGTCAGCTTGTCGTAGAAGGTCTTGCGCGGCAGCTTCAGGTCCTCGGCGGCGGCCATGGCGTGGCCTCCGTGGCGTTCGAGCGTCTCTACCAGGATCGCACGTTCGACCGCACGCATCCGATCCGCCAGACCGCCTGCCTGAGGGGTCTCTTCCTCGAGCCCCATCGCATAGCGCATCGCGTAGTTCATCAGGGCGCGGGCGTTACCGGGCCAGTCCTGCGCCATGAGGCGGGCCTGAAGCTCGGGGGGAACCGGCCGGGGCGCAAGATCGGCCTGCTCGCAGGCCTGGGCAAGGTACCGTTCGAAGAGGACGGGAATATCCTGGGGGCGTTCCCTCAGCGAAGGAATGCGAACCCGCAAGCCGTCGAGCCGGTAGAAGAGGTCCGGATCCAGGATCTGTCTGAGATGATCGAGCGACTCATGGGTGGCGGAGAGCAGGCGGACATCGGCGTCCTCGACCTGTGCAAGCGCGTGTTGCGCCGGAGGCGCCAAAGCGTCCACCCGGTCGAGAAACAGGCTCCCGCCCTTTGCCCGGTCCACCGCTTCGAGCAACCCGCACGCATCCAGCGTGGTCGCCGCGCGCTTCACGAAGGGCCCCGCCCCGCGTTGCGAGAGAAGATGGACGACTTCCGCTATCTTGGGGGTGCCGACGCCCGGTTCGCCGTGGACGATGACAGGCGCGTGTCCGCGTGCAACCGCGCGGACGGCATCGCGCAAGGCGGCCGCCTGGGGCGAGATGCCGAAGACAAGCCGGGCCGCCGCATCGCCGCCTTCGAGATCGGCCTTCGTGCGCCGGATCTCCAGCGCGGCGCGGCGCATGTCCAGCGCCTTGCGCAGGGTGCGGGTCAGCTCGTCCGGGTCGCAGGGCTTTTCCAGAAAGGCGAATGCACCGTCCGACATGGCGCGCACGGCCGTGGGGACGTCTCCCTCCCCTGTCAGAAGGACGATGGGCAAATCCGGGTCGACCGACCGGGCATGGGCGAGCAGGTGCATTCCATCCCGGCCCGGCATGCGGATATCCGAAAGGACCACGCCGTCATGCTCGCGGTTGATCCTGTCCTTGACGGCGACGAAGCTGCCCGCAGCCATCACCGATAGGCCCGCGAGTTCCAGCGTCTGCGCCAGCGCCTCACGAACGGCCATGTCATCCTCGACCAGCAGCACATCGGTCATGCGGCCGCATCCTCCGCCCGGGCGGCCAGCAGGGTGACCTCGACCGCGGCCCCGTCCTGCGTGTTCCAGCCTCGGATCTCCCCCCCCAAGCCCTGGACGATGCCGTAGGACAGCGACAGACCGAGACCCAGCCCCTCGCCCACTTCCTTGGTGGTGTAGAAGGGGTCGAATATGCGCTCGGGGTCGGCGAGGCCAGGCCCATTGTCCAGAACTCGGATCCGGGGCGGCCCATCCTCGATCCGGATCAGGATCGGACCGCCCGCATCCACAGCGTTGGAGATGAGGTTCGTCAGGACCTGGACCAACCGCACCTCGTCTCCCATCGCGACGACCGGATTATCGGGCCGTTCGACCCGCGTCTCGGTCCCATGCCGGCGCGCCTCGGTGATCTCCAATGCGGCGTCGAGAACCGCCTGCAGGTCCGTCGGTTCGGCGGAAGCGGGTTCCGACCGCGCGAAGGCGCGCAGGTTCCGGATTATCGCCCCCATGCGCTGCGCCAGCGATCCGATCCGGGCCAGATTGGCGGCGGCCTTTTCGCCATCGCCACGCTCGAGGAAGGTACCGGCGTTCTGCGCGAAGGACCGGATCGCCATCAGCGGCTGGTTCAACTCGTGACTGATGCCGGCCGACATCTGGCCCAAGGCCGAGAGGCGGCTCGCCTGAACGAGATCCGCCTGCGCCTGGGCGAGCTCCGCCTGTGCTTCCCGGCGTTCGCGCACTTCGCGCGTCAGGCGCATGTTGATTTCCGACAGGGCCGCCGTCCGTTGGGTCACTCGGGCTTCGAGGGTCTCGTTCGCGCGCTGCAATGTGCGCCGTCGCTCCATCAGCACGAAGATCAGGGCCGCGATCACGAGGACTGCCGCGCCCAGCGCCATCGCGCGGTTGACTGCCAGCGCGCGCGCGGGCGAAATATCCAGCAGCATCTCGGCGGTCATTCCCAGCACGACGATGTCGCGATGGAGATGAAGCGCCATCTCGGGCAGATACCGCCCCGCATCGAGGCGGCGCACGTCATGCCCGTCCACCGGCATCGAAATCCCTTCGAGAGACGCGGCACGCAGTTCCTGCCGGTTCGTCACGAGAACCCGGCCATCCGCATCCGTGAAGTAGATGGCCTGCGGCTCGCCGCGCCAGTCCCACTCGATCTGCTCGATGTCGCGCGTGACGGCGACGGCGCCCACGACCGGGCCGGTCGGGGCGAAGATCGGGGCGGCATGTGTGATTGTGCGGCTGTCCGTGTTCCAGCCGAAGCCGAGCGCGCCCTGCCTGGCGCGAACCAGCCAACCCGCTGCACCGGAGGCCCGCACCTCTCCGCTGGCCGAGGCGGCGACCGTGCCGTCGGGGCGCAGGATCGCCACATCGGATGCGCCGATCCGGTCGGCCGTCCCGCGCAGAAGGTCGGACGCCCCACCCGACCCTTCTCCGAGCAGCCGCGTGATCCGTGGGTCGCCTGCCAGCAGAACGGCCGCATCGCGCGATCGCTGCAATTCGAGAACCAGCCTGTCGGCCGCGAGCGCGAGATCGGCTCGTCCCTGCTCCGCCAGGCGGTCCAGCGCCTCGTCCAGCGCGGTCGCAAAGATCGCCACGGCGACCGTCGCGGTCGCGGCCAGGGTCGTCAGAGCAAGGAGAAGGCGGCGCATGCAACATGGATACGCGGCCCCGCACGATGACGGAAGGCTTGACGGGCCGCCTCTGCCGCGCCAGCCCGACCGTGATGCAACACTCCGACATGTCCCCGGTCGAGCCCGGTTTCGTCCAGGACCCGTATCCGTTCTACGATCGCCTGCGCGCCGCCGGCCCGCTTGCCTGGTGGCAAGACTACTCCATGCCGATGGCATCGTCCCACGCGGTCGTCTCGGCACTGCTGCGCGACCGCCGGTTCGGGCGCGAAGATCCGGCGCCGCCGCCTCGGCCCGCGCATCAGGCCGAGTTCTGGGCAGTCGAAGACCATTCGATGCTGGAACTCGAGCCGCCGCGCCATACCCGGCTGCGGGCTCAGGTGTTGCGCGCCTTCACCTCTCGCCGGATCGCGGGAATGGCGCCCGAAATCGCCGCGCTTGCCGAAACGCTCTGCGACGGTCTTTCCGGCAAGTGCGAGGACATCATCGCGGGATTTGCCCAGCCGCTCCCGGTGCGTGTGATCGCGCGCCTGCTGGGCGTGCCGGAGGCGGATGCGGCCGATCTCCTGCGCTGGTCGAACGCCATGGTCGGCATGTACCAGGCCGGGCGGACCCATGGCGACGAGGTCCGCGCGGCACAGGCCGCAA
The DNA here is from genome assembly GCF_000877395.1 of Jannaschia aquimarina. Classification (GTDB taxonomy): domain Bacteria; phylum Pseudomonadota; class Alphaproteobacteria; order Rhodobacterales; family Rhodobacteraceae; genus Jannaschia; species Jannaschia aquimarina. Next base: position 112,784 of record NZ_JYFE01000020.1, on the reverse strand, counting down.
GAGAGTTCACCGCCTATCTGTCCGGCATCTTCGCCGAACGGGACCGGGCGCCGCGCGACGATCTGATCAGCCAGCTTCTCGCCGTCGAAGCCGATGGCACGCTGTCGCGCGCCGAAACCAACGCGACCTGCATCCTGCTGCTGAATGCGGGGCACGAGGCGACGGTGCATACGCTGGGCAATGGGGTGAAGGCACTGATCGAGGCGGGGCTCTGGGGCGTGCCGGTCACGGATGGGCTGGTCGAGGAGGTGCTGCGGTTCGATCCTCCTCTGCACATGTTCACCCGTTTCGCGCTTGAAGACGTGGAGGTCTTCGGCCACCGCTTCGCGCGGGGGGACCAGGTGGGTCTGCTGCTGGGCGCCGCGAACCGCGATCCGGCCGCCTATCCCGACCCGGCGCGCTTCGACCCCGCCCGGTTTCCCGATGCGCCGGTGCCGGTCAGCTTTGGCGCGGGCCTGCATCTCTGCCTTGGCGCGCCCCTGGCCCGGCTGGAATTGCGGATCGCGCTGGAGGTTCTGCACGCGCGCATGCCGAACCTTCGCATCGTCGAGCCGCCCCGCTACGCGGACATCTATCATTTCCACGGGTTAGAGCGGTTGGTGGTCGAAAAAGCGTGACGCGCATCCTGTCGTGACGGTTCTGCCGGCGCGGCCCGGGGCGAGGCCGGGTCAGGCCTCTGCGGCTGTCAGTGAAAGTCCCGGCTCTTGGGAATGACGCGGACATTGCGGGGATGGCGGCGGGGCTCGGGGAGTTGGGCGACCTGGTTGTGGATCGGATGCGTGGGCTCGTCGCCGCGCACGGTCTGGGCGGGAAGGTCCACGTCCGAGAGGCGGTCGAGCGCGTCCGAGCGGTTCTCGACCTGCGCGGCCACCACATGCAGGACGCGCCCATCGGTCTGGACCTGGCCTTGCACGGCCATCAGGCGGGCGGACATGATGACGGGGCGGAAAGCCTCGAACCGGTCGGGCCAGATCACCAGATTGACGACCCCGGTCTCGTCCTCGAGCGTGACGAAGCACACGCCCTTGGCGCTGCCCGGCTTCTGGCGCACCAGCACCAGACCCGCGACCCGCACGTTGGCCCCATGTCCCCTGTCCCAGAGGCCGGAAGCGGGCGTGTAGCCCTGGCTTCGCAGGGACGCGCGGAAGAAGCGCATCGGGTGCCGCTTCAGCGACAGGCGCGTGGTCTGGTAGTCGGCCACCACCTCTTCGGGCAGGGGCATGTCGGGCAGAGCCACCGGCAGGTCCGGGCCCTGTGCCGGCGCATCGGCGGCATCGAAGGCGGGTGCGGCACGGCCCGCGACATGGCCCATCACGTCCCACATTCCCTGCCGCCGCGACCGGCCCAGCGACCCCAGCGCGTCCGCCTCGGCCAGAAGGCGCATGTCGCGGGCGTCCAGCCGGGCCCGGCGGCGCAGGTCGTCCAGATCGGCGAAGGCCCGGTCGGTGCGCGCCGCCACGATGCGGGCGGCCGCTTCTTCCCGGAAGCCGTCGATCTGGCGCAGACCAAGCCGCAGGGCGAGGCCCGCGTCGCTGCGTCCGTCGCGGGGAACGGGTGCACCGTCGGGGATGCCGCGAGGGGCGTCCTCGTGCCTTCGGGCCGCCTTCACCCCCCGTGCATCGTCCCGCCGGACGGCATTCGCACCGATGCCGGAGCCGGGGGCCAACCCCCGGACCCCCGGGATATTTGAAGCAGGATGAGGGGAAGAGCCTGTGGGTCCACATATGCCGAAAGAGGTCCGAGTGGGATACCGGGCATCTGCATCCCCGGATCGCGTTTCCGGGGATGCGGCAAGCCTCTCGTGCATGCCTCCCGTTTCCAGCGTGCAGTCCCAATCCGACGCGCCCACATCGACGCCGCGCACCTCCACCCCGTTCTCGCGCGCATCTCGCACGATCTGGGCCGGCGCGTAGAACCCCATGGGCTGCGAGTTCAGCAGCGCGCAGGCGAAAACCGCCGGATGATGCCATTTCAGCCAGGACGAGACATAGACCAGCTTGGCGAAGCTGGCGGCGTGGCTTTCGGGGAAGCCGTATTCGCCGAAGCCCTCGATCTGGGAAAAGCAGCGCGCCGCGAAATCGGGATCGTAGCCGCGCGCGACCATGCGCTCGACCATGCGCGCCTTGTGATCGCTGACCTTGCCCTTGGCGCGGAAGGTGGCCATGGCCTTGCGCAGGGCGTTCGCCTCGGGGCCCGAGAACTCGGCCGCGACCATGGCGATCTTCATTGCCTGTTCCTGGAAGATGGGCACGCCCAGGGTGCGGCCCAAGATCTCTTCGAGCTCCTTCTGGTTATGCTCGGGACCCGGGCGCGGATAGTCGATGACGGCCTCCGGGTCCGCCTGCAGGATGCGCCGGCGCTTGAGGTAGGGATGCACCATGTCGCCCTGGATCGGGCCGGGCCGGACGATGGCGACCTCGATCACCAGATCGTAGAAAACGCGCGGGCGCAGCTTGGGCAGCATCGCCATCTGCGCCCGGCTCTCGACCTGGAAGACGCCCAGGGACTCGCCCCGGCACAGCATGTCGTAGGTCGGGCGATGGGCCTCGTCCTCGTCATGCTCCTTGGGAATCGTGGCCAGATCGTAGGCGATGCCGTGATGGGCCTCGATCAGGCCGAACGCCTTGGCGATACAGGTCAGCATCCCCAAGGCGAGCACGTCCAGCTTGTAGATGCCCAGCGCCTCGACGTCGTCCTTGTCCCATTCGATGAAGCTGCGGTCGGGCATGGCGGCGTTGCCGATGGGCACCGTTTCGGTCAGGGGCGTCTCGGTCAGGATGAAGCCGCCCACATGCTGGGACAGGTGACGCGGCATGCCGATCATCTCGCGCGCCAGCATAAGGGCGCGGCGCAAGGCGGGATCGTCCAGATCCAGCCCCGCCTCGCGCACGCGCTCGTCGCCCATCCGGCTCTCGAAATGGCCCCAGACGGTGCCCGCCAGCTTGGACGTCACGTCTTCGGTCAGTCCCAGCGCCTTGCCCACCTCGCGGATGGCGCTGCGCGGACGGTAGTGGATCACCGTGGCGCAGAGCCCCGCCCGCGCGCGACCGTACTTGGCATAGATGTGCTGGATCACCTCCTCGCGGCGTTCATGCTCGAAGTCGATGTCGATATCGGGGGGTTCGTTGCGCTCCTCGCTGAGGAACCGCTCGAACAGGACCTCGTGCTCGTCCGGGTCGACCGAGGTGATCCCGAGGCAGAAGCACACCGCCGAATTCGCCGCCGAGCCGCGGCCCTGGCACAGGATCGGCGGAGAGACCTCCTCTCGTGCCCAGCGGACAATATCGTGGATGGTCAGGAAGTAGGCGGCGATCCCCTTGGTGCGGATCAGTCCGAACTCCTTGTAGATCGTATGGGCCACATGCTTGGGCACGCCGTTCGGATACCGCTCCCGCGCGCCTTCCCAGGTCAGATGCTCCAGATGCTCCTGCGGGGTGCGGCCCTCGGGGACGACCTCGGTCAGGTACTCGTAGCGCAGATCCGTCAGGCGAAAGGCGATGCGATCGGCCAGCTCGCGCGTCGCGCGCACGGCATGGGGCCAGTCGCGAAACAGGCGCACCATCTCGGCGGGGGGCTTCAGATGACGCTCTCCGTTGGCTTCCAGCAGGGAGCCGGCGGAATGGATCGTGGTGCCCTCGCGGATGCAGGTCATCACGTCTTGAAGCGGGCGGCGCGAGGGGTGGTGGTAGAGCACGTCGTTCGTCGCCAGGAGCGTCAGCCCGTGGCGTGTGGCCAGCGCGTCCAGGCGGTTGATCCGTGCCCGGTCGTCCCCGCGATAGAGGAATGCGGCGGCCAGATGCGTCAAAGGCACCGCGCGCGCCAAGCGCGGCAGCTTCGCCTCGAACGTGTCCAGATCCGCGCCGGGCAGCGCGATCAGGTGCAACCCCTCGGAATGGGCGGCGACCATGTCCAGCGTGATCTCGGTGACGTCCTTGGCCTGCCATTCGCCGTCGGGGGTGGCCATCTTGCCCTTAGACAGCAGGGTCGACAGGCGCCCATAGGCCGCGCGGTCCTGGGGATAGGCCAGCATTTCGGTCCCGCAGACCGTCACCAGCCGACACCCGATCAGAGCGTCGACCTTGGCTGTCAGTCCCTCGGACCACATGCGCACCACCCCCGCCAGGCTGTTGCGGTCCGCGATGCCGATCCGGTCGTAGCCCAGCGCGTTCGCCTGCACGACAAGATCGACCGGCTCCGACGCCCCGCGCAGGAACGAGAAGGCCGAGGACATGCCGAACTCGACATACGGGGCGGGCGGGTTTTCGCGGAACGTATTGTCCGGACCCAAGGTGCGTTTCTGGGGACCGTCGTTCAGGGGCATGGGGCGCCCCCGCTTCTTCTCGGCACAAATACTCCCGCCGGAGGCCCGGGACGGCGGGGGCTCGATGCCCCCGACGGGCCGCTCCCCTCGGTCCCGCTCATCGGCATCGCCTCAGCGGGATCGTGGCCAGCGGCGCGATACGCGCGGCCAGCGCGTCCGACGCCATGAGATAGGGTTTGGACAGGGCCTGGTCCCACCAGAGATGCGCATCCGGCAGGCGGGCGGGATCGACCCGCGCGGCATGGCCGATCAAGGAGGCATGGCGCGGCAGACCCAGAAGCGGCTCTGGCGGCTCCACATGCAGACGGCTGCCGTCTTCGGCGATCGCTCTGGCGAAGGCGCGGACGATCAGACCGTGGGCCCTGCCCTGTGTGCCCAGGTCGATGGGCCAGAACCGGTGCCGTCCGGGATCCAGCGCCTCGATCGCTGCCAGCATCGCGTCCGAGGCCACCAGAAGTCCCGCGCGCATCCACCAGAAGTCCGGAACCGGTCCGCGCGGCTCCAGCGTGTCGGGCAACAGGGCGTCGCCCAGTCCGGAGCCGTCATCATAGCCCATGAAGGCGCGGACCGCCGCGGCCGCGTGACCGGCGGCCAGCGCCCGCCGGGCCCAGCCGTGATCTGAGGCCGGGATCAGCCCCGCCTCCCATCCGATGCGGAAGATGTGGGTCATGGGAACAGACCGTGCATGAACCAGCGCGGCGCGCCTCCGCGCCCGTCGCCCGTCACGCCCTCGCGGTAGAGCCAGTAGCGGCATCCGTCGGCATCCTCGATCCGGTAGTAGTCGCGCAGGCGGGTGCCGGGGCGGTCGACCCACCATTCGGGGGCGATGCGCTCGGGCCCCGCATGGCGGGTCACGTCCATCCGGCGGCGGCGCCATTCCAGCCGCACCGGCGGGCCTTCGGGCACGGCATAGAGGACGCGCACCTCTTCGGGCGGGTCCAGCAGGACCAGGGGACGTGGCGGACGCTCCTGCAGGGCGACGTCTCCGCCATCGCCGTAGAGGGCGGGCTGCCAACGCTCGCCACGCTCGGGGATGTGAGTGTCGCGCAGGTCCGCCCGCACGACCGCGCCCGCCCCCAACCGGGCCGACAGACGGTCGATCAGGTGGTCCAGCGCCTCGGCCTCGTCCACCTTTCCGGCGAGATCGGGCTGCGCCGCGTCCAGCCGCTCGGGATCGGGCGCCTCCAGCAGCACGGCATCGAAGCCGAAACCCGGGTCGATCCCGTCCAGCTTGCCGTCGAAAAGCCGGACCATATGCGCCGCGTCCCGCGTGGGCCGCGCGAGGCCCGCCTCGACGAAGCGGGTTTCGCCATCGCTGCGGCAGATCGTCAGGACCAGCCGCCGCGCCCCCTCGCCCCGCCGGTCGAGTTGCAGCGACAGAAGCCGCGCCAGATCAGGCAGCAACGGCACCGGGTCCTGTACCGGCTCGGGCAGGCGCAGAAGCGCACGCAAGGCCGGGCGCGCCTCCTCCGGAGCGACGGGTTCGGGCAGCTTGCCCAGAGCCTGATCCAGACGGGTCAGCGGATTGTCCCCCTTGGCCCGCGCGAAACGGCGCATGAGCGCCGGCCGGGGGATGACACGAAGCTGGCCGACGGTCTTCAGCCCCAGCCGGGAGAGGGTCTGCACGGGATCGGGCGGCAGTCGCAGGGCAGACAGCGGCAGGACGTCCAGATCGGCCATGTCGCCGCTGACGGCCCGGACCGGACCGAACCGCGCCAGCGCCCAGGCCGCGCCCCGCGTGGGCGCCACGGCCAGCCGCGACGACAGGCCCAGGCCCGACAGCCGCGCCTCGATGTCGCGCAGCATCTCGGCCTCGCCTCCGAACAGATGATCCACGCCGGTCGTGTCCAACACCAGCGCGCCCGCCCCTGGCCCGTGCGCGGGATCGACGGCGACCCAGGGGCTCCACCGGGTGCACCAATGCGACAGACGCTCCAGAAAGGCGGCGTCGCCTGGCTCGTCAGCCCATTCGACCACCAGGTCCGGCGCCGCGGCGCGGGCATCGACGACGCGCTGCCCGATCCGGGCGCCCCGGGCGGTTGCCATCCGGCTCAGGCCGTGGATGACCGGACCGTGCGTCCCCTCGACGGCCAGGAGGACCGGCAGATCATCGGGTGGCGCGTCGCCCCTGCGCGCCTGCAGGGTCCACCATCGCTCCATCGCCAGCGACGGCAGCGAAACGGAGACGATCCTGCGGCCCGTCATGGCCGGCCACCCAGAGGCCGGGCCTGTCGGCGCGCGACCGAAACAGCTCGGCCCGCCAGCGCGGCGCGCCGGGCGACTGCGTGTCCCAGTCCGGCGGCGCCGAGGGCAGCGAGGTCACGCGCCACCGGGCACGCGCGGCGGACAGGGCCGGATCGGCCCCGCGCCGGATCAGCCAGCAGGGCACACCGCTCTGTTCGGCCCGCAGCGCCAGCCGCTTGGTCGCGGTGAAGTCCAGCCGGGGCGGATCGCCCCAGACCTCGCCCAGCACGCCCGAGAGCGCCGGACAGGACAGCGCCATTTCCATCGCCATCAACAGGTCGGGCACACGCGCCGGACGCACAAGGATCACGTCGCGCCCATAGAGGCGCCGCAGGGTGCGTGCCTGGGGCCGCCCCGCCTCGCGGGCGGACAGGCGATCCTGAACCCAGAGCACCGGGCCGGGACCCCGCAATGCCGCCAGCGCGAAAGCGGGACCCGCCGCATCGCGCGGGCCGGTCCAGGCCTCCAGCAGAGTGGCGCTCGAGACGGACTCGGACGGAACCTCCGAGCGCATGCGCTCCGGAGGGTCGGGCGGCAATACGCAACCGCCCTGCCCGGAGACGTCCGGGAAGGAGAGAATCTGTGTCATGCACGGCTACAACTACGATGTTCTGTGTTTGTTCTAGCAAGAGCCGAACATGAGTCAAATGCTTCTCTGAGGATAACTCCGGACTGCGAGGACTCGGATAAGATGAGAGTCGAGTCTCAATGTTCTGATCTATATGTATTTTTTTCGAGCATCGCCGGCGATGCCTGTTCCGGGCGCGTCTCAGGCGATACAAGTCCATCCCGCGTCCGGAACGGAACGAAGGATCACCCCCCCGAATCGTCCACGAGCTCCCTTAGCCGTGCAATCCGCGCGTGAACCCAGGCCAGCCGTGCACCATAACTCGCATTGCTTAGCGCTCTGGCGGCGTCGCGCCCCGATCGCAGCGCGCTCAGATACGTCCAAAGCGCCCAATGGGTCGCCGCCCGTTTGAACGGAAGCCCCATGACCCATTCGTAATCGTCCAACTCGCCCCAGTTCGCCCGCTGGATCGGATGATCCCATTGCGCCGCCAGTTCTTCCCGCGGCCAGGGCCGCCCGAGGGCCCGCTCCAAGGCGGCGAGCCGCCGCTCACATTCGCCTCGCCAAAGCCGGTCGAAAGCCGCCTCTGCATTCCGTGCCTTCAGAGCCGAACCGATGCGCAGAAGGTCGGCATCACCGTGGAAGACGTCGTTGAGCTCGAAATACAACTCGATCAGCTCGTCGAAGCGGCTCGCTGTGATCCACGCGTCCAAGACCGCATCGTGTCCCGCGCCACGCCCCAATGCCGCATCCAGCTCGTCCAGATAACGCGCATAGGCCGCGCCTTTTCGTTCCGACATCACTCCGCCGCGATCTTGCGCGCCTCCAGCATCGGCTTGAGGTAACGGCCCGTATGGCTCCCCTCAACCTCGGTGATCTGCTCGGGCGTCCCGGTCGCGACCACCGTCCCTCCGCCGTCTCCGCCTTCGGGTCCGATGTCGATCACGTGATCCGCGGTCTTCACCACGTCGAGATTGTGCTCGATCACGACGACGGTATTTCCCTGCTCCACCAACTCGTGCAGCACCTCAAGTAGCTTGCGCACGTCCTCGAAATGCAGACCCGTAGTCGGCTCGTCGAGGATATACAACGTCCGTCCCGTGGATCGCTTCGACAGTTCCTTCGACAGCTTCACACGCTGCGCCTCACCGCCCGACAGCGTCGTCGCCTGCTGGCCCACCTTGATGTAACCGAGGCCCACCCGCATCAGCGCGTCCATCTTCTCGCGGATGCTGGGAACAGCCTTGAAGAACTCCTGCGCGTCCTCGACGGTCATGTCCAGCACGTCGGCGATGCTCTTGCCCTTGAACAGGATCTCAAGCGTCTCGCGGTTGTAGCGCTTGCCCTTGCAGGTCTCGCACTCGACATAGACGTCCGGCAGGAAGTGCATCTCGATCTTGATGACGCCGTCCCCCTGGCACGCCTCGCAGCGGCCACCCTTGACGTTGAAGCTGAAGCGGCCGGGCTTGTAGCCGCGCGCCTTGGACTCGGGCAGACCGGCGAACCAATCGCGGATCGGGGTAAAGGCGCCCACATAGGTCGCAGGGTTCGAGCGCGGCGTGCGCCCGATGGGCCGCTGGTCGATGTCGATCACCTTGTCCAGATGCTCGAGCCCCTTGATCTGTTCGCAGGGCGCAGGTGTCTGGCGAGCCCCGTTCAGCTTCATCGAAGCGGTCTTGAACAGCGTCTCGATGGTCAGGGTCGACTTGCCCCCGCCCGACACACCGGTGACGGCGACGAACTTGCCCAGAGGATAGTCGACCGTCACGCCCTTGAGGTTGTTGCCGGTCGCCTTGACCACCGTGACCTTCTTCTTGTTCCCCTTGCGCCGCTTGGCGGGCACGCCGATTTCCCGTCGCCCGGCGAGATAGTCGCCGGTCACGCTCTCGGCGCAGGCCATGATCTCGGAGGGCGTGCCCGAGGCGATGATCTCGCCACCATGGACCCCAGCTCCCGGACCGATATCGAGCACGTAATCGGCCTCGCGGATCGCCTCTTCGTCATGTTCGACCACGACCACGGTATTGCCTTGGTCGCGCAGGCCCTTGAGGCTTTCGAGCAGGCGGTCGTTGTCGCGCTGATGCAGACCGATGGACGGCTCATCGAGCACATACAGCACGCCGGTCAGCCCGCTGCCGATCTGGCTGGCCAGGCGGATGCGCTGGCTCTCGCCACCGGAAAGCGTTCCGGACGAACGACTTAGCGTGAGATATTCAAGTCCCACATTGTTCAGGAAACCCAACCGCTCGCGGATTTCCTTGAGGATGGCGCGCGCGATCTCGTTGTTCTGCTTCGACAGCTGATCCGGGACGCCCTCGACCCAATCCAGCGCCTCGCGGATGGACTTCTCGACCACCTGTCCGACATGCAGCCCCGCGATCTTGACCGCAAGCGCCTCCGGGCGCAGGCGGTAGCCGCCGCAATCGCCACATGGCCGGTTGTTCTGATAGCGTTCGAACTCCTCGCGGACCCAGCTCGAGTCGGTCTCGCGATAGCGCCGCTCCATGTTGGGGATCACACCCTCGAAGACGCGCGTCACCTCGTAGACGCGCCCGCCCTCGTCGTAGCGGAACTTGATCTTCCGGTCGCCGGAGCCGCGCAGGAACACCTGCTGCACCTCGCCCGGCAGGTCCTTCCATGCCGCCTTCTTGTCGAAGCCCATATCCTTGGCGATGGCGTCGATGGTCTGCAGGAAGTACGGCGACTTCGTCTTGGACCACGGCGCGATCGCCCCCTTTGCCAGACTCAACGACTGGTCCGGCACCACGAGCCGCTCGTCGAAGAACAACTCCGCCCCCAGCCCGTCGCAAGTCGGACAGGCGCCGAAGGGCGCGTTGAACGAGAACAGCCGCGGCTCGATCTCGGAAATCGTGAAGCCGCTGACGGGGCAGGCGAACTTTTCGGAGAAGGTGATCCGCTCCGGGTCGCCCTCCTTCGGAGCCGTCTCGAGAATGGCGATGCCGTCGGCCAGATCCAGCGCCGTGCGGAAGCTGTCGGCGAGCCGCGTCTCCAGCCCCTCGCGCACCACGATCCGGTCGACGACGACATCGATGTCGTGCCGGAACTTCTTGTCGAGGGTGGGCGGCGTGTCGAGGTCATGAAATTCGCCGTCGACCTTGACCCGCTGGAAGCCCTGCTTGCGCAGCTCCAGCATCTCCTTGCGGTATTCGCCCTTCCGGTCGCGCACGATGGGGGCGAGCAGGTAGCCGCGCGTCCCCTCCTCCATCGCCATCACGCGGTCGACCATGTCCTGCACCTGCTGGGCCGTAATCGGCTCGCCGGTGGCTGGGGAATAGGGTGTGCCCGCACGGGCGAAGAGCAGACGCAGATAGTCGTAGATCTCGGTCACGGTCCCGACGGTCGAACGGGGGTTCTTGGACGTCGTCTTCTGCTCGATGCTGATCGCGGGGCTGAGACCGGTGATGTGGTCCACATCCGGCTTCTGCATCATGTCGAGGAACTGACGCGCATAGGCCGACAGGCTTTCGACGTAACGGCGCTGCCCCTCGGCGTAGATCGTATCGAAGGCCAGCGACGACTTGCCCGACCCCGACAGCCCGGTGATCACCGTCAGCGTATCGCGCGGAATATCGACGTCGACGCCCTTGAGATTATGCTCCCGCGCGCCGCGGACCGAGATATACTTCTGCTCTGCCATGCCTGCCCCTGTTGGCCCCGGATGGGCCAGAATGCTTAAGGTAGGGACCGCGCCTCCGACCTCAACGGGGGGCGCCCGGGAATCGGCGGCGCAGGTGTGAACGTTTGGTGAACGCGTATCAGAGGCCGGCGCCGGTTGCCAGCCTCGTCACGCGCCGACCGGACCATGCTGCCAGGCAACCGCCAAGCACGGCGACGGCAAGGATCACCGCCAGCAAGGCAGTCGCACCGCCCGCCGCGGCCAGCGCGAGGACCGGGGTCCCGGTGACGGTCCCGAGGTTCCCGAACTGGGCGATCGCGCCCGTGGCCCGTGTGCGCGCGTCCGGAGTGTCGTTCCACGCGGCGATGGCCGCGAAACTCGCACCGGGCACCAATCCCATGAACGCAAAACAGACCTCTGCCGAGAGCGGCAGCCCGAGGGCCATTCCGGCAGTCCCTGCCGCCGTTCCAGCGAAGCCCATCCCGCTGACACGCCACGGCGACATCCGACGACACAGCGCGCCCCCCATGAGGGTCGACCCCAGGGTGATCAACGACCAGAGGCTTGCCACTTCGGGGGCGCGGCCGAGGGCGCCGGGCAGAAAAGTCAGAGCGGCGAGAAACAGGAACGTGTAGCAGACGAACCCCAGGGCGGGCGCGACCTGCGCGAAGGTGCCGTAGACCTCCCGATGAACGCGGATCGGGTTCAGGTCCAGCGCGTTGCGCGGCAACCTGGGAATGCGGCGCCAAAGGATTGCGGCCAGCGCCAGCATCGCCAGCCCATTCGTCGCCAGCATCAGCGGCAGGCCGCCCCCGGCGATCAGCGCGGGAAAGACCAGCGCGGACAGGGCGAGCGATGTCCCGAAGAAGGTCCCCCACAGCCCCATCGCAAGCGGCCGATCCCGGTCATTCGCGGCGGCGGCCATCAGCGAAGGCCCGGCCACGACCAACGCCAGATGGGCCAACCCCTCGATGCCGCGCAATGTGGCAAGGACGAAGAAGGGCGGGACAAACGCCTCCAACAACGCGACGACGCCGCCGACGACCAGCCCGCCCAGAAAGCATCGCCCCGGACCCAGAGCGGCGACAACGCCACCAGCCATCGCACCCAGCAAAAGGCCCATTACGCCGACCAGCGAGACGAGAAATGCCACCGTTGGAACGTCCCGCCCCAACGCCTCGGACAATGGCCCCAGAGACAGGGAGATCTTTCCGAACTGCGCTGCGGCCAGCAGCCCGCCCAAATAGACGAGAGCGATCAGGGTCAGGTCGGAACGCGCCATGGGAGGGGCATGACAGATCGGTGACGCGCTCGCGACCGGAAAGCCGCGCTCCGACGCAGCCGCCCCCCCTCGTTATCCGCACCGGCCGACGGCGAGGACCGGCCCTCGGGGACCGGCCCTCGCCTCGATGTCGCGATTGCCGTGACTTTGGCCTGGATCAGAGACCGAGCGGCAAGCTCGGCACCGGGTCGTCGACGATCCCGCCCAGATCCTCGCCAAGGTCGTCCGCTGCGTCGTCGGCATCCGGGATGACCGGGTCGAGGACCGCCGGCGCGTCGAGGTCCACACCCACGGTCGCGAGCGCATCGGTCAGGTCGACATCCTCGATCGAAAAACCATCCTGGCTTTCGACCTCTATGTCGATCTGCATGGTGCTTTCGCCAGGCTCTCCCGAAGGCGAGACCGTCCGGGCGGCGACCGTCAAGGTCGTCGACCCTACATCCCCGAGGGCCGGGGAGACCGAGATCTGCGAAAGGTCCCATCCGGTCAGGTCCAGGTCGCCTCCATTCGAACTGACCGTCCGCGTCCCGTCTTCGACGATCCAATCTGCCGGAACATCCTCTAGCCGGACCGCTTCGAGCGTGTTGCCGTGCGTTTCGACGCCAAGGCTCAGTCCCAGATCCTCGCCTTCCGTGACGACATGATCGGGTGACGGCGACGTCAACTGGAAATCCGACTCACCGGGTTCGCGCCACTCCAGGCGCAACGCGCCGTCCCCGACCAGATCGAGATGCTGGATGACGATCTCGTGTGTCCCCTCGTCCAGATGCAGCGAGACCTCAGCAAGACCCAGGTCGCCCGGCTGGACGTCCAGCGCCACCAACTCGCCGTCGATCCAGAGAAGCGCGGTATCGGAAGACGGAACGCGGAAGTCATAGGTTCCGCCGACCTCCGCATCGACCCTGCCGGTCACCAGTGTCGCGAAGGCGTCTCCGGCTTCGAGATCCACCAACCCCTCGCTTTCGCGCGACAGGTCGATGCGATCGACGAATTGCTCGCCGATCGGCTCCGATCCCCAATCGACACCGACCAGATCGGTCGCGGTATCGGCCACGCCGATCTGACGCACCTGGAACATCCCGGCGACATCGAGATCCGGCGGCGGCGTCACCTCATCCGCGACGCTCACCTCCACGCTCTGCGTCGTCACGCCGCCACGGCCGTCCGAGGCCGTCAGCTCCAGCGTCACCGAGGGCTCCGCCTCGTGGTCCAGCGCCGTGCCGTCGCGCAACTTCAGCGTGTCGCCCACCATCTCGAAGCGCGCGTCGTCCACCGACCAGCTCAGCGCGTCGCCGTCCGGGTCGCTCCCCGAGACCGTGCCCACGACCGCCCCGGCCGCGTTCTCCGCCACGACGTCCCCGGACAGCGCCAGGCCCTCGGGCGCCTCGTTCACGTCCGCGACGCTCACCTCCACGCTCTGCGTCGTCACGCCGCCACGGCCGTCCGAGGCCGTCAGCTCCAGCGTCACCGAGGGCTCCGCCTCGTGGTCCAGCGCCGCGCCGTCGCGCAGCTTCAGCGTGTCGCCCACCATCTCGAAGCGCGCGTCGTCCACCGACCAGCTCAGCGCGTCGCCGTCCGGGTCGCTCCCCGAGACCGTGCCCACGACCGCCCCGGCCGCGTTCTCCGCCACGACGTCCCCGGACAGCGCCAGGCCCTCGGGCGCCTCGTTCTGCGGCTCCTCTGCGGGCGGCTCTTCCGCGGGGGGCGCTGTCGGTTGCGCCGGTGAGGTGTTTTCTTCCTCCTCTTCCGTCGGATTTCCGCCCGGTCCGGGATCTGTGGGTGCGGGTGTCAGGCTTTCCTCTTCGGTCGGCCCATCCGTCTCTTCCGATCCCGGATCGGCAGGATTGTCCTGCGGTATATCCCCGTCCGACCCCTCGCTCCGTTCTTCTTGCGGAGGCGATGCTTCATCCGCAGGATCTTCCGTTTCGGACGGGGTTTCCACTGAACCCCCTGTCGGCGGTTCGGGGGAAATCGGCTCATCGACCACGGGATCGGGGCCGGGCCCGGCATCCACGGGCGCCTCGGGACCGTCGGTCGGATCGCTTTCGGTCGGCGGCTCTGTAGACCCGGGATCTTCCGATGCGCCGTCGCCTTCATCGCCAGGCCCGCGCGACACCTCCTCGGGCGGCGAAACCGGATCGGGATCTGCAGGTTCCTTCGGAGCCGTTTCCGGCTTGTCGCGCACCGGAGCCTCAAGGTCGGCCCTTTCGCCGACCCCCACGGGTTCGTTCTGCGGAAGATCGACGGGGGCCGGCTCCGGATCGACGGTCGGGGCATCAGGCTCACGATCGACGGGTGTATCGCGGGCCTCGACGGTCAGATCAGGCACATCGGGCCGCGTCTGTGGGACTTCTCTGGGCTGGGTCGTGGGGATTTCCTCTGCCGGGGTCTCCGCCGGATCCTCGCCAGAACCATCCTGGACCGGCGGAGCCGCCTCGACCGGCACGTCGACCGGATCGATTATCGGGGTACCGGGTTCGGCCTGGTATTCGCCCGGCTGATCGCCACCGCCGCGCCGGGCTCCGTCGCTCGCCGGCTGAAACGACGCAGCTTCGGGCGCGTCATTGCCGGATAGGTCGGCCTGCTGAGCGGTCGCGCGAGCCGCGTCCCTGCCGGTGGCGTCAGTCCTCGAGGTCTCTGCGCTGGCCACCTCTTCTCCGGCGGTCTCACGGATGCGTTCCGGGCGCGCCGAGGATCTCAGCTCGAACCGCTCGCCATTGGCGTCCGCCTCGTCGCTGCGCGCGATCCGGGTGCCGGTGAAGCTTTCCTCGATCGCTGCTAGATCCGCACCGTCGACCAGTTGCTCGACATAGTCGGACGCCTCGATGTCGTAGTATTCGGCGGTTCCCGAATGCAGCAAAGCCTGTTGCTGTCCTTCGCTGACAGAGCCGTCCTGGACCACTTCGCCGATCGGGCCGTCCGACGGCGCGACCGAACCGGTATCGGATGTCGTATCAGCCGACGAGAGTGCTGCCTCGAGATCCTCTTCGTCGCCGCGGACATCGTGCTGAGAAACTCTGTCGACCATCGTTACTTCCCTTTCTCGGACCGCTTCGGGCGGGCCACCCGGAGCGCACGAGGCGCAGTACCGGAGATTTGCTAATTATTAAGCCGATGACCCTACGGTCGCCGCTCAATGAGATCTCGCCGGTGAGTCGGAGTGTCAGGTGAACAAATCGGAGCGAGACTGTGACGGATTTGGAAAATCCAACCTAGATGCCGATGGTCTCGTCGCTTCGCTTCTGATCAATGCGCTCGGTCTCGCGATCCCGATCGCGATGCTCCAGATCTTCGACCGCGTCCTGCCCAATGCGAGCCTCGCGACCCTAGATGCGCTATTCGTCGTCATGGTCTGCGTCGTCGTGCTCGACGCCCTGCTAAAGATCATGCGGGCGCGGATCGTGCTCGGCATAGGCCGCGCGGCGGAGGAACGGCTGGCGCGGCGCCTGCTCGACCGGCTCTTCTTCGGAGATCTGCTCGCCCTTCAACGCATCGGAAGCAGCCGCTTGCAAAGGGATCTGCTGTCCTCGTCCCGGCTCCGCGTAATCCTGTCCGGGCAGTCAGCTCTGGGACGCATCGATCTCGCCTTTTCCGCCGTCTACCTCGCGATCATCGCAGCTCTCGCAGGATGGTTGGTCGCTATCCCGATCGTGACGATTCTGACGATCGGGGCAATCGGCTTCTATTTCCGGCCGCGGCATCGCGCGGCAGTTCGCGCGAAGGATCGGAACGCAGAGAGGCGCAGCACGCTGGTCAGGGACACTCTCGCCCGCATCCGGACGTTGAAGCTGCTCGTCGGCGAAATGCGGATCATGTCCCGCTATGCCGCCTTGCATTTCGACGCGACCGAGGCACAGCGAAAGCTGACGCGGATCGCGGATTCGGGATACACGACGTCGGCAATGGCGGGCCAGATCGCGACCGGAGCGCTGTCGCTCGCGGGGGGCTATCTTGTGATCGTGGATGCCTTGAACCTGGGCAGCCTCGCCGCTTGCATCATGCTATCGGGCCGCTCCGTTCAGCCCTTCCTGCAGGCCTTGCTCGCCGATGGCGATCTGGGACAGGCGCACGAAACCCGCCGCACGCTCCGGCGGCTTCTGGCAGTCCCGGATGTCAGACCCCGTCCGCGAGCAGGGGGCCGATCGGACGACCTGATCGTGATCCGGGACCTGGACTGGCGGGCGGGAAAGGACCTTCCCGATCTTCCCGACGCTCTCTCGATCGCCATCGCGCGAGGAACGGTCGTCACGATAGGCGGAGACAGGATGGACGACCCCTCGGCCATTCTCCGAATGCTCGCAGGAGAGCAGATCCCGAGGGCCGGGCGGATCCACGTGGACGGCGCAAGGCCAGACCTGGGCCCGGCACCGGGCGAGCCGCTCCGCTCGGTCGTCAAGGTCTCCCGGACTCCGACACTCTATCGTGGGACAATCCGGCAGAATCTCGCCGCCCACCTCACAAATATCGTGGATGCACAGGCGGTATCCGGGCTTCTCGACGTGCATGCGGAAATCGACATGCTTCCCGAAGGGATCGACTGGCGCCATGACGGCGGCAAAGCCGGCATCTGCAGTCCCGGCCTCGTCAAGAAGATCAGTCTGGCGGCAGCCCTCGCATCGGATGCGGAGCTGCTTCTGCTCGACACACCGACCGCCGATCTGGATCCGCTTGGCGCACGTCTTCTCGCCGATCATCTCCTGATGACCAAGGGCCTGACCACCGTCGTCATCGCCAACCCGAATGAAACCCTGACCGAGATGGCCGATCTTCATATCGAGTTGCGGGCCAATCACCCGCCGCACCTGTCCCGGCCCGCCCATCGTACCGGTCCCACGGAGTCCGATCGCGCCTGGCTCTCCGCGATGGGCACGCCCGAGGTCGACAAGGTCGCCTCGTGATCGGGACCGATGTGAAGAAGACGGCGGCGCGTCCCCTGCGAAGCGCGTCGATCCGCGCCGCAGCGGAGAACCTGCTCGCCCTCGTGACCCAGGCCGGCTGGTTTGCGTCGCTTGGGCAGATCAGCACGGCCATGCGCACCGACGGCCCGGACATCTCCGGCCCCGATATCGCAGCGACCCTCGACCGCCTGGACATCCCCTTCGAACGGCATCCCATCGACGCGAAGACGGCGATGGAAGGCCCCTTCCCCTTCCTGTTGGTCGAGGCCGATGGAACATCCCATTTCGTGGTCGATTCTCATCGGGATCTCGGTCTGCGGGTCGGGGCGACCGGTCATAGGCCGGCCCGATGGATCGGGCTCCCGCAGGGACCGCTTCTCCGGGTGTCCATCACGCCCGCCGACGATGCCGAGAGGACGGAAGAGGCCACGTCCGTCGCAGCCACGCTGCTCGGGATGCTGCCCCACGTCTGGCCCATGCTTCTGATCGCCGTTCTCGTGAATGCGCTCGGTCTGATTACGCCGCTTTTCGTCATGACGGTCTACGACACCGCCCTTCCGGCCCGCTCGGTCGAGACCCTGTCGGCCCTCGCCGTCGGCCTGGGCCTCGCCTATGCGATCGAGATCATCGCCCGCCGGATCCGCAGAGGCGCGATCGTCCATCTCGTCTCGGAATTCGAGGATCGGATGGGCCTCGCCCTTCTGCGCAAGATGATTTCCCTTCCTTTGTCCACACTGAACAGAACCGCCGCGTCCGTCCTGCAGGCCCGGCTGCGTCGGTTCGAAGGGATCCGCGACGCGTTTTCCGGGCCTCTGGCTCAGGCCGCACTCGATCTGCCCTCTCTCCCCGTCTTCGGTGCGGTCCTGTTTCTCATCGCACCGGGTATCGGCTGGATCGCACTGACCTGCGGCGTTGTGAGCCTTCTGATCCTTCTGATGATCGCGCCGGCGCAGCGGCGCCGCGATGCAGCGCTCTCCAAGGCGCTGGAGAGCTACCGCCAGAATGTCGAAGAAGCGATCGAAAAACAGGTCGAGATGCGCCACGAGGCCATGCGCGACACCAAGCGGGCCGAGCTGGACGTCGGTCTGGAACGTTATCTCGACGCGGACCGATCCGCCCGCGCGCTTCGGCAATTGACCGCCTTCGGCCTGCAAGCGCTCCTGATGGTATCGGGGATCGGGGCTTGCTATCTGGCGACGCGATATGCGGTTCAGGGCGAACTGCGTCTCGGGGTGCTTGTCGCGATCCTCATTCTCGTCTGGCGATTTCTGACGCCTGTTCAGATGCTCACCAGCGCGACGCAGCAGGCCGTCTCCGTCGCCGAGGGGATCCGGACGATCGACGGGCTCTTGTCACTTCCGCAGGAAAAGCAACGCGGCGTGTCTCCTCTGCCTCCAGTCGATATCGCGCCACCGATCCAGTTGGAACAGGTCACGCTTCGGTTCCCCGAGACGGCGATGCCTGCCCTTCTCGGCGTCTCGCTCGAGGTTCAGGCCGGCCAGATCATCGTGGTGTCAGGCCGCACGATGTCGGGGAAGACCTGCCTCGCAGAACTCGTCGCCGGCCTTCACCAGCCCAGCGCGGGCCGCGTCCTGATGGCGGGACGGATGATCCGCCAGGTCCCCGTGGATGATCTGCGGGAACGCATCGCGTTCTGTCCTCAAATGCCTCAGGCCTTTCCAGGCACTTTGCGCCAGAATCTCCGCTTCGCGTCACCGCTCGCCACCGAAGATGAACTTCGCGCGGCCCTTGGCGAGGCCGGTGTGCTCGATGAGATCGACAGCCTCCCTGACGGCTTGTCCACCGAACTGGGGAGAGGTCTCGACCCAGTCCTGCCGGATGCGATGCGGCACAAGATCTCGCTGGCGATGACATTCCTTAGGCCAGGGCCCGTCTTCATCTTCGACAGCCCGACAGCGGGCCTCGCTCCCGCCCCCGCCGAGACGGTCCGGACCGCGATCCGTCGCCGTGCGGACAAGGGCGGCGCGGTCTTGCTGATATCCAATGATCCGGAAGATCTCGAACTCGGAGATCGCTTCGTCGTGCTCAGCCGCGGCCGGATCGTGCTGAACGAGCGGGGCGCGCGCGGAAGAAGTCGCGTCGCCGCCCTGCTGGACCCCGGAGGCCACCGATGACATCCAAGGACCCGCTGACAGGGCGTAAAAGCCGCCATGTCCCGGCCACGGCCCGACTGACGATCAGGACCGTGCTTCTCCTGCTCGTCGGCGGCGTCGTCTGGGCTGCAAACGCAGAACTTCCTGAAATCGCCTTCGCCAGCGGAACGATCCAGCCCACCGGCGCCCTGCGACGGGTGGAGCATATCGACGGCGGCGTCGTCGACAAAATCCTCGTGGAGGAAGGGAAGCTGATCGGACCTCAGGTCCCGATCGTTCGTCTCAAGGAATACGATGTCGCCGCGGAGCACGACAATCTGCGGGCGCGAGAGAATGTCGTTCGACGCTCGATGATCCGAAACCAGAAGATTTTCGATGCGATCGGAACAGACGCGTTCCGGCCGGTCGACAGCCAGGAGACGGATATTCGCGCCGACGCGCGGCTTCGCGCCTACGAGGCGACGCGGCGCCGGATTTCCGACCGGATCGCCGCATTGGACCTGCGGATCAGCGCCGCGGAAGCCCTCATCGAGAACGTGGCCCATCGCGAGACGTTGCAGGACCGGGAATATGCGATGATCGCGAGCCTGTCGGGCAAGGGTCTGCTACCGGAACGCGATCATCTCGCGATGCAATTGAGACAATCCGACCTCGCAGCGACGCGCCTCAGCGCCATGTCCAACCTCGAGGAGGCGCGCGGGGCAAGACGTGACGCGGTGAACGAATTGCTCGAATTGCTCGCTCGGACCCGGGACACTGTTCTGGGCGATATCGAACAGAACTCCGAAGAGCTCGCGACGATCAACCGGGCCATCAACGACAACCGGACGCGGAATGACCGCCTCTGGGTCCGGAGTTCGATCGGGGGCGTCGTGCAATCGCTCTATCTGAACGCCCCCGGAGAGGTGATCGAGCCGGGCGGACTGGTCGCGGAGATTCTGCCGACGGGTGAGCGGCTGATCGCCGAGCTTCGCCTCAAGCCTCGCGATATCGGCCACGTCGAGGTCGGCCACCGTGTGGAGGTCCGCGTCACGACCTATTTGGCGAAACGCTTCGGTACCCTCGAAGGAAAGGTCGCCCAGATCTCGGCGACCTCTGCCGAGAACGAGTTGCACGAGATGTATTTCCGCGTCCGCGTCGATCTGGGAGAGGAACTGATCGGCCTGGATGGCACGGTTCATCCTCTCAAGGCTGGAATGGAAGTCCAGGCCTCGATCGTGACAGGCTCCCGGACCGTGCTTGAATACGCGGCCGATCCGATCCTGCGCCCGTTCCGCGGGGCCTTCGGCGACAGGTAGGCATGGTTTCCCATCTTAGCGCACAGCCGGCTCCAACCGGGATAGACCGGCAGGCGAACCTGCCTGCGCGGGCGCGCAAGACTTGTCGCGACGCGCCGACGCGGCGGTGGCTAACGGGCTAAGTGGGGCGTGATCTCCAAGCGGCGGTGGATCGGGTCGGCAGATCGCACGCTCTTCTTTCGGCGGGCGGGGCCGGATATGTGGCCGAAAAGGTTATCGAGCCCCCGTACTCTCCCCTTCCGGTTCAACATCTCGAAGGCGCGAGGCACCAGATGCCCCGACGAAGGCTGAAGAGGTTTCCGTGGTAGGCTGACCCGGACCACGTTCGGACCTTTGACGCGACACCTCGAAGGCCGATGCCGATGTCGGCCCAAGGCGATGCTCCCGCCGGGCCGGTCGGCATCAAGCCGGGGCCTCTCCGGCCCGGGTCAACCGTCTGACCGCGCACCGAAAAAAGGACTGACACCAGCCGGTCGTCGGGCAAGTCGACCACGGCAGGTGGGCGCGGAAGGAGGCGCCGACCGCCCGGATGGCGTTCGCGCGCCACGCGCGCGGATGACACTTGATCGGCTTGCGCCATACGGGTGCGTCGGACCCCGCACGTTTGCTCACGGTCCTTCCGAGCCCGCGATCGAGATCAGCGAGTACCGTATGTCGAGGCAATTTGAAGGGACGTCCCGAAATGACGCCGAGCGGGTTCTCAGCCACCACTCGAACGGCTCATCAGGATCGCGGACCATGACCTGGAAGGTCATCGTGAGCGCCGGGGAGAGACCTGAGAAGGGTCTGGATCCGGTCCGACGCACCAGCCGCCTCTCCACGGGCCTTGCCCCCCGGCACGCAGAGCAGGGCGACGCAAAAGGGCCCCGGCGTTTCCGCCAGGGCCCAGACCGTGCGGAACAGTTGGATCAGCGGAAGCCGACCACCTCCAGCGCGCCGTCCGTGATGGTGATCTGACGGTAATTGCCCGCCGATTCACCCGGTCCAATCAGTTCCACGGCGGAGGCGCCGACATAATCGACGTCGCCGCCGCCCGCGATGATCTCCAGCGCCTTGCCCAATTCGCCCGGCAGGATCTGCTCTCCCGGCGCGTTGGCGACGTCCATCACGCTGTCCTTGTAGACCTGCGGATCCGTGGACTCGGCCGCGGCCATCGCGAGCATGATCAAAGCGGCGGCGTCGTAGCTCTCGGCCGAGAACGGGGACGTGCCGTCGAAGCCCGCCTCGGAGGCCATATCCTGGAAGATCTGCGCGCCGGGGCTGTCGGTGCCCGGGTTCGCCCCGTAGGAGCCGTCGATCTCGGAGCCGAAATTCTCGACCAGCGCCTCGGAAACCATGCCGTCGGGGAAGTAGAAGGTATCGAACGCCCCGGAATCGAGCGCGGCGCGGATGATCCCCGACCCGCCCTGATCGACGTAGCCCGCTACGACCAGCACTTCACCGCCAGCCGCGGACAAGGCGCCGATCTCGGCCGAATAGTCGGCCTTCCCGTCCTCGTGAGCGGCGTTGATCGTGACCTCGCCGCCGGCCTCTTCGAAGGCGGCCTGGAAGCTGTCGGCCAGACCCTTGCCGTAATCGTTGTTGGTATAGGTCACCGCGACCGAAGACACGCCGTTCTCTTGCAAGATATCCGAGATGATGACGCCCTGACGCGCATCCGACGGGGCGGTGCGGAAGAACAGGCCGTTATCCTCGGCCGTGGACAGGCCCGGGCTGGTGGCCGAGGGCGAGACCATGACCACGCCGTTCGGAACGGCCACGTTGGCGAGGATCGCGCCAGTCGCGCCCGAGCACATGGCGCCCACGATCCCCTCGACACCGTCGGCCGTCACCAGACGCTCGCCCACGGCGGTCGCGGCACCTGCGTCGATGCAGGTCGAGTCGCCGCGAACGGGCTCCACCGTCGTGCCGTCCAGCAGCAGGCCCGACTCGCTGACCTCGCTCATCGCCATTTCGGCCCCGCCTGCCATCGCGGGCGCGAGGCTTTCCAGCGGGCCGGTGAAGCCCAGCGCCACGCCGAGCTGGATGGGGCTGTGCGCATCCGCGAAGGCGCCGGTGGCGACCATCGACGTCACGGATGCCAAAAGCAGCTTTTTCATGATCAACTCCCTGTTCGCCTCCCCTGTTTGCCGGGGAAGTCCGGACCGGAGCCTAGGCAAGCCCGCGCAGGAAGGGAAGCGGCATTGCGCTTGCGCCGATGCCTGGACCGACGCAGGGTCGGGCCATGCTGACACTTCATCTTGCACGCGGCACGATCTCGGTCGCCGCGCATATCGCCCTCGAAGAGACCGGCCTGCCCCATGAGCTGGCGTGGCTCGATTTCGGCCGGGCCGAGCAGACCTCCGAGAGCTACGCCAGGGTGAATCCCAAGCTGCGGGTCCCGGCTCTGGTGACACCCGACGGCATCTTGACCGAGACGCCGGCGATCCTGGAGCATATCGCCTCTCTTGCACCGGAAGCGGACCTCATGCCGGCCGATCCGTGGGCTGCCGCGAAAGCGCGAGAGGCGATGGCTTGGTGCGCGGCGACCTTCCACGTCGCACATGCTCACAAGATGCGCGGCGCACGTTGGGCCGACGATCCAGATGCGCATGAAGCAATGGCGGCGAAGGTGCCCGAGACGATGACCGCCTGCGCCTCACTTGCCGAAGAGATGCTGACCATAACCGACGGGCCTTGGTTGCTGGAGGCGGTGTCGGTCGCCGATTTCCACCTCCACGCCATCGCGCGCTGGCTGCCGGGTGATGGCGTCGACCTGGCGCCTTTCTCCCGCTTGCAGAGCCATGCCGCGGCCGTCGCGTCGCGGCCCGCCGCTGCACGCGCCCTCTCGCATCACGGCTGAGCCATCCCCACATATCCCGCAGGAGGATCGCCCATGCCGCTCGACCGTCTCGTTCTCATCCTGGTGATCGCCGTCGCCGCAGCGGGCGCCACGATCTGGCTGGGCGCCTGGGTGGCTGCGTCCTGGCAGTTTCCGGCGGGCTGGCTGCTGGCCCTACCCATCGGCCTTATGGGCCTCGTCGCAGTCCGCATCGCGTTGGAGCGGGTGCGTCAGCGCGACCCCTACGACAAGATGGGGCCGGAGGACTGACATGATCGTCTGCACCACCGACCACGTTCCGGGCCGTGAGACCGCAGAAGCTCTGGGGCTCGTCAAGGGCTCGACCGTGCGGGCCAAGCATATCGGATCCGACATCGTTGCCGGATTGAGGAACCTCGTCGGCGGAGAGGTGAAGGAATACGCCGCCCTCCTGACCGGTGCGCGCGAACAGGCGATCGACCGCATGTTGGATCAGGCGCGGGAGCTGGGTGCCGATGCCATCGTCGGGATGCGCCTGGAGACGTCCACGATTCAGAACGCCGCCTCCGAGGTTCTCGCCTACGGCACCGCGGTTCGGCTTCGGTGAGCGGGGTGTCCGGCCGATGAACCGCGCGACGCCACCGCCCAGCATCGACGACGTGCTGACCACGAAAGGGCTGCCGCCGACGGGCGAGGGGCGCGTGCTGATCCTGGCCTGTGGGGCGCTTGCCCGCGAGATCCGTGCGCTGCTAGACTGCTGTGGGCTGACGCATATCGACCTGCAATGCCTTCCCGCGATCCTGCACAACCACCCGGACCGGATCGCGCCCGCCGTCGAGGCCGCCCTCGTGGAACGGACGGGCTACGCCACGCGCTTCGTGGCCTACGGCGATTGCGGAACCGGCGGCGCTCTGGCGAAGGTCTGCGCGGTCCATGGGGTCGAGATGATCGACGCGCCCCATTGCTACGCGTTCTACGAAGGCCCCTCCTTCGCCGTCCGCGAGGAGATCGACGCCTTCTACCTGACCGATTTCCTCGCGCGACAGTTCGACGCCTTCGTGACCCGCCCCCTTGGGCTCGACCGCCATCCGGTGCTGCGGGACAGCTACTTCGGCAACTATGCCAGACTCGTCTATCTGGCCCAGACCGACGACCCCGCGCTGGATGCGAAGGCGCGCGCTGCGGCGGACACGCTGGGCCTCGCCTACGAGCGGCGCGCGACAGGTCTCGGACCGCTGGCCCAGGCGATCGGACCTGCGCTCCACGGCTGAAGGACGCGCCCCTTTGCCTCCCCGGCGACGTGGGATAAGCCGCTGCGCAACCGGGGGACCGCCATGCAAGAACCGACAATCACGCCCGAGTTGATCGAGGCGCACGGGCTGAAGCCAGACGAATACGACCGCATCCTCGAAATCATGGGCCGAGAGCCGACCTTCACGGAGCTCGGCATCTTTTCGGCGATGTGGAACGAGCATTGCTCATACAAGTCGTCGAAGAAGTGGCTGCGCACCCTGCCCACGAAGGGGCCCCAGGTCATCTGCGGCCCCGGAGAGAATGCCGGCGTGGTGGATATCGGAGACGGCCTGGCCTGCGTCTTCAAGATGGAGAGCCACAACCACCCCTCCTATATCGAGCCCTATCAGGGCGCGGCGACCGGCGTGGGCGGCATCCTGCGCGACGTGTTCACGATGGGCGCACGGCCCATGGCGGCGATGAACGCGCTCAGCTTCGGGCGGCCGGATCACCCCAAGACGCGGCAACTGGTCCATGGCGTGGTCGAGGGGATCGGCGGCTACGGCAATTGCTTCGGCGTGCCCACGGTGGGCGGCGAAGTCCGGTTCCATCGCAGCTATGACGGCAACTGTCTCGTCAACGCCTTCGCCGCGGGCATCGCGGAGGCTGACAAGATCTTCTACTCCGCGGCATCCGGCGTCGGCCGTCCGGTCGTCTATCTGGGCGCGAAGACGGGCCGCGACGGCGTCGGCGGGGCGACCATGGCCAGCGCCGAGTTCGACGAGACCATCGAAGAGAAGCGTCCCACCGTGCAGGTCGGCGACCCCTTCACCGAAAAGCGCCTGATGGAGGCGACCCTGGAATTGATGCAGACCGGCGCGGTCATCTCGATCCAGGACATGGGCGCGGCGGGCCTGACCTGCTCTGCCGTCGAGATGGGGGACAAGGGCGGCCTCGGCATCCGACTGGACCTCGATGCCGTGCCCCAGCGCGAGGCAGGCATGACGGCCTACGAGATGATGCTGTCCGAAAGCCAGGAGCGGATGCTCATGGTGCTCGACCCCGACAAGGAAGACGCGGCCCGTGCCGTCTTCGAAAAATGGGATCTCGACTTCGCCGTCGTCGGAGAGACCATCGCCGAAGACCGCTTCCTGATCGTCCACGGCGAGGAAACCAAGGCTGACCTGCCGCTTTCGACGCTCGCCTCTTCGGCACCCGAATACGACCGCCCGTGGGAGGTCACCGCGCCGTCCGAGCCCTATACCGGCAGGCCCAATATCGAGCCTATCGAAGGTCTGCGCGCCTTGGTCGGCAGCGCCAATTACTGCGCCCGGGATTGGGTCATCCGGCAATACGACACGCAGGTCGGAGCGGATACGGTCACCCTGCCGGGTCTCGATTCAGGTCTCGTGCGGGTGCACGGCACCGACAAGGCCCTGGCCTTCACGGCCGATGTGACGCCGCGCTATGTCGTCGCCGACCCGGCCGAGGGCGGAAAGCAGGCGGTGGCCGAGGCCTATCGCAACCTCGTCTCTCGCGGCGCGCGGCCTCTGGCCGTCACGGACAATCTCAATTTCGGCAACCCCGAGAAGCCCGCCATCATGGGTCAACTCGTCGGCGCGATCGAAGGCATCGGCGAGGCCTGCCGTGCGCTCGACATGCCGGTCGTGTCGGGTAATGTCAGTCTCTACAACGAGACGGACGGCGCGGGCATCCTGCCCACCCCGACCATCGGCGCGGTCGGCCTCCTGGAACGTCTCGGCAACCGCATCGACGGCCACGCGGCCGAAGGCATGATCGCCCTGTTGCTCGGGGTCGAAGGAAGCCATCTGGGCCGCTCTGCCCTTCTCGCCGAAGCCCTCGGGCAAGAAGTGGGCACCCCCCCGCCCGTCGATCTGGAGGCCGAACGGATCCACGGCGAATTCCTGCTTGCGAACGCAGCCTATGTCACCGCATGCACCGATATCTCCGACGGCGGGCTGGCGCTTGCGGCCTTCCAGCTGGCCGAGGCGGGCGGCGTCGGTGTGACTCTGGATGTCGAGGGGTTGCCCGCCCTCTTCGGCGAGGACCAGGGACGCTATCTGCTGGCCGTCACCTTCGATGCCGCCGAGGCGCTGATGGTCGAGGCGGGTCAATCGGACGTGCCGCTGACCATGGTCGGCCAATTCGGCGGCAAGACGATCACCCTTGGGGGCGACAGCGCACCGATGGCAGACCTGTCCAAACTCTACAGAAGCCAGTTCGCACGCTTGCTCGGATGAGTCAGCCGGCAAGGCGGCGCTGGCCGAAAACCGCCAGCGTCGCCATAAGCTGTCCTGCCGGTCTCGCCGTTCCGCGCTGATCGCTGCGCCGAAACGCCCCCCGGATATGGCCCGACTGGCCGAGGGAAGACCGGCTCTCAGCCGGCCTTCCGTGCCAGCCCTTCTGCGCGTTCGAGCATCTCATCGAGGCGCGTCACCACATCGTCGGGCACGACCTCGCGGACGACCTCCACCTCGCGGACGACCTCTCGCACTTCCGGCTCAGGTGCCGGGCGCGCCTCCATGTCCTCGATCAGCTTCGACTGTTGGGCCAGCCGCCGATCCATGGTGCGCAACTCCTCGTCGGCCGAGATCGCGCGATCCGCCAGCATCAGGCCGGCCATCAGCAGCATCCGATCCGTCGTCAGGCGCGCGCCGGATTCCATCAACGTCCGCGCCTCCCGGTCCAGCATGGCGGCGGCGGATTTCAGGAACTGCTCCTCCCCCTCCTGGCAGGCCACGAGGAACGACTTACCGCCGACTTCGACATTCATCTCGGGCATCAGGCGCTCTCCAGCATCGGTTCGAGTTCGGCCAGAAGGGCCCTCATTTCAGACAGGTCCATTTCGCGCGCAGCCTTGAGCGCGTCGAGTTCGGCCCGCAACGAGGCGTCGACCGACCCATCCGTCTGTGCCCGCAATTGCTCGTTCGCCTGGGCCAGCGCCTCCAGCGAGGTGCGCATCCGGTCGACATCGCCGCCCGTGGTTGGCGCGGACGAGGCCTGCGCCCCCTCCAACTCGGCGATGCGGGCCTGCGCCGCCTCCAGATCGGCCTTCGCCGCCTCCAGTTCCGCCGACCGGTCGACGGGCGCGGGGCGATCCAGAGCCCCCTCCATCGTGTTCAGTGCCGCTTCCAGCCGCTCCAGCTTCTCGCGAAGCATTGCCTCGTCCGCCATGTCCCCACCTCTTTCGGGCTGTTTCGCGCGGCAGACTCGCCGCAAAGCCGCGCGGGGTCAACGCCCCGCCGTCTTGCGCCCCGGCGGGCACCTGCTAATGCGTCCCGGACCAGACCGCACGGAGGCCCCGATGTCCGACCA
Source organism: Jannaschia aquimarina (assembly GCF_000877395.1). Classification (GTDB taxonomy): domain Bacteria; phylum Pseudomonadota; class Alphaproteobacteria; order Rhodobacterales; family Rhodobacteraceae; genus Jannaschia; species Jannaschia aquimarina. Next base: position 85,053 of record NZ_JYFE01000020.1, on the reverse strand, counting down.
GACCCCCGACCTGGACGCCCTGCGCGCCGCGAACCCTGAGCATTGGCGCCGCGCCGGCGCGATCCGGACGCTGACGCTGGACGCCGTTGCCGCAGCCAATTCGGGCCATTCCGGCATGCCGATGGGCTTTGCCGATGTCGCGACCGTCCTGTGGGAAAAGCACCTCAAATTTGACGCCTCCCGTCCAGACTGGCCGGACCGCGACCGCTTCGTGCTGTCGGCCGGTCACGGGTCGATGCTGCTCTACTCGCTGCTGCACCTGACCGGCTTTCCCGAGATGACGCTGCAGCAACTCAAGGATTTCCGCCAGCTTGGCGCGATCACCGCGGGTCACCCCGAATACGGCCACGCACCGGGAATCGAGACGACGACAGGCCCGCTGGGCCAGGGCATCGCCACAGCGGTCGGCATGGCCATCGCCGAAGAACGCCTGCGCGCCCGCTACGGCCGCAAGGTCGTCGATCACCGCACCTGGGTCGTCGCCGGGGACGGCTGCCTGATGGAGGGCGTCAGCCAGGAGGCGATCGCGCTGGCCGGGCACCTCAAGCTCAGCCATCTGGTCGTGCTCTTCGACGATAACGGCATCACCATCGACGGTCAGGTCGGCCTGACCGATTCCACCGACCAGAAGGCACGTTTCAAGGCGTCCGGCTGGCAGGTGCTCGAGTGCGACGGCCACGACCCAGCGGCCATCGACGCCGCGCTCGAACAGGCGAAGAAGGGCCAGAAGCCCACCATGATCGCCTGCAAGACCCATATCGCGCTGGGCTCGGCCCTTCAGGACACCGGCAAGGGCCATGGCGCGATCACCGATCCGGACATGGTCGCCGCCACCAAGCGCGCCTATGGGTGGGAAGGCGCGGCCTTCGAGATTCCCGACGACATCAAGAAGCAATGGGAAGAGATCGGCACCCGCGGCTCCCAGGCCCGCGCCGAATGGGAGGTGCGGTTCGCCGAGATGGGTGCCTCCCGGAAGGCCGAGTTCGAACGCGCGCGGCGCGGCGAAGCGCCCAAGAAGCTGTCCGCGACGATCAAGGCGCTCAAGCGCCAGGTCTCCGAAAGCGCCCCCAAGGTCGCGACGCGCAAATCCTCAGAGATGGTGCTGGAAGTCGTTAACCCGATCATGCCCGAGACGATGGGCGGATCCGCGGACCTGACCGGATCGAACAATACGCTGACCCACGACATGGGGATCTTCTCGGCCGACGACCGAAAGGGCCGCTACCTCCATTTCGGCATCCGCGAACATGGCATGGCCGCCGCGCTGAACGGTATACAATTGCATGGCGGCGTAAAGGCTTACGGCGGGACGTTCATGTGTTTCGCCGACTACGCACGTCCCGCGATGCGGCTCTCGGCGCTGATGGGCACGCCGGTCACCTACGTGATGACCCATGACAGCATCGGCCTTGGCGAAGACGGCCCGACCCACCAGCCGGTCGAGCATCTGGCCATGCTGCGCGCGACCCCCGGCATGAATGTATTCCGCCCCTGCGACACGGTGGAGACCGCCGAGGCGTGGGAGTTGGCCCTGACCTCGCAATCGGCCCCTTCGGTTCTGTCGCTGACCCGCCAGGGCCTGCCGACGCTGCGGACCGAGCACACGAACAAGAACATGGTCGCACAAGGCGCCTACACGCTGGCCGAAGCGGAGGGAAAGCGCGTCGCGATCCTGCTCGCCACCGGCTCGGAGGTCGCCATCGCGCTGGAAGCCCGCAAGCTTCTGCAGGAAGATGGAATCGGCACGCGCGTCGTCTCGATGCCCTGCTGGGAACTCTTCGCCGAACAGGAAGAGAAGATCCGCAAGCGTGTCCTTCCGGCCGGCCCCGTGCGCGTGGGCATCGAGGCCGCAGCCCGCTTCGGATGGGATCGGTGGCTCGTAGGCGAGCGCGGCAAGGCCAACAAGGCCGATTTCGTGGGGATGGAGGGCTTTGGCGCCTCCGCCCCGGCTGGCGCCCTCTACGAGCATTTCGGGATCACGGCCGAAGAGGTCGCAAGGCGTGTCCGCGCCCTTCTCTGAGGGGATCGGACCGGCACGCCGGTCCGATCCGGCGGGGGCTCCGCCCCCGCACCCCCGGGATATTTGGAAAGCGAAGAAGACCGCTGCACGATCGGGTTTGGACTTTCTGAATCTTGAAGGAAAAGATCTATTCGGTGAGCACGGGCTTCTTCGCTTCCAAAATATCCCCGCCGGAGGCATCCGGACCGCTGAGCTCGGACGATCCTCGAAGCCGGATGCCTGCGTCCAGCGGATGACGGCCCCGCGACGTCTGGGTCCCGCCTCTAGCTCGGATCGTTCAGCCGCCAGCCTGCCGCCTGTGCCCGGACCCAGCGCCAGCTATCACGGCACATCGCATCCAGATCCCGCTTGGCCTCGAAGCCCAGCACCTCCAGGGCGCGCGCAGGATCGGCGTCGAGCCTCGGCACATCGCCCGGACGCCGCGGGACGACCCGCATCGGCAGCTCACGCCCCACTGCGCGCGAGTAGGCCTCATGCATCTGCAACACGCTGGTCGGGATGCCTGTCCCGATGTTGAGGGTATGCGCGCGCCCTTCCAGCAGCGCATTCATCGACAGGACATGCGCCTCGGCCAAATCCATGACATGGATGTAGTCGCGCAAGCCTGTTCCGTCAGGCGTATCATAGTCGTCGCCGAAGACCGAAAGCTGTTCCAGCTCGCCCATCGCGACCTTGGCCATATAGGGCATCAGATTGTCCGGGATGCCCCTCGGATCCTCTCCGATCAGAGCGCTTTCATGGGCCCCAACCGGGTTGAAGTACCGCAGCGCGCCGATGACGAAGGGGTCGGCGGCGGCGGCTTGGGCCAGGATCTGCTCTACCGTGATCTTGGTGAAGGCATAGGGCGACGTATAGCCAGTCGGCGCCGTCTCCGGGATCGGAAAGGCATCGGGCTCTCCATAGACGGTCGCCGTCGATGAAAAGACCAGAGGCCAGACTTGCGCTTCTCGCATGGCCCGCGCCAGCGCGATCGATCCTGCGATGTTGTTCTCGAAATAGGCGAGCGGGTTCGCCACGCTCTCGCCCACGGCCTTGAAGGCGGCGAAGTGGATGACGCCGTCGATAGCGTGCTCGGCGAAAGCGCGCCGCACCGCCTCGCCATCCAGAATCGAGCCGTTCACGACCGGCGGCGGCGCCCCGATGATGCGCCCGATCCGCTCCACCACGCTCTCGTCGGCGTTCGAGAAATCGTCGAGGATGACAGCCTCATGCCCCGCCTCGTGGAGGGCCACGCAGGTATGCGAGCCGATATATCCGGCCCCGCCGGTCAAGAGAATGCGCGCCATCGGGCCTCCTTGCGGTCGCGCAGGGTGTAGCCGCGTGGCGCACGGGAAGAAAGCCGCGCCGAACCCGGATTTCAGCCCAGCAGCACCAGCGCCCACCCCGCCACGCCGATCTGCACCACCTGCAAGGCCACCGACATGCCATGCAGCCGACCGAAGGCGCGCATGTCACCCCGATCCGTCGCGGCGTTGATCTGCCCCATCAGCACCTGCCGCGCATAGATCGTCGTCGCGCAGATCGCCGCCAACAGCCCGGCCGCCAGTCCGGACACGGCCAGCGCCACCACCGCGCAAAGCGCCGACAGCCCGATCACCGCCAGATAGTAATACGGAAACGTGCCGCGCAGCAGCGGCCGGACCCGCTCCGTGGGGAGTTGCGCGAACAGCACCGGCGCGAAGCCGAAGCTGTAGAACGTCATGCCGCCGAACAGCGTCGCGGTCAGGAGAAGGGCGAGGATCGACATGCCCGCCACATAGGCGCGCCGCGCGGGCCCGACAGCGACCGGGTGACGCAGCACCGCTCTGGCGCGGCCCCCGCATATCGCCTATCCTTGCCGCAAAACACACAAGATAGAGCAGCAGCGGTGCCCCCCATGCCCAAGGATATCCCTGGCCAAGACGCCAGCTATGACGCCTCCTCGATCGAAGTGCTGGAGGGGCTGGAGCCTGTCCGCAAACGCCCCGGCATGTATATCGGCGGCACCGACGAGCGGGCGCTGCACCACATGGTGGCCGAGGTGCTGGACAACTCGATGGACGAGGCGGTTGCGGGTCATGCCAACCGCATCGAGGTCGAACTCCACGACGACAACTCCATCACCATCCGCGACAACGGACGTGGCATCCCCGTCGATCCGCATCCCAAGTTCCCCGACAAGTCCGCGCTCGAGGTGATCCTCTGTACCCTGCATGCGGGCGGAAAGTTCAGCGGCAAGGCCTATCAGACCTCCGGCGGCCTGCACGGCGTCGGCGCGTCCGTGGTCAACGCGCTGTCGGACAGCATGGTCGTTCAGGTCGCCCGCGACCGGGAGGTCTATGAGCAGCGCTTCTCCCGCGGCCACCCCCTCGGCCCAGTCGAAAAGGTCGGCGCGGCCCCCAACCGCCGCGGCACGACCGTCACCTTTCATGCCGACCCAGAGATCTTCGGCAAGCAGCGCCTCAAGCCCGCGCGGCTCTTCAAGTCGATCCGGTCCAAGGCCTACCTCTTCTCGGGCGTCGAGATCCGCTGGAAATCCGCCGTGGACGACGGCGAGACCCCGACCGAGGCGAAGTTCCACTTCCCCGGCGGCCTCTCGGACTACCTGACCGAGACGCTGGGCAGCGCGACCACGTATGCCGACACCGCGTTCGCGGGCACGGTCGATTTCCAGCAGAAGTTCGGCGAGGCGGGCAAGGTCGAATGGGCGATCAACTGGACGCCCTCGCGCGATGGCTTCATCCAGTCCTACTGCAACACGGTTCCCACGCCCGAGGGCGGCACCCATGTGGCGGGCTTCTGGGCTGCGATCCTCAAGGGCATCAAGGCCTATGGGGAACTCGCCAACAACAAGAAGGCCGCTCAGATCACGCGCGAGGATCTGATCTCCGGCGGCTGCGCGCTGGTCTCCTGCTTCATCGCCGAGCCCGCCTTCGTGGGCCAAACCAAGGACCGGCTGTCGACCGAGGCCGCGCAGAAGATGACCGAGGGCGCGGTGCGCGACCGCTTCGACACCTGGCTCGCCTCGGACACCAAGGCGGCGGGTGCCATCCTCGACTTCCTCGTGCTGCGCGCCGAGGAGCGCCTGCGCCGCCGGCAGGAAAAAGAGACGGCCCGCAAGTCCGCCACCAAGAAGCTGCGCCTGCCCGGCAAGCTGGTCGATTGCTCGCAATCCGCGCGCGAGGGCACCGAGCTCTTCATCGTCGAGGGCGACAGCGCCGGCGGCTCGGCCAAGATGGCCCGCGACCGCAAGACCCAGGCCCTCCTGCCGCTCCGGGGGAAGATCCTGAACGTCCTGGGCGCGGCGTCCTCCAAGCTGGGCTCGAATGCCGAGATCAGCGACCTGACCCAGGCGCTCGGCACGGGGCTGGGCACGCGGTTCATCCTCGACGACCTGCGCTATGACAAAGTCATCATCATGACCGACGCCGACGTGGACGGCGCCCATATCGCGTCGCTTCTGATGACGTTCTTCTTCACCCAGATGCGGCCGATGATCGACGCAGGCCACCTGTTCCTCGCCTGCCCGCCGCTCTACCGCCTGACCCAGGGGGCGAAGCGTGTTTACTGCCTGGACGAGGCCGAGCGCAACGCCTGGCTGGAGCGGGGCCTCGGAGGCAAGGGCAAGATCGACGTCAGCCGCTTCAAGGGCCTGGGCGAGATGGACGCCAAGGACCTGAAGGAGACCACCATGGACCCGGCGACCCGGAAGTTGATCCGGGTGACGGTTGACGAGGACGCCCCCGGCGAGACGGGCGACCTGGTGGAGCGTCTGATGGGCAAGAAGCCCGAGCTGCGGTTCGAGTATATCTCAGAGAACGCGCGGTTTGCGGGGGAGTTGGATGTTTAGGAGATGGACTCGTTTACCGCCTCACGGCTTATGACGTCTTTCTCGGTGAACGGACTATTTATTCCGGCAAACTCACTATCCACTGCGGTTGTGTCCTACACCGATCCGGCGCTATTCGCCTGTGAGGATTTTGGAGCCGGAAACTTCTTTATTTCTGGCTCTCACTTCCGGTTCTGTATTCGCGATAGATATTTTGCTGTTTGCACGGCACACCAGATGGTGAATTCACAAGCATCACCCGAGCAATTCTGTATTGTGGATGGCTCTACTAGAAAGATGTTATCGTCTCACTCAATGCTATTCAGCCAAGAAGATGAGTTGGATGTACGGGTCTTCGAATTCACCGATATCGTTAAAACCGATTCGCTGCCGAGAGTGAGATGGTGGAGGTGTATGAGCGAGGAAACTGCATATCCTGTGCAAGGAGCTTCTAAAGTTCTTTCTGTTGGGTATCCCGGCGAGAGGAATTTCGTACGATACACTGATCCTCCACATCTTCCTAGAACCCCGGTCGCAGTCTGGGGTGAGATGTGCGAACCGAGACTATCTGGACGGCTCGCGTTTTCTGCTAAGGGTATGATTGACAGAGATCCGGCCGGTAGGAGCGGTTCACCGGTTTTCGGGATCCGTGTCGAAGACGGAAAGCCCATCTGTCGTTGGGTGGGTGTCATCGCAAATGCGAATCATCGTCTTTATCACTTCATCCAGTCCCACACGATTACGTCCATGATCAGGCAGACGTAGCAATGTAGGGTGGGTGAAATCCACCAACCACACCCCTCAATCGATGCATCGGTGGGCTCACCCACCCCACGGCCCTTCCGTGGGCAACCGCCCGGCACGCACCTCCCGGCGCACCGAAGAAAACGGGCCAATCCACCGCAAGCTCAACCGGCGCATGCTTCCTCAGATTGCCCGGACATATTCGAGCGACAGACCCTCTAGAACCAGTTCGACCCCGCGCTCAGCACGTAGAGCACCACGGCAGCCAGCAGAAATCCGGCGATCGCGCCAATCAGGAGGCCGACGCCGAGGGGCATGCCGTAAGCCAGCGCCGCGCCGCCGCCGGTGATACCGCCGACGACCGCGCCCCCTGCCATCATGCCCGCGGCCGAGGCCAGGCTGCGCAGGAACGTCATCAGGATATCGCCGATCGCCCAGAGCAACAGTTTCAGATTGCTGTCACTGATCTTGGGGGGTCGCATGATAACTCCGGCCGACACACGGTACCATCTGAGGGATGCCACCCCAATATGGCCCGACAATGGCACGTTCATGCAGGAGACGGACGGTGGGCGGAAACCACCAGTCCGCAACCCTCATCGCACGGTAATCTGCCCCTTCATCGCAGGGTGGATGTCGCAGATATAATCGTAGCTGCCGGGCGCGTCGAAGCGCAGCGTGGCCTGCTGGCCGCGCGACAGGCGGCCGGTGTCGAAACCCCGTCCGGTGGCCGTGTGGGGTGCTCCGTCCGTGTTGACGAAGGTCACGCTGTCGCCGGCGAAGATCTCCAGCCGGGCGGGTTGAAAGGCGAAACCGGCGATCCGGACCGCATGGGTCTGGGCATGGGCTCGACCGGCAAGCGCGACGGCGGCGCCCCCGATCATCGCGGTCTTCAGGAAGCGGCGGCGGGTCGTGACGGACATGGCGATCTCCTTTTCATCCTATCCGCACGTTGGTCGTCCGACCCCGCCATTCGGTTCAAAATTTATCTGTGTCCCGACCGGACGCGACCCGGGGCTTCGCCCGCACAGGTCGGAGACCGCCCCACCGGACCGATCTCCGGGCGCGCCTCACCCTTGCACGCTCTCCAACCACGCCACCAACGCCGCGATGGGCAGGCTGGTGACGATGGGCTGGCCGGCCTCGGTGCGGACGAAGGCCGCCTCCACCCCCTCGAACACATCGCCCCAGACCGGCATCGCGCTGCCGTGGCTCACCAAGGGGTCGCGGCCGTCGATCTTGGCGATGATCTCGAAATGCGGGAACGACCCGTCCGGGGCCAGCGCGGTCAGGTCGGGCACGTCGACGGCCAGCACCTCCTGCATGGGTCCGTCGCCCTGTGCGCCCGTCCCATGGCAGGCGGCACAGAAATCCATGAAAAGCCGCTCTCCCTCGGCCACGAGCGCAGCCTCCTGCGCTGCGGCGGGCATGGTCAGACAGGCGGCAAGGGCCAGGACGATAAAGCGCATGGGGGTCTCCGGGTTGATTGCGTCCGATCTTCGCGCGCGCCGCGCTTGTGCACCATGACCCAGGTCAGTCGCGCAGCCAAGCCACAGGATCGCGGCGCCCGCGCTCCTCCCCCGTGACGCGGTCCCGCCCGGATGCGATAGGGGATCGACCGCGACCCGAGCCCCGCCCATGCGCTTCCTGCCCCTCGCCCTTGCCGCCGCGCTCCTGGCCTTCGCCGTCTACGCGGCCCTGCGTCCCGACCCGGTCGTGGCCGCGGTGGACGAGGTGCGCCGTGCCAATGCCATCGCCGGCGCCGTCGTGGCTTTCGGAGATCCGTCTGGCCCGCCCACATTGGTGACCCTGGGCGAGGCCGACCCCCGCCGGGGCATCGCGATGGCACCGGACGCCCGCTTCCGCATCGCCTCGCTCACCAAGCCCATCGCCGCCGCCGCCGCCCTGCGCGCGGCACGGGACGGGGCGCTCGACCTCGACGCCCCCCTGCCCGGCCTGCCCGTGCCCTTCGACCCCCGCGCCGCGGCGATCACGCCCCGAATGCTGATGGCCCATCGCGGCGGACTGGGCGCCGAGGGCTTCGACCCCATGTTCGAGCCCGCCCGCCTGGGCCTGCCCGAGGACACGCCCTGCGACGCGACGGCCCTCCATCTCTGGAGCACCGCGCCGCTGCTCCACGCCCCCGATACCGAGAAGGCCTATTCCAACGTCGGAATGTGCCTTCTGGCGGTCGCGACCGAAGGCGCCACCGGGTTGTCGCTGAGCGACCTTCTGGCGCGCGAGGCGGAGGTCACGCTCGGCGGCCCGGCCACTCCGCTCTGGGCGCGCACAGATGCGGGATGGGAAGAGCGGCTGGATTTCCCCGAGGCGTTCCGCCGTCTCGGCGCGGCCGGGGGCGGGACGGCCGATGCTGCCGCGCTCTGGTCCTTCGCCGCTCGCCCGCATCCCGTGCAGGCCCAAAGCTGGGAGGGTGAGGACCGCTACGCTCAGGGCTGGCGCGTCTGGCCCGGCCCGGACGGCGCCGCGCTGACCCATTGGGGCGGCATCAGCACCGACCTCTTCACGCTGATGGTCGTGCTGCCGGACGGAGAGCCCGTCGTCGCGCTTTTCAATGGCGGGGTGGAGGATCTCGACGGCACCTTCCGCACCCTCTTCGCCGCGATCTGCAGCGCCCGGGAGCAGACCTGCGGCTAGCGGCAAGGCCTTCCAGGGGCATTCCGGTATGGCCCCGAATGTCCTCGCTCCAGGCGCAGAGGCCCGGCGCATGTAGAAGCGGGACGAGGGCCACACGCCAACCTCCGCGCTTTCGAAGGATCGACGACCCACCCCTCTGGTCGGGTCGTCGTCGCGCATCCAGTTCTGGTGCAGCCCGCTCTCGGCCTGGAACCACTGCCCGGGGAAGCGCAGGTCCGTCGCGGCGCCAGTCGAGACATGCACGCCGCCGAAGGGCAGCTTGTTCGGCGGGACCCTCGTCCACTGGACGAGGGTCTGTTTCCGCGTCACCCTCCCACACCACGAGACCGCTCTCGTCCGTGGCGAAGACCGGGCGGCCGATATGGTCCGTCCGCACGTGGGAGATCGCGCCGCCCTCGACCACCGCGATCACGACCCCGTCCATCCTCACGTATTCCCGCAGCAGCGTCGAGGTCCCCGTCAGCGTATCCACCTCGTATTCCGCGATCCGGTTGCCCGACGCGTCGTGCACCGAGCGGATCGTCTTCTGCTGCTGCGTCAGGCGGCGGATGACCCGCTAATCTCGATCTCTCTCTATCTGCTCGAGCCCGAAGACCAGCACAGAGACTTCTCCCGTCTCTTTCGAAACCCTGGCTTCCGAAACAACTCTACCATTCTCTGGACGGTCTGCTGGAATATAGAGTTCAAAAACAATCGTATCTCGTTCGAAGGTAGTTCCAAGAACTAGACTGGCTCTTACCTTCTCGGAAATATGATAGGATCTCAACGCCTCCTTCGTGGCCGCTCTAGCAATTTCTTTGAACTCTTCCAGCTGTCCTCTTCTCATGGTAGCCAGCCAGACAAAGAGTCTCCTCCAGACGTGAACAGACTTCTAGCGCCGCGGCCATTCACGATAGCGCTCTGAGAGTTTCTAAACACACTTAGTACTGCGCGATCTCCCGATGATGACATTAGAGAGCCGAATGGATGGCTATGTGCGGACCAACGCCACCCCGCTTTGGCCAGCTCCGATCCCATTTGAGGGGTTATAGGAACAGTAGAGGTACTTCCCCTCACCAGAAGCCGCCGGCCGCCAGTTGTGAACATAGCGAACTCATCTCCAGTTGCTGCGGTCAGTGCTGTAAGGTCCTTCAAGCCAAAACTGCCTTTAGAAACGATCGTGCTTGCTCCATACGAAGGTAGTTTTGAGAGGACGTTGGATTGACTCGCGCTTAAACTGGCAGCGCCGGCGCCGATTGCACTAACATTCCGCCGGCCGCCAGATGCCACAATGGTTACTACACGACTACCTCTCGATGCTTTCCACACTCGATATCCACGCGCAATCCCGGCGCCCACCCCGCCGAAAGCCGCGCCGAGGAGCGCGTCTCGACCGGCTTCCCCAAGCGTATAGCACCCGTCCCCGAAGGCGTGGTCGATCAGCGCCCCGGTCACAACGCCTCCGACGGCTCCGGTGACTGCGGCGTATACAAACGCTTGTGCGAACTCGCCCGTCGGGTCCGTCCACCGCATGGGGCTCTGCAGCGCATACCCATACACGCTCGCGCCGTCCACGAGCCCCAGCGGGTCGGCCTGGATGTACCGTCCCGTCGTCGGGTCGTAGTCCCGCATCCAGTTCTGGTGCAGCCCGCTCTCGGCCTGGAACCACTGCCCCGGAAAGCGCAGGTCGATGGGGGTGCCAGTACGAATACGCGCCCCGAGCGCGCGACCCGCGCCTCACCGCTGTACGCCTTCCAGGAACGTCACCAGCGCCAGCAGGTCCACCGGGACCGGGACGCCCAAGCCATCGCGTTCGACGACGACGGTGGGTCCGAGGCCCAGCGCGCCGAATTCGGGCATCACGGCCTCCGCTTGCCCGTGGCGGCCCAAACCGTCGATCTGGGTCAGCGCCGCCTCCCACGGGAACACCCCGCCATTGCGCGCGGAGAGCGTCGTGAGGTCGGGGCCCGTGCCGCCGGTCGCATCCGCGCCGTGACACGCCGCGCAATCCGTTGCGAAGAGCGCCGCGCCCCGCTCGGCCGACACGTCCTCCGCATCGGGCAGCGTGCCGGTGTTGCAGCCCGCCAGCGCCAGCGCGCCGAGGGCGATCGTCATCCGTTTCATGATCCTGCTCCTGCTCGTTTTGCCACGACCGTAGCCCGGATCGGGGGGCCGCGTCACTGATCCGGCTCAAGGACGATCCGGGCCTGTTCCTTCCCGCCGACCGGGCGTATCCTTCTGCCCATGCGCATCCTTCTGCTGCTTCTGGTTCTCGCCGCCTGTTCCCGCCCGCTGACCGAGGCCGAGCGCGCGCTCGTCGCGCCGCTGCATGGCGACACGTTGGACACCGCGCAGGTCCGCATCGCAGCGAACCCGTTCGTCGGGCTTTTCCCGATCACCTTCGACGCCCGCCCCCGCACCACCTGCCGCGAGCGGATCGGCCCGCCGCGCCGGGGGCGGATCACCACCAGCACGGCGGGAATCGTGCTGTTCGAGACGCTGCTCCTGAACCCGGACTACGCCTTCCCGGACTATGCCGCGCCCGTGCGGGGCGACGCGCTGGACCTGCCATCGGCGATGTTCTTCGTCCACGAGATGACCCATGTCTGGCAGTGGCAGAACCGCGCGCTGACGGGCTATCACCCGCGCCTCTCCTTCCGCGAGCACATCGCGATCGACGACCCCTATCTGTTCGATGATGCCACCGGCGCGGACTTCCTCGACTACGGCTTCGAGGCCCAGGCCTCGCTGGTCGAGGAATATCTCTGCTGCGCGACCCTCGATCCGCGCGGCGCACGGACCGGGCGGCTCTACGACCTGCTTTCGCCGGTCCTGCCCGTGGCCCGCCCACAGAGCTTCCCGCGCCGCGTGACGGTGCCCTGGGCGTTGGATCTCGACGGGATATGTTCCTGACATGAACCTGCTCTAAGGTCGGCCCATGCGCCTTCTCTTCGCCCTCCTGATGTTCTGCGCCACACCGCTGCGGGCTCAGGACACCGATCTGGAACTCGTGCTGCTGGCCGATGCGTCCGGTTCGATCACCGAGGCCGAGATCCGCTTCCAGCGGCAGGGCTACGCCCAGGCGATCACCGATCCCGAGGTGCTGACCGCGATCCGCACGACGGCCTACGGGTCCATTGCGGTCACCTACGTGGAATGGGCGGCGAACCAGCAGGTCGTGGTCCCGTGGACCCGCATAGCCACCGCAGAGGATGCAGAGGCCTTCGCGGCAGCCCTGCTGGCGCCGCCACGCCAGGCCTTCGGGCGCAATGCCATCGGCGCGGCGCTTCTGCGGGGGCGCGACCTGATCGAGGGCAACGAGATCGACGGCTGGCGCAAGGTGATCGACTTCTCGGGCGACAGTCCCAACAGCTATTCCGGCCCGCCCGTCGCGGCGGCGCGGGACGAGGTGGTGGCGGCGGGGATCACCATCAACGCGCTGGCGATTCCGTCCGAGCGCTATGTCCGCAACGGGCGGAACACGCTGCCCGACATCTACCGCGACCGGATCATCGGCGGGTTCGGCGCCTTCGTCGAGGCGGCCGAGACCCGCGACGACTTCGCCGAGGCCGTGAAGCGCAAGCTCATCCTGGAAATCGCGGGTCCCGCGGGCCGCCCACGCGACGTGGCGGGGCGCTAGGCCCGCCACGTAACGCCCGGCCGTCAGCCCGCCTCGGCCCGTTCCGCCAAGGTCAGCCACTCCTCCTCGGCAGCCGACAGCGCGGCCTGACGCTCGGCCAGCATCTCGGTGGCCTTGCCGAACTTGACCGGGTCGCGGGCATAGAGGTCCGGCTCCGTCAGCAGCCCTTCCAGCTTGCCGATCTCCGCCTCCAGCCGCGCGATCACGTCGGGCAACTCGTCCAGCCGGTGGCTCTCGGTAAAGGACAGGCGCGCCCGCTGCGGCGCGGGTGCGGCCTCGGGCGCGCGGACAGGCTTCTGCGGCGCCTTGCGCTCCTCGGCGGTCTCGGGCGTCGGACGCTGCTCCAGATAGTCGCTCCACCCGCCCGCAAAGACGCCCCAGCGGCCGCGACCCAGCGGCGCGATCGTCCGATCCGCGATCCGGTCGACGAAATCCCGGTCGTGGCTCACCAGCAGGACCGTGCCGTCGAAGCCACCCAAGACGTCCTGCAACAGGTCCAGCGTCTCGACGTCCAGATCGTTCGTCGGCTCGTCCAGCACCAGCAGGTTCGAGGGCAGCGCCATGATCCGCGCCAGCAGAAGCCGCGCCTTCTCGCCGCCCGACAGCGACTTGACCTTGGCCTTCAGGCGCCGCTCGTCGAAGAGAAAGTCCTTCAGATACCCGGCTACATGCCGGGGCGCCCCCCGCACCATGACCTGATCGGAGGCCCCGCTGACTCCCAGTTGCGGATCCAGCGTCAGCGAGTCCCACAATGTCGCCTCCGGCTCCAGCGCGGCGCGGGTCTGGTCGAAGACGGCGACCTCCAGACTGGTGCCCAGCTTGACCGATCCTGCATCCGGCGCCTCGCGTCCGATCAGCAGGTTGACCAGCGTCGTCTTGCCCGCGCCGTTGGGTCCGACCAGCGCGATCCGCTCGCCGCGCATGACCCGCAGGTCGAAATCGCGCACGACCGCCGCGTCGCCGTAGGATTTCGACAGGCCCCGCGCCTCGATCACCCGCTTGCCCGCGCCGGGCGCGGCTTCCAGCTCCATCGCGGCGTTGCCCTGACGGCGGATCGCGGCGGCACGCTCGGCGCGCAGCTTGGCCAATTCGCGCAGACGGCCCTGATTGCGGGTCCGCCGCGCGCTGATGCCTTCGACGGCCCAGCGCGCCTCCTCCTTGATCTTGCGGTCCAGCTTGTGGGCGGCCAGATCCTCCTGCGCCCAGACCTCGTCGCGCCACGCCTCGAAATGGGCGAACCCCTTCTCCTGCCGGCGCACCGCACCCCGGTCGATCCAGAGCGTCGCGCGCGTCAGCGCCGTCAGGAACGCCCGGTCGTGAGAGATCAGGACATAGGCCGCCCGCGTCGCCTTCAGCTCCGCCTCCAGCCACTGGATCGCCTCGATATCCAGATGGTTCGTCGGCTCGTCCAGCAGCATCAGTTCCGGCGCTTCGGCCAGCAGGCGCGCCAGCGCCGCGCGCCGCCGCTCTCCGCCCGAGGCGCGCCCCGGCTCCCGGTCCAGCGTCAGCTTGAGCCCCTCGGCGGCGGCCTCGACCCGCCATTCGGTCCCCGCCTCCAGACCGGCCGTCGCGTAATCGCCCAACGTGGCGAAGCCCATCAGATCCGGATCCTGCTCCATGTAGCCGGTGCTGACGCCCTGCCCCAGGACGCGCGCGCCGCGATCCGGCTCCACCAGCCCGGCCATCACCTTCATCAGCGTCGACTTGCCCGACCCGTTCCGCCCGACCAGCGCGACCCGGTCCCCGGGTTGAACCACCAGCGACAGGTCGGCGAAGACCGGCTCTCCTCCGAAGGTGAGCGAAAGATCGGTGAGCTGCAAAAGGGGGGCACGGGCCATGAGGGCGCAGCTAGCGCAGGTCCCCGCTGGGCGCCAGCGCGCCCCGCACGCCTGCGGCCGGAAACGCGCGATCGGGCCGCCAGCCGCGGCCCACGGGCACGCTCACGCCGCCGCCAGCATCCCCCGCAGCAATCGCGCCCGCGCCACGGGGATCTCCCGCACCGGCAGCATGGCCAGCACATGCGTCGTCCCCAGGTCCCGGTCGACCACCGCATGGCCCGACACCGACGCTCCGAAGGCGAGGTAGAGCCGCAGCATCGGCGGGATCGCCCCGGCCCCCGCCGCCGGCAGGTCCGCGTTTTCCACGCCCGCGCGCCGCCCCGGCCCCCAGGGCGCCGCACGGTCCGCCAGACGACCCAGGGCAGGCGGCACCCGGCCGGGAAAGGACGCGCAGCCCCACAGCAACTCCGCCTCCCACCGATCCACCAGCCGGGCCAGCACCGCCAGCAGAAGGCGCGGCAGATCCGGCGCGCCATCGTCCAGGCAGACGCGACCCACTTCCACCGCCCGCCTGTAACGCGCGACCAGCGGCGTCACGTCGTAGGCCTGCGCCGAATAGCCGCGCGCCATCTCGGCCCCGTCCTGCGGGAAGAGCCTGGCATAGGCCGCCAGCCCCGCGGCCCCCTCCACCGTCAGATGCAACGCGGCGGCGTCGAAGGCATCGCGGTCCTCCGCCCCGCTCCGGAACCGTGCCGCCCGGAATGCATAGGCCGGCGCCAGCTCCGCACTGTCCGGCCGCAGGCGCACCCGCCATCCCCCGATGTTCCAATCCTCGTGCATCGCGCACTCCCAGAGGGCCGGGCTTGCAGCGCCCGGCACGGGCCTTAGATGCTCCCCGACCCGCAAAGGAAGGGGACCGAGATGGACAAGATCGTCAAGACCGAGGACGAGTGGCGCGCCCAGCTTGAGCCGGAGGCCTTCAAGGTCCTGCGCAAGCACGGCACCGAACGTGCCGGCACCCACGAGGACTTTCCCAAGGAACCCGGCACCTATCTCTGCAAGGGCTGCGGCGCCCCCCTCTTCGATCAGGCCCACAAGTTCGAAAGCGGCACCGGCTGGCCCAGCTTCTGGCAACCCGTCGACGGCGTTGAGGGCGAGCGCATCGAAGAGCAGGAGGACAATTCCTGGTTCATGCGCCGGACCGAAGTGCATTGCGCCCGCTGCGACGGCCATCTGGGCCACGTCTTCCCCGATGGCCCCCAGCCCACGGGTCTGCGCTACTGCATCAACGGCGTCGCGCTGGAGTTCGAACCTGAAAGCGACTGATCCCGCGCGCCCCATCCTGCAAAGCGCCCTGCCCGTCGCGCCCTGGACCGATCCGGCGCTTGCGCGGCTTCCGGGGATGCGGCCTGTCGAGGGATCCTGGGTCGTCACCGACGATGCCTATGCCGCCCAGATCGCCGAGAAGGCGCGCCTTCTGACCGCTCATCGCGACGCCCTGCTCCGGACCCGTCCGGGCAGCGAGGCGATCCAGACAGAGGCGATGGAGGCCGCCCTCGCCCATCTTCCCCGCGACGGCGAGAGCTTACTCACCCCCGACGGCCGCCGCGTCCCCCTTGGCCGGCCGCTCGACACGCTCGCCGCGACCGTGCAGGAAGACATTCTCCTCCTCGAACGGCAGGGCGACGAACATGTCCTCGTCGCGGGCCTCCTGTGCTTTCCCGCGTCCTGGACACTGGCCGAGAAGATGGGCAAACCGCTGCGCCGGATCCACGCCCCGGTTGCGGAATACGACGATGCGCTCGCTCAGAAGGTCCAGCGCCTCTTCGATCGCGCGCAGCCGGGGCGGCCGATATGGCGAATGAATGCCCTGGGCTACGCGGATCCGGCGCTGCACCAGCCCCGGACCGAAGCCGCCCCCAAGGTTCAGCCCGAGGCCGCGCGCTACCTGCGCTGCGAACGCCAGACGGTGCTGCGCCTGCCGCGCACCGGCGCGATCCTGTTCGCGGTTCACACCTATGTCGTGACACCGGACGCATTGACGTCCCACCAGCGGGCGACCTGCCCGGTCCCGCTCGCTGGGCTCTGAGCGGCAGTGGCGCCACGGACCCCGGTCCCGCGGCGCCTCGCGATATCAGATCAGCGAGCGCTTTCCGCCCACATCCCCGTTGCCGCGGAACAGGAAGAACAGACCGCCCGCCAGCAACATGCCCTGGAACTGCCAGCCGCTGAACGGCCCGAAATAAAGCAGCGCGATCACGCCGGCGACGACGACGGAAATGGCCAGACCGCCCAGACGGGTCAGCAGGTCGGTCATCCAGTTGTTGCGGACCAGACCGCCCAGAAGGATGGCCAGACCGCCCGCGATCTCGGCAAACGTCGCCAGGCCAAAAGCCCAGAGCGGCAGGCCGAACCCCGCCGCCTGCTCGGCAAAGGCCGGGATCTTGAACCAGCCCTGTTCGATGATGATGATCGCCAGGGGAATGCGAAGGAACCAGTCCGCGCTGCGGATGGTGGGCAGGCGTTCCGAGGCCTGCGCGATGGTGTCGAGGGATGCCATGGTCGATATCTCCAAAGCGTTCGGGTCGTTCTTTCGAGCTCTGTCTGATCTCGACCCTCGAGATGGGATCGGCCGCGTCCGCTCCAATGCCGCATCTTGTCGCAACCCGGCCTTTCAGCTGAGGCGTCGGCGGGATCTACAACGGTCCGGGCAAGCGCTCCTCGCTCAGCATGACGTTGGCCTCCACGTCGCCGACGCCCGGCAGCGCGAGGATCCGCCGTCGCAGGACGCGCTCGAAATCCGCGAGGTCGCGCGCCACGACCCGCAGCCGGTAATCGTACAGCCCCAGAACGTGCTCCACTCGCCTCACTTCGGGAATGGCGCTGACGGCGCGTTCGAAATCCTCCAGGCTGACACGGCCTTTCACGGCCAGCTTCACGCCCAGGAAAACGGTCACGCCGAAGCCCAGTTTCTCGAGGTCCAATGCCAGTTCCCGCCCCGCCAGGATGCCCGCCTTGCGCAGCCGGTCCAGCCGCCGCCACGTCGCCGCCTGGCTCAAACCCACGGCCCGGCCGACCGCCACGGTCGAGAGCGACGCATTCGCCTGCACCACCCGCAGGATCGCCCGGTCCAGATCGTCGATCATCGCGGCTGCCGCCCGATGCGCGGGTCAGACGGATCGGACCGGACATCGCGCCCGGCCCGATCCGACGAGAGGCTCCGCCTCTTATGCTTTCCGGAATATCTGCGGCAGGACGAAAGAGCGGGCTCAACCTCGGGACCCGACTGCCCCAAAGACATGGTCTCGACCCTCAAAGATGGCGGTGAGGCACGCCGGCGACCGACGAGGGCAACCCCCCGTCCTTCTTCGCTTTCAAAATATCCCGGAGAGCGCGAGAGGCAGAGCCTCTCGCCGGATCGCACGGGGCTCGATGCCCCGCGCGATCCGTCCTCCCGGACGGTCCGAATATGCGCAGAGCCCCGAACCGCATTCGATCTTGCGCCCGTGACGGGGTGGCTTGGCCACGCGGATCGTGCACCGCGTGTGCAGACGGGGGGTGCACAGGGGGTGAACAGGGGGTGCACAGGACGGGCTATGCGCCGCTCAAACAGGAAGGATCGCATCGGTCTTGACCCGCGCCACATGCATCAATGCCTCGATTTCCGCGATATGCGGCAGGGTCAGGATCCGGCTTCGATAGATCTCCTGCCAATCGTTCAGATTTCGGGCGACCACCGCCAGACGCACATCCACACGGCCCAGGAACGTCTGTATCTCAATGACTTCCGGAACCTTCCGGGCCGACGCGAGGAAGCCGTCCAGCGCCCGCGGATCCGACTTGTCGAGCGTGAAGCGCAGCGAGACCTCGACCCCGTGACCGGCGGCCCGCCAGTCGATCACCCCGTGCACGCCACGCAGGATCCCCGCTTCGCGCAATCCTTCGATCCGACGCGACACCACGGATTGCGACAGCCCGATTTCCTGCGCCAATTCAGTCACCTGAAGGTCCGGCTCCGCCTGCCAGCGGCGCAAGATCATCCTGTCGGTCGCGTCGAGCATGATCTATCCGTAAATGAGGCTATCAGCGAATAGTTACGTTGTCCCGATGGCAAAGGGAACCCGCCGCGCCCGTGGCCCTGACGGCCCCGCCCGGGTACATCCCGGCCATCCAATGAACCCGGAGGGACGAACATGCGCGTCTACTACGACCGCGACTGCGACGTGAACCTGATCAAGGACATGAAGGTCGCCATCCTCGGCTATGGCTCACAGGGCCATGCCCACGCTCTGAACCTGCGCGACTCGGGCGCCAAGAACGTCGTCGTGGCACTCCGCGAAGGCTCGCCCTCCCGCGCCAAGGCCGAGGGCGAGGGCCTGCAGGTCATGGGCATCGAAGAGGCCGCCGCGTGGTGCGACCTCATCATGTTCACCATGCCCGACGAGCTTCAGGCCGCGACATACAAGGCCCATGTTCACGACCACCTCAAAGAAGGCGCAGCGATCGCCTTCGCCCATGGCCTCAACGTTCATTTCGGCCTGATCGAGCCGAAAGAAGGTGTCGATGTCATCATGATGGCGCCCAAGGGCCCCGGCCATACTGTCCGCGGCGAATACCAGAAGGGCGGCGGCGTCCCCTGCCTCGTGGCCGTGCACAACGACGCGTCGGGCCGTGCCCTGGAGATCGGGCTCAGCTACTGCTCCGCCATCGGCGGTGGCCGCTCGGGCATCATCGAGACCAATTTCCGCGAGGAATGCGAGACCGATCTCTTCGGCGAGCAAGCGGTCCTGTGTGGCGGTCTCGTGGAACTGATCCGGATGGGCTTCGAGACCCTCGTTGAAGCGGGCTACGCCCCCGAGATGGCCTATTTCGAGTGCCTGCACGAAGTGAAGCTCATCGTCGACCTGATCTACGAAGGCGGCATCGCGAACATGAATTACAGCATCTCGAACACGGCGGAATACGGCGAATACGTCTCCGGCCCCCGTGTCCTGCCCTATGACGAGACGAAGGCCCGGATGAAGGCCATCCTGACCGACATCCAGACCGGCAAGTTCGTCCGTGACTTCATGACCGAGAACGCCGTGGGACAGCCTTTCTTCAAGGGAACGCGCCGGATAAACGACGCTCACCAGATCGAGGAGACGGGCGAGAAGCTGCGCGGCATGATGCCGTGGATTTCAGAAGGAAAGATGGTCGACAAGGCGCGGAACTGAGCCGCGCCGGACACACCATTGGGCGGGGCCCGCTGGGGCCCCGCTTTGCCTTTCAGACGTCGGCCGGAGTTCCGTGCGAGTCCTTGTCCGCCGCCAGCGTCGATTTGCGCGCGTTCGGATCGTCCATCCGCTTATGCACCTGTTCCTGGCTCCAGATGCCGAAGCCGACCACGGCGAGAAGCGTGAAGAAAGCGAGTGCGGGAAGAAGAAATTCGACGGACATTGGGGTCATCTCCTTTTTTCGGGGTTACCTCTGCAACGCGGAAGCACTGCCCCGGTTCCCCCAACGACCGCCTGCCCCGATGCGACCGAATAGCCCAAGGCGCCCCCGCAATGTCCGGGATGGGCGCCGCCGGGCTGATGCGCTAGCTGCGGCCATGGCCACGACCAACGACGCACCCGTTTCCGCCCCGACTGCCGCGAACTGGGCGTCCATCGCGACGCTCGGGCTGATCTGGGGCGGAACCTTCATGGTCGTGACCGTCGCCCTCCGAGGCTATGGGCCCGTGACCGTCGCCGCGGCGCGGACGACACTCGGAGCGATGGCGCTGGTCGGGCTCGCGCTTGCAATGGGGCGACCGCGACCGGACTGGTCCCGCAGCCTCGCCGCCTTCGTGATCGCGATCGGGGTCGCGACCGCAGCCCTGCCCTTCTTCCTGCTGAGCTGGGGGCAACAGCACGTGCCTTCGGCCTTCGCGGGGCTCAGCATGGCGGTGCTACCGCTCTTCGTGCTGCCGTTGGCCCATTGGCTGGTGCCGGGCGACCGGCTGACGCGCCGCAAGGCTTCGGGCTTCGCGCTGGGCCTGCTGGGCGCGCTGATCCTGCTGGGGCCCGGTACCCTCGCCGCACGATCTGGCGATCTGGAGGCATTGGGACGCCTGGCCTGCCTGACCGCGACCTTCAGCTATGCCTGCGGGTCGATCCTGACCCGCCGTTGTCCGCAGATTGACGGCGTTTGGCTTTCGGCCTGGACGCTGGTCGCGGGTGCCGTGATCCTGGTCCCGGCGATGCTGGCGACCGAGGGCATCCCGGGCATCGCGAGCGCCACGCCGATGGCCGCGATCGTATTCCTGGGCCTCCTGCCGACGGGCCTTGCCGCGCTGTTGAGGGTGAACGTGATCCGGAGCGCGGGACCGGGCTTCATGACCCTCGTCAATTATCAGGTGCCGCTCTGGTCGGTCCTGTTCGGGTGGGCAATTCTCGAAGAGGACCTGCCCCTCAGTTTCTTCGCGGCGCTCGGTCTGATCCTGACCGGGCTGGCCGTCAGCCAATGGACGACGTTGCGGGGACTGGTCCGTTAGGCCGCCCGTTCGACCGCGCCCGCGACCTCGGCCACAACGTCCTGCAGCAGGCCCTCATCCTCGCATTCGGCCATGACACGGATCAGCGGCTCGGTCCCGCTGGCGCGGATCAGAAGGCGGCCCTGCCCCTTTAGGCGGTCTTCGGCGGCGGCGATTGCAGCCTTCACCTCGGTCGCATCCAGAGGCCGGGCGCCATCGGCATAGCGGACATTGGTCAGCTTCTGCGGCACCGGCTCGAAGCTGTGCATCAGATCGGCGGCGGCGCGGCCCGTGCGGACCATCTCGGCGGCGAATTGCAGGCCCGCGATCAGGCCGTCGCCCGTCGTCGCATAGTCGGTCATCACGATATGGCCCGACTGCTCTCCGCCGAGGTTGAAGCCCCCGGTTCGCATCTCTTCGACCACGTAGCGGTCGCCGACCCGGGTGCGATGGAGGTCGATCCCCCGTCCATTCACGAACCGCTCCAGTCCCAGATTGGACATGACCGTCGCGACCAGCGCGGGTCCCTTAAGGCGCCCCTCTTCGGCCCACCGCACCGCGAACAGGGCCATGATCTGATCGCCATCGGCCACGCGGCCCTGCGCGTCCAGGATCATCACCCGGTCCGCATCCCCATCGAGCGAGATGCCCAGATCGGCTCCCGCCTCGCGCACGGTGGCGGCACAGGCCTCCGGATGGGTCGAGCCCACGCCGTCGTTGATGTTATGGCCGTCGGGCGAGACCCCGACCGGGATCACGGTCGCGCCCAATTCGGACAGAACGTCCGGTGCGGCACGATACGACGCGCCGTTGGCGCAATCCACGACGATCTTCAGCCCATCCAGCGACATGCCCGTCGGGATCGTGGTCTTGACATATTCGACGTAGCGGCCGCGGCCGTCGTCGATGCGCTTGGCCCGGCCGATATTGCGCGCCTGCGCCAGACGGACGCCGTCGCGGACCATCGCCTCGATCTCGGCCTCGGCCTCGTCCGACAGCTTGAACCCGTCGGGCCCGAAGAACTTGATCCCGTTATCCTCGGCGGGGTTGTGGCTGGCCGAGATCATGACCCCCAGATCCGCCCGCATCGACCGCGCCAGCAAACCCACGGCCGGGGTCGGCACGGGCCCCAGTAGCAGCACGTTCATCCCGGTCGAGGTCAGCCCCGCCGTCAGCGCGTTTTCCAGCATGTAGCCCGAGAGGCGCGTGTCCTTGCCGATCACCACCCGGTGGCCCGCCCCGTCGCCCTCTCGGCGGAAGTACCGCCCGGCGGCCGCACCCAGCCGCAGCGCCATCTCGGCGGTCATGTTGCCCTGGTTCGCGCGCCCGCGCACGCCATCGGTTCCGAATAGGCCCATCGCCCTACTCCTCTGCCCGGTGCACCGCATTCCAAAGCGCAAGGCCCTGCGCGATCTCCGCCACGTCGTGAACCCGGTGCCACTGAACCCCTTGTGACACGGCATGCAGGGTCAAGGCCAGTGTTCCCGGCATCCGCGCATTCACCTGCGGCGCCGCGCCGATCCGTCCGATGAATCCCTTGCGAGAGACCCCAAGCAGCAGGGGCACGCCCAGGCCGTGAAAGATCGGCAGCGCCCGCAGGAGCGCGAGGTTATGCGCCTCCGTCTTGCCGAAGCCGATCCCCGGATCGGCGACGAGCCTGCTTCTCTGGATACCCGCAGCAATCGCCGTTGCGATACGATCCTCGAGGAAATCATAGACATCGAGAACGACGTTCGCGTAACTTGGCGCCTCCTGCATCGTCGCCGGATCGAAGGGCCCGTGCATCAGGCAGAGGGCCGCGTCGCTCTCTGCCACCACGGGCAACATGTCCGGATCGAAGGTCCCGCCGGAGACGTCGTTGACCATGGCCGCCCCCGCCGCGATCGCCGCCCGGGCCACCTGCGCCTTGCGCGTGTCGATGCTGGTCGTGCGGTCCATGAGCGCGGCAAAGGCCGGGGCGACGCGCGCCGCTTCCTCTTCGACAGGAACCTCCGTGGCGCCGGGGCGCGTGCTCTCTCCGCCCACGTCCAGCAGATCCGCCGCCCCCATCCTGTCCGCCGCCTCGCGCACCGCATCTGCGCCGGTGAGCCACCCACCATCCGAAAAGCTGTCGGGCGTCACGTTCAGGATCCCCATCAGCCGCGGCCGATCCGTCGCATGTCCGGCCACGGGGGGGCGCGGAGAGGTCAGACGCTCCAGCAGACCGGCAGGCACATCCTCCGCTCGGACGATCTCCGACGGACCGTCCCGACGGACCAGACGCGCGTGTGAAAACCGCGCCCAACCCCCGGCGAGGCGCAGCCCGTCGGCAGAGACCAGCGGCAACGCGTAGGTCACGCGCCCTCCAGCCCCTTCGCGTCGAACTCGGCAGCGAACCAGCGGGCCAGCGTCGCCGGCGCGACGTCAACCGGGGGATCCGTCGCATCCAGCACGATCCGCGAGGGCGCCCAGACCGTCAGGGGGCGCGTCCGCAGGGCGTGGTCGATCTCCGTCCGGCTTGCGACGACCACACAACGCGGATCCCGCGCCGCAAGCTGCCATGCGGCGGTCTCGAGGGCCAAGAGGTCGATCCGGCGTTGTGCGGCCGGATGCGCGGCGCGGGACACCGGGTCCGTCGGCGCGCAAAGGATCACCGTCGGACCGGCTTCGGCCAGTGCGTCGAGTTGCGCCGTCAGGGCGCCGTCGTCCAAGGCGCCCGGCTCCAGCAGGGCGACATGGGGGTGCGGCGCCGGATCGTCGTCGGGCGGGGCCGTATCGGCGCGAGAGCGGACGATCTCGACTCCCAGCGCGTGCGGACCGCGATCCAGCTTCTCGATCCGCACGAACGTGCGCGCCGCCTGCTCGTGGATCAGGACGCGCGCCGCGATCCGCTCGGCCAAGGTCTCCAGCAGGTTCAGCCGCTCGGCGGCCAGTTCGATGTCGATCGCCTCGATCAGGGTGTCGTAGGACAGGATGCCGTCCACATCGTCCTCGGCCACCGCCTCGCGGGCGGGCGCGACCTCGGCCACGATATCGAAGCGCAGCCGCTGCGACGTCCCGCGCTCTTCCTGAAAGGCACCGATCTCGACGAGGCGAACATGATCGCGCAACGAGATGCGGTCGAGCGCGTCGCCCGAAGCCCGCGCCCGGTCGAGCGGAGCGGCAAAGGCGAGGCGCAGGGCGGCGTCGGACATGGGGCCTCCGGGGCTGGTCGTCCCGGGTTCATCACGGACGGGGGAAAAGAAAAACCCCCGGCGCGGCGCACCGGGGGTCTTTCACGTCATAGGATGGCCCGATCAGGCGCCGGGCAACTGCTTGTAGAAGATGTGGGTACCGACCTGAGCCGTGCGCGGATAGACCTTGGCCCAGTACGGGTCGACGTAATCCGCGTGATAATGCGTGGCATCGGCCGTCAGGCTGCGCGGCGCGCCGTCGATCATCGCGCGCGCGATCTTGCCCGCACGGTCCCAGGCCCGCTTTTCGGTCACCTGTTCGGGAATGCCGTCGCAGGTATAGCTGAACTGACAGGCATGCAGCCGGCCCGTCCCTTGGTTGACGACCTTGCAGATCGTGTCCGGGTAACGCTGGCTGTCGACTCTGTTGAGGATCACTTCGGCGACCGCGACCTGCCCGGGGACCGGTTCGCCCCGCGCTTCGAAATAGATCGCCTCGGTCAGGCAGCGCCATTCGCCATTGCCGACCGCGCGCGGCAGACGGTCCAGCGCGGCGCGATCCATCGGCACGCCCGTATCCTTACGAGCCGAAACCTTCCCCTTCCAGCTTCCAAGCGGCTGCGCGCCGACAGAGATCGACCCGGCGCCTTCGTTACCAACCAAGGCGGCGACCCGTTCGAACGCGCGGACCTCGACCGCCCCGAGCGATTTGTCAGCCTGTCCGACCGATGCAGGAAAGAGAGATTGTGCCTGACCTGTAACCGGCACAAACGAACCGAACACGGCCAACAGGGCCGCGGCGATTTTCGTACGCATAGTGACTTCCCATCCGTTCCGGACAGCGACGGTCTAGCTTCTAGGCTTTTCGGAACCGTTAACTGTCCACCCCATTTGTCTATGGCCGGGGATCTGCCAACGGGCTGGCGGATGTGCAACACGTCGACCGAATTGGTTCCGGAAACAATTTACATCCTACAGGCGAATATCTGCGAAAATCCGCGCAGAAAGCCTGAGGGTCGGCATCAATCTGCCTGCGACCGTTCGCCCCCCTTGGCAAGAATCGTGGCTTGCGCGGCCGACAATTTGGCAATCGGGACCCGGAACGGAGAGCAGGAGACGTAGTCGAACCCGGCAAATCGGCAGAAGGCCACCGATTCCGGATTGCCACCATGCTCTCCACACAGGGCGAGCGTGACATCCGGGCGGGCCTCGCGACCCCGGCGCGCGCCCAAGAGCAGCAACTCGCCGACCCCGTCCACGTCGAGCGTCTGAAACGGATCCTCTTGGAACACCCCTTCGTTGACGTAGGCCGACATGAAACGTCCCGCATCGTCCCGCGACAGCCCGTAGGTCATCTGCGTCAGGTCATTCGTGCCGAAGCTCAGGAAGGACGCACCCTCGACGATCTCGGCCGCCCGCAAGGCGGCGCGCGGCGTCTCGACCATGACGCCCAGCCGGTACTCGACCACCGCCCTTCGCTCGCGCCGGACGGCGGCCGCGATCGCCTCGATCCTGCGGCCGACCAATTCGACCTCCCGCCGGGCGGTCACGAGGGGGATCATGATCTCGGGCACGACCTTCGCGCCATTCTGCATGGCATCCGCCGTCGCCTCGAAGATCGCACGGGCCTGCATGTCGTAGATCTCGGGCACGGACACGCCCAGCCGGACGCCCCGCATCCCCAGCATCGGGTTATATTCCTGCAGCGACCGGATACGCCGCTTCACCTCCGATAGAGGCCGATCCAGCGCTTCGGCCAGGGCGCGCATCCCCTCGCCTTCGGCTGGCAGGAACTCATGCAGAGGTGGATCCAGCAACCGGATCGTGACCGGCAGACCGTCCATGAGTTGGAAAAGCTCGGTGAAATCCGCCCGCTGCATCGGCAAAAGGCGGGCCAGAGCGGCTTCGCGGTCGCGGGCATTCTCCGCCAAGATCATCTCGCGCACGACCGTCAGGCGCGCGGGATCGAAGAACATGTGCTCCGTCCGGCACAGGCCGATCCCGTCTACGCCGAAACGCCGGGCCAGCGTCGCATCCGCGACCGTGTCCGCGTTCGCCCGCACGCCGATGTCGCGGATCTGGTCGGACCACGCCATCAGGTCGGCGAAGGGCCCGCCAAGCTGCGGCTCCTGCATAGCGACGACGCCGCGCAGGACCTCTCCGGTCGCGCCGTCCAACGTGATCTCGTCCCCCGCCTGCAACTTCAGGCCGCCGGGGAAGATGACCGTGCCCTTCCGCTCGTCCACGCGGATCGACGTGGCCCCAGCGACGCAGGGCAGCCCCAGACCCCGGGCGATCACCGCGGCGTGGCTGGTAATGCCACCGCGTTCGGTCAGGACGCCATCGGCGGCGTGCATGCCGCGCACGTCGTCCGGCGTCGTTTCGCGTCGGATCAGGATGCAGGGCTCATCCCGCGCCAGAGCCGCCTGCGCGGCCGCGCTGTCTAAGACGATCCGGCCTGAGGCCGCGCCCGGGCTGGCGGCGATCCCGTTGGCCAGCAGGTCACGTGCCACGCCCGGCGCGATCTGCCGGTGCAACAGGCGCGCCAGCGTGGCCGGGGTCACCCGCTCGACGGCTTCGGCGCGCGGGATGATGCCGTCGCGCGCCAGCGCCGTGGCGATCGCGACCGAGGCGCGCGCATCGCGCGGACAGCGCACCGCGTCCAGAATGTGCAGGCGCCCCTGGTCGATCGTGAACTCGATCTGCATCTCTTCGCGCAGGCGCGTGCGGCAGGCGGCCCCGGCCTCCACCAGCTCGGCAAAGACCTCCGGCAGCAATTCCTCCAGCGACGGCCCGCGCGGGTCGCGCCGCAGAAACAGCGCATCCGCCTTGTGCAGCGCATCTCGCCCAAGGGCCTGCCCCAGATAACGGCCTGTAATCTGCGGCTCTCCGGTCTCGGGGTCGACGAACTGGATCACGCCGGAACCCGACTGTCCCGCCCCCATCCCCTGCGCCATCCGTTGCACGACGAGACCGAGCCCGGCATCGACCGGCGCGCCTTGCGCCTCGCGCAGCAGCCGCGCGCTCGTGCCTTCCCAGGCCCGCGCCATGGAACGCAGGACGGCGGCAAGCTGGTCGCGGATGTCCTGCGGAAACGGCTCGTCCGCCTCTTCCTCGTAGAGCGCCCGCGCCTTCGCCGGGTCCTCGACACCTTCGAAAGGGTCCTCGTCCAGGCGCATGACCTCGGTGGCGAAGGTCCGGATGAAGCGCAGATAGGCCGCATCGGCCGCATCGTGGCCCAGCGTGTTCGACAGGATGGCGTGGGCGGCGTCGTTCATCCCGATGCCCAGCACCGCGCCCGGCCCGCCCCAATCCGGCGTCTCCGAGGATGAACGGACCGACAACAGCATCGGTTGCCCGTCAAAGAGGCTCAACAGGGTCGAGAGATCGGGCAGGTCGCCCTCCGCGATGGCCCGGACCGTGTCGAAGGCGATGGCGACCGTCGGCGGCACCGGCAGATCCATGCGGATCAGCCGCTGGAGGCACTTGGCCCGACGCCCATGACGGCCCGCCGCGATGTCGGCGGTCGACGTGATCTCGGTAAAGCCGGGCGTGTCGAGCATATCTGGTCCTCGCAACTGCAGCATAGCATGATGCCGCAGTGCGGCAATAGCGCTAAAATGCCACGGTGTCGTTAACCGATCCTCTCTAGCGCCCCAAACACCGACTTTTGTGCCGGCCCGATCTCTGCACCGGCGGGTCGGAAGGACCACATGTCGGGGCGCATCCCGGCAGCCAGCACACCGGCGCGACGGGATGCAGACAGGCGTGCCGGGCCTGGCCTGCTATGCCTCCACCCGGCTCAGATCGGCGATGCTCTCGCAGGTCCGCACGATCTGACTCAGCAGGTTCAGGCGGTTGCGGCGCACGACCTGGTTTTCGGCATTCACCTGCACGGCCTCGAAGAACGCGTCGATGGGCGCGCGCAGATGGGCGAGGCCGGACATCGCCGTCTCGTACTCCTCGGCCTTGAGGGCCGCGTCGATCCGGGGCTGCGCCTCTTCCAGCGCGGCGAAAAGCGCGCGCTCCTCCTCGGTCTCGGCCAGCTTGGCCTCGCCGCCATAGGAATATTCAACGCCGTCCGCCTCTTCGGCCTGGGTGAGAATGTTCTTCGCCCGCCGGTAGCCTTGCACAAGATTCTCGCCTTCCGGCGTCGCCAGAAACGCGTTCAGAGCCCGCGCCCGCGCCACGAGATCGGCCAGATCGTCCGTCCGATCCCCCGTCAGACAGGCGTCGATCACGTCGTGCCGGACGCCCTCCTCACGAAGATGAACCTTGAGGCGATCGTGGAGGAAGGAGAGGAGGTCGTCGGCTAATTGAATCCCGCGTTTGACATCGGTTCGACGCTGTGTCGGCGGAGCGTGTATACCCGCACGCTCTTGAATAATCTCTTCAGCTCGATCAGCGAAATTGGCGAGGAGTTCATCATCGATCTTGTTGGCGAGTAGTTCGAACGCTTCGTGGACTCCATCAAAGCTTTGGTCTGCCATGAGGCGTCCGACACTTTTCGCGGAATGCATGAAGATAAGATCACGTAGTGGCGGACCAAAGCGTAGCTGCTTCTCCAATACGACACGAATAACCCCCAGCGCCGCCCGCCGCAGCGCGTAGGGGTCCTTGCTCCCTGTGGGCTTCTCGTCGATCGCCCAAAAGCCCGTCAGCGTGTCCAGCTTGTCCGCCAGCGCCACGGCCACGCTCACCGGCTCGGTCGGGACGTCGTCGGAAGGCCCCAGTGGCGCGCGGTGGCCGCGGGCGGCGTCCGCAACTTCGTCCGCTTCGCCCGCCTCAAGGGCATAATAGCGGCCCATGATGCCCTGCAATTCGGGGAACTCGTAGACCATCTCCGAGGCGAGGTCGGCCTTGGCCAGCCGCGCCGCGCGCTCCGCCTGGTCGGGGTCGGCCCCGACCGACGGCGCGATTTCCCGCGCCAGCGCCGCGATGCGCTCGATCTGGTCGGCGACGCTGCCCAGCTTGGCGTGGAAGGTAACGGAGCTCAGCTTCTCCAGCCACTCGCCCATCCCCGCGCGCGCCACGCGCAGGTCGTTCTCCCAGAAGAACGCCGCATCGGCCAGCCGCGCCGAGAGGACCCGCGAATTGCCGTCCAGGATCAGGGCACCATCATCCGCCGTCTCGCGGTTGGCGACTGTGACGAAGCGGACGATCCGCCCGGCCTTGTCGCGCACCGAAAAGAACTTCTGATGCTCCTTCATCGAGGTCCGCAGCACCTCGGGCGGCAGCGACAGGAATGCCTCGCCGATCCGACCCATCAGGACGACCGGCCATTCCACCAGCCCCGCCACCTCGGCCAGAAGGCTTTTGTCCTCGACCACCTCCAGGCCGGCGGCAAAGGCACGGTTCGTCGCCTCCTGCCAGATCGCCTCGGCCCGTTCCTCAGCCGACAGGATGACGTGGCCGCGCTTCAACTTCGCCTCGTAATCGTCGAAGGACGCGACAGAAAACGCACCCGGCGCCATGAAGCGATGGCCCTCGGTCACGTCGCCCGCCTCGATCCTGTCGACCGTCAAGGGGACGACGCGCGCACCCTCCTCGTCGGTCAGGATGCAAAGGATCCGCCGGAGGGGCCGGACCCAGCGCAGACTGCCCGCCCCCCAGCGCATCGATTTGGGCCAAGGAAAATCGCGGATCGTCCGCTCCAGCACCTCGGCCACGATCTCGGCGGCGGGGCGGCCGGGCTTCGTGATCCGGGCCATCAGGAAGGTGCCCTTCTTCTCTTCGACCTCGGTCAGATCCTCGCGCGCGAGCCCGGTGGACCGCAGAAAGCCCTCGATCGCCTTCTCGGGTGCATCCACCCGGGGGCCGCGCCGCTCCTCGGTGGTGGTCGGGCTTTCGGCGGTCAGGCCTTGCACCGACAGCGCCAGACGCCGGGGCGTGGCATGGGCCACCGCCCCCTCATAGGTCAGCCCGGCCTCGACCAGCCCGTCGGTCATCAGACGCTTGAGGTCAGCGGCGGCCTTCGACTGCATCCGCGCGGGGATCTCTTCGGAAAAGAGTTCGATCAGCAGATCGGGCATCAGAGGCTCCCCTCGACGAGTGGGGTGAAGGTCTCGCGGTCGGGACAGGCCGGCCCCAGCGGGGAGCCGTCATAGGCGCGGTCGCCGCAATCGTTGAGCTCGTGCCAGGCCCAGCCGCGCCCGTCGGGGGCCAGCGCCACGATCCGGTCCACCCCGTACGCCACGTTGGGATAGGCGGTGTAGGCCCGCGCGCCGCCCTCCTCCAAGAGCGCCCCGATGGCGGCTGCATCGAAGCAATCGAACCATCCGGGCGCGACCGTTGGGGCCACGCCCTCGCGCCGCTCGGCCGGCAGGGTGTCGGCCAACGCGCCCGTGTCGAGGCCGTGGGTGAAGCAGGCGCGGAAGCCCAGCGGCGAGGAGGCGGAGCGGATCGCGCTCACATCGCTGGCCGGCAGCATCATCAGGTCTTGGCCCTCGGCCAGCGTCAGCGTGACGGGCCCCTCGACCGGTGCCCAAAAGGCCCATGTCTGGGTATACCAGATGCCCACGCCGCCCAAGATGGCGGTTGCCAGCAGAAGAATGACGACGACCTTGCCCAATACCGACCCCTGTTCCTGTCCGCGCGCCGGGTAGCGCGCGCGGCGGTCGGGGGCAAGCGGGCCGCGGGCCGGTCAGACCCAGTCGAGACGCAAGCGGCGGCCCAGCCGGCCCGCCACCTCTGGCGCGAGGCGATCGCGGGCGGCCTGGGCCACGGGGCTGGTGGCCGGCGGCACTAGGATACAGCCCACATTGCCCAAAAGTCCCGCCTCTTGCAGGGCCGTCAGGCCCGTCCAGCTGCGCGCGCCGAGGTCGAGATGCAGCAGCGAGAGGCGGTCGGGCGCGCGATGCGCCCGAAGGTCGTCCCGCAGGACGGAGGGCGTCCGGCGGGCGTTCAGATCGGTCAGGACGGCGCGCAGGCAGATGTGACGCACGGCCGGCGCCTCCTCGACCCGGGGCTGGGTGCGGGCGACCCGCAGGCGGTTCTGCGCAGCGGAGAGTGTGGGGGCCTTCGGCGCGGGTGCGGGCGCGGCGACAGGCATCGCGGCGATGGGCACGGCGTTGGGGAACCGCGCGAGGTTCGCGGCCAGCGTGTCATGGGCGTCGGGATCGGAAGCGAAGGCCAGGATCGTGGCGCCGGTCTCGGCCAGTTCGCGGGCAAGCGGCGTGTCGTCGCAGGTAATCGCGACGTCGCCCGGTTTCAGGCCGCAGATCAGCCCGTCCAGAAGGCCGCGCGCCGCCGGGGAGAGCACCCGCTCGGAGGAGGAGGGAAGGAAGTCTGAATGGCGAAGGATGGCTGACATTGCGGCGGCCTCGACTGGAAATCGGAAACAGTATCCCGGCTCCCCGTGGCGGGATCGCGGCGGGATCTGGGGCATCGGTTGGTGATTCCGGGACGGAAAGCGGGAACAATCGTCGCCTTTACCGGCGATCGGATCGGAGACGGGTCCGATCGGCCGCCGAATGGCGAAATCGTCGGGATCGGGCCGTCGATCAAGACGGGATTGGGGCAGCAGGATCATGGCGTCGGTCCGTCACGGGCTGGGGCCGCGCGGGCCGCAACACCGCGAGCTGGTGGGGTCCCCTTTCGGGGATGCAGGCGCGGAGGCGGTTCGGCATCAGACCCACCGACTCGCCCGCCTGTCGGACGTTAGGGACCTGACCTTACGAAACCGTTTCGCGCTGGGGGGCCTGCGACGGCCGCGGGCCCCTCAGGCCGCCGCGCCACCCGCCTCCGTCAGCAGGAAGGCATCCGCACAGGCTTTCGCCAGCGTCCGGACACGGCCGATATAGGCCTGCCGTTCGGTCACGGAGATCACGCCCCGCGCATCCAGAAGGTTGAACAGATGCGACGCCTTGATCGCCTGGTCGTAGGCCGGCAGCGCCATCACGATGCGGCGCCCCGTGCGCGGATCGTCGGCGGGCGCGTCCAGGATCCGGCGGCACTCGGCCTCGGCGTCCTCGAAATGCTTCATCAGGGTCGCGGTGTCGGCCACGTCGAAGTTCCAGCGTGCGTACTGCGCCTCCGCCTCGCGGAACACGTCGCCATAGGTCAACGGAATGGGTGCGTCGGGCGCGTTGAACGGCATGTCCATCACGTGATCGGCGCCCAGCACGTACATCGCCAGCCGTTCCAGCCCGTAGGTCAACTCGCCCGAGACGGGGCGGCAATCGTGGCCGCCGACCTGCTGAAAATAGGTGAACTGGCTCACCTCCATGCCGTCGCACCAGACTTCCCAGCCCAGGCCCCAGGCGCCCAGAGTGGGCGATTCCCAGTCGTCCTCGACGAAGCGGATGTCGTGGAGCTCCATGTCGATCCCGATCGCCTCCAGAGAGCCGAGATAAAGCTCCTGCAGGTCGGGCGGCGACGGTTTGATGAGAACCTGATACTGATAGTAGTGCTGCAGCCGGTTCGGGCTGTCGCCATAGCGCCCGTCCGTTGGGCGCCGCGACGGCTGGACATAGGCCGCCGACCAGGGCGTCGGCCCAAGCGCCCGCAGGGTGGTGGCCGGGTGGAAGGTGCCCGCACCGACCTCCATGTCGTAGGGCTGAAGCGCGGCGCAGCCCTTCGCGGCCCAATAGGCCTGAAGCCGCAGGATGATCTCCTGGAACGATCTGGGAATGTCGGACATGGCGGCCTCCGAATGCGCGCCGCCGCGTCTATGCTGCAACAGATGGACGGTCAACGCGCCCCGGATGGGGGGCGGGACGCCTTGTCCTGTTTCCATTCCCGTGCCTTTGGCCGAAAACCTCCGCCAACAGGTTCGAGTGCGGAGGACGCGATGCGGGTCCTGACTTTCCTGGCGGCGGTGGCCGCCGCTCCGATGGCGCTTGCAGAGAACTACGTGCAGATCGAGGCACACCGGTCCCTGACCGAAGCGCAGGAGCGTGCGCAGGCCTATGAAGGGATCCTGCCCAACGTGAACGGGTTCGAGCTGTCGCGCCGCTGGTACGCGCTGGCCATCGGCCCCTACGCGACCGAGGCCGAGGCCGCCGCGGCACTTCGCCGCCTGCGCAGCGAAGGTCTGATTCCGCGCGACAGCTACACCGCGAAGGAGCAGGCCTATCGCGACCAGTTCTGGCCCACCGGCGCCCGCGCGGCCGCGCCTGCGATCCCGATCACGCCCGCCCTGCCCGAGGCCCAGTCCGGGAATGCCACCGGTCCCGCCTCCGACAACGGCGCCCTGATCCTGCTGTCGGAACCCGACGAGACCCCCCGCGAGGCGCGCCGTTCCGAACAACTCCTGACGCGGCTCGAACGAGAGGATCTTCAGCGCGCCCTGCAATGGTTCGGTTTCTACACCGCGCGGATCGACGGCGCCTTCGGGCGCGGCACCCGCCGGTCGATGGGCGAATGGCAGGACGCCAAGGGCTACGAGGTTACCGGCATCCTGACGACCCGGCAGCGGTCCGAACTCCTCGACGACCTGCGCACCTCCCAGGCCGCGCTGGGGTTGGAGCCCTTGCGGCTGGACCGCGCCGGCATCGCCCTGACGGCCCCGCTGGGTCTGGTCAGCTACGACCGGATCGAGGCGCCCTTCGTGCATTACCAACCGAAGGACGGCTCCGGCGTTCGCCTCTCGCTGATCTCGCAGCCCGGCGATGCGGGGCGGCTCGCCGGCCTTTACGAGATCCTCCAGACCCTCGACATCGTCCCGCCCGAAGGCGAGCGCGGCAAGTTGCGCGACAGCTTCCGCATCACCGGTCAGGAGGACGGCCGCACCACACAGGTCTTCGCAAGGCTCGAGGACGGGCACATCCTGGGCTACATCCTCTCGTGGCCGCCGGAACAGGCGGCGCTGGCCAGCCGCGCCCTACCCATCATGCAGGAAACGCTGGCTTCGGTCGGCCGCCCGCTCGATCCGGAGGCGGGCTTCGATCCGGCAGCACAAAGCTTCGACATGGTCTCCGGCCTGGAAGTGCGCAAACCGCTGCGCTCCGCCTCGGGCTTCTTCGTGAACCCGCAAGGCGCCGTCGTCACCGCGGCCAAGACGGTCGCTGGATGCGGGCGGATCACGCTCGACCGCCTGCATGAGGCACAGGTCGCCGTGGATCGCGACGGGGTTGCCGTGCTGACGCCCCTCGCCCGCATCGCGCCTGTCGAGGTCGCCACCCTCGCGCCGGGCGAAGGCCGCCTCCGCTCGGACGTCTCGGTGGGCGGCTATCCGTTCGGTGGCGTCCTCGGCGCCGCGACGCTCAGCTTCGGCACCCTCGAAGACGTGCGCGGCCTCGACGGCTCTCCCGACGTGTTGCGCCTGTCGCTCGAATCGAAGGACGGCGATGCGGGCGGCCCCGTCCTCGACGGCGCCGGACGGGTGACCGGAATGCTGCTGCCCGCCCCGGACGAAGGCGCGCGTGCCCTGCCGGGCGACGTCGCGTTCGCGGTCAAGGCGCGGTCCATCCTGACAGTGCTGGGCGAGGCGGGCATCCCAGCGACAGAGGCTCAGCCGACCCCGACCCTCGCCCCCGAAGACCTGTCCCGCCGCGCCGCCGGCCTGACCGTCCTCGTCAGCTGCTGGGAATAGGAACGGCCCGTCCGACCTCTCGCCGAAACAGGCGATCGCGCCTGCCCCGAACGAAAACCGCCCGGTCGGGCCGGGCGGTAACGTCGTCGGACCTGCGATCAGCGCCGGGCGATGCAGGTCGCCTGTCCGGCCCTGCACCGCCCGGCGCGCATCTCAGAAGTGGATCGCCCGCCCGTCCGCGTCAAGCACGCTCTCGTGCATCATCTCGCTCAGCGTGGGATGCGGGAAGACCGTATGCGCCAGATCCTCTTCGGTCGTCTCGAGCTGGCGCCCCACGACGTATCCCTGAATCAGTTCGGTCACTTCGGCGCCGATCATGTGGGCGCCCAGCAACTCGCCGGTCTTCTTGTCGAAGATCGTCTTCACCATGCCCTCTGGCTCCCCCAGGGCGATGGCCTTGCCGTTGCCGATGAACGGGAAGTGCCCGACCTTGATGTCGTGCCCGGCCTCCTTGGCCTTCGCCTCCGTCAGACCCACGCTGGCGACCTGTGGATGGCAATAGGTGCAGCCCGCGATGCTCTCGGGGCGGACGGGATGCACGTCGTTCCTGCCCGCGATCAGCTCGGCCACCATGACGCCTTCGTGGCTCGCCTTGTGCGCCAGCCAAGGCGCGCCCGCGATGTCGCCGATGGCGTAGAGCCCTTCGACCCCCGTCCGGCAATACTCATCCGTGACGACGTGGGACTTCTCGACCTTCACACCAGCCTCTTCGAGACCCAGCCCCTCGACATTGCCGACGATGCCCACGGCCGAGATCACGGTGTCGAACTCGTGCTTCTCGGCCTTGCCGTTCGACTCGATAGTCGCAACCACCTTATCCTTGCCGCGGTCCAGCTCCTTGACGATGGCCTTCTGCAGGATCTTCATCCCCTGCTTCTCGAATTGCTTCTTGGCGAAGGCGCTGATCTCCTCGTCCTCGACGGGCAGGATCCGGTCCATCACCTCGACCACCGTCGTCTCGGCGCCCAGCGTGTTGTAGAAGCTGGCGAACTCGATCCCGATGGCGCCCGAGCCGATCACCAGCAGTTTTTCCGGCATGTGCGGCGGTTGCAGGGCGTGCTTGTAGTTCCAGACCCGCTCCCCGTCGGCCTCGAGCCCGGGCAGGTTCCGCGCGCGCGCGCCGGTCGCGACGACGATGGCGGGCGCCTGCAATTCTTCGGTGCCCTTTTCGGTCTTGACCGAGACCTTGCCCTTCCCGGCCAGCTTGGCCTCGCCCATGATCGAGGTGACCTTGTTCTTCTTGAACAGATGGCCGATCCCGCCGGACAATTGCTTGGCCACGCCGCGTGAGCGCTTGACCACCGCGTCCAGATCGTAGTCGATCCCGTCCGCCTTCAGCCCGAACTCCTTGGCGCGGTGCATCAGGTGGAACACCTCCGAGCTTCGCAGCATCGCCTTCGTGGGGATGCAGCCCCAGTTGAGGCAGATGCCGCCCAGATGCTCCCGCTCTATGCAGGCGACCTTCAGGCCCAATTGCGCCCCCCGGATCGCGGCGACGTATCCGCCCGGTCCCGCGCCGATGACGATCATGTCGTATTTCGTGGCCATGGCGGCTTCCTCCCGTAATCGTTCAAGGGTGGACTAACGCGAAACGGGGCACCGCCGCCAGCGGTTCCCCGTCAAACCCGCCTCGTGCGGGACGCATGGCCGCAGGCTCAGCTGCGCGGCACTTCGGGATGCGCGACCTTCCAGCGGACCCAGCCGACGAAGAGCAGGGCCGACCCGGCCAAGGCCAGGAAATAGCCCACCGGCACCAGCCAGACCGGCAAGGCGACGACGAGTTGCGCGAAGAACGGAATCAGCAGGCCCACGGCGATCAGCGCCATCGAGATCCAGGCGAGCATCGAATGGGTCAGATAAGTGCGGGTCATGTGCGGTTCTCCTGGTGCGGGTCTTCCGGGCTCAAAACGATCGGCCCTCCCGCAAGGTTCCCTCACGCGGCGGGCGGCGGGGGGTCAGACCCCGCCCGCCCGCTCCGGCACCTCGATCACGACTGCGCCCTTGATCAGGCCGCCGCGCCCCAGGATCGCCCGGTGATCCTGCGCGCGCAGTACCGCCTCGATGCGGTGGCGTCCCGGCGGCAGGGGGCCGATATCGACGATCGGCGCGTAAGCCGCCGCCAGCTTCACGCCGTCATGGACGATATGCGCATGGCCCAGCGGAACCGCCTCGGCTTCCAGCACGCAGATGTCGGTAAAACGGAAATGCCTGGCTGCCAGTGTCAGGCGCCACCGCCCCGAGGGCAGCGGGTCGGCGCGCAGCGCGACCTCCGGCTCGGGCAGACGGGCGGGCAATTCCAGAAACACCGCCCGGGGCGCGCCCCCTCCCGCGTTGTAGATCGGCGCGGCGACGGCGAGGCTCGTCAGCAGACCGGCCAGTGCCAGAACCGGAGCGAAGGGGCGCGACAGGATACGGCGCATCATGCCATCCTCCAGGCGGCGCGCGAGGGGCGCGGCCCGGGCGCCCGCGCCCCCGCCAGCGCAAAGACGAAGAGTGCGCCGTAGAGGTTCGCGTGAAACAGCGGCGTCTCGCCCAGAACCACGGCCAGAAAGCTGATCGCTCCCAGGATGACCAAGGCCACCGGCCGCACCAGACGGCCCATCACCAACAGCGCGCCGCAGACGATCTCCACCCCGGTCATGATCAGTGCGATCACGTCGTAGGTCATTCCGAAGCGCGGAAAGTCCCCGTGATCCAGGATCGCGATCAGAAGCGTCGGCTGCGTCAGCTTGTAGGCCACCGCCAGGTAGACGAAGCCCGCACCCACCAGGATCCGCGCCCCGCGCCACAGCGCCTCGGCAGCCGGGCCGGTCAGCGGATCCGGCGCGTCGTGCCGCATCAATGCGTCGGCCGACCACGCCCCGCCGCCGATCACCATCAGCATCAGGCCGGGCGCGGCGAAATGCGGCGCGTAGGACAGGAATTCGGCGCCGAAGACCCACAGACCCAGCCCCGACAGCAAGACCAGCACACCGCCCGCCAGCCGCGTGCCGATCCCCAGCAGCAGGATCAGGGCCAGCGCGACCTGCACCACGATCAGGATGTCCCAGCCCGGCGCCAGCGAAAGCTGCATGTCCGGCACCAGCAAGGTCGATTGCGTCCAGGGCGCCGTGCCGTGGCGCGGCAGCCCGCCGGTCGCGGCCAGCAGCAACATCGCCGCCAGCCCCACGCGCAGGACAGCCGCGCCCAAGCTGGGCACGAGGCCTCGCAGCCAGGGCGACGCGCGCTCTTCGATGGTCGCCCACCGCCCCTCCAGCGCCAGAGCCACAGCAGCGGCCAGCAGGGCCAGACCGGCCGCCGGGCCGAGGACGGCGACCGAGGCGAAGACGAAGGGAACGGGCGTCAGGGCCAGCGCCTCGATCTCCGACGGGGTCAGCAGCCACGCCTCATGGCCCGAGGCCGGCGGGGCGGTGGCGAAGATGATCAGCGCGGCGGCGCCGGATTTCAGGGAAGAACTGGTTACGCGCAACATGACGGACGCTCCGAAAGCTGTAATACGTTCAAATTCACTGGGACCGGTCCGGCACGCGATGCGGCACGGCCCGGCAGGCAAAGCGGTCCCGCCCCCACCCCGACAGACGGAGAGGATCGCCGGTCCGGCCCGAGAGGCCGCCAGGATCTGGGAGACGTCGCCGAACTCACGTCGGCTTTGATGAAAAAGGGATACGCTGCGCCGCGGCGCGGCTCTAGTCAGGACATCCTTACCCCACGGTAAGGTGATCCGGACCCGTGCTTCGACCCGGCGGCGCCCTGCGCGCCGGGTCCGTGCGGGCCGATCTTCGGGCTCAGGCCCCGGCCGCGCCCAGCCGCGCGACCCGCTCGACCCAGCCCGCGACGCGGCCCGGCGCGGCGTCGGTCGCCCCCGCGAAATAGGTGAACCGGGTCGGCCGGATGCCGACGAAGCCCAGCACGTGCCCGCCGATCTGCCGCAGCATCGCGTTGCGATGCACAAGGCGCAGATACCAGCCCGGCGTGTCCGAGGTCACGATCACCCGCGCCGTGCGCCCGCCCAGCATCGGCGTCGGCATCCCCATCTTCGTCACCCGCGTGTCGAACCCGCGTCCCGGCAACAGAATGCGATCGAACAGGCCCTTCAGCTTCGCGGGCATCCCGCCCCACCACATCGGCGTGGCGATCACGATGTGCTCGGCCCATTCGATATTCCGCATCACGCCTTCCAGAGCGGGCTCGAGCGGCTTCCAATCCGAATAGCCGCCGCCGCCGAAATCCATGTCGAAGGCCAGATCCTCCAGATGCGCGACGCGCACGTCGTGGCCCGCCGCCGCCGCCCGGTCGGCATAGGCGTCCGCAAAGGCTCGCGACAGGGACCGGCCACCCGGATGGCCGTTCAGGATAAAGATGCGCTTGCCGGTCATGGGGGCCTCCGATGCGATGAAACTGACCACGGTCACATTCGTGGACCCAAAAGATGACCGCGGTCAATATGAAATTTGACCGCGGTCAGGAAGTGTGAGACCAACCCTCATGCCCGCCCCCGTCCAGAAGCGCAGCCAGCGCACCCGCGCCCGCCTCCTCGCCGCCGCCGAGGCGCTGGTGGAGCGGTCCGGCTTCGACGCCCTCCGCGTCGAGGAGATCGTGCTCTCCGCCGGTGTGGCCAAGGGCACGTTCTTCGCCCATTTCGCCGACAAGGATGCCTTGATGGACGAGTTGATCGGCGCGCGGCTTGATGCGCATATCGACGCGCTCCAGGATCTGCCGCCGCCCGGCGACGTCGGCGACCTTGTGGATCGCCTGATGCCGATGCTCACCTTCATGTCCTGCGAGCGCTACGTCTTCGATGTGATCCTGCGCCGCTCCGGCGCCGCCGCCATCGAAGAGATCGGGCCCATCGCCCGGACCTTCTACCGGCAGGGAGAGATCGTGATCCCGTGGATCGCGTCCGGCCCGTTCCGCAAGGACGTGCCGCCGGATGTGCTGGCCGAGGGCATCCAGGCCTTCGCGATGCAGGTCATCGCGCTGCGATTCTGCGCGCTCCACGCCGCACAGGGCATCGCCGAGCCGCTCAAGAGGTATCTTTCCGCGTGGCTCCTGGCGCCCCAGGCCCGGTGAGGTCCGACCCGGTGGCGGCGGGCCGCCCGGCCCGCCCTGGAAACCGGCCCTAGGCCGCCGCCTTCACCTCTTCCAGAACGGTCTTGTATCCGCCTGCCTCGACCATCTCCGCCTCGGCCGGGCTGCTCGTGCGGCCCAGCGCCTCGTTCCGATAGGGGAAGCGCCCGAACCGCCGGATCACCTCCCGATGGGCGCGCGCATGCAGCAGCGTCTCCGGCGCGTCCATCCGCTCCAGGATCAGCGCGACGGCCCGATGCTGGTCCGGCGTCGTCTCGGAATGCTCAAGCGGCAGGTAGAAGAATTGCCGCGCCGGCCCCTCGATCTGAAGGTCCAGACCCTGGACGATGGCCCGCTTCGCCACCCGCAACGCGATGGCGTCGGTGGCGAAGGCGCGCGCCGTCCCGCGGAACATGTTGCGCGGGAACTGGTCCGTCAGGATCAGGAAGGCCAGCGTCCCCCGCGCGTTGCCGCACCAGCGGTCGCATCCCTTGCGTCCGGCCAGTTCCCAGGTCTCTCCAAAGCGGTCGCGGATCGTCTGATCCAGCTCCTCGCCCCCCGCATACCAGTCCTTGGGCTCGCATTCCTCCAGCCAGAAGCGCAGGACCTCTCGGGCGTCGTCATGTTCGGGCATCGGCATTCCTCCTCGTGACCAACTCCGCCAAAGCCGAACCGTTCACCGGTCAGGCCGCGCGGTCGTCCGGCTCTGCGTCTTCGCCGTGGATCTGGTCCTCCCATTCCTCGACGACGGTCTCCATCGTGACCGGAGTCGTCACCGTTGGCGAGACCGCGACGTAGGGCGCCGCCTCCTCACCCGAATAGGCCGGGCGCTGCGTCATCCGGTAGAGCGCGTAGCAGGACATCAGGACCATCAATCCGCCCACGAAGAAGAAGAAGCCAGCCGGCCCGACCAGCCCCATCAGCCAGCCCGTCAGCAGCGGCCCACCGACCGCGCCCAGCCCGTTCACGAACAGGAGCTGCGCCGAGGCCGAGGCCATATCCTCGTAATCGAGATAGTCGTTCGTATAGGCTAGGAGCAGCGCATAGAGCGGGTTCGCCATCCCCCCCATCACGAAGGCCGAGACCAGCAGCCCCGGGAAACCGCCCAGCCCCAGCGCGCCGATCCCGCAGGCCAGCGCCGCCACCGCGGAACTCGAGACGATCAGGCGGCGGCGGTCGGTCCGGTCCGACAGCCACCCGA
This sequence comes from Jannaschia aquimarina, assembly GCF_000877395.1. GTDB lineage: Bacteria > Pseudomonadota > Alphaproteobacteria > Rhodobacterales > Rhodobacteraceae > Jannaschia > Jannaschia aquimarina. The sequence goes on along the minus strand of NZ_JYFE01000020.1, from coordinate 43,979 downwards.
TCGGATATTGCAACAGCATCCCGCCGACATAGATCGCCGCCGCGAAGGTCGCGATCTGACCGCCCGTCAGCCCCGCCTGTGCGCCGTAGACGCCGACCATCCCGAAGGCTGCTGAAAAGAAGCCGCCCATCAGGAAGACCCCCACGACACCCAGAGGCGAGACGCGATAGACCTCAAGGAAACTCATGGGCTTGGTGCGCTCGAAGGGCGGCACGGGCGTCGCCGCCAGCAGGATCGGCGCGAAGGCGAGGCTGACCAGAACCGAGACGATGACGAACAGCTCGAACCCCGACGGGTCGCCGAAGGCGAAGATCGCCTGCGCCGCCACGATCCCAACCATCTGCGCGATGATATAGAGCGACAGCGCTCGCCCCCGCGTCTCGGTGGTGGTCGAGTTGTTCAGCCAGCTTTCCGCGACGATGTAGATCCCGCAGAAGCAGAACCCGATCAGCAGCCGCAGCGCGATCCAGGCCCAGGCCTCCGTCAGCAGCGGGAAAAGGATGAGCCCCGCGCTCGCCAGACTGCCCAGGGCGGCGAAGACGCGCACATGGCCCACCTTGCGGATCAGGCCGGGAACGAAGCGGCTGCCCAAAAGGAAGCCCGCGAAATAGGAGGACATGACGATGGACATCGCCCCCGTCGAGAAGCCTTCCAGATCGCCCCGGACGCCCAGCAGGGTCCCCTGCACGCCATTGCCGATCATCAGCAGCGTGATGCCGATGAACAGGGGCCAGGATTGGCGGATGACGGTCAGCATGAAGCACCTCGCGGATTCGCCCCGCCCCTACGCGCCCTGCCATGCCCGGACCACGCCGAAAGCGACACCGGCACGGTGTCGTTTGTCGCAAATGGGCGTCCGCCCCCAAGTCAGTTCAGAACGTCGCCCCAGGCCCGGTCGAACCGCCCCGCCGCCAGATCGGGGGCCTTGATGAAGATGCCCAGCTTCGCGCAGTCGCCCCACATCCAGCCGATCAGATCGCTCGACGGCACTTCCAGCAGCAAGGCGGGGGTCCCCACGGCGGAATACGGGTATCCTTCGGGCACCGGCCCTCCCATATAGGCCCGCTCCGCCTCCGCGTCAGCGCCCCAGATCCGGACCAGTGAGGCATGTTGCGCATCCGGCAACGCGTTCGGGTCGCGCCGGTAGAGGTCGCGCGCCAGATACTCGAAAGCCGTCGCGTAGCTCGTTCGGGCGGGATTCTCGGACATGACCGGGATCGGGTCGGATGCCACGGCCCGCTTTTCCCCCGGATCCCATCGGCCCGTCATCACCCGGATAGCATCCAGCCGCTCCAGCAACGCGGTACGCTGCTCCTCGCCCAGAGGCTCGGAAGGCTCCGGCAGGTCGCGCGCCAGATCGTCCAGTGCCGTGATCGCCGCTTCGCGAGATGCGCGGCTCGCCGCGATCAGATCGGGGTCCTCGCCGGTCCTGTAGCCGCCCCGGAGGCCGATCATGTCGTCCTGCGTCCGCCGTGCCGCGCCGACCAGCACCCGCGCCGTCGCCCCGTCGAACGGATGCCAGGCAGGATCGTCCAGCGAGACTTGCGATGACATCTCGGCCCGCAGCATGCTCCTTCTTGGCAAGCGATCCTGCGGCACCTCCCCGATGCGCTCGACCCGCAAGGGCCATCGCATGGGAATATGACTCGTCGGAACCCCGACTTCGCGCATCAGGTCGAACGCTTTGCCCATCCCATAGCCGCTATAGGGCTTCTCCGCCGGCTCCTGCGGATAGGGGCGTGGCGTGACGGGCCGACAGATATGGAAGACCTCCAGATCCCGGTCCAACCGCCCGACGAGCGGCGCGAAGACGACCAGCCATCCGGCCCGGGGACCAAGCCCACCCCAGGTCTCCTCCGGCAGATCCTCCAGCGCGATCTGGGCGATGAACTGCATGGGAACGCCGCCGCAGACCGGCCAGTCCATGTTGGCCGGCAGCGCCGGCTCGCCGCCGATCCAGCTCTCACCATCGGATCCCGGCTCGCCCGGAAGCGCGATTTCGAGGGCCACCGGCCCCGCATGATGGGGCAGATCGCCCTGCTCGTGCGCAAGGACGGCAGAGTTCTGTTCGACGACGTCTCTCAGGACGTCCTTTGCCTGCGCCCCGGTCGGTTCGTCCGGCAGCCCGTCGCCCCATCTCCCGCGCGCGTTCCGTTCGGTCGCCGCAGGCATCGGCCTGCCAAGCGCTCGCGCCAGCAGGGCTGTCGCACCCGCGGCCAGAACCAGCAGGATCCCCATGATCCCCTGACCGGCATTCCCGGTAAACTGAAGCCCCACGATCCCGATCCCGACCCCCAGAAGGAACAGGATGGCGGCAACCGCCTTCAGGAAACTTGCGACGATGCTCATGCCGGCCTCCGATACGCGGTCGCGATCCTGACCCAAGCGATGTGGCCATGGTCCGGCGAAGATCCGGCCTCTCCCGGGCTGGCGCGGGCAGATGCGGGGCGGCGTCGCTGCTTATCGCGCCGAACAGTTAACGCGCCGTGTGCAGACGAGTGTCTGCACAGGGGGTGCACGGGGGGTGCACGCGATCTGTGGCGCTCAGGGCACAGAGGTTAACGGCGCGGCAGCAGCAGCGAGGCATCCCCGTAGCTGAAGAACCGATACCGGTTCTCGACCGCGTGGGCATAGGCTCGCAGCATCCGCTCCCGTCCCATCAGTGCGCTCACGAGCATCAGCAAGGTACTCTGCGGCAAGTGAAAGTTGGTCATCAGGCCATCTGCCACGCGGAACTCGAACCCGGGATAGATGAAGATATCGGTCTCGCCCCGAAAGGGCGCGATCCCGCCACCCCGCGCGGCACTTTCGATCAGGCGCAGAGCGGTGGTCCCCACGGGGATCACCCGACCGCCATCGTCCCTGGTTTTTGCAATGTCTTCCGCGGCTTGCGGCGTGACCTCGCCCCATTCGGCATGCATGCGATGGGTCGTCACATCCTCCACCTTCACCGGGAGAAACGTGCCCGCACCCACATGCAACGTGACTTCGGTGAATGACACGCCCCGCGCCCGCAACGCCTCCAGCAACGGAGCGTCGAAATGGAGGCTCGCCGTAGGTGCCGCGACCGCCCCGGCATGGCGGGCCCAGATAGTCTGATAGTCGTCCCGGTCCTGCCGATCCGGTTGCCGTTTCGAGGCGATGTAGGGTGGAAGCGGCATGTCGCCCGCCCGCTCCAGCGCGGCGTCCAGCGCGTCACCCTCGGCGTCGAAGCGGACCACGATACGCTCACCCAGGCTCTGAACCTCGGCCGACAACCCGTTGAATTGCAACAGGTCGCCTACACGCATCTTGCGCATGGGCTTGCCCAGCGCCTCCCACGATCCATCGGCGCGCGCCTCGACCAGCGTCAACTCGACCCGCGCCCGGCCCGACCCGTCGCGCGTCTCGCGCACCCGCTCTCCGGTCAGGCGCGCCGGGATCACCTTGGTGTCGTTCAGCACCAGCCGATCGCCGGGCCGCAACCAGTCCACGAGGTCGGTCACGACGGCATCCGTCGTCCGGTCCGGCTCCACTACCATCAGCCGCGCCGACGACCGGGGCCGCGCGGGCCGCGTCGCGATCAGATCCTCGGGGAGGTTGAAATCGAAGTCGCTCAGCTTCATGGTCGGCCCCTTACTGCGAAGGCGGGGCCTGGCGAAAGATGTCGCGGAACCGTCCCGGCGTGAGAATCGAGAGAGGATTGACGCTTACCTGCGGATCGACGACCGACCCGGTCATCCGGTAGGTGAAGCCGAACAACCCCTCGTCGCGGCGCGAGAACAGCGCGCCGAACAGGCCGTTGACAAAATATATCGGTGAAACAACGCCTTGCATGTCCATCACGCGGCGGTTCAGGTCGTAGGCCCCGTCCGCCGTGATCGACATCGACGGACCCACCGCGCTGGCCCGACGGACGATCACGGCATTGGGCCGCAGGGTGAAATCGGCCTCGACCGTCTCGAAGGGCAGGCCCTGTCCGGCCAATTGCTCCACCAGTCCCACGACCGAGAGCGTCTGCAGAAGCGACGCCATCGCCGGCGCGTCCCGCACGGTGATCCCCTGCCCCCGCACCGCGCCCGCCAGCACGCCCTCCTGCGCCGTGGTCTCCAGCGTCAGCGTCATCGAGCCGCCCCGCGCGTCGCTGAACATCTCGGCCGCGCGCAAGACCCGTCCAGCATCGGCGGTGCGCACCTGAACGACAGTCTCGCCACCCCGCGGCGCGAGTACCCCCTCGACCGGGGCAGCCCCGTTGACCGAGCCTGAGAACTCTCCGGCCCCGTTCCTGATCCGGGCTCGAAGGCCGGTCAGCGCGATCTGCTCGGTCACCTGAAGCCGGTCTAGGGCGATTACCACCGGCGCGCCATCGCCCCCGTCGCCGCCGCCTCCGATCGCCGACAGGGCGCCATCCAGATCGGCCGTCCCGCCGGTCACGCGGATCGCAGGCGCGGCCCCGGCGCCCCGGCCGTCGAACGTCACCGCCCCCCGGAACCAGGGCGTACGGACCGATCCGAAGACCGCCTCCTCCAGCGCGCCGCCCGGCGCCAGTGTCACCCGCCCGCTTCCCGACAGGCCGGGCGCCTCGAAGCTGAGCGCGGTCACTTCGGGCACGTCGCCCAGGACCGCCTCCACCTCCAGCGTGGCCGACCTGCCTTGCGGTTTCGACCAGGATATCGCGGGCACCCGCGCCGCCATCCCCACCGTGTCCGACGTAGCGCGCAGGCGCGGCGGCTCCCCCGCCTGCAAGGTGATGTCGAGCGCCACCTGCGCGCGTCCCGAAAGCTCTACCGCATCCACCGCGATGCCCAGGCGGGCAAGGTCGGCGGGCGTCGCCGTCGCCGTGCCGCGCACCCGTCCGGGCTCCGGCAGGGCCTGCGGGGGCGCAGGCGGCGCCTCCGGGTCGATCGGCTCGGTCGAAGGCGGCGGCAGCGCCTGGCGCCAGCGCCCGTCGAACGGGATGCCGTCGAAGCGCGTCGACCCGCCGATCTCGACGCCCGTGGAATCAGCTCGCAGCGCCAACCGCGCCGCCTCGACGGGGCGCCCGGGCACCAGCCGGTCGCTGGTCACGTCGAAGAGTTCCGCATCGACCGACCAGTCGATATCGGCGGGCGCGTTTCCATCGCGCAGAGGCAAGCCGACGGTGACCCGCGCCTCGGTCCGCCCACGCGCCAGTTCGCGGGTCCGGTCGATCCGCTCCAGCAGGCGGACGGGCCGGTTGTCCAGCAGGGCCAGCACGTCGCCGATCCCGCCCCGTGCCTTCAACTCCAGTTCCGCCGGCGGGTCACGCTGCAAGGCGTCGGGGATCACCAGCCGGGTGCCCGCGATGTCGATCCGCCCCACGCCGGGGCCCGGTGCATCGCCCGGCCCCAGGCCCGGCACGGTGCCGCGATCCACCCGGATCGCCACCCGTCCGTCGGTGAACTGGATCGCGCCATAGGCGTCCTCGGCCGGTGGCATGTAGCGCATGTATCGGAAGCGTGCCCCCTCGTAGCTCAGCGTCGCGCCGACGACCGGCGCCTTGCCCGGCGTAATCGTGACCGAGGCGCGGACGTCCCGCGCCCGCGCGTCCAGCATGTTGCGGAAGAACCAGCGCCGGCTGCCCGGCGTCAGATCCGGTGGCCAGAGCGGCCGCAGATCCGCCACGCGGATGCTTGGCACGGCGGCCTCGATGCGCCCCTCGATCCCGCCGTCCGCGAAGGCCAGCGACGCCGAGGCGCGGACCGTCCCGGACGGCCCCGACAGCACCGCCTGCCCGACCGTCAGGGCCAGCGGAGACTGAGTCAGCCGTGTCTCGACCGTGCCGTCCTCGAAGACGAGGCCTCCGCCCTCGGCGATCTCCTCGGGGCGCAGGATCACTTCGGTCGGCCGCAGCTGCAACTGCACCGGACCGGTCAGCCCGTCCTCGAAGATCACCTGCCCGGACGCGGCCCAGACGGCTTCGGGCGCCGACAGCACGACCTCTTCCAGCGCGATGCGGTCCTGGCCGGGCACCCAGGCGAAGCCGAGCGCAATCCGGTCGGCCACCAGCCGGGGGCGATCGGTCAGGCGCGCGTCGCGCAACTCGACGCTTCCGGTCAGGGGCCCGGGCGCCCCGTCGGGGCCAAGCCCGAACGCGGCCCGCGCCTGCATGCCGCCCTGACCCAGCGTCAGCGCAGGCACCTGCGGCAGCGCCTCCGCCAGGGCGCCGATCGTCAGACCGTCGATCGCGATCTCGGCCCGCAGACCGTCCTCGTCGCGAGCGGCCGTCGCGCGGATGGCAACGGCGCTGCCCGGCAGCGGTGCCGTAGCGCTGAGCTCCGCCGTGATGCCGCCACCGCCGCGCGTCAGAAGCGCGGCCCCCGTCACGACTTGTGCCAACCCGGTCTCCGCATCGCTCAGCCGGACACTCACCTCAGACAGGGCCACGTCGCGCAATGCCGTCACCGGTGCGGCGTCGAGAACGGCGTCCAACAGCGCCAGCACTTCGGCTCCGCTCCGCGGCAGCGTGCCGCCCCCGCCGCCCAGCGCCAGCGACCAGCGGCCCTCGGCGTCGCGCGCCACGTCCAGATCCAGCCCCGCGAGTGTCACTTCCTCGGGCCGGATCCGGCGGCCCAGCAGCGCCGGTCCGTCCAGCTTCACCCGTGCCTCAGGCAGACGCAGGACCTCCGCACCCCGGACCGACAAGGCCGCTCCGGTCACCGCGAGGCGGAGCGCATGCGCGTCCAGGTCGTAGACCAGCGCGATGCCCCCGAGCCGCGCCTCGGCCTCGCCCAGGTCCCGGTTCAGCCGCTGCTCCACCCGGTCTACCAGCCAACCCGGCAGGGCGACGGGCGCCTGCGACAGGCGCCACGCGCTGCCCGCCATGAAGGCCAGCAGAAGCACCAGCAGGAGGCCGGCATAGCGCAGGGTCCGGCGGGGGGGGCGGGCGGTCTGGTTCACGTCCCGACCTTGACGCCCCGGGGCCCGGGTTCCAAGTCCATCCGCGACGCAACCTTCAGGAGAGCCGCCATGTCAGTCGAACCCGGCCAGCCCGCCCCGGACTTCACCCTGCCCCGCGATGGCGGTGGCGAGATCACCCTGTCGGACCTGAAGGGCAAGCAGGTGGTCCTGTACTTCTACCCGAAGGACGACACGTCGGGTTGCACCAAGGAGGCCATCGCCTTCACAGAGCATCTGGACGCCTTCGAGGCCGCGAACGCCACCGTGATCGGGCTCAGCAAGGACACCGTCGCAAAGCACGACAAGTTCCGCGACAAGCACGGATTGAAGGTCGCGCTGGTCTCGGACGAGGACGGCGCCGTCTGCGAGGCCTACGGGACCTGGGTCGAGAAGAGCATGTACGGCAAGAAATACATGGGCATCGAGCGGGCGACCTTCCTCATCGGCGAGGACGGGACTGTGAAACAGGTGTGGCGCAAGGTGAAGGTGCCTGGCCATGCGGAAGCCGTGCTCGATGCGGTGAAGGCGTGAGGCAGGGGACGACCCTTCCGGGCAGGCGCGGCGCGTGACCCCCCTCGCCCGGGCGGCCGTCGAGGTGCTGAGCACCGCCGATGGCCGCGCCAAGGCCGCTTTGTCCCGCCGCCACGCGGCCGCTTGGCGCACGGCACGCGAGGCGGGGACCCATCTGGTTGGCACGGCGTCGCCCCCCGACCGCCCCGCCCGGCCGGACGCGCCCGAACTGCTCGACCCGCGCGACGTGCCGCGCCGCCGCCCCGGCTCGCCCGAGGGGCGTACGGCGCTGCTGCACGCCGTCGCGCATATCGAACTCAACGCCGTCGACCTGCATTGGGACGTGATCGCCCGCTTCGCCCACGTGCCCCTGCCGATGGGGTTCTTCGACGACTGGGTTCAGGCCGCCGACGACGAGGCCAAGCATTTCGGCCTGATGTGCGACTGCCTGGAGGCGCGCGACAGCCATTACGGCGCGCTGCCCGCCCATGCCGGCATGTGGCGCGCGGCCGAGGACACGAAGGACGACCTGATGGGTAGGCTCGCCGTCGTGCCCATGGTGCTGGAGGCGCGCGGCCTCGACGTGACCCCCGGCATGATCGAGGTCTTCCGCAAGCACGGCGAGGATCAGGCCGTCGCCGCGCTGGAGGTCATCTCGGCCGAAGAAGTGGCCCATGTGGCCTACGGCTCGAAATGGTTCCACTTCCTGTGTGGCCGCGATGATCTCGACCCCAAGCCCACCTTCCACGCTCTCGTGCGACGGTACTTCCACGGCCCGCTCAAGCCCCCCTTCGACGAGGCGCGCCGCGCCGATGCCGGTCTGCCGCCGGATTTCTACTGGCCCCTGGCCGAGGACGCGTGATCGAAACACATCGATTCCGGCGGGAATCTGCCCACGACCAGCAGGGCGGCGCCCTCCCCCGGCGGCATGCTTGCCGCAGACGCCCGCTCCGCTTAAAAGCCGCCCTCAACGGCCTCGTGGGGAACAACGAAAAAGGGGCCGGGGAACGGAACCGACGCATGCAGCTGCCACATGCGCGTAAGGATGGGAGGGACGGAGCGTGAGGCAACGCCTGTCCGACAGGATATCTGCGCGTCTGGAAGGGATGCTTCCCGAGCAGCGACTCTACCTCAAATCTGACGAAGGCACCCGGTTCGTCCGGCTGAGACCGGGCACCCAGGCCGGGCTGCTCGTCGGTGGCGCGGTGCTCGTCGGCTGGTCGGTGGTCGTGACGGCCTTCTTCATCATCGACGGCATCGCCGCAGGGTCTGGCCGGGATCAGGCCGCCCGTGCCCAGATCGCCTACGAACACCGCCTCGAAGCCCTCTCGGGAGAACGCGACGCCCGCGCCACCGAAGCGGAGCAGGCGCTCTCCCGGTTCTACACCGCTCTCGACGAAGTCTCCGAGATGCAGGAGGCGCTTCTGGCCTCAGAGCAGCGTGTGCGAGAGCTCGAGACCGGCATCGAAGTCATTCAGCGCACGCTGCGCCGCACCGTCGGCGAACGCGATGCGGCCCGCGAAGAGACGCGCGTCGCCCTCGCCCGGCTCGAGGACGCGCCAGAGGCCGCCGCCAACGCGCAGGCCCGCCGCGAAGATGCCGAAGAGACCCTTAACGCGATCATCACCGCGCTCGAATCCACCGCGCAAGAACGCGACAAGGCTCTCGTCTTCGCCGAGGCCGCCGATGCAGAAATCGAGCGCATGGAAGTCGCCGCCGCCCTGATGGCGGAGCGCAACGACCGGATCTTCTCGCGGCTCGAGCAGGCGATGGAGACGTCGCTGACGCCGCTGCGACGTGTCTTCGAGCGGGCGGGCGTGTCCACGGACTCGATTATCGACCAGGTGCGCCAGGGCTATGCCGGGACCGGCGGTCCGATCGAGCCGCTGGTCGTCTCGACCCGGGGTGACGCCTCGGCCCGGATCGACCGGGACACGGCTCGCGCCAACAGCCTTCTCGACCAGATGGAAGAGATCGACCTCCACCGCATCGTCGCCGAGAGCCTGCCCCTCGATCACCCGGTGCGCGGCTCCTACAAGCGGACGTCCGGCTTCGGGCCGCGCTGGGGCCGGATGCATTCGGGCGTCGATTTCGCCGCCGCGCGGGGCACGCCGATCCACGCGACAGCAGCCGGCACTGTCACCCATGCGGGCTGGCAATCGGGCTATGGCAAGCTCATCAAGATCCGCCATCCCTTCGGGTTCGAAACCCGTTACGCCCACTTGAACCGCATCCGCGTGGCCGAAGGCCAACGGGTCTCGCGCGGGGAACGCATCGGTGATATGGGCACCACAGGACGGTCGACCGGCGTTCATCTCCACTATGAGATCCGGCGCGGCGGAACGGCCCTCGACCCAGCAACCTTCATCAGCGCAGGTAGAGATGTTTTCTAAGAACAAGCAGCAAGGCGACGCGCCCAAACCCGCAACCGACGCCCCCACCAAGCCGGCCATGCCGGCCGGTCAGGGCGCGACCACGCCGCCGACCAAGCCCAGCGGTCTGGACCTCGGCGCAGGTGCCGGTGCGGCCAAGCCCAAGGCGACGCCGTCGGCCCTGTCCTCCGATCTCATGATCAAGGGCGACATCAAGACGACCGGCGACATCCAGGTCGAGGGTGAAGTCGAGGGCAATATCCAGGCCCACCTCCTGACCGTCGGCGAAAGCGCCGTGGTCCGTGGCGAGGTGATCGCCGACGACATCGTCGTGAATGGCCGCGTCGTCGGCCGCGTCCGTGGCCTGAAGGTGCGCCTGACATCGACCGCACGCGTCGAGGGTGACATCATCCACAAGACAATCGCCATCGAGTCGGGTGCCCATTTCGAAGGTGCCGTCCAGCGTCAGGACGACCCGCTCGGCTCAGCCGGCAAGAGCAGCAGCGCGCCTGCCGCCTCTTCCGCTCCGGCCGCCAACAAGGGCTGAGACCCCGCCGCCGGTTCCGACGTGAACGATCCAGGCCGGACCCCGCTCCTGCAATGGAGCGGGGTCCGTCGTCTTCCGGGCCTCGAAGGCCGCATTCCCGGATCCGGCCGGTGCGCCATCGTCCTGTCCACGGTAGGCTCTCTGGGCGATCTCTATCCCGTCCTCTCCATCGCCCGCGCGATCGAGATGACCGGTATCGAGGTCCGCCTCGCCCTCTCACCAGATGATTGCGAAGCCGCTCGCTCCTGGGGTCTGCTGGCCCACCCCATCGGCCCGACCCGCGCCGAGGTCTGCAGCCGCCTGGACGTGAGCGAAGATCAGATCGCCGCCGCGGTGCTGCGCGATCCGGGGCCCATGGTGCGCGACGTGCTGATCCCGATGCTGCCTGCCCTGGTCGCACAGATCCGCCCGCTGATGGACGGTGCCAGCACCGTCGCCGCCACGACCTTCGCGCTGCATGCCCCCCTCGCCGCCGAGCAGGCAAGCCTCCCCTTCGTTCCGCTGATTCTGCAACCGATGATGCTGTTCTCTGCGCAGGATCCACCCCGCGCGGGCGCCTTCCGCCTCGCGCGGCAAGACCCTGGCCGGATCGGCGCGCTCTGGAACCGGGGGCTGATGGCCATGGCCCGGGCCGAGCTGCGTCGGCGCCATTCCGAGGATCTGTCCGCGACCCGAGCGCGGCTGGGGCTCGGGTCCCAGCCCGGAACGCCGCTGCTCGATCACGGCGCGCACGTGCCGCTGCGCCTCGGCCTCTGGGACGAAGAGTTCGCGCCTCGCCCGGCCGACGTACCCAAGGACCTGAAGGTGGTCGGCTTCCCGCCGTCCCCCCTTGGCGATCTGCCCCATGACGTCGTCCGTTGGATCGAGGCGGGTCCACGGCCCCTTGTCGTGACACTCGGCTCGATCGCGCAAGGCCTCGGCGGGTCCGGCTTCTGGTCGGATGCGGCGGCGCTGGCGCGGCGGATGGGCCTCCGCGCGGTTCTGCTGCATGGCAAGGCCGAAGCGCCTGAGGGGCTGGACCTGCTGCGCCTGCGCTACGCCGCCCACGGAGACCTGTTCCCGCGCGCAGCCGCCATAATCCACCATGGCGGCATCGGCACCTCGGCCGAGGCGCTACGGTCCGGTCGGCCGCAACTCGTCGTGCCCGTGGGCGGAGACCAGCCCGACAACGCCGCACGCCTTGTCCGGATGGGCGTCGCGGCCACGATGCCTGTGCGCCAGTTCACGCCGGAACGTGCCCACGCCGCCCTGAACGGACTGCTCGACCGGTTCGACTACCGCGCCGCGCAGGATCTCGGCGACCGCATCGCTGCCCGCAATGGCGCGGGCCAAGCCGCTCTCCATCTCGCGCGCGTCGCGCTGACGACGACGCGCTGAGGCCTCTTCGACCGCATCGCGAAAAACGTGCCCCGGACCGATCCGACCCGCGCGGAGCCTGGACGCTACCGCGCCCTACCCGCCCGCTTCGGCCTCTGCCCGGCTCTTGCCGGCGACGTCATGGGCGAGCACGCTTGCCATCACGCCGTCCAGCGATCCGTCCAGCACACCTTGCGTGTCCGACGTCTCGAATCCGGTCCGCAGATCCTTCACCATCTGGTAGGGCTGCAGGACGTAGCTGCGGATCTGGTTGCCCCAGCCCGCTTCGCCCTTGGCCTCGTGGGCGGCGTTGATCTCCGCGTTCCGGCGGTCCAGCTCCATCTGGTAGAGCCGCGACTTCAGCGCCTTCATCGCGATGTCCCGGTTCTGGTGTTGCGACTTCTCGGACGACGTCACCACGATTCCCGTCGGAATATGCGTGATCCGCACCGCCGAGTCGGTCGTGTTGACGTGCTGCCCCCCCGCGCCCGACGACCGATAGGTGTCGATGCGGATCTCGTTGGGCTGCACCTCGATCTCGATATTGTCGTCCACCACCGGATAGACCCAGACCGAGCAGAACGAAGTGTGCCGCCGGGCGCTGCTGTCATAGGGGCTGATCCGCACCAGGCGATGCACGCCGCTCTCGGATTTCAGCCAGCCATAGGCGTTCTTGCCGCTGATCTTGTAGGCGGCCGACTTGATGCCGGCCTCCTCGCCGTAGCTGACCGATTGCAGCTCGACATCGTAGCCGCGCTTTTCGGCCCAGCGGGTGTACATCCGCGCCAGCATCGCCGCCCAGTCGCAGCTCTCGGTGCCGCCCGCGCCCGAATTGATCTCGAGGAAGGTGTCGTTGCCGTCCGCCTCGCCGTCGAGCAGCGCTTCGAGCTCCTTCTCGGCGGCGACGTCGACCAGCCGCGCGATGGCGGCCTCCGCCTCGGCGACGATCTCGGCATCGTCCTCCATCTCGCCCATCTCGATCAGCTCGGCGTTCTCCGAGGCTTCGCGCTCCAGCGTCTCGATCCCCTCGATCGCGTCGACGAGTTGCTGACGCTCGCGCATCAGCTTCTGTGCCCGCGCCGGATCGTCCCACAGCGTCGGGTCCTCGATCATCGCGTTCGCCTCCTCGAGGCGATGGGGCGCGGTTTCCCAGTCGAGCCGTCGCTTCAGCAGGCCGACCGACTTAGCGATCTTCTCGACGTTGGATTGGATTTCCGCGCGCATGATCTTACCTCCGGTCCCGCTGACCTATCCCCCGCCTGCGGGGCGGACAAGGTGCCGAACGCCGTCCGGGGTCCGCGCGAGGGCGGGCCCCCTTCGCCTGACGCTCTCCGCGCAAGCCGCGAGCGGCATGCCTGTCTTCCAAACGTGCAGACGGGGGGTGCACAGAGGGTGCACGGGGAGTGCACACCGATTTCGGGGCCGTCAGACCGCCGAGATCACCCCGCGCACGGCCTCGAGCGCCGCATCGGCCCGACCGATATCCGCACCCCCACCCTGAGCCATCTCGGGCCGTCCGCCGCCACCACGGCCGCCCAGGGCCTCGACCGCCGCCTTGACCAGGTCGACCGCCGACAGCTTGTCCGTCAGGTCCTTGGTGACCCCTGCCGCGACGGCGGGCTTGGCCCCCGTGTCGGCGATCAGGACCACCACGCCGGAGCCCAGCTTGCCCTTCACTCCGTCGATCATGGCGCCGAGATCCTTGCCGGACACGCCCTCGACCACCTGAAGGACGGACTTCATCCCATTGATATCCTGAGGCTCGGCCCCGGCACCCATCGCCTTTTCGCGACGAAGCTCCGCCACTTCGGATTGCAGCGCCTTGCGCTCGTCCATCAGCGACTTGACCCGGTCGCCCACCTCGTCCGGGCTCACCTTGAAGAGGTTCGCCAGCTCCGAGACGCGCCGATCCTGGGCCCGCAGATGATCCAGCGCCGCCTGTCCCGTCAGCGCCTCGACCCGGCGCACGCCCGCGCTGATCGCGCTGTCGCCGAGGGCAACGAAGGCGCCGATCTCGCCCAGCCGGCCGACATGCGTGCCCCCGCACAACTCGATGGAATAGGTCCGCCCATCGGTCCCCTTCCCTGATGCGTCGCTGACCCCCATGCTCACGACCCGGACCTCGTCCCCGTACTTCTCTCCGAAGAGCGCCTGCGCCCCCAGGTCGCGCGCGTCGTCAGGCGACATGATCCGGGTCGAAACCTCGCCGTTCTGGCGGATCATGGCGTTCACCTCCGCCTCGATCGCGGCAATCTGTTCGGCCGACAGCGCCTCGCCGTGCGAGAAGTCGAAGCGCAACCGGTCCGGCGCGTTCAGCGAGCCGCGCTGCGAGACATGTTCGCCCAAAGCCTCGCGTAGGGCCTCGTTCAGCAGGTGCGTGGCCGAGTGGTTGGCACGGATCGCCGTGCGCCGGTCGTGGTCCACCACGAGCTCCGCCGCCTGTCCCGGTTCGATCCGGCCCTCTTCGACAGTTCCGATATGGATGAAGACGTTCGCGGATTTGCGCGTGTCGGTCACCCGGACGCGACCCGTCTCGGTTCGGATCGTGCCGGTATCTCCCACCTGGCCCCCGGCCTCGGCGTAGAACGGCGTCTGGTTGAGAACGACGTTCACCGTCTCGCCGGCCTCGGCGCCTTCGATCGCAGCACCGTCCCGGACCAGGGCGGCGATCTGACCTTCTGCCGTCTCGGTGTCGTAGCCGAGGAAGTCGGTTCCGCCATGCTCCTCGGCCAGGTCGAACCAGATCGCGGCATCCGCCGTCTCGCCCGAACCGGCCCAAGCGGCGCGCGCGAGCGCCTTCTGTTCGGCCATGGCGGCGTTGAACCCTTCGATATCAACGCCGCGCCCCTGCTCGCGCAGAGCATCCTGCGTCAGATCCAACGGAAACCCGTGCGTATCGTATAGCTTGAACGCCGCCTCGCCGGGCAGGTCCGTACCGTCGGGCAGCTTGCCCAATTCGTCGTCCAGCAGACGCAACCCCCGCTTCAACGTCGAGCGGAACCGCTCTTCCTCGCCACGCAGGGTTTCGGTCACCAGCGCCTCGGCCCGGACCAGTTCGGGGTACGCCTGTCCCATCTGGCGCACCAGCGCGGGGACGAGCCGCGGCATCAGCGCATCCTCCGCGCCCGCCTGATGCGCATGACGGACGGCGCGACGAATGATCCGGCGCAACACATATCCCCGCCCCTCGTTCGACGGCATGACGCCGTCGGCGATCAGGAACGAGGTGGAGCGCAGGTGGTCCGCGATCACCCTGTGATGGATGCGCGCGTCGCCATCCGGGTCAGTCGAGGTCGCATCCGCGCTCGCCTCGATCAAGGTGCGCATCAGATCGGTGTCGTAATTGTCGTGCTTGCCCTGCAGCAGCGCTCCGATCCGCTCCAACCCCATGCCGGTGTCGATCGACTGCATGTCGAGCGGCTTCATCGACCCGTCGGCGAACTGCTCGTTCTGCATGAAGACGAGGTTCCAGATCTCGATGAACCGGTCCCCGTCTTCGTCGGGGCTACCGGGCGGGCCACCGGGGATTTGATCGCCATGGTCGAAGAAGATCTCCGTACATGGACCGCACGGCCCGGTCGGGCCCATCCGCCAGAAGTTGTCGTCCGTCGCGATGCGGATGATGCGCTCGTCCGGCAGTCCGGCCGTCTTCTTCCAGATGGCCGCCGCCTCGTCGTCGTCGTGGTAAATGGTGACCAGCATTCGGTCCGCCGGGATCCCGAACTCCTTGGTCAGAAGCTCCCATGCGAATGGGATCGCCTCGGACTTGAAGTAGTCTCCGAAGCTGAAGTTTCCGAGCATCTCGAAGAAGGTGTGGTGGCGTGCCGTGTATCCCACATTGTCCAGATCGTTGTGCTTGCCGCCCGCACGCACGCATTTCTGGCTCGTGGTGGCGCGCCTGTAGTCGCGGTGTTCGACGCCCGTGAAGACATTCTTGAACTGCACCATCCCGCTATTGGTGAACATCAGCGTGGGATCGTTTCGCGGGACCAGGGGCGAGCTGTCGACCACGGCATGCCCGTTCCGCGCGAAGTAGTCGAGGAAGGTGGAACGGATGTCGTTCAGGCTGGCCATGTCGGTCTCCGATGCGGGGTCGGGCGTTGTCCTAGCCCCGCCTCCGGGGGCTGTCCACAGCGCGTCGAACGAGAAGAGGCGGCCCAAACGGACCGCCCCTTCCCGAGTATTCTCTCCGGGGGGTCTCCCGGCGGGGCTTCGGCTGCGGCAGCCCTGACCGCGAGGAGATCACTCGTCCAGGATCTCGTCCTTTTCTTCCTTGGTCATCTGGAAATCGAGCCCGTGCGCGGCACGGATCTTGTCCTCGATCTCCTCGGCGATCTGACGGTTCTCGCGCAGGAAGGACTTCGCGTTCTCGCGACCCTGGCCGATCCGCTCGTCCCCGTAAGAGAACCAAGCGCCGGACTTGTCGACCACGCCGGCCTTCACACCGAGGTCGAGCAACTCGCCCATTTTCGAGATGCCTTCGCCATACATGATGTCGAACTCGACCTGCTTGAACGGAGGCGCGACCTTGTTCTTGACGACCTTCACGCGGGTCTGGTTGCCCACCACCTCGTCCCGGTCCTTGATCGCGCCGATCCGGCGGATGTCCAGGCGGACGGACGCGTAGAACTTCAGGGCGTTGCCGCCCGTCGTCGTCTCGGGCGAGCCAAACATGACGCCGATCTTCATGCGGATCTGGTTGATGAAGATGACCATGCAGTTCGAGCGGCTGATCGAGCCGGTCAGCTTGCGCATGGCTTGGCTCATCAGTCGTGCATGCACCCCGACCGAGCTGTCACCCATGTCGCCTTCCAGTTCGGATTTCGGCGTCAGCGCGGCGACCGAGTCGACGACGACCATGCTGACGGCGCCGGACCGGACCAGCGTATCGGCAATCTCCAACGCCTGCTCGCCGTGATCGGGCTGCGAGATCAGCAACTCATCAAGGTCCACACCCAGTTTGCGCGCATATTGCGGGTCGAGCGCATGTTCCGCGTCGACGAAGGCGCAAACGCCGCCCTTCTTCTGTTCTTCGGCGATGGCATGCAGGGTCAGTGTCGTCTTGCCCGACGATTCCGGACCGTAGATTTCCACGATGCGGCCCTTCGGCAGACCGCCGATGCCGAGCGCGATGTCGAGGCCCAACGACCCGGTCGACGTCGCCTCGATATCCTGGGCGGGGCTGTCCTTGCCCATCTTCATGATGGAGCCCTTGCCGAACTGCCGTTCGATCTGCGCCAACGCGCTGTCCAAGGCCTTCTGCTTTTCCGCGCTGCGCTTTTCGCTCATGTCGATGAGGTTCGCCGTTGCCATGATTTCGACCCTTGTTGCATGCTGCCCCAGAGGCAGCAATCCACCGTTCTGTTCTTGCCTTGTTCTCAAATGGACCAAATGCAGAACATTTGCAAGATCTCGTTCATGGATCGTTAGCGAGACTGGGTTAACGAAAGGTTGCCAGGAACAGGTATGCTTATCTTCTGGAAAGCGCGCCTCGTCGTTCTGTCGGTCCCCAAGACCGGCACGACGTCGCTCGAAGCCGCATTCGGACCATATGCGGATGCCGTGATCCGGCACCCGACCGGCCTCAAGCACATGAACGTCCGGCGCTGGCATGCCCAGCTTGCCCCCTTGTTCGAGCAGCGCGGCAAGCGGCCGCTCCGGACGATGGCGGTCATGCGGGAACCGGTCGATTGGCTCGGAAGCTGGTGGCGCTACAGATCGCGCGAGGCGCTCGACGGGTCCGAAAACTCGACGGCCGGGATTTCGTTCGACGATTTCGTCGACGCCTACATGCAGGAAGAGCCGCCGCGCTTCGCCGCCATCGGATCGCAGGCGCGCTTTCTCGACGGCGGGGTCGATCACCTGTTCCCGTTCGGTCGCCTGAACGACGCCATCACGTTCCTGTCCACAGAGACCGGCGCCACCCCGACCGTCGAGCGCCTGAACACCTCCCCGACCGCCGAGATCCGGCTTTCCCCGGAAAGACGCGCGCGGCTGGAAAAGGTCTTCGCGGCCGATTTCGATCTCTGGCGCGGGCTGACGTCCCGATAGGCCCGTCCACGTCATTTTCAGCATGACCAGACAAGTTGGCCGCAGATCGCCTTGAACCCCGGCGCGGCCCGCTCGATACTCCACGGAAGGTCATTCGGTCCCGCCAGGCCATCGCCAAGCCGACCGGACCCGCAACCCCGAGACCAGAGGATGCCCGATGCGGATCGCCATGT
The DNA here is from genome assembly GCF_000877395.1 of Jannaschia aquimarina. Lineage (GTDB taxonomy): Bacteria > Pseudomonadota > Alphaproteobacteria > Rhodobacterales > Rhodobacteraceae > Jannaschia > Jannaschia aquimarina. Next base: position 26,073 of record NZ_JYFE01000020.1, on the reverse strand, counting down.
TCAGCGCAAAGCCCTACGACCGCGAGACCTTCGAGCGGGTCAACGGCGACCTGGAGGCGCCCCACGAGCTGACATTCATGACGCCGCATCTCGACCGCTCCACGGCTGTGCTGGCCGAAGGGGCCGATGCGGTCTGCGCCTTCGTGAACGACGATGTCGACGCCGAGACCCTCGAGATCCTCGCCGAGCGCGGGGTAAAGCTGCTGCTGATGCGCTGCGCCGGATACAACAATGTCGACGTCGCCGCGGCAGAACGTCTGGGTCTCGCGATCGGTCGTGTGCCCGCCTATTCGCCTCACGCCGTGGCCGAGCATACCATCGCGCTGATCCTCGGCCTGAACCGACGCCTTCACCGCGCCTACAATCGAGTGCGCGAGGGCAATTTCGAGCTCGATGGCCTGATGGGCTTCGACCTCCATGGCAAGACGGTCGGCGTCGTGGGAACCGGCCGGATCGGGATCTGTACGATCCGGATCCTTGCAGGCTTCGGGTGCCGCGTCCTCGCCGCGGATCCGCATCCGGCCGACGAGGCGCGTGAAGCCGGTGCGGATTACGTCGATCTGCCCGACCTGCTCGAACACAGCGACATCGTCACGCTGCATTGCCCGCTCACCCCCGGCACGCATCACCTGATCGACGAGACGGCGCTCGCTTCGATGCGCAACGGCGCCTACCTCATCAACACAAGCCGGGGCGGACTGATCGACACGCGCGCCGTGATCCGGGCGCTGAAGTCGGGGCAGCTCGGCGGTCTCGCCATCGACGTCTACGAGGAAGAAGGCGATCTATTCTTCGAGAACCTCTCGGGCCAAGTGCTTCAGGACGATATCTTTGCCCGGCTGCTGACGTTTCCCAACGTCTTGGTCACCGGGCACCAGGCCTTCTTCACCGAAGAGGCGCTGAACGCGATCGCCCGAACGTCGCTTGCCAATGCGACCGCCTTCGAAGCGGAGGGCCAACCGGAACACGCGGTGACGGTGGAGATGATGGCGTGACGCCTTTCGTATCGGTCGAGCGCGCTCGGTCGACCCTTTCGGGATGCTGAGCGCGCTTGCCGCGACCCCCATCGCGGCCACCCTGCTGATGATGCTGTGGCGCGGATGGTCCGCGGCGCGGGCCGGCGCGATCGGGCTCGGCATCGCCCTCCTCTTCGCGCTGACGGTCTTCGGCCTGACCCCGGACGACGGCAATTCCAGCCTTGCCATCGCACTTGGCGGAACGGTCGCGGAAGCCGGGTTCACGACCGGGACGATCCTCTGGATCATCTGGCCTGCCCTGTGCATCCACGCGTTGCAGGTCGGGACGGGCCGGATCGATCAGCTCCAGGGGGCGATGACCCAACTGACTGACGACTCTCTTGCCCAGACACTTCTGGTGGGATGGTTCTTTGCCCTCTTCATGGAGGGCGCCGCGGGTTTCGGAGCACCGGTCGCGCTGGCCGCGCCGCTTCTGCTGGCAATGGGGATCGAGCCGGCGAGGGCCCTGGCCATTGCCCTGATCGGACATGCGGCGGGTGTTTCGTTCGGGGCGGTCGGCACGCCGATCGTTCCGCAAATCTCGGCAACCGGGCTGCGTGGCGCGGAACTCGCCGTGGTCCCTGCCCTTCTGCACGGCGCGCTCGGCTGGGTCCTCGTTTTCGCGCTGATGCGCGCGCTCGGTGTGTCGCGGCCGGCGCTGGGACTTCTGGCGGCAGCCTGTTTCTTCGTGCCCTATATCTGCCTGGCGCTGCTTCTCGGGCCCGAACTGCCGACGCTGGCAGGCGCCATGGTGGGCGGCGTGGCCTTCGCCTTCGTCATAAGGCGGCGGCGCACGGAGGAGGGCCCTGGATCCGAAAGCCGGGACCCTAGGGCGCTCCTCTCGGCGCTGGCCCCCTATCTGGCGCTTGTCGTTCTCATCCTCTTCACGAGGTTGCCCGGAATCGGGCCATACCTCTCCGCCATCACCATCGGCTGGACGCTCGGCGACAGGTTCTCGGGATCCTTCGCACCGCTCTATCATCCCGGAACCCTGCTCGCGGCATCTTTCGTCGTCGGATGGGCGGTTCAGGGCGCGACGGTCGCGCAGGTGCGCGAGGCGCTCCGGCGGGGCACTGCCCAGCTCTTGCCGGTGGTGCTGCCGCTTCTGGTGATGCTGATCCTTGCAAGGCTGCTGGTTCATTCGGGGATGATCGGCCAGCTCGCCAGCGATGCCGCCTCCGCCTTCGGCGCGAGCTGGCCCGCCATCGCACCGTTCGTCGGAATGTTCGGCACGTTCGTGACCGGCTCGGCAACCACGTCGAACATCCTCTTCACGCAGTTGCAGGCCGATATCGCGGGCGAACTCGACCTATCCCTCACCCTGCTCCTCGGCGCGCAGACCTTCGGCGCGGCTGTCGGCAACATCGTCTGCCCCCACAACATCGTGGCCGGCTGCGCGACGATCGGCCTCGTCGGCCGCGAGGGAGAGATCTTGCGGCGAACGATCCCCGTGGGCCTGCTCTACGCCCTTCTGGGCGGCATCCTCGCTCTGGGCGCGGGTTGGGTCGTGCAACCGTGACCGCCTCTCGGCAAGCGCCTGCGATCCCTGGTACCGCCGCCCGCGGCCTCGGGCCCCTAGTCCAAAGCCGACCGGAGTAACGTCATCGCCCGCGCGCCGACCCGGAAATCCGCCGGAACGGCCGAGCCAGCGGGATCTCCACCGGCCGCGACGGTGACGAAATGCGAGAGAGCCGCCTCGAACGATGGGTCGGGGCGGTGTCTCGGATCGACGGCCGCAGCGCCATCCGCGATGCGTGCCTGCCAGCGTCCCATTGTCCCCAGCCGTGCCTGAGACCGGGACATCGTCGCCCGGCCTGAGACGAGGTCGATCTCAAGATGGGCCTTCTCGCACAGGATCTCGATCCGATGGACGCTCACGCCGCTTGTCTGGGCCACCGTCAGCGAGAGCGGCGTTCCGTCATCGAGCGACGCCGACAGGGTCGCCGCACTTCCGTCCGGGCCGGGCTTCTGTCGGGCCTGCACGCTTCCGGGATCGACAGCCTGTCCGGACAGATACCCGAAGAGATCGACATGGTGGCTGCCGAGATCTGTCAGGGCATCGCCACCCCCGCCCATCTTCAGCTTCCAATCCGGCAGGGCGCGACGTTCGGAGGTAAAAACGCTGCGGATCGCGACCGGTGCGCCAAGCTCTCCGCTGGCGATCCGGTCGCGCGCCGAAAGGATTTCGGGATGGAACCGGAAGTTATGACCGACGATCCCGACCGTTCCCGCGACCTGGCGCGCGGCGATCAGCGCCTCTGCCTCCTGCTCGGTCGGGGCAAGCGGTTTCTCGACATAGACCGGCAAGCCCGCGTCGAGCGCGGCGAGCGTAGCCTCGGCGTGATATTCCGGCGGGGTGCAGATCACGACCGCATCGGCCTCTCCCGCCTGCAGCACCGACTCGAGATCCGCGTGCAGCACCGCGCCGGGCGCGATCCGGGACATGGCCATGCGCGCGGCTCCGTCGGGATCCACGATGGCGCTCAGCCGGGCCGCGGGCAATCGCGACAGGATCGGACCGTGCAGCGCGCGGGCGATCCGACCGCAGCCGACCAGCGCCACGTTCAGCGACATGACAGGTTCCGATAGGGCGGCGCGACGGCGGGCATGAACGATCTCCTGAGCGGGTCCGACATGGTGCATAGAGCAAGTCGGCCAGCCGAATGCCATGCCGATCGCGGATTACCCCGGCCAGTTGCCCGGACGGATTGCGTCGCTGCCCGATTGACGGGCAGCTTGCCGCTCTTCTGACGGGCCGCGAGCGAAACCCGCGGAGACACCTTCGCCGCCGGCGCGGGAGATGGTAGCTCTGGCTCAGCCGAGTACCGGGGCCCATGTCCGACGCAATCAACTCCAGAGAAGGCGGGAAACCGCTCCGAATGGCCGGGCACATCCCCGTCCTGCTGATCGGCCTTCACTGGCTCGTCATCTGGATGGTCTGGGACGGGATCGGTCCGCGCGACGCGGTCAGATATGTCGACGCCGCGCTCTCCCTTCTGGACGGGCAGGTCACCGACACGCATTGGGGCCTGCGCTGGCCTCTGGTGCTGCCGATGGCCGGGAGCCTCGCGGTCTTCGGACAGAACGAGTTCGCGGCCAGCCTCCCCGTCTTCGCGTATTCCAGCCTTCTGGTGGTGATTTCTTGGCAGATCGCCCGCCGCTGGTTCGGGGAAGCGGCCGGTTTCGCGGCGGGTATCCTCTTTGCCGGGTCCGGCCTTTTCACAATGGTCGGATCGGGGATCTACATCTTCCTGCCGGAGATCGTGTTCTGTGTCGCATCCCTCGGTCTGGCAACGCAGGCCGGGGACCGGCCGGTCGGCAGATATGCCCTTGCCGGCGCGCTTGTCTTCCTTGCCTGGCTTTGCAGGGAGACGTCCGGCTTCATGCTGCCGGCGTTGGTTGCCGGGGCGTTCACCATGTTCGGCATAACGCGAAACGCGCTGTTGGCCGCAAGTGCCGCGACTGCGGCCTTCATCGGCCTCGTCGCGCTCGAATGGCTTGGCTACTGGCTGGGACGGGGGGATCCGCTGCACCGGATCTGGATCGACCTCGGCCATGGCAGGGGACAAAGCGGGACGGAAATTCTGCCCGACGGGATGGGATCCGCGTCATCCTGGCTCGACCCCCTTTTCGGAGCGCTTACCCATGGCATCGTGCTGCCGATCCACCTGACCGCAATCGCCGCCGCCGTCCTGATCCTCATGTCCCGTGTGCGGCCAAGGTCCGGCGGCGGGCGGGCCCTCATCACGGCGGGCGTTGCCGCCGCATTGTCCTTCGCGATCAGTGTCGGCCTCCTCAACCTTGAGACGGTGTTCTACTTCCCGATCGTGCCGTGGCTCGCAACCATGCTGGCCGGTTGGGGCCTTGCGGTCATTGCGCGGATGTCGGGAAAGCCTTCTGCGTTGGCAATCGGCGCCCCGATCATCGTGAGCAGCTTCGCGATCCACGATCTGACCCGCGACCGCAGCATGATCGCTGCGCGCGCGCTCGCGGATTTCGCGATATCGGCGGGAGAGCCGGTTGCCGCGGACCCCTATCTCGCCGAGCGGGCGCGCATGTTCCTGCGGCTCGATCGGGACGATGTGGGTCGGGTTGTCGACTACAGGGAGGTCGCCTCCCTGTCCGGGTATCTCGTCTTCGATTCCCTCGCCGGACGGGGTGCCATCAGGGGCGTGCCCGATCCGACCGGGTGGAGCGAATTCCGGCGGCTGAGTTTCGGCGAGGCTCCGGTAACCGCGCGGCTGTTCCGTTCGGCCGGTTCTCTCGCCCGCCCGGTGCCCCAGCGACTTCTACGAGATCCTCCCGGTGCGGTGATATGGCGTGTTCCGGAAGCCGCATCCGCGGACTGAGACCGAGCATCTCCGTCTGCGCCCGCGACGACGTTATGCAGGTGACCGCGATGCGGATCGGCCGTGTCGCGACTGGGCCGAGCCGCGCCGGGTCTAGGGGCCAAGGGACGTCAGACGTTTGACGGTCACCGCGACGCGATCTACGGTCCACCCAGCCAGAGGGAGGAGGCCATCACGGCCGTGCGGCACCCGTTCGTCGGAGCCGGCTCCCGACCGTGGTCAGGTCTCCGCGAACGGTCCGGCAAGGAGACGCGTTGAAGGTCCTGCTCATCAACGATTACGGCACGCCCAACGGTGGAGCCGAGCTTCAGATGCTCGCCATCCGGCGGGACCTGATGGCGCGTGGTCACGAGGTGCGTCTCTTCGCCAGCGACGCGACACTGGTCCACGGATACCCGAATGCCGCCGATCGGACAGCGAAGGGCCGCACCGATCTGGGCCAGGTTCTCACGCAGGCGGTCAATCCATGGGCCTGGGCCGCCCTGCGGAGAGAGCTCGCCGACCATCCGCCCGACATGGTGCATATCCGCATGTTCCTCTGGCAGCTTTCGCCGGTGATCCTGCCGCTTCTGCGAAACGTGCCGGTTCTCTATCACGCGGCGGTGCACAAGGCGGTCTGCCCGACGGGGCTGAAACTCCTGCCCGACGGCACGTCCTGCCCTCACCGTCCCGGCCGTGTCTGCTACCGAGAGGGATGCACCGCGCCGATCACCTGGACGGCGACCATGACACAACTCGCCCTCCTGCGCCGCTGGCGGTCCTGCATCGACCAGCTTGCCGTCTTGTCCGAACCCATGCGTGCTGCCTTCGAAGCCGAGGGTTGGACAGACGTCGCCGTCGAGGGAAATGGCATCGACCTGGTGGCGCTGCGGGGTCCGCTGACGGACCCGCCGGTCGTCGTCTATGGCGGTCGCCTCGCCCGGGAGAAGGGGGTGGAGACGCTGCTCGACGCCTTCTCCCGGTTACGCGACCGGCATCCGACGGCGCGGCTTCTGATCGCGGGCACCGGCCCGTCAGAGCCCGCCCTTCGACAGCGAGCCGCGCCGATGGGCGATGCCGTCGCCTTTCTGGGCCACCTGTCGCGCGAGCGGATGGAGGAGGTCTTCGCCACCGCCTGGGTGCAGGTCGTCCCCTCGCTCTGGCACGAACCCTTCGGCAATGTCTCGACCGAGGCGATGGCTCGGGGCACGGCGGTGATCGCGTCTGACATGGGCGGCCAGCGTACCATCGTGGCGGATGGAGAGACCGGCTTCCTCGTGCCGCCCGGCGACGTCCGCGCGCTGTCCGACCGTCTCGACCGGATCCTTGGTGACCGCGACCTGGCGGAACGTCTGGGCCGGGCCGGGCGCCACCGGGCCGAAACCGTCTTTTCCCGCGCCCGGGTGATGGACCGGATCGAAGCTCTCTATGACCGGACCATCGCGCGCCATGGCGCGGGGAAGGCGGTGCTCGCGTGAAGGCCGCAACCGTCGTCGCCAGCTACGACCGACCCGCGCATATCAAGGCTTGCGTCGAATGCCTGCTGGGGATCGACGGCGATTTCGAGATCGTCGTCGTCGATGACGGCAGCCCGACCCCCTACGCGCCCCTGCTTGCCGATTACGGGCCCCGGGTCCGCTGCATCCGACAGAACAATGCCGGCCCGGCCGCCGCCCGCAATCGCGGGGTTCGCGATGCGGGTGCCGATTTCGTTGCCTTCACCGACGACGATTGCCGCCCGCACAAAGACTGGTTCACCGCGCTGCAGGCCGCCCATTCCGGGGTCGCCGACAGGCTTGTGGGTGGGCGGATCGTCAACAGCCTCAAGGCCAACGTCTTTTCCGAGGCGAGCCAGGACCTGTCGACCTATCTCTACGAGTATTTCGGCGCGGATCGCGACCTCTCCTTCTTCACGACCAACAACCTCGCCTTTTCCCGCGCGCGGTTCGAGGACCTGGGCGGACTCGACGCGTCTTTTCGTTTTGCTTCGGAGGATCGCGACTTGTCCATGCGCTGGCGTGCGGCGGGCGGGCACCTCACCTATGCCGAGGGGGCCGTGGTCGATCACCTGCACCGGCTCGGCCTCACCAGTTTCCTGCGGCAGCATCTCAGCTACGGCCGCGGCGCGCGGACGCTGCACCTGAAGATGGATGCGACCGGCGACGACCGCCCCAAGGTCGAGCCATTCCGCTTCTACCGGGATCTGATGCTTTATCCGCTGCGCAAGCGCGGCATCCGCGGCGTACCCGGCTCGATCCTGATGGGTCTGTCACAGGTGGCGATGGTCGCAGGCTACGGCGCCGAGATCCGCGACCGCCGCCGGGCGGCCCGGATCTCCGGTCAGGGTCGGTCGGGGTAGAACATCTTTCGATCCTCGGGCCCCAGATGAGCGGCCCGGTCCATCTCGAACCGCTCCAGCAGGGCGCGCGAGCCGCCGGGCCCGGCCAGATAGCCGATCATCTGCCCTATTGCATCCATGGTCAGGCCCAGCATCAGGGCCGGAGATCGGCGCGGCTCGGACAGATGCGGGACCCGCGCGAAGATGTCGTGCCGCTCCCGCAGGTAGCGCAGGCGCGGAATCGCCGCGCCTAGCAGAACGTACATTCCGCGCTTCAGAGGTCCCCACCCCTCGGCCTCGGCGCGGTTCGCGCCGTAGAAGCGGCCGACATTGCGGCGCAGCGCCCAGGTCGAGGACCAGCTGGCCGGATTGATGTGTCGGATGCGGGCCTCGGGGACGGCGCGGAACGTACCGCCCGTGTCCCGCAGATGGCGGATGATCGATCCTTCGCGGTTGAAGAGCTTGGGATAGATCTCCCGGTCGACATTACGCAAGGCCTCGGTCCGAAAGGTGCAATTGTGGTGCGCAATCCAGTCGGTCGGCCCCCCGGGGGCATGGTCGGACCATTGCGAATAGGCCAGCATGTAGTTGGCGTGGCTCAGCAGGCTGCCCGGATTGGCATTCGCGATCCCGGACCCGAAGCCCACGTCGTCGTGGGTGCGTGCGACGGCCAGCATCGTTTCGGCCCAGTCGGCATCGGGCAGCGCATGGTCCTCTACAATCGAGACGAATTCGGTCTCGGCCGTGAGCGCGGCGAGGCCGGTCGCCTCGTCCACGATGCCGACCGGTTCATCGTCGATCACCCGCCAGGCGGCAAATCGAGTCAGCCATGGCTCCAGCAAACCGATCTCCGTGCCGGGATCCACGCGCAGCACCAGTTCGATCCGATCCGCGACGGTTTGTGCTGCAAGCGCAGCGACAACCATGCGTACCGCCCAGGCGCCGCTACCGGTCGCCACCACGACGGTCAGGTCCGGACCCGGATTCGCGCTGCCGCTCATGATGCGTCCTCTTCTTTCTCGGCCGGGATCAGAGCTCACCTCTAAGTCGAGTTGTCGCAAGGTGATTCGTCAGTCGCCACCTTCCGATTGATCGCGCCGCAGACACGATCCGCCCCTTTGCCGACCACATTGCCACCATAATGTACAAACCGACTTTCTGCACCTGCATAGTCCCGCCGATCGGTCGAACTTTAACTCAGATCGATAGCTTCCTGTGACAATCGGCGTTTACCTCTGTTAACAACTCCCCGTGACTTAACGAGGAAGAAATATGCCGCACCAAGATGTCGTCGTGATCGGTGGGGGCCCCGCCGGGCTGACCGCCGCCTACGAATTGCAGCGCCGCAGCGAAGACTATGTCCCCCGCGTGTTCGAGGCCGGGCATATCGTGGGCGGAATCGCCCGCACGGAGAGTCACAAGGGGTACCGGTTCGACATCGGCGGCCACCGCTTCTTCACCAAGGTCCGCGAAGTCGAGGAGATGTGGCACGAAGTTCTGGGTGACGATTTCATCCGGGTGCCCCGCAAGAGCCGCATCTTCTATCGCGGACGTTTCTTCGAATACCCGCTCAAGATCTTCGACGCGCTCTACAACATCGGTGCCTACGAGGCGCTGCGGATCATCGCCAGCTACGCAAAGTGGCAGATCCGCCCTCATAAGCGCGAGGACACGTTCGAGGAATGGGTCGTCAACCGCTTCGGCGGGCGCCTCTACATGCACTTCTTCGCCAGCTACACCGAAAAGGTCTGGGGCATCCCGCCCAGCAAGATCCGGTCGGACTGGGCGGCGCAGCGCATCAAGAACCTGACGCTGCGCAAGGCGGTCTGGAACGCGCTGTCCGGCGCCAACGATACCGCATCGCTGATCGAGGAATTCTCCTATCCGCGTCTCGGACCCGGCATGATGTGGGAACGCACCGCCGAACTGGTCGAAGAAAAGGGCGGCACCGTCGAGATGCGCTCCGAAGTGACGCGCGTCGCCCGATCCGGCAGCCGGATCACCGGCGTGGACGTCCGCCGGTGGAGTGCCGAAGGCGAGGATCTGGGCACCGAGCATGTGAAGGGCGACCATTTCGTCAACACGATGGCCTTGCGCGACCTGATCGAGAAGATGGATCCCCCGCCGCCGCCTCATGTGGTCGAGGCGGCCGCCAAGCTGAAATATCGCGACTTCCTGATCGTAACGCTGATCCTGAATCAGAAGGATCCGTTCCCTGACAACTGGGTCTATGTCCACTCGCCCGAAGTGAAGGTCGGGCGGATCCAGAACTTCCGCGCCTGGTCCAAGGAGTTGCTGCCCGATCCGAACACTGCGTCCATCGGGATGGAATACTTCTGCCAAAAGGGCGACGGCCTCTGGAACATGACCGAGGAAGAGTTGATCGACCTCGCCGGGCGTGAACTCGAAGAGATCGGTCTCGGCAAGCAGGACAGCGTCGTCGACGGCGCCATCATCCGTCAGCCCAAGGCCTACCCGGTCTATGATGACGACAGCATTCCCTCGGTCGAGGTGATCTCCGACTGGCTTCGCACGCTAGAGAACTTCCAGACCGTGGGGCGCAACGGCCTGCACCGCTACAACAATCAGGACCATTCGATGCTGACGGCGATGATCGCCGCCCGCAATATCGTCGGTCTGCAAGCGGACGATGTCTGGACCGTGAACCTGGAACGCTCCTACCACGAAGAGTTTCAGGTCAGCGAGAAAGAGCAGCCCGCCGCACCCGCCGAAGAAGAGTTGCGCAAAGCGAGCTGACGGCTCTCTGCCGGCCTCAGCCTCGTGCGATGCCGGTCCGCGCGAGGGCATAGCCAAGCCCCGCGCACAGAAAGTGCACCCAGAGCACGCCGAGCCCCTGAAGGGCTCGGCCGGCCCCGTCCAGCCGCGCCAGCAGGCTCAGGAACCCTCGGTTCGCCACCGCCAGCGCACCCAGTCCCGCCATCACCAAAAGCGCACCCGGCCCTGGCGCCATCAGGAACACCGGCAGCGCGATCAGCGTCGCCGCGACGGCCAGAACCGAAACCTTCCCTGCCGCGCTCACATTCAGCCCCGCAGGCACCGAGCGGCCGAGCTCCGAATGCATCAGCCGTGTCCACGGCACCGCACGGTTCCACAGATCCGCGCGCACCAGCCCGGCCAGCGTCCAGCGTTTGCGATGGCTCCCCCGGATCTCAGGGTCCAGCAAGATCCGGTGCCCTGCTCGCACCAGACGCAGACCGAACTCGATATCCTCCATCATCCGCTGCCCCGGATCGAACCCGCCCAGCGCCTCGAAGACATCCCGCCGGACTGCGCCCAACCCTGTCCAGAAGCTCGTCGCCTCGCCCGGGTTCGACGCGTGGACATGGTGGTTCAGCAGGTTGCGGATCCGGCTCACCGCTTGGGGGTGCAGCGGCTCCCGATCATACGCGCCGAAGATGGCAGCAAGCCCCGCGTCGCTCTCCAGCCTTTCGCGAACGCGCCGCACCGCATCGGGATGGACGGTCACGTCCGCGTCCACGAACAGAAGCACGTCGCCCGCCGGGTGCGTGGCGCCCTTGTTTCGAGCCGAAGCGGCCCCGGCACCGCCCCCGTGCATCAGGACGACGCCGCGCCCTGCTGCGATCGACCCGGTCGCGTCGATCGACCCATCGTCCACCACGACGATCCGGTCAGCTGCCAATCCCGCTGCCATCAGCGCGTCAACGCATGGCCCGATATCTCCGGCTGTGTCCCGCGCGGGGATTACGGCCAGGATGTCCAGGCTACCTGCCCTGCGCGGCGTGGAGGTCATGGCCCGACTAGACCGATCCCGTCCGGCACCGTCAATCCGCCCCTTGGCGGCCATCGCATTCCTCGCCTAGACCCGAAGGAAACCCAGCGACCGAGAGACCTGAATGCGCCCCGCCCCCGCGATCCTGATCCTCGCCGCCGGCGCCTCCAGCCGCATGGGCGACCGGGACAAATTGCTCGAAACGGTGGATGGCACGCCGCTCATTCTGCGCGCCGCCCGCGCGGCCTGCGCGAATTCGGCTGAAGTGATCGTCACGCTTCCCACCGGAGAGATGTCGCGCCGGGCCTGGCTGACCGACCTGCCTCTCAGGATCGTCGATGTATCAAACCTGGCAATGTCCGCCTCGATCCGCGCAGGCGTCGCGGTCTGCGCCGCCGATGCGATCCTGATCCATCTTGCCGACATGCCGGAGGTTGGAGCGGACGACTTGGCCACGCTGATCCATGCATGGCAACGCAGCGATGCTCCGATCCTGCGGGCTACGGCTCAGGATGGCCGCCCCGGCCAGCCCGTGATCTTCGATCGGAGCCTCTTTCCCGCGCTTTCGTCCCTCGACGGGGATCGCGGGGCCAAGGCCCTTATCGCGGAAATGGACGCGGAGCAGGTTCCCCTGCCGGAGGAGCGCGCCCTGACCGACCTCGACACCCCTGCCGCCTGGGCAGAATGGCGGTCCCGGACCGGCCGGCCTTTCTGACGATCCTGCCGAAGCGCACTCAATCCAGCGGGACGATCCTGACCTTCGATCCTTCGCATGCCAAAGCGATAGTCCCCTCGCAGAGGCGCAGCGCATCCTTGCCGAACACCTCGCCCCGCCAACCCCGCGCCCAAAGGCCGTCCCGCTCACCGGCGGCGATGTCGTCCAGATCCGATGCGGTCGCGATCAGCTTCGATGCCACGCCCTCTCCCTCGGCTTTCGCCTTGAGAAGAACGCGCAGCAGGTCGGCCAGCGCACCGTTGATCTGGTCCCGAGCCTTCGGCTTCGGTGGGTTTGGCAGATCTTCCTTGGCCATCGCGACCCCACGGGCGACGGCCGACAGGATACCATCCGCGATCACGCCCTTGCGCGCCTCCCGCAGCAGCAGACGTGCTTTGCCGAGTTCCGCCGGATCGCTTGGCTTCAAAGAGGCGAGCTCAAGCAAGGCGTCGTCCTTGAAGACCCGGTTGCGGGGAATGTCTGCCGTCTGAGCGTGGCTTTCACGAAATGCCGCAAGCTCCGCGGCAATCGCTACGAACCGCGGGCCCGGATTGCGCATCTTGAGCCTGCGCCACGCCTCGTCGGGCTCGGTGACGTAGGTCGCGGGATCGCGCAGGACGTCCATCTCCTCTTCGACCCACGGGGTCCGGCCCGAATTCCGCAACTGCTCCGACAGGTTTTCGTAGACGACCCGCAGGTGGGTGACATCCGCCAGCGCGTACCGCTTCTGCGCGTCCGACAACGGGCGTCGGGACCAATCGGTAAAGCGGCTCGACTTGTCGACCTGCGCACGCGCGATCTTGCGGACCAGCGTCTCGTATCCGACCTGTTCCCCGAAGCCGCAGACCATCGCGGCGACCTGCGTGTCGAAGAGGGGTGCGGGGATCACGTTGCCCTCGTGCCAGAAGATCTCCAGATCCTGGCGCGCCGCATGGAACACCTTCACGACGCTCTGATTGCGAAAAAGATCGTAGAGCGGGGAGAGATCCAGCCCGTCGGCAAGCGGGTCGATCAGGACGGAATCGTCTTCCCCATCGCCCGGATAGGCGAGTTGAACGAGGCAGAGCTTCGCGTAGTACGTCCGTTCGCGCAGGAACTCGGTGTCCACCGTGACATAGGGGTAGTCGGCCGCCCGGGCGCAGAAGGCGCGCAAGGCGTCGGTCTCGTTCAGTGTGATGATCTTGTCGGAAATGGTCCTGTCCTCCGGGCGGCCTGACTAGCGTGGCTCGGAACGCTTGAAAAGGCGACCCGCGCGTCAGATCAGCAGCGGAGACCGCTCTCCTTCGACGAACCGTCGCAAGACGAGGGGATAGAGCTCGTGTTCGCGGGACAGCACTCGCTCCGAAAGGGTGTCGGGCGTGTCACCTTCCAAGACGGAAACACGGGCCTGCCCGAGGATCCGGCCCGCATCCAGATCGGCGACGACCTCGTGCACCGTGCATCCCGCTTCCGTATCGCCCGCCTCGATCGCGCGGGCGTGGGTATTCAGACCACGGTACTTCGGCAGAAGCGACGGGTGGATGTTCAGCATCCGACCCTTCCAGGCCGAAACGAAGCCCGGCGTCAGGACCCGCATGAAACCCGCCAGGGCGACCAGATCGACCCCTGCATCCTCCAATGCCTCCTGTAGGATGGCTTCGAATGCCTCCCGCGACTCGTGGGCGCGATGGTCCGCCGCCGCCGTTTCCAGGCCCATGTCACGCGCCTTGACCAACCCTCCGGCGGTCGGGTCATTGGAGGCGACGAGAACCGGGCGGGCCGGATGATCGCCGGTCATCGACTCGACCAGTTTCACCATGTTCGAGCCGCCGCCCGAGATCAGGATCGCGACGCGGGTCAAGCCAGCGCGCCGTCGTAATGGACCCCCTGCCCCTCGACCACGCGGCCGATTACGACGCCGTTCGGGGTATCCGTGGCGATCGCTTCGGCGTGCGCCGAATCGACGACGAGGCACATTCCCATTCCGCAATTGAATGTGCGCAGCATTTCGGCCTCGGCCACGCCGCCGTTATCGGCGATCCAGCGGAACACCGAAGGCAGGTCCCATGCCGTGAGATCGATACGTGCGCCCAATCCGTCGGGCAGGACGCGCGGCAGATTCTCCGTCAGGCCGCCGCCGGTGATATGCGCGGCCGCGCGCAGCGCGCCGGATGCTTTCGCTGCAAGCACCGTCTGCACGTAGAGCGCTGTCGGCGCCAAGAGCGCCTCGCCCAGCGTCGCGTCAGAGAACGGGGACGGGTCCGACCAATTCAGGCCCGCCCGCTCGACCACGCGGCGGACGAGGGAAAACCCGTTTGAGTGGACCCCCGTGGATGGCAAGCCGATGATCGCGTCGCCCTCGGCGACGTCGGCCGGCAGCAGTGTCCCACGTTCGGCCGCGCCGACCGCAAAGCCGGCCAGGTCGTAATCGCCATCGGAATACATTCCGGGCATCTCGGCCGTCTCTCCACCGATCAAGGCGCAACCGGCCTCCTTGCAGGCCCGCGCGATCCCTTCGATCACGCGCGCCGCCGCATCCGGGGCCAGCTTGCCGGTCGCGAAATAGTCCAGGAAGAACAACGGCTCCGCCCCCTGGCAGACCAGATCGTTGACGCACATCGCAACCAGATCCTGCCCGACGCCGTCATGCAGCCCGGTATCGATGGCGAGCTTCAGCTTCGTGCCGACGCCGTCGGTCGCGGCCACGAGAACGGGGTCGCTGTAGCCGGCCGCCTTGAGGTCGAAGAGCGCACCGAACCCGCCCAGCCCGGCCATCGTTCCGGGACGCTCTGTCGCCTTGGCCGCGGGCTTGATCCGCTCGACCAGCGCGTCGCCCGCCTCGATGTCGACGCCCGACTGGGCATAGGTCAGACCGTTCGTCATGGGAGCCTCCGACGCTGTCGCGGGCGGCCTAACGCGGGGGCTGCGGGGAGTCTAGCGGGCCAGCTACGATCGGATCTGGGCCTGCGCCTTCAGCTGATGTTTCGCGCCAAGGCAGACCACATATCTTGCGATACAGATCATCAGAATGAGCCCCAAGAGAAGCACCGCCGCGAATACCGCAAGCACTCGTCCGATCGGAGGCGTGGCGCCGTCCGACGCTTGAAGCAGATTGTCGGCCTTCAGATCCCTTCATTCTTGACCTGCATCGACCGTCTGATATCGCACTTCCGGCGGGCCTGTAGCTCAACGGTTAGAGCAGAGCGCTCATAACGCTTTGGTTGCAGGTTCGAATCCTGCCGGGCCTACCGTTAAGCCGCGTATCCGACATCATCGCGGCAAGACGATCTCTGCCTTCAAACCCCCCAGATCGGACCGGCCGAGGCGAAGGGAGCCCCCATGGGCGCGCGCCACGTCCCGCACGATGGCCAGGCCCAACCCGACATTCCCCTCGGTGTTCGACCGGGCGCTATCAAGCCGACCGAAGGGTCGCATCGCGGCCTCGCGTTGATCCTCGGGGATCCCCGGGCCGTCATCCTCGACCGAGATCACGGAGGCTGTCGTCCCGGGGTTCAGTCCGACGCGGATCCGGTCGCCGTAGCGCCTTGCATTGCCGATCAGATTGGCGACGCCGCGGGAAAGGCCCGTCGGCATCACGGTCATGACGTCCGATCCGCCTTCCTTCAAGCTGCCGGCGAGTTCGGCCTCCGGCGCCTCTCCACGGACCAGATCCCGCAAGAGGCCCGCGATATCGGTTTCCGCAGGCGCGTCCGACGCTTCGGCCCTCGCGAAATCCAGGAAGGTCGTGACGATCCGTTCCATCGCCTCCACGTCGCGTGACAGCGCGGCCGCCTCTTCGCCATCCATCATGCTCAGTTCCAGCTTCATCCGCGTCAGCGGCGTCCGCAGGTCGTGGCTGACCCCCGAGAGCAGCAATGTCCGCTGCTCGATATGCCGCTCGATCCGCGATCGCATCTCGAGGAAAGCTGTCCCCGCCTGACGCACCTCCGATGCCCCTGTGGGCCGATACTCGGACCGCTCGCCCCGTCCGAACGCTTCGGCGGCACGCGCGAGGCGTCGGATGGGACGGATCTGTCCGCGCATGAACAGAAAGCTAATCGCCGTCATCAGGAGGGCGACCACCACCATCAGGACAAGCAACTGGTGCGGGTTCGACGCCGAGACGTTGGCGCGGTCGAACGACAGCCCCGTCCCGTCCTCGAAGCCTACCCGGACGACCTTGCGCTCCGAGACGAGGTCGACATGGGCCAGATCCTCGAAGCTCCGATCCAGACGGGACAGCATCGCCCGACCGGACAGGTCGTAGAACCGCATCCTGCTGGCTTCCGGCGGTTCGATCAGGTCGATCTCGAGCGCGGAGGCCAGCTCCGGTCGCGCGCGCACCAACGCCATCTCACGGGTCATGTTCGCCGTCATCTGGTCGGTGACGTCCTCGTAGTGGCGCTGCAGGAACATGACCGCCACCGCGCATTGCAACACGACCACCGGAAGGACCAGGATCAGGGCCGCGCGTGCATAAAAGCTCCGGGGAAGCCAGCGGCGGCTGGCAGCGCGTCCGTGCGGAAAATTGTGGGGCGTGGACACCATGAGGTTTGGCCTATCCTTTCCGGCCCATGTCGGGAAGGCTGGAGCCCGGTTCAATCCCGCGGCAGGATCGACGGCATGAGCGTTTCGATCGACCGCGTCCTCGCCCCGAACCCCTCTCCGATGACCGAGCGGGGAACGAACAGCTACGTGGTCGGCGGCACTGTCGATTGCGCGGTGATCGATCCCGGCCCCGCAAATCCCGATCATCTCGACGCCATCAAGGCCCGCGTCGGAGCAAGGCGCGTCCGGGCCGTGCTGATCACCCATCCCCATCTCGATCATTCCGCCGGCGCCTCCCCGCTGGCGGCGGATCTGGGCGCACCGATCTGCGCGTTCGGCCCACCGGAGGCCGGGCGATCGCCGACGATGCGCGCCCTGTCCGGCCTCGCGGGGGGAGAGGGCGTGGATCTCTCATTCAGCCCCGACCGTCAGCTAGGCGACGGAGAGGAGGTTTCCGGCGACGGTTGGTCGCTGACCGCGATCTGGACACCCGGGCACATGGCCTCTCATCTGTCCTTCCAGTTGAACGATCAGGTCTTTACCGGGGATGTCATCATGGGCTGGGCCTCGACGATGATCTCGCCGCCTGACGGAGACATCGGCCAGTTCCTCGCCACGCTCGAACGTGTGGAAAGGTTGGAGGCCCGCATGCTCCATCCCGGCCATGGCGATCCGGTGACGGACCCCGCGCAGCGACTTACCGATCTGCGCGCGCACCGTCTGGGCCGCGAAGCGGCCATCCTCGCGTCCCTGGCAGAGGCGCAGACGATCCCGCGGATCCTTGATCGGGTCTATGCGGACACGCCCCGCGCGCTGCATGCCGCGGCTGCGAGAAACATCCTCGCCCATCTCGTCCACCTTGTCGAAAAGGGTCAGGCGACGGCGGACCGGCTGGCTCCGGACGGCACCTTCCGGCGCGCGTGATTTTTGCGCGTGCCCCCTTGCGCGACCCGACGCCCTTGGCTACATCCGCGCCCGGTGTTCCGGCGTAGCTCAGCGGTAGAGCAGTTGACTGTTAATCAATTGGTCGTAGGTTCGATCCCTACCGCCGGAGCCACCTTAACTTCATCTTCTAACCTTTTGTGGTGACGGGAAACCGGCCGCGCCGAGTGCGTTGCCTGCGGTGAGAACGAGGTGGATTTTGCCGTGCGCCACGGGTTGCGTTGCAGGACGATTGTGACGGGCGAGACTGTGAGGACGGCTATCGTCCGCCAGACCGGGCACCGGTCCCTGCCGTGACCGGACGGCCCTGACGTCGACTACAGATCCCGCAACGCCCACCAGATCCCGCAACGCCCACCGCCAATCCATCGGTCACCGCGTCACGTGCGCCCTGGGACGAACCACGTCCCAGCATTCGCAAATCCGCGCCTTGCTCGGGCGGCTCGCCTGCGCATCCTCCATCAAGGAGGAAGGTTTGCAGCCCTTGCGGCGGGTCTTGAGGGCGGCTATCCCGAAGCTCCGGCGCGGGTATGGTGAAAAGGTATCACGCGAGCTTCCCAAGCTTAAGTTACGGGTTCGATTCCCGTTACCCGCTCCAACAAATCCCTCAAAAGAATGACTGATCCCGAGGCGGGCCGGGGACTTGCGGCAGCAGGCGCGAAACGGCATTCGGGAGGCATGAGCCTGCCCCTGCTGACCCCCCTCGACGTGCCGAGCCTGCGGGCCGAAGGCGTGCCGGAGCCCTTCGTCTTCGGACAGGCCGACCGTGTGCGGTTCAGAGAGCTAGACGTGCTGGATCATGTCAACAACGCGGTCTATCTGGGCTGGTTCGAGACGCTGCGGATCGCCTATCTGCGCGCCTACGGGATTGGAAAGTATGACAATTCCGAAGATCGCCCGGCGCTGATCCTGAAACGGGTCGGCGTGGAGTACCATCGCCCCCTGCATTTGGAGGACATCTATGTCGTCGCGGGACGGACGCGGGCCTTTCGGCGGACCTCCTGGACGATGGAATACCGTGTTTATTCAAAGGGTCAGCACTGCACGACCGGAGAGGCGATCATCTGCCTGATGGAGCCCGACTTCGTCACCCGCCGGCCCTTGCCGGACGCCTATGTCGAGACCTTCGAGACCCGCGACGGCGCCGTGCGGGAATAGCCGTTCGACTGACCTGAAGACGGCGTTCGTGGCGGATCGGCAACGCAACTGTTGCCGAAAGTCCAGTACACCCCCTGTGCACCCCCCGTCTGCACAATCGGTGTACCGACACCGAACGGGCCGAGGAACACGGTCGCCTCACGGATGGTCTCCGCAGCCCATCAGAAGCCGGGAACCGTCCGACGGCGGCACGAGAACGGGCGACCGGAACAAGCGACAGCGCTATCGACCCGCAAGAGGGCAACGGACGGATGCAGACGGTTGGCGAAGTGGTCTGCGATCTCGGAAGGACGAGCGACTGGCGCGCGGACGGATGCGAAGGAACAGACAGACCGAAATCCGGACGCGTCACCGCATCTGCTTCGGACTGACGCCGTATCGCGCGGTATGGAGCCGGGTCATGTGGCTGTGCGAGGAGAAGCCGCAGGTATAGGCGATCTGGCTGAGCGAGAGGCGGCGGTCGGCCAGCAGGAGGCGGGCGCGCTCGAGCCGGCGTTCGCGGACATAGGCGAAAACGGGCTGGCCCGTCTGCGTGCGGAAGGCCGTCTGGAACCAAGAGGGCGACATGGCGGCGGCGGAGGCGATGGCGGCGACGGAGAGATCCTCCCCCAGATGCGTCTCGATGTAGTCGACGGCGCGCGCGATGCGGGGGTCGGTGCCGATGAAGGAAACTGCATCTTGGCCGTTGCGGACGAGGGACAGCACGCGTGCTGTCATCGCGATGGTCAGACCTTCGACAAAAAGCCGGTCCGGTGTCCCGAACCGCAAGTGGGAGATCGCCATACACGCGAGCGTGCAGGAGGCCGGATCGAACTCGCTGGCGAAATCCGGGACCCGCCCGCGCAGCATCTCCAGCGCTTCGGGAACTGTGGCCTCAAAGGATTGCGGGTCGTACTCGACCAGGCATTCCCAGTTGTGGTTGTAGCAGCTCAGTTCCAGGTCGCCGCCGGCGAAGAAGGCGTGGGCCGCGCCCTCCCCCGTATGGGCGCGGGTCAGGATGTCCTCCCCATTGAACCTGTAATGGTCGGTCCTGGCGCCCGGCCGCGATGGCACGACGTTGAGGGTCGGCAGAAACGACGCGATCGTCAAGTCGACCCGCCCCGGCGGCAGGGCCATCACAGTGATGCCCGTCGCCTCGCAGCGATGCGTCATGCTGCCCAGATATGGCTGAACCGAGCCGGATGCGTGCGCATCGTCCCGGCTGTCGAGGGCGGGAGGGTTTTTCATCGCCCGCGCGGATGCGCCCGACGGTGCCGGCGCCGTCCTGGCCCGTGGCGGTGACGGCGTTCCTGCCGCGCGCCGACCGGCGCGGCGGGCTTCTTAAGAGTTCCGGTCGTGCAATTCATCGGGCGGACAGGGCCAGCTGTTGCGATCGGGGCCGGGGACGGCGCGCGTTTACGCGATGCCCAGCCCTTCGCGGATCGTAGCCGCCTATTGTCGAGCCGCCAATCCCTGCTGCCGTGCCGTCTACGAAACAGGACTCAAGTGACAGTCTCCCGCACGCGCGTGACAGCCGGATCGCGGCGTCGCCCTGGACCGTCGGGCACAACGCCCGGTTCGCGCGACGATCCTGCAAGTCTTCAGGGCTATCGTGAAAGAGGCGGCGGGCGATGTGCCCCATCATCTCGATCGACGCCGATCAAGATCCCGATTCGTGGAGAGACGCAGATGACAGCCTTCACCTTGAACGGCGAGGAGGTCTCGGTCGACGCCGATCCCGCCACGCCCCTGCTCTGGGTCATCCGGGAGCGGATGGGTCTGACCGGCACCAAGTACGGCTGTGGCGTGGGCGCGTGTGGGGCCTGCACGGTGCATCTGGACGGGCAGCCCGTGCCGTCCTGCGCGCTGCCGCTGGAGGCCGCCGAGGGCGCTCAGATCACGACGATCGAGGGCCTATCCAAGACAGGGGATCACCCTGTCCAACAGGCCTGGATCGAGGTGGACGTACCGCAATGCGGCTATTGCCAGTCGGGGCAGATCATGGCGACGGCCGCGATGATCCGCGACGTCCCCGACCCGACCGACGCCGACATCGACGCCTATCTCGCGGGCAACCTGTGCCGCTGCGGCGTCTACAACCGCATCCGTGTGGCCGCCAAGCGCGCCGCCGAGATCGCCCGGGGCTGAAGAGAGACGCCATGACGATCACGACCTCCCGCCGCGCCTTCCTCGCCTCTGCCGCCGCTCTGACCGTGCCGCTGGCGCTGCCGGCGGCGGCACAGATGACCGAGACGCTGAGCCCCGAGCAGGCGCGCTGGCCGGACAGCTTCCTCAGGATCGGTGAGGACGGCACGATCACCTGCATCCTGCCCACCTGCGAGATGGGCCAGGGCACCCATACCGGTCAGGCCATGATCCTGGCCGAGGAACTGGGTGCCGACCTCGCGAGCGTCCGCATCGAGATGCCACGGCAGCCCTCCGACCCCTATCGTCTGCCGTTCGGACAGATGCGGTCGGTCGGATCCTACGGCATCCGCCACTTCCACGACCCGATGCGGCGCGCGGCGGCACAGATGCGGATGATGCTGATGCAGGCCGCCGCCGACCGGTTGGGCGTGCCCGAGCACGCTCTCGCTGCCGAGGGCGGACGGATCGTCCATCCGGAGACGGGAGAGACGATCCCTTTCGCCGATCTCGTGGGCGAGGCGCGCCTGCTGCCCGTCCCTGCAGAACCCAAGCTGCGCCCCGAGGCGGAGCGGACGCTGACCGGCACGAACGTGCCGCGCCTCGACACGCCCGCAAAGACGCGGGGCGAGGCCATTTACGCCATCGACGTCACCCTGCCCGCGATGGCCTACGGTGCCGTCCGGCTGGCCCCCGTCTTCGGCGCGGACGTCGCCGCGATGGACCCGGCCAGCGTGCAGGACATGCCCGGCGTGATCGCGGTGGTGCAGGTGCCGCGCGGCGCCGTCATCGTCGCCGACAGCTGGTGGCAGGCCAGACAGGCCGCCGACGCGCTCGACATCACGTTCACGCAGACCGAGCACGACATGCTGGACGAGGCGACCCTGCAGGCGCGTATCGCCGAGGGATTGGGCCGCGACGACGTGCCCATGACGCTGACACGCGGCGACCCGTCCGCGACGCTGGAGGGGGCCGGCACGGTGGTCGAGGCCGACTACGCCGTTCCCTTGCTGGCCCATGCCTGCATGGAGCCGATCACTTGCACGGCGCAGGCGACCGCAGGCCGGACCGAACTCTGGGCCGGCACCCAGGGCCATGACTGGAAGCGCATGATGCTGGAGCGGGAACTGGGCATCCCGGCCGAAGAGCTCTTCATCAACACGACCTATCTGGGCGGCGGCTTCGGCCGGAAGACCTGGCACCACGACGCGGTGCAGGCGGTGCTGGCCTCCCGCTCCGTGGGCGGGCGCCCGGTCAAGGTCATCTGGTCGCGCGAGGAGGACATCGCCTTCGGCATGTACCGCCAGACGATGCAGGCCCGCTTCCGCGGCGCGGTGGATGCCGACGGCCGGATCACGGCGATGACCGTGCGCGTGGCCGGGCCACAGATGGGCGCGGCCATCGTGCAGGAGAACAACATGGACCCGTTCTCCCTGCTGGGGCTGGTGGACCAGCCCTACGCGGTGCCGAACTACGCGGTGGATCACGCGGTGGTGGACATCCCGGTGCCTCTCTCGGCCTGGCGTGCCATCGCCACCAGCTTCACCGGCTACTGGATGGAGAGCTTCGTCGACGAGCTGGCGAATGCGGCGGGCATGGATCCGCTGGCATTCCGCCTCTTGAACCTGCCCTCGGACAGCCGCGCCCGCCCGGTGCTGGAGCGCGCGGCGGCGATGGCGGGATGGGACGATGCCCCGCCTGAGGGCGTCCATCGCGGCATTTCCGTCGTGGGAAGCTACGGCAGCATGGTCGCGCAGGTGGCCGAGGTGGCGCTGGACGGCGAGCGGGTGAGCGTCCCGCGCGTCTTCGCCGCCATCGATTGCGGCCGCGCGATCCATCCCGGTCAGGTCGAGACACAGATCCAGGGCTCGGTCATCGACGCGCTCGGGCCGACGCTGCGGGCCAAGATCACCTTGGAGGACGGGGCGGCGGTCCAGTCGAACTACACCGACTACCCGCTGATCCGCATCGACGAGGCCCCCTCGGTCGCCGTCGAGATCGTCGAGACGGGTGCGCCCTTGGGCGGCGTCGGAGAGCCGGGCGTTCCGCCGCTGGCGGGCGCCGTGTGCAACGCGGTCTTCGCTGCCACCGGGCGCCGCATCCGATCCCTGCCGCTCTCCGATCACGGCCTGGCCTGAGGAGCCCGATCCATGACGTTCACTCATGCCGCCCGTCGCCTCGCGCTGCTCCTCCCGCTGGCCGCCGCCTCACCGGCCACGGCGCAGGAGGCGGGCGGCGACCCGATCGCCGGCGAGGCGCTCTGGCCCCGATGCGCGGCCTGCCATGCGCTCGACGAGGCCCGCAACGGCGCAGGTCCGCATCTCGTCGGGCTGGTCGGGCGCCCGATCGGGGGCGCAGACGGCTTCGCCTATACGCCCGCACTGGCCGAGAGCGATCTCGTCTGGAACGAAGAGACCCTGGCCGCCTACCTCCTCGCACCTCGCGACATCCTGCCCGGGACCCGCAAGGCGGGCGTCCTGACGGATCCACAGGACATCGCGGATGTCGTGGCCTTCCTCGCGGAGCGGACGACGGAATGAGGATCCAAGCGTCACGGACGCGTGGGCTCCGGTTGCGTCCCGCGGCGGCTCAGGCGTGAGGGCGACACTTTTCTCTGAAGCCGGGAAACGATGGAAACTCGGGCCGAACCGCAATCGGATCGCAGGAACCCACACCAGACGAGGCGGCGTCTGCTTGCCGCGGCGGGTTTGACCGGCTTCGGTGCGCTTCTCACCCTCACCGGCTGGCGGACCGGACCGCCTCGCACGGCCGGGCCATCGACCGCAGCACCTCTCGCGGACGGGCATCGGCGCCCACGGCTGACGCAGACGCAGCTCGCGATCCTGCGTGACGGTGCGACGGAAGAGCCGTTCTCCTCCCCATTGGCCTACGAGGAACGCGTCGGCCATTACGATTGCGCGCGGTGCGGCAGCACCGTCTATCGCGCCGCCGACAAATACGACAGCGGGACGGGCTGGCCCGCATTCGTCCAGCCCGCCGATCCGGAGGCGATCCGACGCAGCCCCGAACCGAAGCTCGAGGATGTCTCGCAGCAGGTCACTTGCGCGCGTTGTGGCGGTCATCTCGGACGGGTCTACGACGATGGTCCGCCGCCCACGGGCCGCCGGCACTGCATCAACGGGCATGCGTTGGTTTTCATCGCGACAGATGCGTGAGGCTGGAGGGCGTCAGGGTCTCGCGCCGCCGATCCGACCCCCCTGTGCCTCGGGTCGCGTGGCCCGCCCGTCGGACATCGCGCCGAGGCGGAAGATCTGGCCCGCTCGGGCGGCAAAGGCGGACGGGAACTCGGACTGCACCGCGGTCTCGATCCGGTCGAGGGCCGCATCGGTCCGGTCGTGGGCATGGTGAAACAGGCCCCAGTTCCGCGCGCCGGCCTGCGCCGCAAGCGAGCCGGCGGCGCGCCAATGCGCATGACCCCAACCCCGGCGCGAGGCATATTCCTCCGGCGTGTATGTCGCGTCCATCAATGCGAGATCGGCATGACGCGCGAGCGCGAGGACCGCGGCGTCGCCTGCGCCTCCGTCATGTTCGAAATCGGTGATGTAGGCGAAGGACGCGCTGTCCGCCTCCACGCGGTAGCCTGTCGCACCCCCGGTGTGATTGAGCGCGCGCGCCTCGACGCGGGCCCCCGCGATCGCGTGGGTCCCGTGGGCCAGCCCACCGACCGTGATCTGCGCGGGAAAAGCGTCCAGCGTCACGGGAAAGAAGGGCTGCCGGAAGCAGTCGGTCAGGGCGGCGCGGGCCTCTTCATCCGTCGCCCCGCCCAGATGGATCCGCAATCGTGCCTTTGGGTCTGAAAGCATCGGGAAGAAGGGCAGCCCCATGACATGATCGTAATGCAGATGGCTCAGGAGCAGGTCCGCCTCGCGGATGCCGCGCGCGGCGAGGTCGGCGCCCAAGGCGACGAGGCCGCTTCCCGCATCGAGCAGGATCGCTCCGCCCGGCGCATCGACGGCGACGGCGCAGGTCGCGGCGCCGTAACGGTCGAACGCGGCCCCCGAGGCGGGCAACGAGCCACGTGCGCCCCAGATACGGACGGTCAGGGCGTCGGTCGTGGCGCCGGAATGCGGGTGCATCTCGTTCATGCCGACTGACCTATGGATCGGCCTTGCCTGTCGGGAGTGGGAAAGCTCTGATCCTGACGATAGACCGGATTGATGGATCGAAGGCGGAGGACGCGATGCTGGACGGGGTGACGGTGGACCAGCTTCGGGTTCTGATCGCGATCGCGGATCAGGGGTCCTTCACGAAGGCCGCGGCGCATGTCCAGCGCGCCCAATCCGCTGTCAGCCACGCCATCGCACAGCTGGAGTTCCAACTGGACCTGCAGCTCTTCGACCGGTCGACCCGTCGCCCGACCCTGACGGATGCGGGCCGCGCCGTGTTGGCCGAGGCGCGCGCGGTGATCGACCGGATGGACGCGCTGAAGGCGCGGGCCCGGTCGCTCGGCGGGGAGGTCGAGCCGCGGTTGACCGTGGCCGTGTCGCTGCTGGTCCCTCCGGACGCCTTGGGCGACGTCATGGCCGGCTTCGCGGAGCGTTTTCCGATCACCGATATCGGCCTCCTCGTGCAGGAGGCGGGGGGGCCGCTGGACCTCGTGCGCGAGGGCGCGGCCGATCTGGGTCTCGTCGGCGCGTTCAACCTGCGCGGCTCGCTGGAGGGGATCGTGCACGACCTCGTGTGCCGGGTGCCGATCCGCGCGGTGGCTGCTCCGGACCATCCGCTTGCCCGGCAAGGCGGGCCGATCCCGGCGACCGACCTGCGCGAGCACCGCCAGTTGGTCGCCGCGAGCGCGCGGGGCGCGGGGACGGCGGATCCGCTCTCGCTCGCGGTCTGGCCGATCGCCGACCAGTCGGTCCGGCGCGCGCTGCTGCTGCGGGGCTTCGGCTGGGGCATCGTACCGGGCCACCTCGTCGAAGCCGACCTTGCCGAAGGCCGGCTCGCGGCGCTCGAACTGGAGACGCTGGGCGGGCCCACGCCCGAGGAGGCACTGCACGCGATCCACGCGCGGGCCGCACCGCCCGGCGTGGCTGGCGGCTGGCTGCTGCGTGCGCTGGCCGCACGTCTGGACGGGCACGCCCTGCCGGATCATGGGGACGGCTCCACGACATAGGCGGGGACCGGGGCGGCGGGCAGGCGCGTCCCCCCGGACC
>NZ_JYFE01000019.1 GCF_000877395.1 Jannaschia aquimarina | reverse complement strand
GGCGGGATAGCGGCGGCGGGGCGGGGGGTCTAGTAGTCCGCCTCCGGGTCGTAGGCGTCCGGGTCGGCGCGCCAGGCGGCGTAGTGGCGGCCGTATTCGGTTTGACCGTTTTTGTCGGGGAAGAAGGCGAGTTCGCGCGTCGGCCAGTGCTCCAAAGGCGGTTCACCAGCTTTCAGCGGGTGCGGCAGTATCACGGATCCGTCACCGAAGGCGGTCTTGAACTGATCGGCTGTAAGGCCGACGTCAGAGAGGTCGTTCGATGCCAGCCGCGCTAATGTGATATTCGCGCGCCCGAGGAGGGCCCCCTGCATCTCCGCTTTCCAGAGTTCGGCCCCCTGCATCTGCGCGTCCCAGAGATAGGCCCCCTGCATCTGCGCGCCCGCGAGGTCGGCCCCCTGCATATGCGCGTCCCCGAGGTTGGCCCCCTGCATATGCGCGTTCATGAGGACGGCCCCCTGCATATGTGCGACCCCGAGGTCGGCCCCCTGCATCTGCGCGACCACGAGGTTGGCCCCTTGGATCTGCGCGCCCGCGAGAAGGCAGCCGCGAAGATTGAGACCGGAGAGGTCGAGCCCCTGCAGGTCGGTGTTTCGCAGATCCAGCCGATAGCCGGGCGCCTTGATCATGTTGCCGCGATATTGCTTCAGCGCATACCGTGCCGCCTCGGAGCGCTCTACCCAGTCCTCGGGCGTCCGTGGCAGATCTGGAAGCGGCTCGTCGAAGGGGCTGTCGCGCGCCTCGACGCCGTCGACATGCCAGGCCGCTTCGATGCGGCGCTGACGATCGCTGCGGCGGCCGATCAGTTCCATCGCGATCTGGATGTCATCGCGGGGATCGAGCGTTTGTTCGAACTTTTCTAGCCGCTGCAGATAGTCGCCCCGCCACCTGTGCCAAACGGCATCAAGATCCGCGCCCTCCTCCGGCTTTGGCAGGTTCAGGTCCGGCGGCTTTTTCGCTCCGCTCGCGGGGGCGTTCTGGCGGATATAGGCTCAGAGGATCTGCATGATCTGGACGTGGAAGCCGAGGTTCTCGCGGGCGATCCGGTCCAGCGCGAAGAGGCCTCCGATGCGGACCTCCAGGTTGGGGACGGTTTCCTCGGTAATGATAGGCTTCTTGAAATCCGGTTTCTTGTCTTCGCCATCCTCGTAGAGAAGCACTCCCTTCGAGTTCTTCCGGTGGCGCCTGACAGTCTTCTCCGCCCCGAGATTCTCCACCGCCTTGTTGATCCGGTCGGTCACGAGGTCCTGCTCGCGGGCGTAGGTCTGGCGCTCTCCCTGCCGGGTGCGGATCAGGGTCAGGGGGAACGCCACGAGGCCCGAGACGCCCGCGACCATCGCGGCAACGGCCAGCAGCGACGTGCGAAAGTCCCGCATATTGCCTTGGTCGCGGGCCGCGAGGTCGATCAGCAACCAGACGAGGCCGTAGAGAAACAGCGCGAAAAGAACGCCCCAGATCGTGACACTCACGGCCGAGATCGGACGAGGCAGGTGGTCTAGTCCCAGCTTCTCGACCCATTCATGGGCTGGTCCGGTGCCTTCTCGCGGAAGAAGCCAAGCCACAACCGCACTGCCCAGCCCGACGACCAGGAGCAGCATCAACCAGAGGGGAATCGTCATCGTCACGTCTGGCAGATTGGCCACGCCGGGCGGGTGGCGCAACGGAAACGGCTTGGCACCCCGCCTTGCGCCCCCCATGTGGCCCGCATAGGGTGCCGCGACTTCTCAGAAGGGGGCGGCAGGCCCCGCCACGACCAGAGAGAGACGCATGTTCGCATCCCCCGCTTACGCTCAGGCCGCAGGCGCTCCGCCGGGGCCCGGCCTCGAGACGTTCCTGCTCCCGATCATCCTGATCGCGATCTTCTACCTCTTCGTGTTCCGCCCGCAGTCCAAGAAGATGAAAGAGCACCGCGCCATGGTCGAGGCCCTGCGCCGCGGCGACCAGGTCGTCACGCAAGGCGGGCTCATCGGCAAGGTCGTCAAGGTCAAGGACGACAACGAGGTCGAAGTCGAACTGGCCGAGGGCGTCAAGGTGCGGGTCGTGCGCTCCACCATCGCGCAGGTGCTGTCCAAGACCGAACCGGCGGCCTGACATGCTGCAGATCGCGGGGTGGAAGCGGGTCCTGATCCTGCTGGTCTGCTTGGCGGGCATCGCGTTGTCCCTGCCGAACGTCTTCTACGGCCGGGTCGAGGCCTATAACGACGCCGCGCGGCTGGTCGAGGCGGGCGGGCAGCCCGATGCCGAGCAGACCGCCGCGCTGGAAGGCTGGCCCGATTTCCTGCCCTCGGGGCTGATGAACCTGGGGCTGGACCTGCGCGGGGGCGCGCATCTGCTGGCCGAAGTGCAACTGGCCGACGTCTACGAGTCGCGTCTGGACGGCTATTGGCCCGAGGTGCGCGACGCCCTGCGCGACGTGCGCGACCAGGTCGGCACGATCCGCCGGCAGGACGCGCCGCCCGGGGAGTTGCGTGTCCGCATCGGAGAGCCCGCCGGCATGGAGACCGCGCTGGCCGCGGTCCGCGCTCTGGCCCAGCCGGTCGCCAGCCTGACCGGCGTCGGCGCCACCGACATCGCCGTGCGCGCCGAGGGGGACGTCATCGTCGTCACGCTCTCGGAAGAGGAGGCGCGCGCCACCGACGACCGCACCATGCAGCAATCGCTGGAGATCATCCGACGGCGCGTCGACGAAGCCGGCACCCGTGAGCCGACGATCCAACGGCAGGGCGCGGACCGGATCCTGATCCAGGTGCCGGGGATCGGCTCGGCGACGGAATTGAAGGAGCTGATCGGCACGACCGCGCGGCTGACCTTCCACTCGGTCGTGCGCCGCACCTCTGACGGGGCGGAGCGGGGGAATGCCGACGAGCTGCTGCATCCGTCGATGGATGCGGCGGATGGCGGGCTCTTCTACGTGCTGGACCGGACCCCGGTGGTGACGGGCGACGATCTGGTGGACAGCCAACCGGCCTTCGATCAGAACGGCCTGCCCGCCGTTACCTTCCGGTTCAACCCGTCGGGGGCCCGTGCCTTCGGTGTCTGGACGACGCAGAATGTGGGGCAGCCCTTCGCCATCGTGCTCGACGAAGAGGTGATCACCGCCCCCGTCGTGCGCGAGGCGATCACGGGCGGATCCGGACAGATCACCGGCAGTTTCACCGTCGAGGAGGCGAACCGCCTCGCCATCCTTCTGCGCGCTGGCGCACTGCCCGCCGAGATGGAATTCCTCGAAGAACGCACGATCGGGCCGGAACTCGGTCAGGACAGTATCGACGCGGGCCAGATCGCCGCGATCATCGCGCTAGCCGCCGTGCTCGCCTTCATGGTGTTGAGCTACGGATTGTTCGGGATCTTCGCGAGCGTTGCGCTGGCGATTAACATTGCGCTGATCTTCGGGGTGCTGTCTCTGATCGGCGGGACGCTGACGCTGCCGGGCATCGCAGGGATTGTGCTGACCATCGGTATGGCCGTCGACGCCAACGTGCTGGTGTTCGAGCGCATCCGCGAAGAATTGAAGACCGCCAAGGGCCCGGCCCGCGCCATCGAGCTGGGCTACGAGCGCGCGCTGTCGGCGATCGTGGACGCCAACATCACGACGTTCATCATCGCGACGATCCTGTTCACGCTCGGCTCCGGCCCGGTCCGCGGTTTCGCCGTCACCCTGGGCATCGGGATCCTGACATCGGTCTTCACGGCGATCTTCGTCACCCGCCTGCTGGTCGTGTTCTGGTTCGAGCGCCGCCGCCCAAAGACGATCGAGGTCTGAGATGCGCCTTCGCCTGGTTCCGCAAGAGACGAATTTCGACTTCTTCCGTTTTCGGAAGGTGACGTTCGGGGCATCGGTCGTCGCGATGATCGCATCGCTTCTGATCTGGGCGCTGGTCGGTCTGAACTTCGGGATCGACTTCCTGGGCGGCACGACGATCCGGACCGAATCGACGCAAGCGGTCGATGTCGGCGCCTACCGGGACGCGCTCCAGCCGCTGGGCCTGGGGGACGTGGTGATCTCGGAAGTGTTCGATCCGACCTTCGCGCCGGACCAGAACGTGGCGCAGGTCCGCATCCAGGCTCAGGAAGGGGCCGAGGCCGTCACGCCAGAGACGATCCTCGCCGTCGAGGAAGCCCTGCGCAACGTCGATCCATCGATCAGCTTTCCCAGTGTGGAAAGCGTCGGGCCCAAAGTTTCCGGAGAGCTGATCTGGACCGCGATCCTGGCCGTCGCTGCCTCGCTTGCGGCGATCCTGGTCTATATCTGGCTGCGCTTCGAATGGCAGTTCTCGATCGGCGCCATCGCCGCACTGGTGCACGATGTCGTCCTGACGATCGGGATCTTCAGCCTGCTTCAGATCCGCTTCGACCTCGCGACGATCGCCGCGATCCTGACGATCATCGGCTACTCGATCAACGACACGGTCGTCCTGTTCGACCGGCTGCGAGAGAACCTGATCAAGTACAAGAAGACCCCTCTGCAGGAGGTCATGAACCTGTCGACCAACGAGACGCTCAGCCGGACGTTGATGACGTCCGGGACGACCCTGCTGGCGCTGATCGCGCTCCTGGTTCTGGGCGGGGATGTAATCCGGGGCTTCGTCTTCGCGATCACGTGGGGCGTGATCGTCGGCACCTATTCGTCGGTCTACGTGGCGAAGAACGTGGTGCTGATGTTGGGCATCGACCGGGATCCGAAGAAACCTTCGGATGCCGGGACGCAGTTCGCGGACGTGGATGCATGATTGCACCCTCTAGAATGTGAGGGTGCCCAGAGCATGTAGGCGGAAGCCCGAGATCAGAAGCTGGTCTGAATCTCGTAGTTCTTCATAACCTGGCTGATGTCGCCCGTTGTGTCATCGACGCCCTGGCGAACCACAATCAGAACCGCAAGGCCCAGGCCGCAGATAGCCGCGGTCAAGGCAACGAAGTCAACGGTGACGGCGCCGGTTTCATCTGAAAGAAAATGGTTCATCTACTCTCTCCAGTCCTATTTCGCATCCTGAATGCAGGACTAAATTGACGAGAGTTTGTCTCGTGAAGGGTCGCCTACCGACAAGAGCCGGACGATTTTAAGGACAATTCAACGCGTCAGCCGCAGGAAATCCTCGTCCCAGCCCTCGACCTTTGCGATTTGGTGAACCTTGTCGGGATCCGGGTTGACGTCAGCATCGAGGGTAAGGCCGGTCATGTGGAACATGCGGTCCAGCCCGGTGGAGAGGTCCGAAAGCCGCTCTCGGTCCTG
Organism: Jannaschia aquimarina; assembly: GCF_000877395.1. Taxonomy (GTDB): domain Bacteria; phylum Pseudomonadota; class Alphaproteobacteria; order Rhodobacterales; family Rhodobacteraceae; genus Jannaschia; species Jannaschia aquimarina. Next base: position 20,079 of record NZ_JYFE01000019.1, on the reverse strand, counting down.
TCCTCTGGCGAGATGAGGGGCGACCTTCTCTTCCAGGTCATTGATATAGACACCCACGACAAGCAGCTCCGCCGGCTCGAGGCGACCAAGGGCCGCAAGCCAGGTATCGTGGAAGTCCTGGTCGTGGATTTTTCGGTTCGCAAGCGGGGAGGCCGGACGCGACGCGGAGACGGTTTGATGCGAATGAACGGCCCGCACTCCAGGGTCGGAAACGCGCGCGGCATTTCCGTCAAGGCTCCAGCCTGCGCCTGCAAGCAGGGCAGCCCCGGCGGCGGCCAAGACGAGAAGGCGACCACCGCACGGGACTGTTCCTGTACCAAGTCTACTCATGACTAACCTCATCCTGCCTTTCTCCGGCCTTAATTTCGCACCGGGACGTGGCGACACCATGGCGCGATTGACGTAGGACCGGGGACAATGGACGCCTTTCTGCCTGTCTCGTTTCCGACATTCGCTTGGCTGACTGGAATCGCGATCCTGGCGGGGCTCGTGAGAGGGTTCGCGGGGTTCGGGACTGCCTTGATCTACGTCCCACTCGCGGGAATCGTGCTTCCCCCGATCTGGGTCCTGATCACTCTGACCGTAATGGATCTCTTCGGTCCGTTACCGAATGTTCCCAAGGCATGGAGGGAAGGGCGGCCGCGTCAGGTGTACGCTCTTCTGCTGGCAGCGTTTCCGGGCCTGCTGCTCGGGCTCTGGCTGCTGGACCGGCTCTCAGAGGACGCGTTCAGATTGCTCGCGTCGATGATCTGTCTCGCGACCGTTGCGCTCATGCTCGCCGGGTGGCGCTGGCGGGGACGGATGACGCCATCCGTCCTCGCATCCATCGGCGCGACGAGCGGGACACTGGGCGGTGTGAGCGGCCTTCCCGGGCCGCCGGTCATCCTTGCCTACGTGACCGCACCGCTCCCAGTGGGTGCGATCAGGGCGAACGTCCTGCTCTATCTGGTCGGATGGGACATCATGCTGGGCGCGACACTGGCCTTTCAGGGGCGGCTGTTCGGACCACCCCTCGTACTCGGGTTCGCGCTGATCCTTCCCTACATCGCCGCGAATGTGGTCGGGGCGCGGCTATTCTGCCCGGAGGCGGAACGGCTATATCGGCGGATCGCATTCCTGCTGATCGGCGGAGCGGCGATCGCCGCCCTGCCGATCATGTGAGGATCAAGGATCAGAGGTTCAGAAGGGCATCCTGCTGAGCGCTTCCGAGGCCCATCTTTCCCATGGCGTTGGTCACAGCGGACGCGTCGATATTCGTCGACGTGCTCCGCGTTGTCTCGCGGTCGATATACGCCTGATCCACAGCGGCGACGAAATCCTGCACGTATTCGCCCTGACTATTGTAGCCGTCGTAGCTCGTGCCCTGCGCCTCGGCGGAAGCGACGTTGACCGCATCCTGCATGTAGATCCGGTTCGTGTACGAGCCGAGCGCATCGAGCTCTTCGATGGTCAGGCCCTTCAGCCCGGCCAGGTAGGCATCGTAGAGGGCTGCATCGTTCGGCGTGTAACCGCCATCGACGAGGATCGCGTCACCGCCATTGTTCATCAAATGCAGTTCTGTCGATGCAGTCGCGGAGAACCCGCCAATGCCGAGGCCGATCACGCCGGCACCGAAGATGGCCGTTCCGGTCACGAGGGCAGTGAGGACAGCCCAGTCAACGGTAATGGTACCGGTTTCGTCAGTTAGGAATGTGTTAACGGAGCACATCAAAATCTCTCCAGCATTTCGTCTAATTGTGATGACTTTCCTACGCCTCGAATGTGGCAAAAATGGGCACGGATGGCTGCTGGGCCCGGCCTGACCGATGTCAATTCTACCTCAACCGCAGGGATTGTAGCGGGGGACGCTGCAATGCCCCCAACTGGTCACCGCTGCGCCGTGTCGGCCGCCAGAATCGCCCTGCCTTCTGGGCGAAGGAGAGGCCGGAGCGAGGCGCGCCCTTGGCGTGTCCGCGTCGCGGAGCTAGGTCGGTGCGAAACGGAGGTCGCGATGGAGATCAAGGAAGTCACCTTTGACGGGGTCCGGCCCTTCGATGGCTACGGACCCGGGTTCTTCCGCATCGCCGGAGAGGTCCATGAAGGACCGGTCCTCGCGAGAGCGGGTATGATCCGCGGCTGGGGCGGAATGTCCGACATTGCGGCGCTCACCGATCTCGCGGGGGAGGTCGACTTCATCCTTTTGGGAACAGGGGCCGAGATTGCCCATGCGCCCGCCGACCTTCGTGCTGCCGTGGAGGAGGCCGGGTTGGGGTTGGAGACCATGGCCAGTCCGGCCGCGTGCAGGACCTACAATGTCCTGATCGGGGAGGATCGTCGCGTCGCGGCCGCGGTCCTGCCGGTCGGGCAGACGGCGGGCGCGTGAGGCGGCGCCGGAACGGGCTGCGCTGAATCGTTCTGTCGCGGGAACCGGATGCGGCTCGATGAGGTTCGGCTTTCAAGACCTCCATCATGAAGCGAGCGATCCGATGAGCTTGGAAATCTTTCTGGCAGGATTTGCCGGCATCGCCTTCGTCACCTTCCTCATCTTTGTCCTGACCGGCAGGTCGAGGTTGGAGGAGGAAATCGAAGACGCGCGTCTGCCCCGTTCGGCGCGCGCGAAGAAGGCCGCCGGGACACCTGTCTCTGACGGGAGGTGACCACATTCCGTCCGGCTGATGGCGGGCGCTTGCACCTCCCCGGATGTAAGGCCATCATCACGCAATGACATTTGATGAAATGAAAGGGGCTGGAGGAGAGGTACGCCTTCCGTATCAGGCCTTTTCAAACTGGTTCGACAGCGAAGACCCCAAGGGGTTGCAAGCCAAGTCCCGTGAAGCCGACCAGCTGTTCCGCCGGATGGGCATCACCTTCAACGTATACGGAGATCCGGACGCGACCGAGCGTCTGATCCCTTTCGACATCATCCCGCGCATCATCTCCGCCCGGGAGTGGAGCCGTCTGAGCCGGGGGATCGAGCAGCGGGTCCGGGCGCTGAACGCTTTTCTGCACGATATCTATCACCGCCAGGAGATCATTCGATCCGGGCGCCTGCCAGCCGAGATGATCGCGCGGAACGCCGCCTATCTCTCGCAGATGATCGGGGTCACGCCGCCGGGGGATGTCTGGACGCATATTGTTGGGATCGACCTGGTCCGCACCGGGCCCGATGAGTTCTATGTCCTCGAGGACAATGCCCGAACGCCCAGTGGCGTGAGCTACATGCTCGAGAACCGCGAGACGATGCTGCACATGTTTCCGGAGCTGTTTCAGCTCAATCGCGTGCAGCGGGTGTCGCGCTATCCCCAGAACCTGCATGAAAGCCTTGCCGCCTGTGCGCCGCCGGCGTGTACCGACTCGCCGGTGGTGGCGGTGCTGACGCCGGGGATCCACAACTCCGCCTATTACGAGCACAGCTTTCTGGCCGATCAGATGGGCGTCGAACTGGTCGAGGGTCATGACCTTCGGGTCGTGGACGGGCGCATCGCGATGCGGACGACGCGGGGGTATCAGGCGATCGACGTCCTCTACCGGCGGGTCGACGACGATTTCCTCGACCCGCTGAATTTCCGGCCCGACAGTGTTCTCGGCGTGCCGGGCATCTTCGACGTCTACAGGGCGGGCGGTATCACCATCGCGAACGCGCCCGGTACCGGCGTGGCCGACGACAAGGCGATCTATAGCTACATGCCCGAGATCGTGGAATTCTACACCGGCGAGAAGCCCGTGCTCGAAAACGTGCCGACCTGGCGCTGCTCCGAGCCGGACGCGCTGGCCCACGTTCTCGACAATCTTGATGAATTGGTCGTCAAGGAGGTTCACGGCTCGGGTGGATATGGGATGTTGATCGGCCCGGCCGCGTCGAAGAAAGAACTCAAGGCGTTCCGGAAGAAGCTGGAAGCGCGGCCATCGAATTACATCGCCCAGCCGACCCTGTCCCTGTCCACTTGCCCGATCTTCGCTAAGAAGGGTCTCTCGCCGCGACATGTAGATCTGCGGCCCTTCGTTCTGGTCTCGCCCAACGGGATAGATATCACACCCGGCGGCCTCACCCGGGTCGCGCTCAAGAAGGGGTCGCTCGTGGTGAACTCGTCTCAGGGCGGCGGCACCAAGGACACCTGGGTGCTGGAGGAGGAATGAGAGGGGAAGGTCAATCCACGGAGCACCGCCCTTCCGGACTGGGGGGCGGAGCCTTTGGCGGTCTGCTGCGCAAGAAGCCGCGCGCGCCGAATCTGGGTTTTTTTTTGGATGACCTTCACATGCGGGGCGAAATTGGTTTTCCGGAGCTCAGTCCGCCGGGACGGCCGCCGAGAGACGTCGGCGCTTGGGAAAGGATCCTGTTCGGTTGCGTCGCGCTCGTTCTCGGAAGTCTGGTGGTCTTCGGCATGCAGGCCCATCTCGTGGATCCCACAAGCGATTTCTTCCGCTTCGGAGCCGCCGTGGCGATCGCTCTCTGCGCTGCGGCCGCTTGGCGTTCGGTGATCTGGGGGACGGACTTCGCGACGCGGCATGCGCGCCATTTCCGAGGGCCGTTCGGGCATCTGAGGTTCGCATGGCGTCGAGGAGCCCATGTCTGGGCCTCGTTCATCTCGGCCATCTTGATCCTGCGTATCCTGTTTCCGGGCCAGCCTTTGATCGAGGAGATGGCGCACCCGATGCTCCTGACCATGTTCGGCGCCATCGCTTTCGCTTTCGTCGGGTCGTTCCACTACCCCGCACGTGACGTAGGGGGGATCTGAGGATGCTCGGCAAGACGGCGGGCGGGCTTCTGTGGATGTTCCGGTATCTCGAACGGGCCGAGAACCTGGCGAGGCTGGTCGAGACAGGCCAGCGCATCGCCCTCACACGGCCCGACAGGGAAGATAGCGAATGGGCGTCGATCCTCGCGACCGCGGCGGCTCGCGATGCCTATGATGCCCATCATGACGAGGTGTCCGGCGACGCCGTGATAGACTGGCTGTTGCGTGCCAAGGAAAACCCGACTTCGGTCATGGCCTGTCTCGATGCGGCCCGGATGAACGGCCGCCTGGTTCGCACGGCTCTGACCCGAGAGGTCTGGGAGGCGGTGAACGAAGCCTGGATGGCGGTCCGCGATGCTTTGGCCCGTAAGGTATCGACACGGGACCTGCCGGCCGTGCTGACGACGATCCGTCAGCGCAGCGCGTTCGTGCGCGGGACGCTGCACGGGACGATGATGCGCAACGATCAGTATGATTTCGCGCGGCTCGGTACTTTCCTCGAACGCGCCGATGCGACGGCACGGCTGTTGGATGTGAAGTACTACGTCCTCCTGCCAAGCGCGGCCGGCGTCGGCTCGCGGCTAGACAACGCCCAATGGGAGGTGATCCTGCGTGGCGTCTCGGCCGAAAGCGCCTTCCGCCTGGCACACGGGCGGTCCAGCGGTGCCGCCGAGATCGCCTCGTTTCTCATTCTCGACGGGCGCATGCCGCGCAGCCTCCAGTTCTGCTACAGCAAGATCGGCGGCAATCTTGAATGGCTCGAACGGACCTACGGATTGCGCCAGCCGTGCCACGACATGGCCGAGGACATCTGCGGGATCCTGCGGCGTGCGACGATCGAGAGCATCTTCGACGAGGGGCTTCACGAATTCCTGCAAGATTTTCTGTCCCGAAATGCCGCGCTCGCCGGGCAGATCGAAACGGACTACCGGTTTGCCGCATGACCAAGCTCTCCATCCGCCACATCACGCATTACCGTTACGACCAGCCGATCGTTTACGGTCTGCAGCAGGTCCGCCTGACGCCGAAGTCGCGGGCGGGGCAGAATGTCCTGAACTGGCAGACCCATGTCCGGGGCGGCCGGGTCGAATGCGCATTCGACGATGAACACGCGAACCGCGTCCAGTTGATCGGGCTGGAGCCCGGCGCGACCGAAGTCGTCGTGACGGCCGAGGGAGAGGTGGAACTGACGGACGACACCGGCGTCATCGGCAGCCATGGCGGTTACATGCCCCTTTGGATGTTTCTGCGCCCCACGGATCGGACGCGGCGGGGCCCCGGAACGCTCGGCCTCGTCCGCGAACTGCGGGGGATGGACGACCAGCTTGCCCAGATGCACGCGCTATCCGACGCCGTGCGCGACGCGGTGACTTACGCGACGGGCACGACCCATGTCGACATGACTGCCGAAGAGGCGATGGAAGCGGGCACTGGGGTCTGCCAGGACCACGCCCACATCTTCGTGACCTGTGCCCGCCTGCTGGATAGGCCCGCCCGCTACGTGTCGGGCTATCTGCGGATGGACGAACGCGAGGAACAGGACGCGACCCATGCCTGGGCCGAGGCCTATGTGGACGATCTTGGGTGGGTCGGGTTCGACGTATCGAACGGGATTTCTCCGGACGCGCGGTATGTCCGCGTCGCGACGGGGCTCGATTACGACGATGCCGCGCCGATCCGGGGGTTGAGGCAGGGAAGCGGGACGGAGACGATGGAGGTGAACCTCCATGTCACCCCCGGACGTCTGCCCGACGTCGGTACGTCTCATCCAGAAGGGATGCAGTCCCAGCAATAGTCCCACTGGGGCTTAGGGGTCTCCGCCGACGAAGTCCCACCGGCCCGCAGCCTCCCATGGGCCGCCGCGATACCACCAGAGCGCCAGCGCCTCGAACCGTCCCTTGGACGGCTCGAACGTCGCCCGCAGGCTGTCGAGTGTCGCAGCGGCGACCTCCGGCGCGACTTTGTTCTGCACGGTCACATGCGGTCTGAGGCCCCCTTGATCTTGCTGGGTGAGGTCGAAGTCCCATTCCCTGACAAGCCGACCCTTGAGCGATTTCGCCTTCGGCGCGTCGAGCCTGTAGGCGACGCCCCGCTTCGACAGGCCGAACGGCTCTGCAACCTCGAACGGCAGGGGGCCCGTCGCCAGGGCGGCCCCGGCCAGCGACTCGACGATCGCGTCCATCCGATCGGAAGGCAGTTTGTGGAATACGGTCACATGGGCCCCGACGAACAGCCGGTCGGGAGGGAAATGCGCCTCCCGAACAGTGTCGAAGAAATCGCGGGACCGAGGATCCATTTCCAGCGTTACGATAAGCGGGTCCATAATGGATCAAACTCGACCGATGTCGTCGCGTTCCGGATTGCGCGGCGACGGCGGGCCATGCGAAGTCCTGTCCGAGCAGACAAACGGACTCTCCCAATGACCTATTGCGTCGGCCTGCAACTGGATCGCGGCCTCGTCTTTCTGTCCGACACGCGGACGAATGCGGGCGTGGATAACATCTCGGTGTTTCGAAAACTCTTCACCTGGGAGATCCCGGGCGAGCGGGCGATGGTGCTGTTGACCGCAGGCAATCTGGCCACCACTCAAGCGGTCGTCTCCCTTCTGGACGAACGGAACGTCGCGGCATCCGAGCGTAGTCCCAGCCTTCTGACCGTACCGAGCATGTTCCAGGCGGCGCGTCTCGTGGGCGACACGCTGCAACAGGTCATCGCCGAACGCCGGGACGGCGGCCAGAGCCAGGCCTCGACGTTCAACGCGACGATCATCCTCGGGGGGCAGATCAAGGACGGGCCGCCGCGTCTCTATCTGATCTATCCCGAGGGCAATTTCATCGAAGCGCAGCCCGATACGCCGTTCTTCCAGATCGGAGAGACGAAATACGGCCGTCCGATCCTCGTGCGGGCCTACGACCCGGCCATGAGCTTCGAGGAGGCGACGAAACTGCTGATGGTCAGCTTCGACTCGACGATCAAGGCGAACCTCTCGGTCTCAACGCCGCTGGATCTGCAAGTGCTGGAAACCGATGCGTTGCGCCTCGGCGTGTCACGTCGGATCGAGGATACGGACGCAGATTGGCGGGCGATCTCCGATGGGTGGTCCGACGCGTTGCGGTCGGCATTCGACAGCCTGCCGGGCGTTACGCTCTGATCGAAGGCCGTTTTCACCCGGACGGCTTCCGGTCGCATTCCGGACCCGGGTAGCCTTTCGCCGACCTGCGACCCTCCGGGCGGTTGAAGCGGCGCCGCGCCCCGCTACACCGGGGGGATGCTGCTTTCCGTCCGCGACGTCGTCAAAACATACAGCACCGCGGATGGCCCGCAGGTGGTGCTCGATGGTATTTCCCTTGATGTCAAGGCGGGCGAGAGTCTCGCGCTGACCGGCGAAAGCGGCTGCGGCAAGTCCACGCTCCTCCATCTCTGTGCCGGTCTCGACACGCCGGATCGCGGGCGGATCGAGATCGAGGGCACCGACATCGCGTCGGCCGCCGACGCAGAGCGCGCGAGATTGCGGCGCGAAGCCGTGGGGCTGGTGTTCCAGCAGTTCAATCTGATCCCCTCGTTGACGGTGCGCGACAACCTGACCTTCCACGCCCGCCTTGCTGGCCGCGGAGTGGACCCCGCCACACTTGCGGATCGCCTCGGTCTGACGCCTTTTCTGGACCGATGGCCCGAACAGCTTTCCGGCGGCCAGCAGCAGCGTGTTGCGATCGGCCGGACACTTGCGGCGCGGCCGCGTCTCATCCTCGCCGACGAGCCGACGGGCAACCTGGACGAGGCGACCGGCGATGCGGTTCTCGAAACGATGCAAGAGGCCGCATCCGAGAGCGGGGCGGGCCTGCTCATGGTCACCCATTCGGAGCGGCTCGCCCGCCGGATGGACCGACGGCTGCACCTCCGCGCGGGGCAGGTCGCATGATGGCGGCGGCGCTCCGCGCCCTCGGCGGGCATTGGAGGCGACACCCGTTGCAGCTCCTGACGCTGGTGATCGGACTGGCGCTGGCGACGGGCCTCTGGACGGGGGTCCAGGCGATCAATGCGCAAGCCCGCAGCAGCTATGCCGAGGCGGCTGTGGTCCTCGATCGGGATGCCCTGCCGCGTCTGACCGGCGAGTTGACCTTGCAGGATTTCGCAGCGGCCAGACGCGCAGGCTGGAACGTGTCCCCGGTGATCGAAGCGCGTGTGCCGGGCACCTCGCTGCGTCTTGTCGGTCTCGACCCGTTCACTTCTCCGCCCGGCAGTGCGACCGCGCCATTGGGCGAGACCGAAACGTTGGTCGCGTTCCTCGCCGGAGAAACGGTTCTGGTCGCCCCGAACACCCTTTCGGAGCTTCCCGTCGGTCTGTCGGGGACGGGCGTGGATGGAATCGCACCGGGCATCGTCCTGGCGGATATCGCTGCCGCACAGAGGATCCTCGAAACAGACAGGATCGACGCGTTGTTGATCCTTCCGACGCCAAGGGACGGATTGACGCCTCTGACCGAACTGATCCCGGGCAGCGCGCGCCAGGAACCGGCCGGGGAGGGGGGTGATATCGGGCGGCTGACCGACAGCTTCCACCTCAACCTCACCGCGTTCGGTCTGCTCGCATTCGCCGTAGGCCTCTTCATCGTCCACGCGGCAATCGGGCTGGCATTCGAGCAACGCAGGCCCCTGTTCCGCACGTTGCGGGCGCTGGGGCTGCCATCCCGCACGCTGACGCTTTGTCTCGCGCTGGAACTGGCCGCGTTGACGCTGGCCGGTGGGGCGATCGGGATCGTCCTGGGATATGCCGTGGCCGCGGCCCTGCTTCCCGGCGTGGCGGCCACGCTCTCCGGGCTCTACGGGGCGCGGGTGGATGGGGGGCTGACGCTGTCGCCGCTCTGGTGGCTATCGGGTTTCGCGATGGCCGGTGCAGGCCTCGCCATCGCCGGCGGGCGGAGCCTGTGGCAGCTTGCGACGCTTCCGGTTCTTGCGCCGGCGATGCCGAGGGCCTGGGCGCAGGCGCGGATATCGACGCTGCGCTTGCAGGCGATCACCGGCGTCGCGCTGCTGGCCGGCGCGGCGATCCTCGCGCTGACGGCGACGGGACTGATCGCTGGGTTTCTTCTGCTCGGGGCGCTTCTGCTGGGCGCGGCTCTCTTGCTGCCCCCACTGTTGATGCGCGTTCTGTCCCTCGGGGCCCGCAGCGCAACCGGGCCGGTGACCCAATGGCTTTGGGCAGATGCCCGTCAACAGATCCCCGGTCTGAGCCTTGCCCTGATGGCGCTGATGCTCGCGCTCTCGGCCAATATCGGCGTCAGCACGATGGTCGGCAGCTTCCGCGGCACGTTTACGGGATGGCTGGATCAACGCCTCGCGGCAGAGCTGTATCTCTACGCAGAGGACGAAAGTCAGGCGCGCGAGATCGCCCGGTTTCTGGAGGACCGCGTCGACGCCGTCCTGCCCATCGTCGCGGCTCAGGCGAACCTGGAGGGCGCGCCGGGCGAGATCTACGGGCTGCTGGACCATGCGACCTATCGCGAGAACTGGCCTTTGCTGGACCAGGTGCCCGACGTCTGGAGCCGACTCGCGGCGGGAGAGGGCGCGCTGGTGAACGAGCAGCTCGCCCGGCGCGAGGACGTCTGGACGGGCACGCATGTCGACCTGGGCAGCGGGGGGCGCTGGCCCGTGCTGGGGGTTTACTCGGATTACGGAAACCCACGGGGTCAGGCTTATCTGGGACTGGACGCGTTTCGCGACCGCTTTCCCGAGACGAGTGCGACGAGGTTTGCCGTCCGCGTGGCACCGGAGCGGGTCGAGGCGGTCTCCGAGCAACTCGCATCGACCTTCGATCTGGCACCCGATCGGGTCGTGAATCAGGCTGAGATCAAGCAATTCTCGTTGAACGTCTTCGAAAGGACGTTCGCGGTGACCGGAGCCTTGAACGCCTTGACGCTGGGGGTCGCGGCCTTCGCGCTCTGGGCCTCGCTGACGACCCTCAGCGGGATGCGCGTGCCACAGGTCGCGCCTCTCTGGGCGTTGGGACTGACGCGCGCACGGATTGCGCAATTGGACCTGATCCGGGCGGTTGGACTCGCTCTTCTGACCGCCCTGCTCGCGATCCCGGTCGGCATCGGACTGGCCTGGGCGCTCTTGGCGGTGGTAAATGTGCAGGCCTTCGGGTGGCGTTTGCCCCTGCGGGTGTTCCCGGTCGACTGGATCGTCCTGTCCGGTTGGGCGCTGCTTGCGGCGGCGGCCGCGGCTGCGCTGCCGGCTGCCCGGTTGTGGCGGATGCCGCCGGCCGATCTTGTGAAAGTCTTCGCCCATGAACGGTAAAGCCATCCGGATCGTCCTGACCGCGGCCTTGGTCGCCGTGTCGTCCACCCCAGCCGCGTCGCAGGGCTTCGCCGGCCTGGGCCAGGGTGGCGAGGGCTTTGCCCTTCCAGAACGGGGACGCGCCTTCACCTTCCCCGAGGATCACGGGCCCCATCCGGAGTACCGGATTGAATGGTGGTACCTGACAGCGGTGCTCGAAGGCGAGGACGGACGCGACTACGGGATCCAGTGGACATTGTTCCGGTCCGCTCTGACGCCCGTCGGTCCGCAGGTCTGGATGGGCCATTTCGGTCTGACTACGCCGGAGGCCCATTTCAGCGGCGAGCGTTTCGCTCGCGGAGATGTGGGCCAAGCGGGCGTCATGGCCCAACCGTTCGCGGCGTGGATCGACGACTGGCGTCTGGAACGGAACGGTGCCGGAGACGGGGACGAACTCGACAGCTTGAGGCTCAGCGCCGATACCGGCGAGGCTGGATACGAGCTATCCTTCGTGGCGACCGGGCCACTCGTGCGCCACGGAGAAGACGGGTTCAGTGTGAAATCGGCCTCCGGTCAGGCCAGCTATTACTATTCGCAACCGTTCTACGATGTCGGTGGGACGCTTCGTCTGCCGGATGGTGATGTCGAGGTGACGGGCCGTGGCTGGCTGGATCGGGAATGGTCCTCCCAGCCGCTGGAAGACGATCAGGAAGGGTGGGACTGGTTCTCATTGCACCTGACCGGGGGGGAGCGATTGATGGCGTTCCAACTGCGTGGCGGGACACCGTTCACCTATGCCTCCTGGATCGAGCCTGACGGGACGGTGACGCCGTATTACGGCGAGTTGGTTCTGGATCCGCTGGATCTTTCCGACGTTTCCGGCCGGGATGTGCCGACGACATGGCGCCTCGCGCTACCGCCGGAGGGGGTCGACGTGACGGTCACGGCAGTCAATCCGCAAAGCTGGCAAGGCACGTTGTTCCCCTATTGGGAGGGGCCCGTCACCGCAGAGGGCACCCATTCGGCACGCGGCTACCTGGAGATGACCGGATATGAGTGACGGTTGGGCGTCGCTGGACCGCCTCGAAGATCATCTGTGGTCCCGGATCGAGCGGGCCTGCTCCGTGTCCGACGATCCATGGCGCCTCGTCGCGCTGGCCACAATTGGCCAGAAAGGCCCGCAGGTGAGGACGGTTGCCTTGCGCGCCTGCGACCGGAGCGCGCGTGCGGTCGAGATGCACACCGATGCCCGCACACCGAAGGCAAGACAGATCGGGATCGACCCCCGCGCCCAGATTCTGCTCTGGGATCCGAACACGCAGGAGCAGCTTCGTTTGTCCCTCGATGTCGAGATCGTCCGTGGGGATCGCGATCGTTGGTCCCGTATCCCGGAGGCCTCGCGCGGGAATTACGGAACGGATCCCACGCCCGGTACGCCGATTGCCCATCAGGATGCCTTCGATCGGACACCCGCTCTAGAACGGCATGCGGCGCTGGTCGGACGGATCGTGGAGATAGATGCCGTCAACCTTTCGTCCGATCCCCATCTGCGCGCGCAATGGAACGGGATGTGGGTCTGGGTCGCCCCGTAGGGCCTTAGATCTCGAACGGCTCCAGCACATTCGGCAAACGGACGTCGATCCCGGGCAGCGCGGCGGCAAGGGGTTCCGCGGATTGCGCCAGGATCGGGAAGGTCCCGTAGTGGCATGGGATGACCGTCTTGAAGTCGAAGAAGCGCTTCGCCGCCCAGGCTGCCGCGTCGATATCCATGGTATAGTGCCCGCCACAGCACAGGATGCCGATATCGGGCTCATAATACTCACCGATCCATCCCATATCCGCCATCACATCCGTGTCGCCGGACACGTAGATGCACCGGTCTTCGCCACGGATGATGAAGCCGGCTTCGGATCCAGCGACACCGAGTTCGTCCGAGAAATCGACGCTGCTGGAATGGACGGCATTCACCATGGTCACGCGGACGTCGCCGAAGCGGATGGTGCCGCCCTTTCCGAACCCGATGCACTCCGCCGCCGAGAGGGCGGGCGATTCCGATAATTCGTGAATGCAGGCGATCGGGACGCCCAGTTTGGCCGCGATGCTTGCAGCGTTCGAGGCGTGGTTCCCATGTCCGTGGGTGAGCAGGATCGCCGTCGCGCCTTCGATCGCCTGCGGACGTCGCTCTTCGGGAAAGGCCGGATTCCCCGCGAGCCACGGGTCGATCAGCAGGATCTGCTCCCCGATTTCGAGACGAAAGCCGGAATGGCCGAGCCAGGTGATCCTCATATGCCTTCTCCCACTGTCGATATCCGCAGCATGGCCGATTTGTCGGGCCGGTAAACGGTTTCTTCAGGCCTCGGCCCCTATCGGGTCTGCATGAGCGACTCGAACCGCCCCATCATCATCAAGCGCAAGAAGGTCTCCGGGGGTGATGGCCATCACGGTGGCGCGTGGAAGGTGGCTTACGCGGATTTCGTAACCGCGATGATGGCCTTCTTCATGCTGATGTGGCTGCTGAATGCGACGACCGACAAGCAGCGCAAGGGGCTTGCCGACTACTTCAACCCGACCGTCCCCGTGGCCCGTAGTTCAGGCGGCGGCGATGGTGCCTTCGGGGGCAACTCCCTCGTCGATGCGAGTGGCGATGTCCGCGAGGGGACGGGCGGCATCACCGAGACGCAACTGGCCGGCTTCGGGGAAGGGGCCGAAGAGAGCATGCGCGCCGTCGAGGATGCGCTGCTCGGCAGGGGCGGCGACAGCCTCGTGGAGGATATGGATCGTCGCAACGTCACCGCGAGGGTCACCGACGAGGGTTTGGTGATCGAACTCTTCTCCCTGCCAGAGACACCGCTTTTCACCTCCGAGGCAGATCCGGAACCGATCCTGCGCCGGCTTATCGCGACCGTCGTAAGTCAGGCGGACCGCACTTCGGGCGGCATATCGATCGAAGCCCACGTTGCGAGGCCGCCCCTCGTACGGCGTGATCTTCCGGTCTGGGAACGGTCGATCGCCCGGGCTCAGACCGCCCGACGCCTCATGCTGGTCGCGGGTCTCGATGAAACGCGACTCATGCGGGTGACCGGCCATGGCGATCGCCGACCCGCCGCCGATCCGGCCGCGTCCACGCGTAACGATCGCATCGAGATCATCCTGCTTCGACCGGATGCGTAGCATTCGATTTATCACGTCTGGCTCGGTTCACCCGGCCTTAACCCTCGCTGGTCAGGTTTGCATCGATACGGGACCTGCCGGGCTTCACCGCTGATCCGACCGAAAGGACAGACATGACGATTTCCTCCTCGCTCAATGCCGGCGTTACCGGGCTCAACGTCAACGCAAGCCGGCTGGCGACGATCTCCGACAACATCTCGAACTCGGCCACCTTCGGATACAAGCGGGCGGTTGCCGAATTTCACTCCCTGGTCTTGGACCAGAGCCGGGGCGCCTATTCGGCAGGCGGCGTCCGGGTCACGACCGGCCGGGCGGTCGACCAGCGCGGAACCCTGATCACGACCAACAACGCGACCGATCTTTCCATCGGAGGGCGTGGCATGCTCCCGGTGACGCCGGAATCCTCGCTTAACAGCGAAAGCGGTGAGGTCCCGCTGCGGATGACGACCACCGGCAGCTTCCGGCCCGATTCGAACGGCTATATGCGAACCGAAAGCGGACAGATCCTGTTGGGCTGGCCCGCCAACCAGGACGGCAATGTGCCGAGCCAGCCGCGTGACACGGCGAGCGGTCTCGTCCCCGTCCGCGTCGACTCGAACCAGTATGAAGGGGATGCGACCACGTCGATCACGCTTGGCGTGAATCTCCCCGCGACCGAGACCAGCGCAGGGGCCTCCGGCGATCCGATTGGATTTCCGCTCGAGTATTACGGCAATCTCGGCCAGCCGCAGAATCTGTCCTTCGAATTCTCGCCCACCGTCCCGGCCGCAGGGTCCAGCAACGAATGGACCCTGACGATCGATGACGATGCCCTGGGAACGCAAATTGGCGAGTTTACCATCACGTTCGACGACAGCCGTGATCACGGTGGCACGATCGCGACGGTCGTCAATGGCGCGCAAGGCACCTACGATGCCGGGACGGGTTTGATCACGGTAACGGCGCAATCCGGTCCGATCACGATCGATATCGGCAGGCCGCTGGAAGCGCGTGGCCTAAGCCAGGTCTCCGAAGTGTTCGCGCCTGTCGCGATCACGAAGAACGGATCGCCCGTCGGCAATCTCGCCTCGATCGAGGTCGACTCCAACGGCTTCATGTACGCGATCTTCGACACCGGTTTCACGCGCACGATTTATCAGGTGCCGGTCGTCGATGTCCCGAACCCCAACGGGCTTCAGGCGCTTCCCAACCAGACGTACCAGGTCGGCTCGGAATCGGGTGCGTTCTATCTCTGGGATGCAGGTGACGGCCCGGTCGGCGATATCGTCGGTTTTGCCCGCGAAGAAAGCGCAACGGATGTCGCCTCAGAGTTGACCAACCTGATCCAGACACAGCGCGCCTACAGCTCCAACGCGAAGGTCATCCAGACCGTCGACGAGATGCTGCAGGAAACCACCAACATCAAGCGGTGATCCGCTGAAAGGTTGACCAATGTCCCTCTCTTCCGCCCTTTCCGCCGCCGTCAATGGCCTCGACATCGCGTCCCGACGCGCCAGTATCGTCGCATCGAACGTGTCGAACGCCGATCGCCCGGGCTACGCGCGGCGTGATCTCGCCGTTGAGCCAATCTCGATCCATGCGCCGGGCCTCAAGGCGACGGTCCAGCGGCAACGAGACGCGGGATCGCTGGCGGTCCTACGAGACGCGACGGCAGGTGCTGCCGGCGCGGGTATCGGGTCGGCATTCTGGTCGGACATCGTCTCTGCAATCGGAGAACCCGATGCGCCAAACAGCCTGTCAGGACGGATCAATGCTTTCGAGATCTCTCTGACCGACGCCGTCGCGCAACCCGGGTCGCCGAACAGGTTGGCCGTTCTTGCGGAGGCCGCCAATGATGTCGTGGGAAAGATCAACGAGATCTCCGGCGAAATCCAACAGTCCCGTCAGAACGCGGAAGACCAGATCGTGAATGAGGTCGCTTCCCTCAATGCCGATCTCAAGGCAGTCGCGGATCTGAACGGTGCGATCTCCTCGGCCGTTGCCGGGGGCGCGGAATATGCCGCATTGGAGGATCGTCGTGATGCGCTTCTCTCCAAGATCTCGGAAAGCCTGGAAATCAAGGTGCTGCAGCGGGATTTCGGTGCGGTGGCTTTGGTGTCGAAGGGTGGCTCGATTCTGCTCGATGGAAAGCCTGCAGAGATCACGTTCACTCCCGTCGTTGAAGTGACCCCGGACCGCACCTTGGGTGCTGGCCTCAACGGTCTTTTGGTCAACGGAAGAGACGTGCCAATCCAGTCCGGGACGGGATCAGTCGGCGGCGGACGCCTTGCGGCTTTTTTCGAGACAAGAGACAACGATGCGGTTTTGGCCCAAGCCGAACTTGATGCGCTCGCCGACGACCTGGTGCGGCGCTTTTCCGATCCGGCGACCGATCCAACGCTTCTTCCCGGCGATACAGGCCTCTTCCAGGATCCGCTTGGTGGAACGCCGGGGGCCGCGAGTAGGCTGGAACTGAACCCACTGATCAATCCAAAGGACCCAGCGACGCACTTTCGCCTGAGAGATGGTCTCAATGCGACTGCGCCGGATTTTGCCGCACCTGTCGGCAACCTTTCCCGCATGATCGACGCGCTGGCCCGCCGACAGATCCCGGCCGACCCCGTGCTCGGGTCGGGCGCCAACAGTTTCCAGGGCCTCGCTGCCGCGCGACTATCAAACGCATCGTCGGCGGCCTCCCGCGCGGAAGGGCAACGCTTCGATGCGGAGTCTATCCTCGCTACTGCGCGGGAACACGACTCGGAATCCGGGGTCGATGTCGACGAGGAGATGCGACGCCTTATCGAGATCGAACAGCAATATGCGGCAGCGGCACGGGTCGTCCAAGCCGTTGATGAGATGATGGAACGCTTGACGAGGTTCTGAGATGCCGATGACCAATTTCTTGAGCACGAGCTCTCTGGTTAGCTCCCTCGCCTTGCCGAGTCAGCGGACGAGAGATGACGTCCGAAGTCTCTCGGCCGAGTTGTCGTCCGGACGTCGCACGGATGCGGGATCTGCTCTGAGGCACGATTTCTCAGCATTCGCTATCGCCGAGAGAGACCTCGCGCTCCACGAGTCGATGCGCCAATCAGTCGAAGCGGGGCGGCGGTTCGGCGATGCCGCTGCGATATCGGCGGACAGGTTATTGGTGGAGATCCAGACAGTTCGGGATTCGCTGGTTCCATCGGTCACCGGGGCCGGTCCCGAGATTGCTACAGTCGCGGAGGCTGCGGAACATGCAATCAATCGAATTGTGGACGCCATGAATGTCCGAAGCGATGGCCGCGCCATTTTCGGTGGTGGCCATGCAACCCTTGACGCAGTCTCCGCTGCCTCGACCATACGGGGTGACCTGGATCTCCTCGCAGCCGCCGCGACCGATCCCGACGCGCTTCAGCAGTCCGTCGAAGCGTACTTCGCAGCGGGTGGACCTTTCGAGACGACAAGGACGGTTCCATTGCCGACGGAAGCGCCGTCCTTCGTAACGGCAGGGGCGCGGGAAGAATGGACAATCAGTGTCGCCGATCCTTCGGTCCGCACTGCTCTGGAGGGTGTGGGGTACGCTTATGCTCTCGGTCAAACATCGTTCGATCAAAGCTTGGTCGAAGCTGTCCTCGTGGACCGCTTGCCGGCGGCTGTCGCGACTTCCGCGGACGGGGCGATCGGATTGCGGGAGTCGATTGGTCGTTTCGAAGCCGACATGCAGCGTGCTTTCGATGACGTGAAGCGGCTGGGCTTCGACGCAAGCAGGCGACGGAACGAGCTTGTCGGCGCCGACCCATATCTTACGGCGACCCAGCTCGAGCAGGAAACCACGCGATTGGAGACGATCTATACGCTGACGGCGCGACTTTCACGGCTGAACCTGGCGGAACGCCTCGGATGACGTTGCTGATCAAGCGGGGCGTGGCCAGAAAACTGGACAGCGTACGAAGGTCAGTTGCGTTTGGTTTGCTCGCTTTGCTGACCAGCTTCACGTTGTCGCTTCAGCCCGCCATGGGCCAAGGCATTCGCCTGAAGGATCTCGTCGATTTCGGTGGGGTCCGTGGGAATGACCTGGTGGGCTACGGACTGGTCGTCGGGCTCGATGGGACCGGCGACGGGCTGCGCAACGCGCCGTTCACCGAAGAGATCATGACTTCGATCCTTGAGCGGATGGGCGTCAATGTCACAGGCGAACAGTTCAGGCCGAAGAACGTCGCGGCCGTCATCGTGACCGCCGCTCTCCCTCCATTTGCGCGGACAGGCAGTCGGATTGATGTCACGATCTCCGCCATCGGTGACGCGGAGAGTCTTCTTGGAGGCACACTCGTGATGACCCCGCTGACGGCTGCGGACGGGGATGTGTATGCTGTCGCCCAAGGAACGATCGTGGCCGGCGGCGTGACCGCAGGAGGAGATGCGGCGGAAGTGACTGAAGGTGTCCCGACATCGGGCATCATTTCTTCAGGTGCGCGAGTGGAGCGAGAGGTCGCTTTCGACTTCGAGAGCCTGACGCAACTCCGTCTTGCGCTGCGCGAAGCGGACTTCACGACGGCCGCGAGGATTGAGCGGGCCATCAATCGGGATCTGGGAGGGGAACTGGCCAGAATGACGGATGCCGGTACCGTCATCGTGGATGTCGCCAGAGCGCGGCGTGCGTCACCGGCGCATCTGATCAGTGAACTCGAGAATATCGAAGTCGCTCCGGAAAGACGTGCGCGTGTCGTCGTCGATCAGAAATCGGGAACGATTGTCATGGGGGCGGATGTTAGGATCAGTCAGGTCGCCGTTTCACAAAACAACCTGACGCTACAAGTCGAAGAGGCACCAATTGCAGTGCAGCCCAATCCTTTCTCTCCGGGGGAAACAGTGATCGTCC
Organism: Jannaschia aquimarina; assembly: GCF_000877395.1. Classification (GTDB taxonomy): domain Bacteria; phylum Pseudomonadota; class Alphaproteobacteria; order Rhodobacterales; family Rhodobacteraceae; genus Jannaschia; species Jannaschia aquimarina. Next base: position 1,077 of record NZ_JYFE01000019.1, on the reverse strand, counting down.
CGAGAACAGGCGCCGGCCTTCGCGAAGAGCCCGGACCCGGTCTTTCGATCGTTCGCGGCGGCACCACGTTGTCGGAGGTGATCGCCGGGCTGAATGCTCTCGGCGTATCCTCGCGAGACATGATCGACATCCTGCAGACCATCAAGGCAGCAGGTGCTCTTCATGCGGAACTCGTTGTTCGATAGGGACAGTCTTCTGTCCGTGACTGACTCTGTTGCGCAAAACGGGTGAGGGCCGCACGTCCCCTTTCCCCAGACGGATTTACCCTATGGGTTCTGTGATGGGGATGCCGAGCGCGGTGTAGTCGTTCAGCACGGCGGCGCGGATGTGAAGTTCAGCGACCTGGCGATCGAAGTCGCGCGCCATTACGCCCTGTCCCAGCAGCTTCACGCGGTGCATCTTTGTCTCGGCGTGGCTTCGGCGGTGGTATCCGCTCCACTTTCGCCAAATCGCGCGACCAAGGAATTTCGATGCGCGGAGAGCCGGAATCCGAGCGATCGCGCCCGTGGTCGCCGGCTTCCCCGGCTTGGCGTGTTTTCGGGGAGGTATGACGGTATGTGCACCTCGGCTGGCGATAGCGTCATGGCATTTGCGGGTGCTGTAGGCACTGTCCGCAGTAACCGAGCCGATCTCCAGATTGGCGGGGATCTGGCTTAGCAGCTCAGGTAGCATGGGTGCATCATCGACGTTGCTACCGGTTACTTCTATGGCGCGGATTTCCAGATTCTGTTCGTCGACGCCGATGCGGATCTTGCGCCAGACACGGCGTTTCGCGCCATCATGCTTGCGGGCGTGCCACTCGCCTTCGCCCTCCGCCTTTATGCCGGCGCTGTCGACCAACAGGTTCAGCGGCCCCAGCGCGCCACGGTAGGGAATGGTCACGGCCAAGGTATTCTGGTGCCTGCTCAACGTGTTGAAATCCGGCGCCGTCCAGTCGAGACCGACTAGGCGCAGCAGGCTCTCGACGAAGCCTGTGATCTGCCTGACCGCCATGCCGAACAGGACCTTCAAGGTCAGGCAGGTGGAGTTCCCGCGGTTTCGTGTACGGTTACGGGCTAGAGGGCTCTAGCGCTTCGA
>NZ_JYFE01000018.1 GCF_000877395.1 Jannaschia aquimarina | reverse complement strand
GGTCGAACGGATAGGCGTTGCCCCAGAAGACCGTCAGCACACCGCCATGCCGGGCCCAGTCGGCATGGACCGGGCGGCCGTCCACCTGCCAGCCTGCGCCCCGCGTCACCGCAATCGGCCCCTCGCCCAGATCGACGGAATAGCGGCCCGCCCCCCTAACGGTGACGCGCGCCGAGATCTCTTCGCCCCGATGGCCCAAAGCCACCTGCCAACTCAGAGGCGCCCAGAGCGCGAACCCCTCATGGTCCGGTGCCTCGTCCAGACCCAGCGCCAAGCAGGCCGCCAGCGCCCGCGTCCGGATGCAGGCGACCGGATGGGTCGAGAGAGCTTCGGCCTCGCGGTCGATCAGCCCGGTATCCACCTCCCCGCGGCCGAACCCGTCGTGACGTGTCAGGCGCCGCAGGAAGGCGAGGTTGGTGACGGTCCCGGCGACCTGCGTGCCCGCCAGCGCCCGCTCCAGCGCGCCCAGCGCCGCACCGCGCGTCGGCCCGTGGGTGACGATCTTCGCGATCATGGGATCGTAATGCGGGCTGATCGCGTCACCCTCGCGCACCCCGGTCTCGATCCGGGCGCGGTCGGGAAAGCGCAGCCGCGCCAGCCGTCCCGTCGCGGGCAGGAACCCCGCCGCCGGATCCTCGGCATAGAGCCGTGCCTCGAAGCTGTGGCCCGTGATCGACAGATCCGCCTGATCCACCCACAGCGCCTCTCCCGAGGCGACCCGCAGCATCCACTCCACCAGATCCACGCCCGTGATCTCTTCGGTGACGGGGTGCTCGACCTGCAGCCGGGTGTTCATCTCCATGAAGTAGAACCGGTCCGGGCGCAGCCCGTCCGAGGCATCCACGATGAACTCGACCGTGCCCGCCCCGCGGTAGCCGATGGCCTCGGCGGCGCGCACGGCGGCCTGCCCCATCGCCTCGCGCATCTCGGGCGTCATGCCGGGGGCGGGCGCTTCCTCGATGACCTTCTGGTGGCGCCGTTGCAGAGAGCAGTCACGCTCGAACAGATGCACGGCGCGCGTCCCGTCGCCGAAGACCTGCACTTCGATATGGCGTGGGGTGGCGACGAACTTCTCGATCAGCACCCGGTCGTCGCCGAAGGCGGCCTTGGCCTCCGCTCGGGCCGAGGCCAGCGCCTCGGCAAAATCGGCCTCCGCATCGACGCGGCGCATCCCCTTGCCGCCGCCACCCGCGACGGCCTTGATCAGGACCGGCCAGCCGATCTTGGCCGCCTCCTGCGCCAGCCGGACATCGGCCTGATCGACGCCGTGATAGCCCGGCACAACGGGGACGCCCGCCTCTTCCATCAGCTTCTTGGCGGCGTCCTTCAGGCCCATCGCCCGGATCGCCTCGGCCGAGGGCCCAACGAAGATCAGCCCCGCCGCCTCGACGGCCTCCACGAAATCGGGGTTCTCGGACAGGAAGCCATAGCCCGGATGCACCGCATCCGCCTTGGTCGCGCGCATCGCTTCGATGATGGCGTCGCCGCGCAGATAGCTCTCGGCCGGGGAGGCGCCGCCCAGCGAGACCGCCTCGTCCGCCATGGCGACATGACGCGCCTCGCGGTCGATCTCGGAATGGACGGCCACCGTGCGGACGCCCAGCCTGCGGCAGGTGTCGATGACCCGGCAGGCGATCTCCCCCCGGTTCGCGATCAGAAGCTTGCGGATCATGACCCCTCCATGTCGGTGCCGATCGTGACGTCGGCACCGAACGCGTCTTTCGTCAGCGGCGGCAGATCGGTCAGGACCGTACCTTCCGGCGCGATGGGGCGGCCGGTGAGGCAGGCCCTCACTCGAATGCCATTTTCATCGAGCGCCAGCACGCGGCCGCCCTGTCCGGCGACACGGATAGGGTCGCCCGGCGCAGGCGCATCCGGAAGGGCTGCCCAATCGACATGGTGTGAGCCCGTGCGGCTGATCTCACGGCCGGCAAGCCTAAAGCGGATGACCGTCCCGCGTCCGTCGACCGGATACGCATCCAGAACCTGACCCTTCACCCGACCACCTCCACCACGCGGAACCGCTCGCAGAGCAGCCACATGCCTGGATCGAAGCCGCCGTTGCGCCCGAAATAGGTCTCGTGCCCCCGGCGCCACTCCTCGAACGTTCCCTCGCCCTCGGCCAGGGCAAAGTCCTCGGGCACATCGCGAAAGCGCCGTTCGGTCACCTTGACCGTCTCGGTCACGCAGGCGGGCGTCCAGTCCCAAAGGCAGGCGATATCCCGGCGTCCGACGACGGGCCGGTCGGGATCGCCTTCGGGATAGTCCGACAGGCGGCCGCAAGTCGCGGTCTTCGCACCCGAGACGACCAGCGCGGTCAACTCGGCGCACAGGTCCGGGCCGTCACCGAAGCGATAGGCCTGCGCGCCCGGATAGGTCGCCTTGAGGGCCTCCAGCGACGTCATCGACGCGCCCCCGGCAGGCATCGGTCGCCACCCGCTCGAAGCGCATGTTCCCCCGGATGACCGTCTCTGACGGCTTGCATGTGCGGGGACCCGGTTCGGCCTGGCGGCGTGCGATGACGGCGGCGTTCATCGTGACGACGAATTCGTGTGCTAGTCCCGACAGGCCCGCCGTCACCTCCATGCGCGACGTGCCCGACAGGGCCAGGGCGAGCGTCACCACCGCCACGATGACGATCCGGCGCACCAGCCTGCGCAACAGGCGGCGCACCAGCGCGCGAAGCCATGGTGGGCGCGCATCCGCGCGACGTTCCCGGATCATGCCGACGCGCTAGGTCGCCAACAGGGCGAAAGAATGGCGCGACGGATCGGAGGCCGATGGTGCACCGCGCGTCTGCACAGGGGGTGCACAGGGGGTGCACAGGGGGTGCATCAGCATTTTTGCACATATTACATCCGAAACACGCCGAAGCGTGTCTCCTCGATAGGGGCGTTCAGCGCCGCGCGCAGCGACAGAGCCAGCACCTCACGCGACTTCCGGGGGTCGATGATGCCGTCGTCCCAAAGCCGCGCGGAGGCGTAGAGGGGATGCGATTGGCGGGCGAACATCTCTTCGGTCGGGCGCTTGAACTCGGCCTCCTCCTCGGCGGACCATTCGCCGCCAGCGCGTTGAATCTGCTCACGTTTCACGGTGGCCAGCACGCCTGCCGCCTGCGCGCCGCCCATCACCGAGATGCGCGAATTGGGCCAGGTCCACAGGAACCGCGGCTGGTAGGCCCGGCCCGCCATGCCGTAATTCCCGGCCCCGAAACTGCCGCCGACCAGCATGGTGATCTTCGGCACTGAGGTGCTCGCCACGGCGGTCACCATCTTGGCGCCATGCCGCGCAATGCCCTCGTTCTCGTATTTGCGACCAACCATGAACCCTGTGATATTCTGAAGGAAGATCAGAGGGATGCGTCGCTGGCTGCACAGTTCGACGAAGTGCGCGCCCTTCTGCGCGGACTCGCTGAAGAGCACCCCGTTATTGGCGACGATGCCGACCTGCATCCCTTCGATCTCGGCGAACCCGGTCACCAGCGTCTCACCGAAGCGGGCCTTGAACTCGTCGAACCGAGAGCCATCGACAAGACGGGCGATGACCTCCCGGATGTCATAGGGGGTCGACAGGCTTGCGGGCACAACGTCCAGCAACTCGGACGGATCGTAGGCGGGCGGCTCGAAATCGGACACCCCGCCCATAACCCTCGGGCCGACTTCAACATTTCGGACGGCGTCCCGCGCGAGAGCGAGCGCGTGGGCATCGTCCTCGGCGAGGTAATCCGCGACCCCCGACAGGCGGGTATGCACGTCGCCGCCGCCCAGATCCTCGGCCGTCACCTCCTCTCCGGTGGCGGCCTTCACGAGGGGCGGGCCGGCCAGGAAGATCGTCCCCTGTTCGCGCACGATGATCGAGACGTCGGACATGGCGGGCACGTAGGCACCGCCGGCGGTACAGGAACCCATCACAACGGCGATCTGGGCAATACCCTTCGCCGACATCCGGGCTTGGTTGTAGAAGATCCGTCCGAAGTGATCGCGGTCGGGAAAGACCTCGTCCTGATTGGGCAGGTTCGCGCCCCCGCTGTCGACGAGGTAAATGCAGGGAAGGCGGTTCTCCTCTGCGATCTCCTGGGCCCGAAGGTGTTTCTTGACGGTCATCGGGTAGTAGGTGCCACCCTTCACGGTGGCATCGTTGCAGACGACCATGACCTGGCGCCCATGGACCAGCCCGATCCCCGCGATGGCGCCTGCCGCCGGGGCCGCACCGTCATACATGCCATGCGCCGCGAAGAGCCCGACCTCCAGAAGCGGCGAGCCTGGATCAAGCAATCCCGCCACGCGGTCGCGAGGCAGCATCTTTCCGCGTGACAGATGACGCTCCTTCGCCCGCTCGCCGCCGCCCGCTTGGGCAAGGGCCGCGGCCTCGGCCACCTCGGCCAACGCGGCCTCGTGCGCCGCACGGTTGGCACGCGCCTCCTCGGAATTGGGGACGAGGGCGGAAGTGAGTTTCATCTGTGCATCCCGGTGCGGCAATCGCGCACATCTAATCAGCACCGCGCCGGGGAAGCGAGGGGTAAGGCGCCATCCCGGCAATGCGACAGGCCAGCACCTGCCCCGACGGCTGAAACGGATCCGCGCGCCCGTAGAAAGCCGACGAAGGTGCCCCGCGGCGGCCCTAGTCGAGCGAGGCCTCGGCTTTCTCCACCATGCGCAGATACATGCGCGCGCTGCTCCACCGCGCCATGGCGTCGAACGCCTTGCAACTCGTCCCCGGCGCAAGCGAAAGCGCATCGTCGAATATTGCAAAAGTCGGAGGGCACGTCGACGTCTCTGGCGCTCGAATCATCCCGACGTTCCTGCCGACCGAACGGCCCCGGAAGCCGCCCGCCTGCTCGGCGGCCGCGGCGATGCGCTCATCCGTCAAGTCGGCGGCGATTGCCGCACGCTCCGCTTCGAGCATCGTGGACAGCGCACCGAGACAGGCGGCAGGATCATCGGAGACGGCGCAATCGTCGAACTGACGGGCCGCGCATTGGGTCTCGACCCCCGAGGCCCAGCCGGTCCAGTCGTCGAGAAATCCCTCTGGGCACTCACCCGCGATCACGCAGGGCGCCGCGTAAGCGATCAGTTTCGAGCGGGCTTCGAGTTCCGGGCCGATGCAGGCTTCGAAGCGCGAGAGATCCTGCGCGACTGCGGGACTGGACAGCGTCGCGGCGGCAAGCGCGCAGGCAACACCGAAAGCGCGATCAAAAAGCACGTCAGAGGTCCCCGTCCAAGCCTTCGCGCATCCCGCGCAATTCTAAGGTGCGGCGGGCGGTATGGGTCAGATGGCAGATCGTGCCGATGGTCGTGCGGATCGTCCCGTCCTGATACTGTGCGTATTTCGCCATGCAATCCGCATCGCGGAAGGCGATCCAGGCGCGCTGTGCATCTCGGATCGCATCGGACCGGTCTATGCCGCCGCCGAACCGCGCATCCGCCTCCTCCAGTTCCGCCCGCAAAGCCTGATATTCGGCGTTCAGAAGCCGGTCCCACTCGTCGGTTTCCGCGTTGGTGCATTTCGCCATGCCGACGGTCGAATAGCCCCCGTCGGTCTGTTCCATGCAAGTTTCGGCGGCGGCGCCGACGCAATCGGGCGTTCGGTCGTCGTTGCGATGGACGGAGAGACAGATCTCGACCGGGCTGGGGTCGAAGACAATCTCCTGCGCGGCGGACGGAGCGGCCATCAACGCAAGAGGGATGATAAGCGCCCTCATCCCTTGCCCTTCAGCACGCGGACGACGCGGCGCCGCACCCGGCGCGCGCGGTCGATATGGGGCGGCTCGGCAGCGGATTTGTCCCAGGCCACACCGGTCCGGTGGGCATTGTCGCTGAAATGGCCGTATTCGAGATCGGCCCCCAGAGGCAGGTCGGGCGCCTTGCGCCAGTTCCCGCGCCGCACCTCGGGCAGCGCCTCCTCAGGGGTCTGCATCAGCACGGCCTTGTCCTTGCGGCGGCTCGCGCGGCGTTCCTGCGCCTTTCGCAACGGCACGAGTTTGCGGGCGGCCTTGTCGTTCTGACCGTAGGCGGGCCGATGGTCGCGCGCGTAGGACAGCGCCTTCTTCTGCTGCGGCGTCAGACCCTTGCGCTTGGGGGGCCGGCTCATTGACGCAGCTCCTTCTTCACCTCGGACAGTTCCCGGTCCAGGAAATACGACACGAGGCTGCGAATGACCACGAGCAACCCGAGGAAGACCAGATCCGCCATGGCGAGGCTGAGGGCCGTGTGGATGATATCCGAGACGATCAGCAATTCGAGCCCGGCGAGGATGTAGCGGCCCAGTTCGACCCGCTCGGTGTTCACGCCGCGGACGCGGGTCTGGGTGTCGCGGCTGAGTTCGGCGCGGGCGAAGCCCCAGACGAACCGGGCGGCGCCGATCATCAGGATCGCGCAGGCCAGCACGTCGGTGATCGCGGCGATCCACTCGAAGGCGAGGGTGACGTAGTGCAGCTCCTCATGCAGAAGCGGCGTTTCGCGAACGTAGTCTAGGAAAGCGGTTGGCGGGTCTTCGTTCATGTTTCCCCGTTCGGCGAAAAGCCGAGACAGGCAGGTCCAGCATCGGCCGCCGTGATCACCGCCGCGCGGATCACCCCATCGCCCCCATCAGCTCCCGCCCGACCAGCATGCGCCGGATCTCGGACGTCCCCGCGCCGATCTCCATCAGCTTGGCGTCTCGGAAGAGGCGGCTGACGGGGGTGTCGTTCATGAAACCGGCGCCGCCCATGGCCTGCACGGCCTGATGGGCCTGCACCATCGCCTGTTCGGACGCATAGAGGCAGCAGGCGGCGGCGTCCTGGCGCGTGACCTCCCCTCGGTCGCAGGCCTTCGCAGCCTCGTAGACATAAGCCCGGGCAGAGTTCATCGCCGTGTACATGTCTGCGATCTTGCCCTGCATGAGCTGGAACGAACCGATGGGCTTGCCGAACTGCCTGCGCTCGGCCAGGTAGGGCATGATCTCGTCGAGACAGGCGGCCATGATGCCCAGCCCGATGCCCGCCAGAACGACGCGTTCGTAGTCGAGGCCCGACATCAGAACCTGAACGCCACGCCCTTCTTCGCCGAGGACATTCTCGAACGGGACCTCCACATCCTCGAAGATCAGTTCTGCCGTATTCGAGCCGCGCATGCCCAGCTTGTCGAAATGGGGCGACGTGCTGAAGCCCTTCATCGCCTTCTCGACCAGGAAGGCGGTGATGCCCCTGGATCCGGCCTCGGGGTCGGTCTTGGCGTAGACCACCAGAGTGGAGGCGTCGGGGCCATTGGTGATCCAGTACTTCGTGCCGTTCAGGACATAGCGGTCGTTGCGCTTGTCGGCGCGCAGCTTCATCCCCACGACGTCGGACCCGGCGCCCGCCTCGGACATGGCGAGCGCGCCGACGGCGGCGCCCGAGATCAGGTCGGGCAGATAGCGTGCCTTCTGGTCGGCGTCGCCGTTCAGGGCGATCTGGTTGACGCAGAGGTTGGAATGGGCGCCGTAGCTGAGGCTGACCGAGGCGCTGGCGCGGGCGATCTCCTCGATGGCGACGGTATGGGCGAGGTATCCCATCCCGGCGCCTCCATCCTCCTCGGGGACGGTTATGCCCAGAAGGCCCAGCTCGCCCATCTCCGACCAGAGGTCGTTGGGGAACGCGTTCGAGCCGTCGATCTCGGACGCCATCGGCTTGACGCGGTCCTGCGCCCAGCGATGAACCATCTCGCGCAGGGCCTCGACATCCTCGCCCAGATCGAAGCGCATCGTATGCGTGAACATCGTCCCCTCCCTCGATTTTCGGTCAACGGGTTAGCCGTCCGGCCCCGCGCCGTCCAGCGGCGGGTCGGGAAAACCGGACTTGCCCGGCGCCTGTCCCCCCGCACAAAGTGACGCAGGGTCCAGCGTACGAGGATCGGGGAAATGGACGGAACCATGCAGGCCGGCGCTTCGGAGCGGGGCGAGCCGGAGCTGACCACGGGTCAGGGCCGCTACGTGATGGCCTTCTACAAGGGCGAGGGTGAGCGGGCCGACAAGATCACCCGCCTGCTGGAGCGGCTGTCGCTGTCGAAGAAGCCGCTCTCGACAGAGCCGACCTATACACATTGCGAACTCGTCGCCGCCTCGGCGCCGGTCGAGGATGGGGGCCGAGCCTGGGCGATCTCCGCTTCGGACCGAGACGGGGCGGTGCGCAAGAAGGTCATCACCTTCAAGGCGGGTCATTGGGATTTCGTTCCCCTGCCCCACGCCCCTGCCGATGCCTGGCAGCGGGCGGAGGCACATCTGGGCAAGGCACCCGACCGGCACGCCATGTGGAAGAGCCTGTTCAAGCCGCTGCGCCGCAAGGCGAAGGACAGCTGGTTCAGCGCCGAGTTGTGCGCCCATGCGCTGGACCTGCAACTGGCCAAGGCCCCGTCGCCGACGGAGCTGTACGGCCTGCTGGTCAACATGGCGCGCGCGCCCCGCTTCCTGCGGGGATCCTACTACATGGCGTTTTACAAGGGCCGCGGCGAGTGGAAGGACACCGTGACCCGCCTGATGACGGTCGCGCAATTCGCCGTCATCCGGAAGGCGTCGCGCTCTCACTATACCCACTGCGAACTCGTCGCCGCCGCGGGCATCCCGGACGATGGCGAGGTGGCCTGGTCGGTCTCGTCCTCCGGGCGGGACAAGGGCGTGCGCGTCAAACCCATCGCCTTCAAGAAGGAGAACTGGGATTTCGTGCCCCTGCCCTTCGCCGATTACGATGCCTGGGACCTCGCGGTGGAACATGCGGGCAAGCCATACGACTACAAGGCGATGTGGCTGAGCCACCTCTTCGCTTTCAACCGGGAGGACCCGGAGAAGTGGTTCTGCTCGGAGATCTGTGCCCACGCCCTGCGGATCGAGATGCCGAATGCGCTGTCTCCGGGTGGTCTGTTCCGACGGATCGAGCGGATGCGCGAGGACGACGACGACGACACGGACCGTCGGGGGTGGTAGTCGAAAAAACGGGATGGCGAAACGCCATCCCGTAGTGCGGGTCAGGAAGGATCCGGAGAAGACAGGCAGACCGGATCCAGGGACACCCAAGACGTTGGCATCGGATCGGCCCGGTTCCAGTCGCGGAGTGTCCGCATTTTCGTGAGGTCCGCTTTCAGGCCAGATGGCGCGCCGCTTCGTCGGCGACGATCCGGCCGATGCGGGCGCAATCCTCCGCATCGAAAGTCAGGGGAACGCGCATGTCCAGAAGCCGCGACAGGATCGCATCGGTGCGCGGCAGGGTCTGCGCCTCGACATAGCCCCAATGGGCATGGGCCGAGGTGAAGCCCTGCGGCCTGTCGGCACCGAACCATTTCCACTCGACCCCGCGCGCGGCGCAACCGTCGACGAAGCCGGGCAGGGTCTCGGCATGGGCGGCAAGCACCTGGATCGAAGAGCCGACGAAGGCCTCCTGCTGGGGCCGCTCGATCATCTTGAGGCCGGGCGTGGCACGGAAAGCCTCTTCGAGGATGCGATAGCGATCGTTCCACCGCTTGGCCTGCAACGGAAGGTCCGCGATCTGGGGGCGCAGGATGGCGGCGCGGAGCTCGTCCATGCGGCCGGAGACATTGGGCATCTGCGCCGTGTGGCGTGCGAACACCTCCTCGGATGGGGCGGCGCCGTGACGGCCATAGAGCATGTAGCTGCCCGACATTAGGACCATCCGCGCCGCAAGGTCGGGATCGTCGGTGACGATCAGCCCCCCTTCGCCGGAATTGACGTGCTTGTAGGTCTGAGTGCTGAAGCAGCCGACGGCACCCCAGCGGCCCGAGGGATGGCCGTTCCAGCTTGCCCCCATCGTGTGGGCGCAATCCTCGATCACCGTCACTCCATGGGTGTCGCAGACCGCCATCAACCTTTCCATGTCGGCGAGATGGCCGCGCATGTGGCTGAGCATCAGCAGTCGGGCCTGCGGCGCCTTTGCGGCCAGATCCTCCAGGTCGATGGTCAGATCCTCGCCCACTTCGACCAGCAGGGGGCGCGCACCCGTGGCGGCGATAGCACCGGGCACGGGGGCCAGCGTCCAGGCGTTGGTCAGGACCGGCTCGCCCGGCTGCACATCCAGCGCCCGGAGCGCGCAGCCCATCGCGTAGCCACCGGAGGCCACGGCGATGGCATGGGCGGCCCCGATCTGCGCGGCGAATTCCGCCTCCAGCGCGGCGACATGGCTCGGGTCGGCCCCGTAGCGGTGCAGGATACCCGAGCGCATGACCTCGGTCGCGGCGGCGATGCCCGCCTCGGGGATGGGTTCCTGCCGGGTGAACGACTTCTCGAAGCGTTCCATGCGCTCAGCTAGGCGCGCGCGCGTCCGGATTTGCAAGCGCGCAAGCGACCCATCGTGTCAGTGAACCGGCCCCACGACCGGGTCGATGAGAGTGCGCCCGCCGTCGATGGTCAGGATCTGGCCGGTCATGAAGCTGGACGCATCCGAGGCGAGATACTGGACCGTTTCCGCCAGTTCGGCCGGAGCCGCGATGCGACCCATGGGCGTGGCATCGACGATTTCGCCCCGCAACTGGTCGTCTTCCTTGAGACGGGTCTTCAGCGCGTTGGACATGACCGATCCGACCGAGACGCCATTGACCCGGATGCCCCGAGGGGCGAGATGGACGGCCAGGCTGCGCGTCGCCTGATCCAACGCCGCCGCGCTGATCGAGAAGCCCAAAAGGTCCGGCTGCGTCCGCCTTGCGGCGATGGACCCGATATTGACGATGGCGCCCGCCGGGCCGTCATCGTCGGAATCCTCGGCCTGCTGCAGCATCCTGTTGGCAATCGCCTGGGACAGGCGCAGCGGCGTCATCAGGTTCTGCTCCAGCAGCGTCTGGACGCTTTCATCGCCGGGATCGAGGGGATCGGTCGGGATCACCTGACGCGACGCGTTGATCAGGATGTCCACACGATCGAAGGCGTCGATGGTGGCCGACAAGAGGTTCGCCACGGTCAGACGTTCCCGCAAATCGCCCGCGAAGTAGCGCAGGGACGGATTGTCCTCGTCCTCTGCCTCACCCAGTTCGGCCTCCAGCTTAGCCTCGTCCCGGTCGGCGAACATGACGTTCGCGCCCTGGTCGATGAAATGCCGTCCGATGGCCAGCCCGACGCCGTTGGCGGCCCCCGTGACGATGGCCGTCTTGCCCGCGATCGAGAGGGTCATGCGCGTCTCCTGGGTCGTGCCGCCTCGATCACCTTGTATCCCCGGGCGTCGGCGCGGACCATCGTTTCCGCGAAGGCATCCGAAAGCGCCGCCTCGTAGGGCAGGTGCCGATTTGCCACGAGGAACAGGCGCCCCTTCGGCGCGAGCACCCGCGCCGCCGTCGCGATGAAGGCCCGGCCCAGACCCGGATCAGCACGTCGCCCCTCGTGAAAAGGCGGATTGGTGATCACCGCATCATATGGCCCGCCCTTCCAGGTCGTGGCATCCGCCCAGTGCGGCCGCCCGCGCGGGTCGGACACGTTGACTTCAGCACAATCCAGCGCGTCGCGATCCGCTTCGACCATGTCCAGCGCGGTCACGCCCGGAGACGCGGCCAGCACCTTGGCCGACAGGTACCCCCAACCCGCGCCCAGGTCGCACACGCGTCCCGAAAGCGGCGGCAGCGTCTCGGCCAGAAGCGCGGAGCCCGGATCGACGCCGTCAGCCGAGAAGATGCCGGGCCGGGTCTGCCAGCCATCGGCGTCGAGCGACGGCGTGTGCCAATCGTCAAGGACACCGGGCGAAGCGAAGGAAAAGACCTTGCCGTGGGCCTTGGAGAACACCTCTCCGACCTCGGCGACCTTTCGACAGTCGCGCAGCAGCGTCTCGATCCCATCCGTCTTGTCGCCGTCCACGATCACGGGGGCACCCTTCGGGATCGCCGCACAGGCCCGCGCCACCAGATCCCACGCCAGAACGCGAGCGCGAGGCGCGAAGACGATGGCGGCCGCACATGCCATGTCCGGCATGTCCGCCCCGGCCTCGTAACCCGACTCCTTAAAGGCATCGTGGACGGGACGGATCGGCTGATAGGCGTAACAAGCGGACGGGTCCGGAAGTGAAACGTCATGGGGTGGGCGCATCAGCAGGATACGCCCTTCCGGCAGGGCGACGGCACCGACATCGAGCGCCGCGAGAAGGCGGCGGGTCAGAGGATCACTCCTCCTTCTCCATCGTGCATTGCAACGGATGCTGGTTGCGGCGCGCGAAATCCATCACCTGCGCGACCTTGGTCTCGGCGATCTCGTGACTGTAGACGCCGACCACGGCCACACCCTTCTTGTGAACGGTCAGCATGATCTCGACCGCCTGGGAGTGACTGACCCCGAAGAACCGTTCCAGCACGTGGACGACGAATTCCATCGGCGTGTAGTCGTCGTTCAGCAAAAGTACCTTGTAGAGCGGCGGTTTTGCCGTCTTGGGCTTGGTCTTGGTCACGACGGTCGTGTCGCCGTCACCTTCGTCGGGCGTGTCTGCCATAGATGTCAGGTCGCGCGCGAGCAGGGCCATGGATACCATCCGAACGGGTCAGTCTGGGCAATTGGTCAGGCCCCTTGATATAGGCAGGGGCACCCGTCTGAAAAGAGCCTCAAATGTCCCGACTCGATGCAATCGGTTTCGATGCCGACGACACGCTCTGGCACAACGAGACCTTCTTCCAGATGACGCAGGCGCATTTCGCCGAGCTTCTGGCCGACCATGCGGAGCGGGATCACCTGATGGATCGCCTGCTGGAAGCCGAGCGGCGCAACCTCGGGATCTACGGCTTCGGGATCAAGGGATTCGTCCTGTCGATGATCGAGACCGCCGTCGAGGTGACCGAGGGGCGGGTGCCCGCCTCGGTGATCGGCGAGATCCTCGCCGCCGGACGCGAAATGCTGGCCCATCCCGTCGACCTGCTGCCCCATGCCCGCGAGACGGTCGAGGCGCTGGCACGCGATCACCGGCTGGTGCTGATCACCAAAGGCGACCTGCTCGACCAGGAGCGGAAGCTGGCTCAATCGGGTCTGGGCGATCTGTTCGACGCGGTCGAGATCGTCAGCGAAAAGACTTCGGCCACCTATGCCCGTGCCTTCGCGCCCGAGGGGTCGGAGGCGGCGCTGATGGTCGGCAATTCCATGCGGTCGGACGTCCGCCCGGCAATCGAGGCAGGCGCCTGGGGCGTGTTCTGCCCATCGGAGCTGGAATGGGAACTGGAACGCGCCGAGGCGCCCGACCATCCGCGCTACCGCCGCATCGCCCATCTCGGCGAATTGCCGGACCTGATCGCCGCGCTCTAGGCCCGGCCGCGCGCAACCGGCGGGCAATCCGCCGGTGGTTCTGGCGTCAGATCTACGACCTCGCGGGAACGTCGACCGCGACACCCTTCTCGTCGAAGGCGTGCAGGGCGGAGCGGTCGAATTCCAGCGCGACCGCCTCTCCGGGGGCGAGGCCCGCCTCGCCCGGCACGCGCGCCGTGATGCGCCCCGCCGGGCCGCAATCCACGATGACAAACGTGTCCGCCCCCAGATATTCGAGAACGTCCACACTGCCCGAAAGCCCACCGTCCCCCTGCGGCGCGATCCGCAGGTCCTCCGGTCGCACGCCAAGGGTCGCGGCTCCCGGCGGCGCGTCCAGATCGGGGACCGCATCGGCCGTGAAGACGTTCATCTTGGGTGACCCGATGAATTGCGCCACGAACAGCGATCGCGGCCGCAGATACAGCTCGCGCGGCGTGCCCACCTGCGCGATGCGCCCCGCCTCCAGCACCACAATGCGGTCGGCGAGCGTCATCGCCTCGATCTGGTCGTGGGTCACGTAGATCATCGCGGTGCCGAGTTGCTGATGCAGCTTGGCGATCTCGTAGCGCATCTCGACGCGCAGCGCGGCATCGAGGTTCGACAGCGGCTCGTCGAAGAGGAACGCCACCGGCTCGCGCACGATCGAGCGTCCGATGGCCACGCGCTGACGCTGACCCCCTGACAGATCTTTCGGACGGCGGTCGAGATAATCGGTCAGCCTCAGCGCACGGGCGGCCTCGTCCACGCGGGCGGAGATCTCGTCCTTGGACATCCCCGCGGCCTTCAGCGGAAAGCCCACATTCTCCCGGACGGACAGGTGGGGGTAGAGAGCGTAGGACTGGAACACCATCGCGAGGCCGCGCTTCGATGGAGGCTCGGCGGTGGCATCGCGCCCCTCGACGAGGATCTGGCCGCGCGAGGTCTCCTCCAGCCCCGCAATCATCCGCAGCAGGGTGGACTTGCCGCAGCCAGAAGGTCCGACGAAGACCACGAATTCCCCGGCGGCAACGGCGAGGTCTACGCCCTTGATGACCTGCGCGTCGCCGAACCACTTCTCGACCCCGACCAGTTCCACCTGCGCGCTCATCGCTCTCTCCCCGCCCAGGTCAGCCAGACGGCTGCCGTCCATGTGAAATCGCTCCCCCCGCAGGGCGTGCCCTCGACGGGATCGAAATACTCGTTGAAGCCGCCGTTCCGGATCAGCGCGGCCGTATCGGCGCGCAGCCGCTCGGCCTCCGCATCCTTGCCTGCATCGCGCAATCCCATCGCGACGAGCGCGTTGTAGAAGGGCCAGGCCGGGCCGCGCCAATAGCGGCGCGCGTCGAACCCGGGATGCGCGGGATCCATGGTGGGCAGACCATGGCGCACGGCGCCCCAGGCCGTTGCGAGGTGGGCCTCCATCTCGGGCCGTCCTGCTCCGGCCAGCCAGCAGAGCCACGCGCCGGACGAGAGCACGTTCGCGAATGTGTCCGTCCGCAAGTCGCGCGCATCCCAATGGCCGCGGGCATCGTTCCAGAGCGTGTCGAGACCGGCGCGCAGACCCTCGGCCATCTCGGCCGCATCACCCGGATCGGCGCCGACCTCGGCGGCCAGCACGGCAAGGTCCTCGCACGCGCGGATCAGGATGAAGGCGACGCCGGGATCGGCCATCAGGAAGGGCCCCTCGTCGGCCAGGCGGACCTGGTCCCAGCCGATGCCGCGGCCGAACTGCACGAGCGCGAGATAGCGGTCATATTCGGCCTTGGTCGGTCGCATCGACGGATCCACATGGCCGGTGTCGCGCCGCTGATACGGCCCCACATCGGAGCCGTCGACATTCGCCATGCCTACATCCCAGTCAAAGGCGTTATCGCGGCCCGACTCCCAAGGATGGACGATGCAGGCCACACCGTCGCGGACGCGGGCGCGGATCCACCATCGGTGCCAGTCGAGCAGTTTCGGCACGAGCGCCGCCGCCCGCTCTCTGTGGGACGGATCGGCCGCCAGGACGAGCCGCGCCATGGTCGCCGCGACGGGGGGTTGGGATATGCCGGATGTGGCGGGCGTCCGCCCTGTGCTCCAAACCGTCGGCCCAGGGAAGTATCCCTCGTCGTCCCTATGGAAGACGATATGCGGCACCATGCCATCCGGCCATTGATGGGCGAACAGCGTTTCCAGCTCGGTCCAGGCCCGGTCGGGATCGAAGGTCGAGAATCCCCAGGCGGCGAAGGCCGAGTCCCAGTTCCACTGAAACGGATAGAGGCCCGCCGTCGGCACCGTATATCCGCCACGGTCATTGCCGAGCAGGATCGCGCGCGCCCGCTCGTCGAGGCTTTCGGACATCCGTGTCATCCTTTTACCGATCCCGCCGCGAGGCCCTTGGTCATGAACCGCTCCAACCCCAGAAACAGGGCCATGATCGGGACTGTGGCGATGACGGAGCCCGCCATCAGGTGCTGGCGCGGAATCTCGGAGGAGTTCAGCGCCGCGATGCCGCGGGTCAGCGTGAACTTCGACGGATCGTCGAGCAGCATGAAGGCCAGCAGGAATTCGTTCCACGCGATCATGAAGACGTACAGGCTGACGCTGGCCAGCGCCGGCAGGCTGAGCGGGAGGGTGATCTTCCAGATCACCTGCAACCGGGAGAGCCCATCCATCAGGCCCGCCTCCTCGACCTCCGCCGGAAGACCCCGGAAGTATCCCTGCAGCATGTAGAGCGCCACGGGCACCGTCGTGACCGGATAGATCAGCAGGATGCCGAAGATGCTGTTGCGCAGCCCCGTCATGCTGAACGCGATATAGATCGGCAGGGCCAGCACGATCATCGGTACCATATAGATGAGCAGGATGCCGCGGCTGAACGCCCTCTGCCCCCTGAACCGCAGGCGCGCCACCGCGTAAGCGCCGGGGATGGCGAAGGCCAGCGTGACGAGGACGGTGACAACCGAGATGAATGCGCTGTTGAGCAGGTAGAGCCCGAAATCGAACTGGGTGAACAACTCGTAATAGCTGTCGAACAGCGCCCACCCCTTCGACAGGTCGATCCCGAAATCAAGCGGGTTGGCGACCTGCTCGGCCCGGCTTTTGAACGAGGTCATCAGCATCACCCAGAACGGGATCGCGACGATCGCCGTGAAGAAGATGGCGCCGAAGCCGGTCAGGAACCGGATCACCGCCGTCTCGAAGACATGGCGGTCGTTCGGACCGGGCTCGAGATCCTGGACCGTCGCCCCGAGCGCCACGGCGAAGCCCCCTGCGAGACCGACAGTGACGAGAAGCCGCGCCCAGAGCCCGGTCTCGGGTCCCAGGCGGATCGGCCCGACCCCGAAGAGTACGGTGGCCGCCACCGCGACCGCCACGAGGATCCGCATCGTCCCCGGCCCGATCCGGGGGGCGGAGGTGCCGACGCCGATCACCGCGCCAAAGAGGAGTGCGGCGCCCAAATGCGGCCGCACCGCATCGCCGATCACGAAGGCCACCGCCACAGCGACCGTGATGGCGAGCGTGATCATCCACGCGGCACCCAGCAAGCCGCCGGCGATATCGCCCCGGCGCAGCACGCTCACAGCCCTTCCTCCCGGCTCATGACGCGGAAGAAGAGCGCACTGAAGGCCAGAAGACAGGCGAAGATCACCACCGCGACGGCGGCGCCTGCTCCGATATTTGAGATCGCGAAGGCCTGTTCGTAAACGCTGACGGTCAGGGTGCGGGTGCCCGCATTGCCCCCGGTCAGAAGAAAGATGTCGTCGAATTTGTTGAACGTCCAGATGAAGCGCAGCAGGAACAGCACGCCCAGGATGCCCGCGAGTTGCGGCAGCATCAGCCACCGGAATTGCTGGAACGGCGAAGCGCCGTCCATTTCCGCGGCCTCGAACATGTCCGAGGGGACGGACTGCATGCGCGCAAGGATGAAGAGGAAGGACAACGGGAAGTAGCGCCAGATCTCGAAGAGCGTGACCATGATCAGCGCGAGCGGCCGCTCTCCGAAGAAGTTGATCGCCTCGTCCGTCACGCCCATCCGGATCAGCAGCGCGTTGGCACTGCCGGAGAACGGGTCGAACAGGATGATCCAGGCGAAGGCGACCGCGATGACAGGCGCCACGTACGGGAAGAGATAGAGACCGCGCAGGATCCCGCGCCCCTTGAAGGAGGCATCCAGCAGGAGCGCGGCGAAAAGGCCCATGACGATCGCACCGACCGTGCCCACGACCGTGTAGAAGATGGTCGCCCAGAGGACGTCGACGAACTCGGCGGACGAGAAGATGCGCGCGAAATTGTCCAGCGTGAAGGTCCCGTCCGTCAGGACCGAGGATGCAGCGAAGCTCAGAACCGGCGCGCTGTCCTGCACGCGCAGATCCGCCTCGAAGGTCGCAGAGGCCGTCGCCGGGATCACCAGCGTCTCGCGCCAGCCGCCGGGCACGTCGCCAAAGGTACAGGTCAATTGACCGGCCTCGGCGGCACAGGCTTCCGGCAGCGTCCCAAGGTCGAGACCGGGCGGCAAGAGGTCGGTGAACGAGACATCCCGCAAGGCGCGATCCGGCGAAGAGTTGCGCAGGCGGAACCGCCATGTCCCCTCCTCGCCCGGCGCGTCGATCCTTCGCAGGTCTTCGCGCAACACCAGTTCGGGTGCCCGCAGATCGGACAATTGTACCGGCTTCACGCTGATCCAGAAGATCGCGAGCAGCGGCAGCAGGACCACGGCAGCGACGATGGCCAGCGTCGGGAACAGCATGCCCCAGGCCAGCCGCGCCTCACCACGGGCCAGCGGCCCCCGGCCGGTGGGGGCTACGGGCGGGGGCACGTCCGCCGGGGTCGCGGAAGCGGGAACGTCCTTCGTCCTGGGTGTCGTATCGGTCATGGGCGCGCCGTGTGTGCGGGGGTGCGCCTTCCCCGGCCCTCGCCCGGGGAAGGCGCGTTCGGATCACTCGACGGAGGCGATGGCCTCGTTCAGGGCCTCGACGGCAGCGGCGCCTTCGATTTCCCCATCGATATACTGCCGCACGACCCGGTTGATCACCTGGGAGTTGATGATCTTCGACGCGGTGGCCAGCTGGTTCTCTTCGACGCCCCAGCGTTGCGCTACATCCAGACCGCCCACGATGTCCTCGATCACCGCGGCCTCGTAGAGATCGCCGAGCGGCGCCTGCCGATCCACCCCGACGGGCAGGGTCGCCCACAGATCGGTGTATTCCGTCGGATTGTCCGCCGTCCCGCGGCGCACCGGGAACTTGCCTTCCGGCGCGATGGACAAGGTCTGCCCGTAGCCCTCCGACATAGAATACTCGACGAACTCCATCGCCGCGTCGGTGGCCGCGTCGCTGGTGATCCCGAAGTAGCGGATGTCGCCCCAGGCCGCGCCATCCGGGTTCGACGGTCCGGCGAAGTTGGTCACGATCCCGGTCCGCGAGGCCAGCTCGGACGAGGTCGGATCATCGGTGATCGTGGGCGGCGCGCTGTCGCGCAGACCCGCAAGCTCGTCCAGGATGAAGGGCGACCAGATGATCATCGCCGCATTGCCCGAGAAGTAGAGCGTGCGCGACTGGTCCCAGTAGAGCTCCCCCTCGGGGCTCGCATCGGCGATGGCCTTGTAGAAGTCGAGCACCTCCAGCGTCGGCCCTTCCTCGAGGGTGGCGACGCCGTCCTCGTCCACGATCGACACGCCATTGGCCAGGAACACATGCTCCAGCACCTGGGACATGAAGTTCTCGTCCACCTTGGTGGCGGCGACGAAGCCGTACATCTCGGGCGGGTTGTGCAACGCTTCGATGGCGGCGAGGACATCGGCATAGCTGTCCGGCGCCTCCAAGCCCGCCTCCTCGAACAGGTCCTTCCGGTAGACGATCATCTGCGTCCAGCCATCAACCGGCACGGACGCATAGCCCCCGTCCACCGCAGCCAGAGACAGGGCCCCGGCGCTGAATGTCCCTGCGCCGAGGTTCTCGATCACGTCCGTCGCGGCATCCGTGTCCAGGATGCCGGCCTCCGCCCAGGGCAGGGCATATTGCAACGTGTGATAGATGACGTCCGGCAGGTCACCCGCGGCGAAGGCGGCGGTGGCCCGCGTGCCTAGATCGGATTCCGTGACCGGGATCACCTCGACGGTGTGGCCTGTCGCCTCTGCGAAAGCGGCAGCCATCTCTTCCTGCTTGGCGAGCCGCTCGGGCTGTTCCTCCGTGGTCCAGAAGCGCAGATCCTCCGCCTGCGCCATCGCGGCGGTCAGCGCCAGCAGAGAGCCGGCCAGCATCAGGGTCTTCATAAGTCTCTCCTCCCAGTGGACTTGGTTTATCTCGCCACGGCGGACCCGCGATCGAGGAATCTTGCATATGCGATCTCGCGCAGCGTCTCGGGCGCTTCGCCGCGCGCGCGCCGGATCAGCAGCGCGGCAAGCCGCCGGCCCGCCGCTTCGTAATCGACGGCCCAGGTCGCCAGCGGCGGTTCCGCATGAGCTCCGTCCGGAGCGCCATCGTAGCCCACGATGGCAACGTCCCGCCCCACGACGAGGCCCCGCGCCTGTGCTGCACGCCAGAGGCCCAATGCGGCGGCGTCGATCGCGCAGACAAAGGCCGTGGGCGCCTCCGGCAGATCCAGCAGGGCGCCGAACGCCTCCGCCCCGCTGGCCCGGTCGAGCGCACCGTGGCGCACGAACGCGTCGGGCAGCGCCAGCCCGGCCTCGTCCATTCCCGCACGAAACCCTTCCTCGCGCAGATGTTCGTAGGTGTGCTGCGGACCGCCGCCGACGAAGGCGATCCGCCGATGGCCCCGCCTTGCCAGCAGGCGCACGCTCTCGCGCATCGCGCCCACCATGTCGATATCGTACCAGGCGCAGCCGTCCGGATCGCCATGGCGCCCGAACAGCACGAACGGGATATCGGCATCGCGCAGCATCGTGACGCGCGGATCGTCGAGCTTCGTCCTCGGTACTATGAATCCGTCGGCCTTGCGGTCCGAAATGAGACGTCTGTAGGTCTCCAACGTGTCCCGCCCCGGCGCGCTGGCCACGGTAAGGGTCCAGCCCTCCTCGGCGGCGCTGTCGGAGAGGCCTGCGAGGAATTCCGCCAGGAACGGCTGATGTGCGTCGTGCTCCGCCGTCTCGATCACCAGCCCCAGCGAACGGCACCGACCCGTGCGGATCGCCTGCGCCGATCCCAGCGGCCGATAGCCCAGCCGATCGGCCACCTTTCGCGCGCGCCGCTTCGTCGCCTCCGCGATGTCGGGATGGCCGTTGAGCGCGCGGCTCACCGTTCCCTTCGCGACGCCCATGGCTTCCGCGACATCCAAGATCGTGACGCGGCGAGCCTGCGTTGAAAGCCTGGACGGACCACTCATGCAGTCAGGTTGAGAACAGAAACCGGTTTCGGCAAGAGAAAAGTTGAGATCCATTGCTCTCGAGCACGTAGCCTGCGCGCTCTCGGATCCCGGGGAAGGTGCGCCCCACGGCGCGCCGAACAGGTCGGAACCGGTCTCACCCGCAACGGCCGATCCACGGAAAAAGGGCCCCGCGTTGATGCGGGGCCCGTTTCTTCTCTGTCGGTTCCGGCCGGACGGCCCGGGTCGCTCAGAGGTTCGGCTGGCTGGGGTTCAGGCCGATATGCCCCCCCATGGCGACCATGTCCTCGAGCAGCTTCACCGCCGCGTCGACGCCGTCATCCGCCGCCTCTTCACGGGCCTTGCGGGCATCCGCGACCCAATCGTCAAAGACCTCCTGCGTGACGTCGCCGGTCGGCAGAGCCCGCTC
Source organism: Jannaschia aquimarina (assembly GCF_000877395.1). Classification (GTDB taxonomy): domain Bacteria; phylum Pseudomonadota; class Alphaproteobacteria; order Rhodobacterales; family Rhodobacteraceae; genus Jannaschia; species Jannaschia aquimarina. The sequence continues at coordinate 26,134 of NZ_JYFE01000018.1, read as the reverse complement.
GGCCAGGACGGTCGTGCCCTCGGCGCCGATCTCGGCAAAACCGCCGGTCACGGCGTAGCTCTCTTCGCCCGAGCCGGTCTCGACAGTCAGGATGCCCGGCCGCAACGAGGTGATGACCGGGCTGTGCCCTTCCATCGCCGTCAGATCGCCGTCGGCGCCCGGGATGCGGACGGCCTGCGCCTCGGTCGAGGCGAGGCGCCGCTCGGGGCTGACCAGTTCGAACTGCATCGCCATCTCAGGCGGCCTCGGCGGCCAGCTTCTCGGCCTTCGCCTTCACCTCGTCGATGCCGCCGACCATGTAGAAGGCCGCTTCGGGCAGGTGATCGTACTCGCCCGCGACCACCGCCTTGAAGGACTCGATGGTGTCCTCCAGCGGAACCTGCTTGCCATCCGCACCGGTGAAGACCTTGGCGACGTCGAAGGGCTGGCTGAGGAAGCGCTGGATCTTCCGGGCCCGGGCCACGGTCAGCTTGTCCTCTTCCGACAGCTCGTCCATGCCGAGGATCGCGATGATGTCCTGCAGCGACTTGTAGCGCTGAAGGATCCCCTGCACGTCACGGGCGACGCGGTAATGCTCCTCGCCGACGATCGACGGATCGAGGATCCGCGACGTCGAGTCGAGCGGGTCCACGGCCGGGTAGATGCCAAGCTCCGAGATGGCGCGCGACAGCACGGTCGTGGCATCGAGGTGGGCGAAGGTCGTGGCGGGCGCGGGGTCGGTCAGGTCGTCCGCGGGCACGTAGACGGCCTGGATGGAGGTGATCGAGCCGGTCTTGGTCGAGGTGATCCGCTCCTGCATGGCGCCCATGTCGGTGGCCAGCGTCGGCTGGTAGCCCACCGCCGACGGGATACGGCCCAGAAGTGCCGACACCTCGGAGCCCGCCTGCGTGAAGCGGAAGATGTTGTCGACGAAGAACAGAACGTCCGTCCCCGACTGGTCGCGGAACTGCTCGGCCAGGGTAAGGCCGGTCAGCGCGACGCGGGCGCGGGCACCCGGAGGCTCGTTCATCTGGCCGTAGACCAGGGCGACCTGGCTCTCGGACAGATTGTCGGGCTTGATGACGTTCGACTCGATCATCTCGTGATAGAGATCGTTGCCCTCGCGCGTCCGCTCGCCCACGCCGGCGAACACGGAATAGCCCGAGTGCACCTTTGCGATGTTGTTGATCAGTTCCATGATCAGAACGGTCTTGCCCACGCCGGCACCGCCGAAGAGGCCGATCTTCCCGCCCTTGGAATAGGGCGCCAGCAGGTCGATGACCTTGATGCCGGTGACCAGGATCGAGGTCTCGGTCGCCTGCTCGGCGAATTCGGGCGCCGCCTGGTGGATGGCGCGCTTCTCGTCGGCATTCACCGGCTCGCCTTCGTCCACCGGCTCGCCGATGACGTTCAGGATGCGGCCCAGCGTGGCGTTGCCCACGGGGACCATGATCGGGCCGCCGGTGTCCTTGACCTCCTGGCCGCGGACCAGACCTTCGGTCGCGTCCATGGCGATCGTGCGGACCGTGTTCTCACCGAGGTGCTGGGCCACCTCCAGCACGAGGCGCTTGCCGTTGTTGTCGGTTTCCAGCGCGTTCAGGATCTCGGGCAGGTCGCCGTCGAACTGCACGTCGACGACGGCGCCGATGACCTGGGTTACCTTGCCGTTTGCCATTGGTTTCTCCGTTCGTCAGAGCGCCTCGGCGCCCGAGATGATTTCGATCAGTTCGTTGGTGATGACCGCCTGACGTGAGCGGTTGTACTCGATGGTCAGCTTGTCGATCATCTCGCCCGCATTGCGCGTGGCGTTGTCCATGGCGCTCATGCGGGCGCCCTGCTCGCTGGCCCCGTTTTCCAGCAGCGCCGAGAAGATCGCCGTGGCGACCCCGCGCGGCAGCAGGTCGGCCAGGATGGCCTCCTCGCTGGGCTCGTAGTCGTAGAGCGCGTCCGCGTCGGCATCCTCGGGGACGTCGAACGGGATGACCTGCTGGGCAGTCGGGATCTGGCTGACCACGTTCTCGAAGCGCGAGAAGAAGATCGTCGCGACGTCGAACTCTCCCGCATCGAAGCGGCTCAGCACGTCGGCGGCCACCTTGCTGGCGTCGCCGTAGCCGATCCGCTTGACGTCGGAGAAATCGATATGGCCGATGAACAGGTCGGACAGGTCGCGCCGCAGCGCGTCCCGGCCTTTCTTGCCGACGGTCAGGATCTTCACCGTCTTGCCCTGCCCGCGCAACTTCTGGGCGTGCGAGCGGGCCAGCTTGGCGATGTTGGCATTGAAGCCGCCGCAAAGACCCCGCTCGGCCGTCATAACGACCAGCAGATGCACGTCATCCGATCCGGTGCCGCGCAACAGCTTGGGCGCCGTATCGCTGTCGCCCACGCCCGCGGCGAGGCTGCCGAGTACGGCGTTCATCCGCTCCGCGTAGGGGCGCGAGGCTTCGGCGGCATCTTGGGCACGGCGGAGCTTGGCCGCCGCGACCATCTGCATGGCCTTGGTGATCTTGCGGGTCGACTTGACCGACTCGATCCGGTTCTTGAGGTCCTTCAGGGAAGGCATGTTTCTCTCCCGTCAGGCGATCAGCCGGCGTAGGTCTTGGCGTATTCGTCGATGGCCGCCTTCAGCTTCTCTTCGGCGTCGCCCTTCACCTTCGGATCCTCGTTGGTGATCCAGTCGAGGACGTCCTTCTTCTGGCCGCGCATAAATTTCAGCAGGCCGTCTTCCCACTTGCCGACCTCGCCGACCGGCAGATCGTCCAGATAGCCGTTCGTGCCCGCATAGATGACGCAGACGATCTCCGCGTTGGTCAGCGGCGAATATTGCGGCTGCTTCATCAGCTCGGTCAGGCGCGCGCCGCGGTTCAGCAGGCGCTGGGTCGACGCGTCCAGATCCGATCCGAACTGCGCAAAGGCCGCCATTTCCCGGTACTGGGCCAGCGACAGCTTGACCGGACCGGCGACCGACTTCATCGCGTCCGTCTGGGCCGACGATCCCACCCGCGACACCGACAGACCGGTGTTCACGGCCGGACGGATGCCCTGATAGAACAGTTCCGTCTCGAGGAAGATCTGGCCGTCGGTGATCGAGATCACGTTGGTCGGAATGAACGCCGACACGTCGCCACCCTGGGTCTCGATGATCGGCAGCGCCGTGAGCGAGCCCGCGCCGTTCTCTTCGTTCAGCTTGGCCGAACGCTCCAGCAGGCGCGAATGGAGGTAGAAGACGTCACCCGGATAGGCTTCGCGGCCCGGCGGACGTCGCAGCAGCAGCGACATCTGGCGATAGGCGACGGCCTGCTTCGACAGGTCATCGTAAACGATCAGCGCGTGCTTGCCATTGTCGCGGAAATACTCGGCCATCGCCGTCGCGGCGTAGGGAGCGAGGAACTGCATCGGCGCCGGGTCGGACGCGGTGGCGGCCACGACGATCGAGTAGTCGATGGCGCCGGTCTCTTCGAGACGCTTCACGAGCTGGGCGACGGTCGAGCGCTTCTGGCCCACGGCGACGTAGACGCAGTAGAGCTTCTTGCTCTCGTCGTCGCCGGCGGCGTCGTTGTAGCTCTTCTGGTTCAGGATCGTGTCGAGCGCCACGGCGGTCTTGCCGGTCTGGCGGTCGCCGATGATCAGCTCGCGCTGGCCCCGGCCGATCGGGATCATGGCGTCGACGGCCTTGAGGCCCGTCGCCATCGGCTCGTGCACGGATTTCCGCGGGATGATGCCCGGCGCCTTGACGTCGGCGACGCGACGCTCCTTGGCCTCGATGGGGCCCTTTCCGTCCAGCGGCTGGCCCAGGCCGTCGACCACACGGCCCAGCAGTTCGGGTCCGGCGGGCACGTCCACGATCGAATTCGTGCGCTTGACGGTGTCGCCTTCCGAGATGTCGCGGTCGGATCCGAAGATCACGACGCCCACATTGTCGGTCTCGAGGTTCAGGGCCATGCCCTGGATGCCACCGGGGAATTCGACCATCTCGCCGGCCTGGACGTTGTCCAGACCGTAGACGCGGGCGATGCCGTCACCGACGCTCAGCACGCGGCCGACCTCTGCGACTTCGGCTTCCTGACCGAAGTTCTTGATCTGATCCTTCAGGATCGCGGAAATCTCGGCTGCCTGGATGGCCATCTCAGCGGACCTCTTTCATCGTGTTCTGGAGCGCGTTGAGCTTCGCGCGAATGGATGTGTCGATCATTTGCGACCCAAGACGGACGACCAGCCCGCCGATCAGCCCTTCGTCCACCGTCACGTCCAGGCGGACGTCCTTGCCGGTGGATTGCTTGAGCGCGGCGGCCAGCGCGTCGGTCTGGGCATTGGTCAGGGCCTTGGCGGCGCGAACCTGCGCGGTGACCTCGCCCCTTTCGTCGGCCAGCATGTCCTTGAGCTGCGCGATCATCGCGGGGACGACGAAGAGGCGGCGCTTGGCCGCCATCAGGCGCAGGGTGTTCGCCAGCGTGTCGCCCAGACCCAGCTTCTCGGCCACGGCACCCATGGCACGGGCCTGGTCGTCTCGGGTCAGAACGGGCGAAGAGAGGACATCCCGCAGATCGGAGGAGGCACGCACCGCCTCGTCCAGCGCGGTGACGTCCGCTTCCAGCTTCTTGAGATCGCCGCCGTCGCGGCTCAGGTCGAAGACCGCCTGAGCGTAGCGTTCGGCGATCCCGGTCGAGATCGAGGCATTTTCGGACAAGCGGCACCCTTTCAGCGTGTCGTTCGCCCGCACGATCCCCTGCGTCCGGGCGTCTTGCGCAGCCCGGAGACACGCCCCGGATCACGAAATCGCGCACCCTCTAGCAGAGGGATTTCAGCCCTGCAACCAACCGTGGGTCGTGCTTTGGTTGCGGCATTTCGCGCCTTGCTCCACCGGTTCCGGGCCGCGCGGCAGCCGCATCGGGTGGTGGGACGGCATTGTCTCCCGACGCCGGGGCGGACACCACGACGAATGCCGGGCATGCGGCGATTCCCGATCCGGGGCCAGCAAGACCGAAAAAAGCGCGCCTCTCAGCCCGAAAGTGTGGATTCCCGCACTTTTTGGAAACCGCGCCTCCGGCTAGGTGACGCTCAGTAACCTGCGGGGCCGTTGTCCCGCACCCCGCCCGGAGTGTGTGTTCATGATTGCCTATTTCGATCTTTCACCGCCGATCCTGCAGATGCTCGGCATCGCCGGGGCCGGTCTCTACATGACGAACTTCGCGCTGCTGACGTCGCGCGTCCTGTCGTCGGAGATGGTCACCTACTACGTGCTCAACATCGGGGCGGCCTTTCTCGTCCTCCTGAGCCTCGCCGGCGAGTTCAATCTCGCAGCGCTTGCGATCCAGCTGTTCTGGATCGTGGTCAGTTTCTGGGGCGTCATCACGCGGCTGTTCCGTCCGCGCCCGATCCTGCCGTCCGAGCGGCTCAGCCCGCTCCCCTGACGATTCCGGACGGGCACTCGCCCGGCGCCCGTCACGCGGGCGTCGGTTCCGCGACACCTTCCAGCACCTGCAGGGGCCGCCGCACCCGTTCGGCCAATCCGTTGCGCGGCCGTGCCGGCACCTGCTTGGACACTTCCAGCAGGATCACGCCCCCGCCCCCGGAATGACTGATCCGCTGGCCCACCCGCTCCATCACCCCGTGGGAGCGGAGCCAGAAGTTCCGCGCGCTCGGCGGCCCGAACAGCGCGGCGTAGTGACGCTCGGGAATGAACCCTGCCGCCTTCGTCTGCGCTTCGAGCTGGCCCAGCGAATAGGGCCGGCCGAAGCCGAAGGGCGTCTTCTCGCTCCGCGCCCAGAGGCCCGACCGGTTCGGCACCACCATCACCGCCCGTCCTCCGGGACCCAGCACCCGGGCGCATTCGTCCAGAAGATGGGACGGGTTCTCCGAGGTCTCCAGCCCATGAAGCAGGACAAGCCGGTCCACCGCGCCCGTCTCCAGTGGCCAGGCCGTCTCTTCGCAGAGCGCCGAGACATTCGCCATTCCGGCCGGCCAGTGCATCACGCCCTGCTGGCCCGGCATGAGACCGATGACCCGGCGCGCATCCTTCAGGAAGGGTCTCAGCAGGGGCACTGCAAAGCCGAACCCCGCCACCGTCTGCCCCTTGGTGTCCGACCACATCGCCGTCAGCCGATCGCGGATCGCCTTCTGCGCCGCCCGACCCAGCCGGGTGCGGTAGTAGAAGTGCCGCAGGTCGAGAACGTCGAGATGCATGGCATCGGCTTAGCGCGCTCCCCGCATCCGCACGAGTCCGGGCCGCCGGTCCCGGCCGGATTTCCCGCTATCCGTGCGTATCCCGTCACGCCCCGCGACGGGAAATCGCTTGCCACCGCCGCGCGGCCCGCCATCCTCTGCAAGGACAGGAGGAGCCAATGACCATGCCGCCCCAGATCGAATTCGACGTGACCGGCACCGCGCTGGACGCGCTGGTGGTGATCCCGATGCTCAAGGACCGCTTCCCCGACCTGCTGGACAATTACGGCTTCCTCGCCCGCTCCGGCGACCGGGTCGCGGCCATCGACTGCGCCCGCGACGCCCCTTACCGCGAAGCGGCCGAGGCGATGGGCTGGACGATCACCGACATCCTGCTGACCCACCACCACCCGGATCATGTCGACGGCGTGGACGCCTTGCGCGCGGCGACCGGCGCGAAAGCCTGGGGTGCGCGCGCCGATGCCCATCGCCTGCCCGCCTTGGACCATGTGCTCGACCCGGGCGACGAGGTGGCCCTCGGCGGGGCGCGCTTCGCGGTCTGGGACGTGTCCGGGCACACGAACGGTCACATCGCCTATATCGGCAAGGGCGTCGCCTTCACCGGCGACAGCCTGATGGCCGGCGGGTGCGGGCGGCTTTTCGAGGGCACGCCCGAGCAGATGCATGCCAGCCTCTCGCAATTCGCCGACCTTCCGGGCGAGACGCTGATCGCGTCGGGCCACGAATACACCCGCTCCAACCTCGCCTTCGCGCGGACGCTTGAACCGGACAGCGCCGAGCTTATCTCTCGCCAGGAGGCGATGGAGGCACTGCTGGCCGCCGGACAGCCCACGGTCCCTTCCCGCCTGGATCTTGAGCGCAACACCAACCCCTTTTTGCGCTGCCACCTGCCCGATCTGAAATCGGCGACCGGCACGGAAGGGCAATCCGACAGCGAGACGTTCGCCGCCATTCGCGCGGCCAAGGACGCCTTTTGAGCGCCGCATTCATGGGCATCGGCCACACCGCCTGCGACCATTGCGGCAATGTGATGCGAAAAAGGTTGAAGCCTCCGCGGTGACAACCAAAACTTAAACTAATGCGACTACGGACTTTCCCGTCGTCGCGCTCCAGTCGCAGGAGGACTGTCATGCCCTCGTTCTCGAATACCCTCGAGCAGGCCATCCATGCCGCACTGGCCCAAGCCAATACGCGGCGCCACGAACTCGCTACCCTCGAACATCTCCTGCTGGTGCTGATCGACGAACCCGACGCTGCCCGCGTGATGCAGGCCTGCGGCGTTGATCTCGACGAGCTTCGGCAGACTGTCGAGGAATTCATCGAGGACGACCTGTCGACCCTCGTCACCGACGTCGAAGGGTCCGAAGCCGTTCCCACGGCCGCCTTCCAGCGCGTGATCCAACGCGCCGCGATCCATGTTCAATCCTCTGGCCGGACGGAAGTGACGGGCGCCAATGTGCTCGTCGCCATCTTCGCCGAACGAGAGTCGAATGCCGCCTATTTCCTGCAAGAGCAGGACATGACGCGCTACGACGCGGTCAACTTCATCGCCCACGGCGTCGCCAAGGATCCGTCCTTCGGCGAAGCGCGTCCGGTCCAGGGCGCCGACGAGGAAGAGGGCGACATGCCGGTCGAGGGCGATAACGGCCCGAACCCGTCCGAAAACCGCGAGAGCGCGCTGGCGAAGTATTGCGTCGACCTCAACAAGAAGTCTGCCAAGGGTGACGTCGACCCTCTGATCGGGCGCGAGCACGAGGTGGAGCGTTGCATCCAGGTCCTCTGCCGCCGTCGCAAGAACAACCCGCTTCTGGTGGGCGATCCCGGCGTGGGCAAGACCGCCATCGCCGAAGGTCTGGCCTACAAGATCGTGCAGGGACAGGTGCCCGAGGTGCTGTCCGGCGCCACGATCTACTCGCTCGACATGGGCGCATTGCTGGCGGGCACCCGCTATCGCGGTGACTTCGAAGAGCGGCTCAAGGCCGTCGTCACGGAGCTTGAGGATCACCCCGATGCGGTGCTCTTCATTGACGAGATCCACACCGTGATCGGTGCCGGCGCGACGTCCGGCGGCGCGATGGACGCGTCGAACCTGCTGAAGCCCGCGCTTCAGGGCGGCAAGCTGCGCACCATGGGCTCCACCACCTACAAGGAGTTCCGGCAGCATTTCGAGAAGGACCGCGCCCTGTCGCGTCGCTTCCAGAAGATCGACGTGAACGAGCCGACGGTCGAGGACACGATCAAGATCCTCAAAGGCCTCAAGGACCGGTTCGAGGATCACCATTCGATCAAGTATACGGCCGACGCCATCAAGTCGGCGGTGGAGTTGTCGGCGCGCTACGTCAACGACCGCAAGCTGCCGGACAAGGCCATCGACGTCATAGACGAGGCCGGCGCCGCGCAGGCCCTCGTGACCGAATCCAAGCGCCGCAAGACCATCGGCGTGAAGGAGATCGAGGCCGTGGTCGCCAAGATCGCGCGCATTCCGCCCAAGAACGTCTCCAAGGACGACCAGGAGGTGCTGCGGGATCTCGAAGGGTCGCTCAAGCGGGTGGTGTTCGGTCAGGATCCGGCGATCGAGGCGCTTGCCTCGGCGATCAAGCTGTCGCGCGCCGGTCTCCGCGAGCCCGAAAAGCCCATCGGCAACTACCTCTTCGCCGGCCCCACGGGCGTCGGCAAGACCGAGGTGGCCAAGCAGCTCGCCGACACGCTCGGCATCGAGATGCTGCGCTTCGACATGTCCGAATACATGGAGAAGCACGCCGTCTCGCGCCTGATCGGGGCGCCGCCGGGCTATGTCGGTTTCGACCAGGGCGGCCTGCTCACCGATGGCGTGGATCAGCACCCGCATTGCGTCCTTCTGCTCGACGAGATCGAGAAGGCGCATCCGGACGTCTACAACATCCTGTTGCAGGTGATGGATCACGGCAAGCTGACGGACCATAACGGCCGGACCGTCGATTTCCGGAACGTGATCCTGATCATGACGTCGAATGCGGGCGCCTCGGACGCGGCGCGCGCGCCGCTCGGCTTCGGTCGCGACCGGCGCGAGGGTGAGGACACCGCCGCCATCGAGCGGACGTTCACGCCGGAGTTCCGCAACCGTCTGGACGCGATCATCAGCTTCGCGCCGCTGCCGAAGGACACCATCCTTCAGGTAGTCGAGAAGTTCGTCCTCCAGCTCGAGGCGCAGCTCATGGATCGGGGCGTCTCGATCGAGCTGACCCGTGCGGCGGCCGAATGGATCGCCGACAAGGGCTACGACGACAAGATGGGGGCGCGGCCGCTGTCCCGCGTGATCCAGGAACACGTCAAGAAGCCGCTGGCCGAGGAACTGCTCTTCGGCAAGCTCGCCAAGGGCGGCGTGGTCAAGGTCGGCGTCAAGGCCGGCGAGCTGGAGCTCCGCATCGAAGAGCCCGGCGCCCGCAAGCTGACCAACAAACGTCCGCCCCTGCTGACGGCGGATTGAGGCGGACCACACGAAACGCATGAAGGGGCCCTGCGGGGCCCCTTTCTTGTCAGAGCCGACCTGCGGACACGAAAGACAGTCGATCGCCGGGCATCACTACCACGCGTCCGTGTGCCGTCCTCCCTCCCGCCGCCATCCCCTCCCGTTTTGATGGACCGGCCCATTGCCACAGGCTGCGGTTAAGCTTCTCATGGCAACACCGCCTTCTGGAGGGATGCCCGACATGCCGGGCCGCACGCTCTATCTCGGTCCGCTTAACGACAGCAGGCGATGGGACCAGGTCGAGATCCGCCCGGATGACGTCATCGTCGTGACCCCGCCGAAATGCGGGACGACCCAAATACAGACCATCGTCGCGCTGCCGTTCTCCGCAGACCCGGAGATCGAGACCCGACTCACGATCAAGATGCCATGGATCGACGTCCGCCTGCGCGAAATGCCCGAGGTCGCCGCGCGGCGCTCCGCGATGCGCTCTCGTCGCTGTCTGAAAAGCCCCACGCCGCTCGACAGGCTGCCGCTGGACGCGCACGCACGATATCTCTGCGTCTTCCGCTACCCGCTCGATGCGCATGTCTCCTGCCGCGCGCACATGCGCGACATACCCCTGCGGATCTTCGATCACTGATATCCCTAAGACGATGGCGCAGGCGTCACCTTCCGCCGCTTTCTCGACTTCGACCCCACATCGTTCGCCCACATCGTTCGCCACCACGAGGTGGCAGCCCGGACCGACCGGCCCAGACTGGCCCTGTTCCACAGTGCCGACATGGCCCGCGACCTGACGGGGCCGTTTGCCCGCGTCGCCGACCTGCTGGAACCTCGCCCCCTCCAAGAGCCAACCCGCCCGGCCATGCGCGACGACGTCGTCCCGCGCCCTATCTTCCGCACATGCGCCTTGCCCTGCCCTTCCTCCTGCTCGCCGCGCCCGCCTGCGCCGAGATGCTGCGCCCGCCGCTCGACTGCGATTTGGGCCGCACCTGCTTCGTCCAGCAATACCCGGATGCCGATCCCGGCCCCGGCGTCGCGGATTTCACCGGCGGTCCGCTTTCCTATGACGGCCATGACGGCACCGATTTCCGCGTTGCCGACCTGGAGGCGCTGGACGACGCGCCTCCGGTCATCGCCCCCGCAGACGGGACCGTCCTGCGCGCGCGGGACGACGTGCCCGGTGGGGCGTTTCCCGAGGGTCAGGATTGCGGCAACGGCCTGGTGATCGACCACGGAGAGGGCGTGACGACGCAGCTTTGCCACCTCGCTCCGGGCCTGATGGTCGCGCCGGGCGATGTCGTCGTCGCCGGCCAACCGTTGGGGCGGATCGGCATGACGGGCGCGACAGAGTTTCCCCATGTCGAAATCGTCGTCCGCCGCGACGGAGAGGTCGTCGATCCCTACATCGCGGGTCTCTGGACCGAGCCGCCCGCCTACCAGCCCGGCGGACTGCTCTCGGTCGGGTTCGCGCCGGAGGTGCCCGATTATGCCGACGTTCAGGCGGGCACCGCAGATGCGGACCGCTTGGCCCCCACGGATGCGCTGGTGATCTGGGCATTGCTGTTCGGTGGCCGCGAGGGCGACGTCATGGAGTTCGCCATCGACGGCCCCGACGGACGTATGTTCGACCATTCCGAGACGCTGACCCGCACGCAGGCGCAGGTCTACCGCGCGGCCGGACGGCGCGCGCCCCCCGAAGGTTGGCCTGCCGGTGGCTACGCAGGCACGATCCACCTGATCCGCGACGGAACCCGGATCGACGCTCGTGAGGTCACGATCCAGGTACGCTGAGCGGCGGAAGCGCCAGGATCGGCACCGGCCCCAGCGAGACGACACCCCCGGTAACCGCCAGCGGCACGCGTGCAGCACCGGGGCGGTCGGGGACGGTGTAGGCCGACAGGAAGCTCCGGATCAGGTCGATCCGCTCGGCCGGGATGCTGGGTCCGGCCAACAGGTCCAGCGCCGCCACGTCCGCGATTTCCAATGTCAGATCGCCCTCGGCCAGCCCGCCCGGTCCCGCGCGAAGATCGCCCGTCAGCGCCAGATCCAGCGGCCCCCAGCGCAAGGTCAGGTCCCGCAGCGCCATCGCGCGCAGACCCGGCGCGGACCGGAGGTGACGGTCGATGGGCCGGTCCAGATCTACCGAGGCGTCGAAGGTCAGCGCGCCGATCGCTTCTGGCAGAGCATCCCCCGCCAGCGCCGCGCGCATCGAGGCGGGCAGGACCAGCCCCTCGACCCCCGCGGCGACATCGTAGCCACCCGCTTCCGCCTCGCGGATCGCCCCGCGCAGCGCCCGCGCCTCGACCCAGCGGCCGGCGACCAGATCGGCCCCCTGCACCTGCGCGCGCTGCAATGGCAGGTCGGGCGACGGCGCGACCACCACGGATCCACGCAGATCGGACGTGGTGACCGCGATCTCGCGCCCGCCCAGCGTCAGGCTCTGGCTGTCGGGCGCCACGGCGATCACGTGGTTGGGGCGGTAGCTCAGCGCGAAGACCTGCAGGAACGGCGCCGACCACGCCAAACCGCCGCCCGGCGCGGTCACCTCCGGCTCGGTCACCGTGGTGTCGAACCGGTTCGGAAAGCCCGAGACGCTGAGGTCGGCATAGTCGATCTGCCAACCATCCGCCCGCGCCGCCTCGATCCCGGCCCGCAGCCCCCGGTCCAGCCCGGCGGAGCCCACGACCCACCATCCGCCCCAGAGCGCGGAGAGGACCAGCGTCAGGATCAACAGCCATCGCACCATGGGACACCTTTCCTTCCCGCCTTGCCCCCTCTATCCCCCCGCGCCGGGGGGCGAAAGGACAGCGCATGACGGAACTCTGGGTCTTCGGCTACGGCTCGCTCATCTGGAACGCGGGCTTCGATGTGGCCGAGACGCGGCCCGCACGCCTGACGGGCTATCGCCGCCGCTTCTGCATGTGGTCGATCCATCATCGCGGCACCGAAGCGGAACCGGGGCTAGTCCTCGCGCTGGAACCGGCGGCCGACGTCGTCTGCGAGGGGCTGGCTCTGCGCGCCGCCGATCCGGAACCGGCGCTCGCCGGTCTGCGCGAGCGGGAACTGGTCTCGTCCGCCTATCACGAGCGCCAGCTTCGCCTGGCCACACCGGACGGAGACGTGCAGGCGGTGGCCTATGTCGTCGACACGACCCACCGCCAATACGCCGCCGACCTCTCGCTGGAGGAACAGGCCCGGATCATCGCCCGCGCCCACGGGGGCCGCGGTCCGAACACCGAATACCTGCACAACACCGCCGACGCCCTGGCGTCGCACGACATCCACGACCCCGATATCGACCGTCTGACCCGGCTGGTCCGCGACGCACGGTAGACCCGCCTGCAACAGACGCGGCGGCGCAGCGCGTGCCCGCTGGACGGCCCCCCTCCCGGCCCGCTACCGTCGCCGCCAGGACCTGGGAGCAACCCGGGCACGAGGGTACATATGGCACAGGCCGCCGTTAAGTCAGAGACTCAGTTCTCGCAGCCGATCCGTCAGATCGTCCAGATGCTGGCGGTCCTCGGTCTCGTGGGCGGAGGGGTCTACCTCGCCTACCCTTCGGTCGCGCCCATCTTCACGGCGAACCCGTGGCTGAACGGAACGATCGTCCTGGTCTTCGTGCTCGGCGTGCTGGCCTGCTTCGCGCAGGTGCTGCAACTGACCTCTTCGGTATCCTGGATCGAGGGCTTCGCCGAGAAGGAGGACTCGGCAAGCCTCAGCCGCCCGCCCGGCCTGCTTGCACCGCTCGCGGTGATGCTGCGCACCCGGACCCAGCGCAGCCAGATCAGCGCGACATCCTCCCGATCGATCCTCGACTCGGTCGCACAGCGGCTGGACGAGGCGCGCGACATCACGCGCTACATCGTCAACACGCTGATCTTTCTGGGCCTTTTGGGCACGTTCTGGGGCCTCGCGACCACCGTGCCGGCCGTCGTCGACACGATCCGCAGCCTGAACCCGCAGGGCGACGAATCCTCCATCGCCGTCTTCTCGCGCCTCATCGGCGGGCTCGAGGAACAGCTCGCCGGGATGGGCACCGCCTTCGCATCCTCGCTTCTGGGCCTCGCCGGTTCGCTGGTCGTCGGCCTGCTGGAGCTTTTCGCCGGCCACGGCCAGAACCGCTTCTACCGCGAGCTGGAGGATTGGCTGGGCTCGATCACCCGCATCGGCCTGGTGGGCGACGGCGAGACCATCGACCAGTATTCGCTCGCCGCCGTGCTCGACCACATGAACTACCAGATGGAGCAGCTTCAGGACATGTTCCACAAGGCCGAGGAGGGGCGACTTCTGGCCGACAGCCGCCTGTCGTCGCTGGCCGATGCCGTGGGCACGCTGGCGGAACGCGACGGCGACGCCGTATCCGAGGCGCTCCAGCGGGTGGCCGACGGGCAGGAAGCGCTGATCGAGGCGATGGCGGGCAACGGTCAGACCATGGCCGCCGGCGATGGCGGGCTGGATGCCGAAAGCCGGATGCGCCTGCGCTCCATCGACGTGCAGCTTCTGAAGGTCTTCGAAGAGGTCCAGCAGGGCCGTCAGGCCGCGCTGGACGATCTGCGCGGCGATATCGGTGCCCTGACCCGCGCCATGCGCAAGCTGGCGCGTATCGCCGACGGCACGCCCGAGCCGGGGGAATAACCCATGGCCCTGCGCCGCCGCAGCGGACAGCGCTTCGAGGCCAATGCCTGGCCGGGCTTCGTGGACGCGATGACGGCGCTGCTGCTGGTGCTGATGTTCGTCCTGTCGATCTTCATGATCGTGCAGTTCATCCTCTCGGACGTGATCACCGGCCAGGACAGCGAGTTGACCGAACTGGGCGAGCAGGTGGCCGACCTGTCAGAGGCGCTGGGCCTCGAACGCGCCCGCGCCGCCAATCTGGGTCAGCAGGTGCGCGAGTTGGGCAATCAGCGCGACGCGCAGGCGACGCTGATCGCGACTCTGAACCGGCGGACCGAGCAACTGGATGCAAGGGTCGCCTCGTTCGAGGAACAGGTCGCGGGCCTCCTGTCGCGCAACGCCGATCTCGAAGGCGCACTGTCCGGGGCGCAGGATACGATCGCGGCGATCACCGACGAACGTTCCGCGCTGGAAACCGCGCTTGCCACGGCCCGGACCGAAATCGACGAGGCGGCCGAGCAGGCGCGCCTCGCCGCCGCCCGGCGCGAAGCCCTGCAGGGCCTGCTCGACGAGATGCGGACAGAGGCGGCAACTCGCGAGACTTCGCTCGCCCGGACCCTTGCGGCCCTCGAAACCAGCGAGGGACAGACCGCCGACCTGACCGCTCGCGTAGACGAGTTGGAGGGCGCGCTCTCCGAGGAAGAGGCCGCGCGCCTCGCCGAAGCCGCCGCCGCACAGGCCCTTCAGAACCGGCTGGCCGAGGCCGAGACGCGGCTCTCGGACGAGGAAGCCGCCCGCCTGACCGAGGCCGCCGCAGCCGAGGCCCTGCGCGCCCGCCTCCAGGACGCCGACGCCGAACTGACCGCCATGACCCTGGCGCTGGAGGAACAGCGCCGCGCTGCCGAAGAGACGCTGACCCTTCTGGCCGCCGCCGAAAGCGCGAGCGACGATCTGGATGCCCGCCTCGCCCTTGCGCTCGCCGAACGGGACGAAGCATTGGCGGGCCGCGACAGCGCACAGGACGAGACGGAGTCGCTGAATGCGCGATTGGCCGAAGCTCTGTCGCGGCTCGAACGTGTCGAGAGCGATGCTTCGTCCCGCACGGAAGCGGAGGCGCGCATCGCCCAGCTTGAAGCCGAGCTCGCCGCGTTGCGCCGCGACGCGGGATCCAGCGAAGAGGTGCAGGCCCGTCTTGCCTCCGCGCTTGCCGATCGCCTCGCACTGGAGGCCGCCAATGACGATCTGCGCGACGAGCTGGCCAACGCCCTCGCCAACCAGGCCCGCAGTCAGGAACAGGCCGCCAGCGCCCTGACGGCCCAGCAGCGCGCCGATGCCCTGCTTTCCACGGCCCGCGAAGAACTTGCCCGGACCGAAGGCGCGCGCGAGGAGGCCCGGCGCGAGGCGGCCCTCCTCAATCGGCAAGTCGCCGAGTTGCGCGCCCAATTGGGCGAATTGAACGGCCTTCTCGAAGCCTCCGAAGCCCGCGATGCGGAGAACCGCGTCGAGATCACCGCGCTGGGCTCACGGCTGAACACCGCCCTCGCCCAGGCCGCCGCCGAGGAACGCCGCGCCCGCGAACTGGAGGAGGCGGAGCGCCGCCGTCTGGAGCAAGAGGCCGAGCGCCTCGAACGCTACGCTTCGGAATTCTTCGGACAGCTGCGCGAGGTTCTGGGCGACCGCGAAGGAGTCGAGATCGTGGGCGACCGCTTCGTTTTCTCTTCCGAGGTGCTGTTCGATCCCGGTGCGGCCCAACTCCGTCCCGAAGGGCGCGCTCAGGTTGCGCAGGTGGCGGACGTCATCCTCGACGTCGCCGACGAGATTCCGCCGGGCATCGACTGGGTCCTCCGCGTGGACGGCCATACCGACGACATCCCCCTGAACCCCGGCGCCCGCTATGCCGACAACTGGGAACTGAGCCAAGCCCGTGCCCTGTCTGTCGTCCGCTTCATGACAGACGAGTTAGGCGTCCCGCCCTCGCGCTTGGCTCCGACCGGCTTCGCCGAATTTCGCCCCGTCGCCTTCGGCGATACGGCCGAGGCCCGCGCCCGCAACCGACGGATCGAGCTCAAGCTGACTGAGCGATAGAGACGGGCACAGAAAGTTAACGCCGCCATCCGTGCATCTGTGTCTGCACGGGGGGTGCACGGGGGGGGGCACACGGGTTAACGCTGGTTCGGGCCGAAAGGTTAAAGGCTACCAGCGGTCGAGCGCCGCCTCGTCCTCATCTTTTGCGGCGACCCATTCCGCGCCGTCGGCGGTCACTTCCTTCTTCCAGAAAGGGGCCCGTGACTTGAGCCAATCCATCAGGAACTCCGCCGCCTCGAAGGCCGCCACCCGATGCGCCGAGGCCGTACCGACCATCATGATCCGCGCCCCCGGCGCCAGCTTTCCGTAGCGATGGATGATCGTCACACCCGAGAGAGGCCATCGCTCACAGGCGGACTCCGCGTGCGATTCCAAAGCCTTGAGCGTCATGCCCGGATAGTGCTCCAACTCCATGTGCCGCAGGCCGCCTTCGATGTCGCGCACGATCCCGGTAAAGGTCACGACCGCCCCGGCCCCTGTGGATTCAAGCCGCGACGCCTCGGCCGCCAAGTCGAAATCCTCCTCCTGGACCAGAACCCGGCGCATCAGCCCCCCGTCATCGGCGGGAAGAACGCCACCTCCCGCACCCCCGTCAGCGGCGCATCAAGCGGCGCCATCTCTTGGTCCAGCGCGACGCGAACGGAGGAAAGGTCTGAAAAAGCAAAGGCATAGCGCTCCTCGCGCGCCTTCAACTCTTCGACCAGATCAGCAACCGTGTCCGCCTCGGTTGCCACCTCCTCGCGCCCCTTTCCGATCCGCTCGCGCAGCCAGGCGAAGTAGAGCACTCTGATCGTCATGCCTGCCCCCCACTCGGCTTGTCGCGCAGATGCGGCAACGCTTTCGTGAAATAATCCCAACCAGTCCAAGCGGTTAACCCCGCCGCCACCCAGAGAAGCACGGTGCCCGTCCACCAAGTCACGATCTCCAGCCGATAATAGAGCAGGACGCCGGACGTATCCTCCTGCGCACCGGACAGGACGCTGCCGACCATGGCCCCGTCCATCCCCTGCGTCCGGTCGAGAAACTCGTGTTGGAACACCCCCGTGGCGAACAGGACGGCGATCGCGACCATCTGCGCCGTCGTCTTCCACTTCGCCAGCGGGGTCACCTTCAGAACGCCAGCGACATCACCCAGGAACTCTCTGAGACCGCTGACGAAAACCTCTCTGAAGAGGATCACGGTCGCGGGCAGGAGGAACCATGGATTCATCCCCGAAAAGCCGGTGATCACGCAAAGCGCGATCACGACCATCGCCTTGTCCGCGATCGGATCCAGCATCGCCCCCAGCTTGGTCGCCTGGTTCCACTCCCGAGCGATGTAGCCATCGAACCAGTCGGTCACGGCCGCCGACACGAACAGCAAGAGCGCGAACCAATCCGCCCAGGGTCGCGCGAAGAACAGGAACATCACGGCCACACCCGGCGCCGCCAGCAGGCGGATCAGCGTGAGGATGTTCGGCACGGTCCAAGTCATTTGCCTGACTTAGCGGGGTTCCGTTGGGCGTTCCATCCCCGATGCCGTGCCCCCGCCGCGCTGTTGCGGCGTCGCGACCCACCCGGGACGGGCATGCCATCGTGATCCCGGCGGATCGTCGCGAAGGTGCCTGCAATATCCCTCAAATCCGCCGAATTCTCCTTCATATTGGAGACGATAAGTATAACGAGGTTCGATATGGGCCCTATCGGTCGAATGGCACTCCTTGGATTTCTCGCGCTGGGCCAGCCCGTCCAGGCACAGGAGGGGGATTGTCTCACGGGTCTGGTGGAGTTCCGGACCGGCGTGATCCGCTCGACGCTGATGATGGACATCCATGAACGCCGGATCGAGTCCGGCCAGGGTCTCACGAACACGCGCAACCTGCCACCGATGGGCGGTGTCCTGTCGGTGTACTCGTTTCCGCGGAAAAACACGACCATCGAAAACTCCGACAGCATCGTCGCCGACATGATGACCTTCTCGGAAGACGGTCGTGCCATCGCATTGCTGAAGGACAAGTCCGGTCCCCAGCTCGACCGGATGTATGGCGGGGACGGCGTGCTCTATGCCGCGTATCTCGCCGGCGGCACGATCGAGGCCGCCGCGTTAGATGAGACCACCGAGCTTGTCGGCTGGGATTGCATGCAGTGGCGGTAACGGCCGGCAGCGACCGCACGGCATAGGGCCCGACAGCCCACAACACCTCCGGGAACAAAGATACCGCGCGAGCCGAACTGGCATCGCGTGCGCGTCCAATAGGCTCTGAAGCGGCCCGATTTGCGCCAATTCCCCGTCACGACCCGGCGGCAGGTTGCGGCCGTCGGGCCACGGGTCCGGCAGGTTTTGTCCACATTTGGATGCGCGGAGACTGCTCTCTCCGCGCCGCATTCTTTGGAAAGGAGTCGCAATGTCCCCTCTGGATCAGATGTCACCGCAAGAGACCGTCAGCGCCTCAACGGGCTCTTTCAAGGACGGGACCCAGGTCATCGCGACGCCGGATGGCGGATACTTCATCGTCTGGGAGAACAGCCCTCTCGACGGACGGACGGACACGCTGCTTGGCCGGAAATACGACGCGAACGGCAACGCGGTCGGCGGCGAGATCGTCGTCTCGGACGTCAACAAGCAGATGCAGCCCGACATGACGCTTCTGGCGAACGGGAACATCGCGCTGGTCTGGAAGGACGGCAACGACGTCCTCGGCCGGCCCGGCGACTTCAAGCTTCAGATCCTCGACCAGGACGGAGGAAAGGTCGGCGGCCTCGTGACCGTGAACGACGACGCTTTCGCCAGCTTCGGCTACATGCCGTCGGTCGACAGCCTGCCCGACGGCGGCTTCGTCGTGACCTGGCAAGGCGACGTCACCGGCCGGGCGCAACAGGGTCTCGCCACCGAGCGGGACATCTTCCTCCAGCGCTTCGACGAAAGCGGAAGCAAGGTCGGCGGCGAAGTGCAGGTCAATGACGACGCGAAGAAGCTGACCCATGTCCAGGACGTCTTCGGGTTCGCGGATGGCGGCTATGTCGTGACCTTCGGAGATACCAGCAAGAGCGGCAAGGACATCCCCCTGCTTGGCCAGTTCTTCAACGCGGATGGCACCAAGGACGGCGCGGCGAAGGTCCTGATCGAAACGGCGAGCTTTGGCTGGGAACATTCCAACTCCGAAATCGCCGCCTACGGTGACGGATTCATCGTGGCCTACATGATCGATCCCGACGGCAAATCGACGCCGCGCAACAACGACATCCGGGTCCAGGTCTTCGACCGGGACGGAAACGCGAGCGGGGACCCGATCAAGGTCACGGACTCGGATTCGGGCTATCAGGGCGATCCCCAGATACTGGTCCTCGACGGCGGCGGATTCGCGGTCGCCTGGAAGGATCGACCCGAGGACGCCAATCTGAGCGATATCTACATTCGTTTCTTCGACGAGGACGGCCGGCCCGAAAGCGAGGAGATCCGCATTCACGAAGGGACCGATGGCGATCAGGCCGATCCGACGCTGGCGCAGCTCGAAGACGGCTCGATCGTCGTCACTTTCAACTCCTGGCTCGCTGATGACAGCCGCGACGGCGCGGTCGAGGAGGTCACTTTCTCGGTCTCGTCCGAAGGCGTCGTGACCGAAGAGCCGGCAGAGCCGGTCAACCTTAAGGGCACCTCCGCGGACGATGTTCTGAGCGGCACGGATGGCGACGATGCGATCCGGGGTCGCGGCGGAGACGACGCGCTGTCCGGCGGGGCAGGCGACGACCGGCTCAAGGGAAATGGCGGCCATGACGAAATGTCCGGCGGCGAAGGTGACGACAGGCTGAAAGGCGGCAAGGGCGACGACACCATCGAAGGTGGCGACGGCAACGACAGAGCCTTTGGCGGAAAAGGTCACGACGTGATCGACGGCGGTGCCGGCAACGACAGGATCAAGGGCGGCAGCGGAGACGACACGATCACGGGCGGCGCCGGTGACGACACGCTGAAGGGCGGGAAGGGCGAAGACACCTTCGTCTTCCGCTCGACCGAGGACGAGGGGGCCGACATCATCAAGGGCTTCGATGCCGACGACGACTCGATCCGCATCGATACCGGTTCCGATAATGCCGACCCCGGCATCACCGTGACCGATACGGATCGGGGTGCCCTGATCGAATACGATGGAGGCAGCATCCTCGTTCGGAACACGTCCGCCGAAACAATCGAGGCAGAACTGTTCCTCTGAGCGTCTCGATCGCCAGAACCGGACCGGCGGCCGCAACGGCCGCCGGTCGCGTTTCGGCCCTCTAGGCGGGACCTAGCCGCGTTCGTGGAAGTGGCGGTGGATCGCCTCGGCCAAAGCGTCACTGATCCCATCGACTGATTTCAGATCGGCCAGAGCGGCGCGCGAGACGGCCTTGGCGCTTCCGAAATGCTGCAGGAGCGCCCGCTTCCGTCCGGGACCGACGCCGGCAACCTCGTCCAGCGGATTGGCGACGAGCGCCTTCGCGCGTTTCGCCCGGTGCGTGCCGATGGCGAAGCGATGCGCCTCGTCCCGCATCCGCTGCACGAAATAGAGCACCGGATCGTTACGGCGCAGGGCGAACGGACGCGCACCCGGGCGGTGGAACTCTTCCTTGCCGTGGTCGCGGTCGACGCCCTTGGCAACGCCGACGATCGGGATGTCGGCCACGCCCAGCTCCTTCATGATGGACACCACCGCGCCGACCTGCCCCGCACCGCCATCTATCAGCAGGAGATCCGGCCAGGTCTCACCGCTGCGGTCCGGATCTTCCTTGAGGAGGCGCTTGAAGCGTCGGGTCAGGACCTCCTTCATCATGCCGAAGTCGTCGCCCGGCGTGAGTTCGTCACCGCGGATGTTGAACTTGCGATACTGGGACTTCTCGAAGCCTTCCGGACCGGTAACGATCATCGCGCCAACGGCGTGGCTGCCCTGTATGTGGGAGTTGTCGTAGGTCTCGATCCGCCGGGGCGCGGCGTCCAGCCCGAACGCCTCCCGGATCCCGTCCAGGAGTTTGGCTTGGGTCGCACTCTCTGACATCTTGCGGCCGAGACTTTCGCGCGCATTCCGGACGGCGCTCTGGACGAGGTCGAACTTCTCGCCCCTCTGCGGCACAAGGATCTGCACCTTCCGGCCGGCCTTTTCGGACAAGGCGTCGATCATCAGATCGCCATCCTCGATGCCGTGGCTCAGCAGGAGCATGCGCGGAGGCTCCTTGTCGTCATAGAACTGACCGACGAACCCTTCCATGACCTCGGTCGGGGACATGTCTTCCGCCACTTTCGGGTAGAAATCGCGATTGCCCCAATTCTGGTTCGCACGGATGAAGAAGACCTGGATGCAGGCCTGCCCGCCTTCCATGTGCAGGCCGATGATATCCGCCTCGGCCACGCCCTGCGGGTTCACACCCTGGGTCGATTGCACATTCGTCATCGCCTTGATGCGGTCCCGAAGCGCGGCGGCCCGCTCGAACTCCATCTCGGCGGCGGCCTGCTCCATGTCGTGGGCAAGACGCTCCTGAATATCGGTGGTCTCGCCACGCAGGAACCGCTCGGCATCCCTGACCGACTCGCGATAGTCTTCGGGGCTGATGAACCCGACGCAGGGCGCGCTGCACCGCTTGATCTGGTAGTTGAGGCAGGGCCGGGTCCGCCCTTCGAAATCGCTGTCCGAGCAGTTGCGAAGCAGGAAGACGCGCTGGAGTTGGTTCAGAACGCGGTTCACGGCCCCCGCGCTGGCGAAGGGGCCGAAATAGGTGTTCCGATCGCCCTTGCGGCCCCGGTGCTTGCGGATCTGCGGGAACGCATGCGCGCGCGTGATCTCGATGTTCGGGAACGACTTGTCGTCGCGCAGCAGCACGTTGTACCGCGGCCTGAGTTGCTTGATGAGGTTCTGTTCGAGCAGCAGCGCTTCGAGCTCGCTGTTCGTCGTCAGGACCATCATCGACGCGGTGTCCTGGATCATCCGGCGGATGCGTGGCGAATGCCCCTGAAGCCGAGTGTAATTCGCCACCCGCGCTTTCAGGTTGCGGGCCTTGCCGACATAAAGGACGCGGCTCTCGGCATCGAGCATGCGATAGACACCCGGCGACGCATCCAGCTTGCGCCAGAACCGCTTGATGACATCCGGCCCCGTCGGGACCGCCGCCCTGCTCTCCGAACTATCCGACGTCATCTCCGATTCCCTGTCCGGGGCTGCCTCACCCGTGTTTGCGTTGCAAGGGGCCGCCCGCCCCCAGATAAGTGGAAAGCCCTGTGGATAAAGCTGGGGGTGGATTCGCCTCGACCTTGCCCATCAAGGCCCTTGTCATGAATTCGCCACATTGTAAGGCGCCGGAAAAAAAATTAAGTCCATGATTTCCTTGATCTGTTTCAAATGCAGTGCTCATCTGCCTCAAATCCCTAAGAAATTATGAACGAGCCGCTCCGATCCAACGCGGGAGTGGAGAAATCCAGCGGTACTCTGCCCTTGGGGAAGGTCCGATCGCCTATTCGACGCCCAGAACGTCCGGGGTCTGCCATGCGAGATGCTGGCCGCCATCGACGCAGATCAGCTGTCCAGTCACGGAGCGCGCGCCGACGAGATAGCGCAGTGCATCGCGGATCCCTTGCGGATCCGCACCGCGGCCAAGGATCGTGGCCGCCCTCTGGGCAGCGAAATGCGCCGGTGACTGACGCGCCCCTTGCATGGTCGGTCCCGGGCCGATCGCGTTCACACGAATGCCGCGAGGCGCCAAGGCCTGCGCGGAGGTCTGCGTAAACGTCCACAGGCCCGCCTTGGCCAACGTGTAGGTCATGAACTCGGGCGTCAGCTTTCGAACCCGCTGATCGACCATGTTCACAACCATTGCCGTGGCAAGGGGCTCTCCATTCTCATCCTCGACCGGGCCGGGCACCTGACGTGCAAAATGCTGCGTCAGGATGAACGGCGCTTGAAGGTTCGACCGTATGTGCCGATCCCAGCTTTCGGTGGTCGCGCTGTCGATGTCGTCATGCTCGAAGATCGAAGCGTTGTTCACTAAGAGCGTCAGCGGACCGCCCAGCAGATCCGCGGCCTGCGGAACGAGGTCGCCTGCCGCGTCGAGGTCCAGGAGATCGCATTGTATCGTTTCGGCAGATCGCCCAGTCCTCCGGATGCGATCCCGCGTCGTTTTCGCGCCGCCCTCAGACCGCGAGAAATGCACCGCGACGTCGAAGCCGAGAGCCGCCAACTCTTCGGCCATCGCGGCGCCGAGGCGCGCCCCGCCCCCGGTGACGAGCGCCCTCATACGAGCACCAGGACCAGGTAAGCGACGTAGATCGCAAAGAGACCTATGCCCCAGAGGCGTGTGATATCCTGCCTGAGGAAGACGAACGGGATCAGCAGCGCGGTCGCGCCGAGCATGATCCACAGGTCGAGCCGCAAGAAGGACTCCTCGACCGGGATCGGACCGACCAGAACGGTGATCCCGACGATCGCCGTCAGGTTGAACAGGTTAGAGCCGATGACATTTCCCAGCGCCACGTCCGCGTGTCTCCGGATCGCGGCCATGACGGTGGTCGCCAGTTCCGGTAACGAGGTTCCGATTGCGACCAGCGTCAGACCGATCACCGTTTCGGTCACCCCGAACGCTCGCGCGATTTCGCTCGCCCCGTCGACCAGCAAGCTGGCCCCAAGGGGCAAACCGATGAGACCGAGAACGAGGAAGGTGGTCAGCTTCCAACCTGGAAGGCTGTCATCCGCCCCCTCGACCTCATCCTCTGCCCCGCGCGAGGAAAGAAAGGTGGCCAGAAGGATCGCCACCAACACGGACAGGAGGATCAGGCCGTTCCACCAGACGAGCGACCCGGAGAAGCAGAGCGCGATGAAGATCAGGCTCGCGACGACCATGTAGGCGTAGTCCTTGCGCGTTTCGCAGTTGGAGGTGTGCAACGTCGCGATCAGTGCAGGCACCCCGAGCACCAAAAGGACATTCGCCGTGTTCGACCCGACCACGTTGCCCAGCGCGAGCCCCGGAACACCGTCGATCACGGCCTGCACACTGACCAGGAGTTCTGGGGCCGACGTTCCGAACGCCACGACCGTCAGACTGACCACGAGGGCAGGCAACCCGAGCCGCAGCGCAAGATTGACGGCGCCCTTGACGAGTGCGTCTCCTGCAAAAATCAGGATCAGCAGGCCGACAGCCACGCTGGCAAATTCGATGATCATGACGGGCTCAGCCCTTTCCGCAGGGGCAAGGACCGCGACCGACGCGCGGGGCACCGCAGGATTTGCATTTGCGCGGCAGGCCCGCCTTTGGTGTGCCAGGAAGGCGAAGCCGTCCGAACATCGCAAGCACGGCCATGCCGATCAGAAACAGGGTGACGATCTTGACGATCACGATGCCGTCCTTCCCTCAGAGACCGAGGCGGGCGCGCAGACTGCGCTCGTCCATCGCGGCCAGCGCGGACGTGACCAGCCCCTCGCCGGCATTCGGCATCAGCCGCGCCAGGAGCGGGCGCCGGCGGCTCAGGATCCGAAAGCGCGTTTTCTCCCCATAGAGTTCCTTCATCTTCGGCACCAGATGTCCGATCCCGTCCGCGAGTCCCGCGTCCACGGCATCCTGTCCGACGAAAATCTCACCCGTGAAGAGATCGCGACTCTGATCGAGGCGATCGCCACGGCGGTCGCTTACGTGCTGGATAAAGGTCTTGTGAATCCGCTCCTGGATCGCCTTGAGCCGGTCCACGTCCTCGGCTCGCTCGGGTCTGAACGGGTCCAGCAGTGACTTGTCTTCGCCGGCGGTGTGAACCCGCCGTTCCACGCCGATCTTGTCGATCGCATCCGCGAACCCGAACCCCGCCGAAATCACGCCGATCGACCCCGTGATCGAGCTTTCGTCCAGCCAGATGTCGTCGGCTGCCGCGGCGAGCCAATACCCCCCGGACGCGGCGACATCCTCGACGAAAGCGTGGACTGGAAGCTGCATCTCATCCGCGAGGCGCCGGATGGCCGCGCCAATGAGAGAGGATTGCACTGGCGATCCGCCGGGCGAATTGAGCCTGAGCGCCACGGCAACCGTCCCACGTTTCCTGAACCCGCGCGCCAGCAACGGGCCGACATTCTCGAGGTTCAATCCCCGTGGACCCGCCGCGATGAGGCCGGATAGCGAGATGACAGAAACGGACTTGTAACGGTCCATTCGTCGTTCGATGGGGGCAGGCAAACGCATGGGCGCGATCTATGGCTGCCGGCGGCAGGCGACAAGGCGGCGCCTTCGCCAAAGCGCGGAATGGTGATCGGATTGCCCGACGCGCCGGACCTCGGCGAGCTGTCGTCAGGCTGACGTGCTAGCGAGTAGATGCAGCCTCTCGGGCCTCAAATTCACAGGACTTCGTCAGGCACCAATTCATGGGCCGAGAACCCTGCATTGACGAACTGCGCAGGGACCGAGGTGGGTCGGATTGCGCCCGCTATCGTGATTACCGTTGACTTACGACTGGCGACTTGCCCAGCGAATATCCTGTTATGGATCAGGTCTGGTCAAGCCCGACCCAGTGACCGGGCGAGCCTCATCCACTCTGTCATAGTGAAGGGCTCTAATACGCTGAGCTGGAGCTGGATTAATCACTTGAATCCAGTGTGTTAGATGTTCTGCATAAGCAGATCCATCCCGCCGAGTTACAAGACCGAGAATTGGCCGGCCTACAACAAGGCGGTGAAGCAGCGCGGTTCCCTGAAGATCTGGTTCGATCCAGAGATCGTCTGGGTGCCGCCAGCAACTGGCAAGCGAAACCGGCAGCCGCAATATAGCGACGCTGCGATCCAGACCTTGGAGTTTGAGGTGCTCCCCGGAAATTGGACACTGACGGAAGCTACGGTCTGAGGTCATCCT
>NZ_JYFE01000017.1 GCF_000877395.1 Jannaschia aquimarina | reverse complement strand
TCGGGCGCCTTGCTCGCGGCGCCCTTCTCGAACACGCCGGACGCCCCCTCAAGCAAGGCCTTCTTCCACTGGTGGATCAGCGTCGGATGCACCTCGAACCGAGCCGCCAGCTCGGCCACCGTCTGCTCGCCGCGCAGCGCCTCGAGCGCCACCTTCGCCTTGAACGCAGCCGCGTGCCGCTTCCTCTTCGCCATCTCTTCCATCTCCTCCTCGAAGACCAGGATGACCTCAGACCGTAGCTTCCGTCAGTGTCCAATTTCCGGGGAGCACCTCACCGGAGAATATCGGCCCTGAGAGACTGCTTTCGGGCCTCCTCGCACCGGGGCCAGTGCTCAGCTCTTCGCGCACAACCCGCGAAAACAACGGAAAAATCCGGCCGCAGCCTTATCGGGAGAACGCTTTCGCGAGGGCAAGTGGCGGAGACGAAGGGATTCGAACCCTCGAGACGGTTTCCCGCCTACTCCCTTAGCAGGGGAGCGCCTTCGACCACTCGGCCACGTCTCCGTCGACCGCTCTAACCGCACCGCGCTGATGGGGCAAGACGGGCGCAAGATTATTCAGCGGGATGCCAGAGTTTCCGCGCGGGATCCCAGTCGCCGCCAGCCGCAGCTTTCGCGTCTAGAAGTCCCGGCCAGCCATAGGCCCACTCGACTGTGCCCGTGCGACACTCGAACCGAGCGATGTCCTCGCCGCCGCGCGAGACCACGACCCCTCCGAATGTCGGCGGGGCCACCTCGACGACCTCGTCACCCAAAGGCCTCTGAAAGCCGGCAAAAACTTCGTAACGGTGGCCATCCGTCAGAAAGATCGCCGCTTCCCAGATATCTCGACCGATGCCGGGCCACGGCTTGAAACCAAGATCCGTCAGCGGCCGGTCAAGCGTCAGTTCCGGCTTGCCGATCTTCCCGAAGCTGTAACGGGCCGAGCATGCGTCGTAATGCACCGACAGCGCCCGACCGTCCGCGACCGTGCAGGACATGAAGACATCCTCGGGCCCGCAATCCGCGGATGCGGGCCCGGCCGCGATCAGCAGGGCGGCGAGCGCCCTCAAGCGGCCTTCGGATAGAGCAGCACGCGCGATTTCATCGGAACCCGATTGTAGAGATCGATGATCTCCGGGTTGATCAGCCGCGCGCAGCCATTGGACACGGCGCTGCCGATCGTTCCCGGCGCGTTGGTTCCGTGGATCCGCAGGAACGTATCGCCGCGCCCCGGCTGGAAAAGGTAGAGCGCACGCGCGCCCAGGGGATTTTCAGGCCCGCCCGGGACGCCGTCCTTGTATTGCTCGTACTTCTCTGGCTCTCGCTCGATCATCGAGGCGGTGGGGGTCCAGGAGGGCCACTCCTTCTTCGCGCCGACATAGAACTCGCCTGACTCGTAGAGGCCGGGGCGGCCAACTCCGATCCTGTACCGCATCGCCCGCCCACCGGGCATCGTCCAGTAGAGCATGAAGGCATCCGGTAGCACATGGATCTCACCGGGAACGATGTCGGCCCGGGTCGGGACGAGAACCGGATCGAAGGCCGGGCCCCTCGCCGATTGGGCGGACGCGGCATCGGCGCGGAACAATGAAATGGTCGAGGCGGCAAGGCCGGCAGTGAGGAAATGGCGTCGTTGCATGGTCGTCCTCCGGAAATCTGTCATGTAAATAACGCCTCGATCGCGGCTTCGCGACACCCGCGATGCGACAAATCACCTTCACGATGCAGTGAGGCCGCAGTGTGGGCGGCGCGCGAGGGGGTGCGCCGCCCCCTCAGCCGCTGTGCAGGAAATGCAGGACGTCGCCATCCCTGACGACATAGCCCTTGCCTTCCGCCCGCATCTTGCCGGCTTCCTTTGCCTTCTGCTCTCCCCCGAGGGTCACGAAATCATCGTAGGCGATCGTCTCGGCACGGATGAACCCGCGCTCGAAATCACCATGGATGACGCCCGCGGCTTGCGGCGCGAGCGTGCCGCGGGGAATCGTCCAGGCCCGCGCTTCCTTGGGACCGACGGTGAAATAGGTCTCCAGCTTCAGAAGCGCGTAGCCGGCGCGGATGAGCCGATCGAGCCCCGGCTCTTCGAGGCCGAGATCGGACAGGAACTCCGCGGCTTCCTCGTCTGAGAGTTGTGCGATCTCTTCCTCGATCGCGGCAGAGATGACGACGGTTCCGGCGCCTTGCTCCGCTGCCATCCGCGCCACCGCTTCCGAATGGGCGTTCCCGGTTGCGGCCGCCGCCTCATCGACGTTGCAGACATAGAGAATCGGCTTCTGCGTCAGGAGTTGCAGGCCACTCCAAGCCTTCAGATCGTCCGGCGCAACCTCCACAGTCCGCGCGGGCTTGCCGTCTTCGAGCGCGGCCTGCGCCGCCTTCAGAAGCCGCTCCTGCGCGATGGCCTCCTTGTCGCCCCCGCGCAGCTTGCGCACCAGATTGGCCAGACGCTTCTCGATCGACTCGAGGTCGGCGATCATGAGTTCCGTCTCGATCACTTCCGCGTCGGCGACCGGGTCGACCCGCCCGTCGACATGGGTGACGTCGCCGTCCTCGAAGCAGCGCAGGACATGGGCGATCGCATCGGTTTCTCGGATGTTGGCCAAGAACTGGTTGCCCAGCCCCTCCCCTTTCGAGGCGCCCTTCACCAGCCCCGCGATGTCCACGAACGTGATGCGCGCCGGGATCGTCTGCTTGGACTGCGCCATCTCGGCCAGCGTGTGCAGACGCGCATCGGGCACGGACACCTCACCGACATTGGGCTCGATGGTACAGAATGGGAAGTTGGCCGCCTGAGCCGCGGCCGTCTTCGTCAGCGCGTTGAAGAGCGTGGATTTGCCCACGTTGGGAAGACCCACGATGCCGATTGCGAGGCCCATGGCCACCTCCGTCCAGACGTCGCGCGCGCCTTACGCCGCGCGGAGGCGGCATGCAACGTCAGGTGGCGCGATCGCGATTCCGCTCGAAGATGATGATCCAGGCCAGAACGATGAAGGCCGGATGTCCGAGGCCGCCCGAGAAGATGATCGCGGGCACCCAGATCAGGAAAGACACGATCGCGACGATGGGTCGACCGGCCAGCAAGATGGAGAGCGGCGGCAGCAGGAGAGCAAGAAGGTAGTTCATGATGCGCATATGGGGGTCCGCGCGGAATTTGCCAGACGTTGCGCCGCGCAGCCCGCCCGGCTAATCGGCGGAAACGCAGGGAAGAGGACCGCATGAGCCGCATCGCCGCCCGTTTCGAGAAGCTGAAGGCCGAGAACAGAAAGGCGTTCGTCGCCTACGTGATGGCGGGCGATCCGGACGAGGAGACCGCGCGTCAGGTGGTCTGCGGTCTCCCCGGTGCGGGTGTCGACATCATCGAGGTCGGGCTGCCCTTCACCGACCCGATGGCGGATGGGCCGACGATCCAGCTCGCCGGTCAGCGCGCGCTCGAAGGCGGCATGACGCTGGACGGGACGCTCGACACGGTACGCGCGCTCCGCAAGAGCGACGACGAGACGCCGGTCGTCATGATGGGTTATTACAACCCCATCTACTCGCGCGGCGTGGAGACGTTTCTGGAGCAGGCGAAGGACGCGGGCGTGGACGGCCTGATCGTCGTCGACCTGCCGCCGGAAGAGGATGAGGAGCTCTGCCTTCCGGCCCTCGAGGCGGAGATCGACTTCATCCGCCTTGCAACGCCCACGACCGACGATGCCCGCCTGCCGAAGGTACTGCAGAACACGTCCGGGTTCGTCTATTACGTGTCGATCACGGGCATCACGGGGGCCGGAGCGGCGGATGCATCCAAGGTCGCCCCGGAAGTCGCGCGGATCAAATCGGCGACCGATCTGCCGGTTATCGTGGGCTTCGGCATCAAGACCCCGGAGGCGGCGCGCGATATCTCTGCCGTAGCTGACGGATGCGTCGTCGGCTCCGCCATCGTCGAGAGGATCGGCAAAGGCGAAAGTGTCGATGACGTGCTGGCCTATGTCCGGTCACTCGCGGACGGGGCGCATTCCGCCTGAACCCCGCCCGGTCACCGCTCCCGGTCCGGAACCGGGTCGTAGCCGGACCCGCCCCAGGGATGGCACCGCCCGAGCCGGCGAAGAGCCAGCCACCCGCCGCGCAGGCCCCCGTGACGTTCCAACGCCTCCAGCGCGTAGACGGAGCAAGTCGGCTGGTAGCGGCAATTGTGCCCGACCCAGGGTGACAGGACCGCACGATAGGCGTGCACCGGCAGGGAGAGGAGGCGGGCGAAGGGGGTCATCGCGGAGATATGGGGCGCGTCATTGCGCAGATCACCCATGGGCCTTGTCGAGCGCGCGTCGCAGATCGTCCAGCAGGCCCTCCCACTCCCGCGCGGCGGTCGCATCCCTGCGGCCGATCAGAACGTAGTCCCAGCCGGGCTGGCCACGCGCGGGCAGGACCAGCCGCGCCGCCTCGCGCAATCGCCGCTTGGCCCGATTGCGGGCGACCGCATTCCCGACCTTCTTCGAACAGGTGAACCCGACCCCGATCGCCGGGTCGCCGTCCGCCCGGTCGCGTGCCTGCAGAAGGAACGCGCCCGCGGGCACACGCAGCGCGCTGTTCATCTTCAGGAACTGCGCGCGACGCTTCAACACGCGCAAAGACGCCGCAGGCGGGACCTGCGGCGCCGATACTTCGTCCGAAGCTTGGATCAGGCCGACAGCGACTTGCGGCCGCGCGCGCGGCGCGCGTTCAGGATCTTGCGGCCGGCCTTCGTCGCCATGCGCGCACGGAAGCCGTGCCGGCGCTTGCGGACGAGGTTCGAGGGCTGGAACGTGCGCTTCATATCATCTCTCCGGGCCTCACGCGTCCTGCGCCCCGTGGGCGGGCCGCGCGCAAAAACTGGGAAGCCGCCTCCTAGGCGGAGGATCGACGCGTGTCAACGGCAACCGCTCTGCAACAAATCTACGTCGCATCCGTTGCGAAAGGTGTAACATCACCTCGAAAACGGCACTCAACCGTCACGTGTTCTCACGGGTCCGAGAGGGTGGCTATCTCGGCCCAACGCCACGGGGCAAGTCGGGATCAACGCAACCCGCACCCGAATCCAGAGAGCTCCAGCCATGCAAGATACAACCATGCCCCAGACATCGCCTCACGAAACACGGAAGGGCCTCGCCCGCTACCTCCCGCTTGCCGTGATCGGCACGGTCGCCGTGGCGGGGGCGTTCCTCCTGCGCGACTATCTCACCTTCGAGACGCTCGCCGAAAATCGCGAGGCGCTGATCGCCTACCGCGACGCGAACTACGTCGTGACCGCTCTCCTCTTCGTGGCGGCCTATATCGCGATCGTGGCCTTCTCGCTTCCGGGCGCGGCGATCGCGACACTCACCGGCGGGTTCCTGTTCGGTCTGTTCCCTGGCGTCCTCTTCAATGCGGGCGCCGCGACCGTGGGGGCGACGATCATCTTCCTGGCCGCGAAATACGGGCTGGGCGACCGGCTCGCAGCGCGGATGGACGCGTCCGAAGGGACCGTGAAGAAGATCAAGGACGGCATCCGCGAGGACGAGACCTCCTACCTCTTCATCATGCGCCTGGTGCCCGCCGTGCCCTTCTTCGTGGCCAACCTGATCCCGGCCTTCGTCGGCGTCGGCCTGACGAAATACGTCGTCACCACCTTCTTCGGCATCCTGCCCGGCGGCTTGGTCTACACCTGGGTCGGAGCCGGTCTGGGAGAGGTCTTCGCCCGCGGCGAGACACCGAACTTCGGCATCATCTTCGAGCCGCACATCCTGGGCCCGATCCTCGGCCTCGTGGCGCTGGCCCTGCTGCCGATCCTCGTCAAGAAGCTCCGGGGGGCAAAGCAATGAACGCGCTCGATACGACCACCTCAACCGTCGCAGAGGACGCATCGATGCAGGACATCAAGACCGATGTGCTGGTCATCGGCGCGGGATCGGGCGGCCTGTCGGTCGCTTACGGGGCCAGCCAGATGGGGGCGGACGTCACC
The DNA here is from genome assembly GCF_000877395.1 of Jannaschia aquimarina. GTDB lineage: Bacteria > Pseudomonadota > Alphaproteobacteria > Rhodobacterales > Rhodobacteraceae > Jannaschia > Jannaschia aquimarina. The sequence goes on along the minus strand of NZ_JYFE01000017.1, from coordinate 182,723 downwards.
CTGCTCGAAGGTCACAAGATGGGCGGCGACTGCCTCAACTTCGGCTGCGTCCCGTCGAAGGCGCTGATCGCCGCCGGCAAGCACGCCCATGCCATGACTACCGGGGCGGAGTTCGGCGTGACGCCGGTGGCGCCAGAGATCGACTACGCCGCCGCAAAGCGCCATGTCGCCAACACGATCGCCACGATCGCGCCTGTCGACAGCCAGGAGCGCTTCGAGGGGCTGGGCGTCCGCGTCATCCGCGAGTTCGGCCGCTTTGCGGGCGAGGACATCGTCGAGGCCGGCCCCTACCGGATCAAGGCGCGGCGCATCGTGATCGCCACCGGTTCCTCGCCCTTCGTGCCCCCGATACCGGGGCTGGATGCCGTGCGCCACTATACCAACGAGGACATCTTCGACCTGATGGAAAAGCCGGACCACCTGATCGTGGTCGGTGGAGGCCCCATCGGAATGGAGATGGCGCAGGCGCATGTGCGGCTTGGCTGCAAGGTCACGGTGATCGAAGGTGCAAAGGCGCTCGGCAAGGACGACCCGGAAATGGCGGACGTCGTCCTCAAGCGTTTGCGCGCCGAAGGTGTCGAGATCGTTGAAGAGGCTCAGGTCGAGAAGGTCTCCGGCAGAGACGGTGCGATCACGGTCCACACGCCGAGGGGAGACTTCACGGGCACGCATCTCCTGATGGCGGTCGGGCGGAAAGCAAACGTCGACAAGCTGAACCTCGATGCGGCGGGCGTGAAACACGACCGATCAATCGAGGTCGGTGCCGATCTGCGGACCACGAACAAGAAGGTCTACGCGATCGGCGACGTCGCCGGCGGGCTGCAATTCACCCATGTCGCCGGCTATCACGGCGCCACGGTCATCCGGCCGATCCTCTTCGGCCTGCCCGCGAAGGCGCGGACCGATCACATTCCGTGGGCGACTTATACCGATCCGGAACTCGCCCAGGTCGGACTGACCGAGGCGCAGGCCAAGAAGGAGCATGGGATCCATCTGGAAGTGCTCCGCTTTCCGTATCACGAGAACGACCGCGCCATCGCCGAAGGCAAGACCGAAGGCCTCATCAAGGTCATGGTCTACAAGGGCCGCCCGGTCGGCGTTTCGATCGCAGGGGCGCAGGCCGGGGAGCTGATCGGCCTCTGGGCGCTCGTGTTGGCGAACAAGATGAAGATCAGCCAGGTCGCCGCCATGGTCGCGCCCTATCCGACGCTGGGCGAGATATCAAAGCGGGCGGCCGGGCAGTATTACGTGCCCCGGCTCTTCGAGAACGAGACCGTCAAGAAGGCGGTTCGCTTCGTCCAGAAGTATCTTCCGTAAGAGCGCGCGGGCCTTGCCCCCCGGCACGGCCCGCGCCACACCGATCCCGATGCGACGCGAACCCATGCTTACCAGCCTGTCCGGGCGGTTCCTGATCCTGACCGTCATCTTCGTGATGCTGGCCGAGGTGCTGATCTTCGTGCCCTCGATCGCCCGCTATCGCCTCGACTATCTGACGGAACGCCTGGAACGCGCGCAGATCGCATCGCTTGCCTTGCTGGGCGCGGACGGGATGATCCCCGAAGAGGTCGAGCTGGAACTTCTGGAGAATGCCGGCGTCCTGAACGTCGTCCTGCGCCGGGATGCGGCACGTCAACTCGTTCTCAGCTCAGACCTGCCGCGGCCGATCTCGAAGACGGTGGACCTCCGGGATCCGTCACCCGTGACGCTGATCACGGATGCGCTGACACGCTTCTTCATGCCCGGCGGCGACATCATCCGCGTCATCGGAGAGCCGGCGCAAGGCGGCGGCCTCCAGATCGAAGCGGCACTGGACACGCAGCCGCTCCATCGCGCGATGCTCGAATACGGGCTGAACATCCTGATCCTGTCGGCGGTGATCTCCGCGATCACGGCGGCGTTCCTGTTCCTCGCCGTGAGGCGCCTGATGGTGCAGCCGATCAAGTCTCTGGTGGGCTTCATGATGCGCTACGCGGCGGCGCCGGAAGATGCGCGCCGCATTATCGAGCCCCGGTCGCGGATCCGGGAATTGCACGAGGCGGAGACGGCCTTGCGCGATCTCCAGACCGAATTGTCCACGGCGCTCCGCCAGAAGGAGCGTCTGGCGCAGCTCGGCGGCGCGGTGGCCAAGATCGCCCATGACCTGCGCAATATCCTGACGACGACGACGCTCCTGTCGGACCGCCTCGAAAGCGTCGAAGATCCGACCGTGCAGCGCGTGGCCCCGAAACTGGTCGCCTCCCTGACGCGCGCCGTGAACCTGACCGAGGGCACGCTGGCCTTCGGGCGCGCCGAAGAGGCGCCGCCCCGCCTCGAATACCTCCCCGCCCTGCCCTTCCTGAACGAGATCTGCGAAACCGAGCAGCTATCCGTCGCCGACGGTGGCATCAGGATCGAGGCGGACGTCCCGGCCGCAATGGCGCTCCGGGCCGATCGGGAACAGATGCACCGCGTCGTCGGCAATCTCATCCGCAACGCGCGCCAGGCGATCCAGGCGGCGGGCGCCGTCGGAACGATCCGGGTCCATGCCAGCGAGACCCCCGAAACCTGGGTCATCTGCGTGGAAGATGACGGTCCGGGTCTGCCCCCCAAGGCTCGCGAGAACCTGTTCGAGGCCTTCAAGGGCACGGTACGGAAGGGGGGCACGGGTCTCGGCCTCGCCATCGCCGCCGAACTGGTCCGCGGCCATGGCGGCACCATCGCGTTGGAACGGTCGGACGAGACCGGAACCGTCTTCCGGATCGAGCTTCCGCGCGGGTCCGTCGGCTGAACGGCCCTTCCCCACTTCCGCTGTGCCACCCCCACAGGATTCATCGGGACAGCCTGCCGCCGGACCGGGTCTCTCCGAGGCTCGGTTTTTGGCGAGACGGATGAAGGATTTGCGCCGGATCGCCTATCTCGACCGCCACGAAGGCCGTCCAGATACCCGCCGGCGCGCCCGGTTGGATCGGGAACCCGACGGGCGGCTTCCCGATTGTACTAGTTAACGAACAATCACGACGGGGGCTGACAGTGAAGGACCTAAAGACCAGGGCCCGGTCGGGCAAGACGCGGCCGGCGACCGAGACATTCGAGATCGACGCCCCGAGGCTGGCGATCGAAAGCATCCGGCCGTCAGTCGATATGGGCCGGTTCGCCGCGAAGGTCGTCGCCGGGCGCCCCGTGGAGATATCGGCGGACATCTTTTCCGACGGGCACGAGGTTCTGGGCGCCGAGGTGGTGGCGACGAAGGGGGACGGCACGACCCGCTCCTCTGCCCTTACGCACGACGTGAATGACCGGTGGACCGGACGGATCGCCTTCGATGGCCCGGGGCCGGCAAGCTACACGATCCGCGCGTGGCGGGACCTCTGGGCCACTTGGGCCCGGGACACGGCAAAGAAGGTCGCGGCGGGCCAGTCGGTCGCGGTCGAGTTGAAAGAGGCGAGAAGCCTGCTCACGGGACTGCGCGCACGAGGTGACGACGCAGACGCGCTCAAGGCATTGCGTGCGTCGGCCAAGACCGAGGCGGCTCAGACCGCATTCCTCTCCTCCGAGACGGCCCGCCTGATGAGCCGGATCGGACCCCGCGCCCACCTGACCGAAAGCGCCCCTCAGCCCGTCTGGGTCGATCGCGAGCGTGCGGCCTTCTCGGCGTGGTACGAGCTGTTCCCGCGCTCGATGGGTCCCGCCGGCAAGCACGGGACCTTCGTCGATGTGGAGCGGCATCTCGATTACGTCACCGATCTGGGCTTCGACGTCCTCTACTTCCCGCCCATCCATCCGATCGGACGCACCAACCGCAAGGGAAAGAACAACACCCTGACCGCCGCCGAGGGCGACGTCGGCAGCCCCTACGCCATCGGGTCCGAGGAGGGGGGCCACATGGCGGTTCACCCCGACCTCGGCACGCTGGACGATTTCGACCATCTGGTCGGTGCGGCCTCTAAGAAGGGGCTGGAGATCGCCCTCGACATCGCGCTCAACGCGTCTCCGGATCATCCCTGGCTGACCGAGCATCCCAAATGGTTCGAATGGCGGCCCGATGGCAGCATCAAATACGCCGAGAACCCGCCGAAGAAATACGAGGATATCGTCAACTTCCGCTATTATCTCGACGACGGCGCCCCGAACGAGCCATTCTGGCGCGCCGTGCTCGACATGTTCCTCTTCTGGGCGGATCACGGGGTCACGATCTTCCGCGTCGACAATCCGCACACCAAGCCGTTCCCCTTCTGGGAATGGCTGATCGGCGAGGTTCGCCGCACGCATCCCGGCGCAATCTTCCTTGCGGAGGCCTTCACCCGGCCGAAGGTGATGAAGCGGCTGGCCAAGATCGGCTACAATCAGAGTTACAGCTACTTCACCTGGAGGAACACCAAGGCGGAGCTGACCGACTATCTGACCGAGCTGACGACCGAAGAATGCCGCGACCACATGCGCGTCAACTTCTTCGTCAACACGCCCGACATCAATCCGGTTCTGCTTCAGACATCCGGACGTCCCGGATTCAGGACCCGCGCGATCCTTGCCGGATCTCTTGCGGGGAACTGGGGCCTCTATTCCGGCTTCGAATTCTGCGAAGGCACGCCGATGCCGGGCAAGGAGGAATATCTCGACAGCGAAAAGTACGAGTTGAAGCACAGGGATCTGGACGCGCCGGGCCACATCAAGGGCGACGTCCGCCTGATCAACCGGATCCGCAGGGACCACCCGGCGATGCGGGATCACCTGAACCTGCGCTTTGTGCCCGCCTATGACGATCGGGTCCTCGCCTACCTTCGCCATGATGCCGAAAGCGGTGACGCGGTACTGTTCCACGTTCTGCTCGACCCCCATGGCGGCGCCGAGTTCGAATTCGAAGTTCCCCTCTGGGAGTTCGGTCTGCCGAACGAGGCCAGCGTCGAGGTTCAGGATCTGATCCACGGCAACAGCTTCACCTGGCACGGAATGCGGCATCGCCTCACCCTCGACCCGGAAACCCGTCCCTACGCGATCTGGAAGCTGACCCCGCCCGGAGGCCCCCGATGAGCAGCCCTGCCCCGACGATCGTCGCCGATGCCAAGAGGGAGGATTGGTTCAAGGACGCGATCATCTACCAATGTCACGTCAAGGCATTCCAGGACAGCAACGGCGACGGGATCGGCGACTTCGCCGGGCTCATGCAGCGGCTTGATCACGTTCAGTCGCTTGGGGCGACGGCCGTCTGGATCCTGCCGTTCTACCCGTCTCCCCTGCGCGACGACGGCTACGACATCGCCGAATACAAGGCGGTGAACCCCCAATACGGGACGCTCGAAGATTTTCAGGCCTTCGTGGAGGAAGCGCATCGGCGCGGGCTCAAGGTGATCACCGAACTGGTCATCAACCACACGAGCGACCAGCATGAATGGTTCCAGCGCGCACGACGGGCGCCGAAAGGCAGTCCGGAACGGGATTTCTACGTCTGGTCGGACGATCCCAACAAGTGGATGGACAAGACGCGCGTGATCTTCAACGACACCCACGACAGCAACTGGACATGGGATCCGGTGGCCGAGCAATTCTACTGGCACCGGTTCTTCGACCACCAGCCGGATCTGAACTTCGACAACCCCGAGGTTCTCTCCAAGGTTCTGGAGGTGATGCATTTCTGGCTGGACATGGGGGTCGACGGCCTCCGCCTCGACGCGATCCCCTATCTGGTCGAACGCGACGGCACGAACAACGAGAACCTGCCCGAGACGCACGATGTCCTGAAGGCGATCCGCAAGGATCTGGACGAGCACTATTCCGGCCGGATGCTGCTGGCCGAGGCCAACCAATGGCCCGAGGACACCCGCCCCTATTTCGGGGACGGCGACGAATGCCACATGGGGTTCCACTTCCCGCTGATGCCGCGGATGTACATGGCCGTCGCGCAGGAGGATCGGCACGCGATCAGCGACATCATCCGCCAGACGCCCGAGATCCCCGAGGAATGTCAGTGGGGCATCTTCCTGCGAAACCACGATGAACTTACGCTCGAAATGGTGACCGACCGGGAGCGTGACTATCTCTGGGAGACCTATGCCGCCGACAAGCGGGCGCGCATCAACATGGGCATCCGCCGCCGTCTTGCGCCGCTCATGCAGAATGACCGGCGCAAGATCGAACTCCTGAATTCGATGCTGCTGTCCATGCCCGGCACGCCGATCATGTATTACGGCGACGAGATCATGATGGGCGACAACATCTATCTGGGCGATCGCGACGGCGTCCGGACCCCCATGCAATGGAGCGCGGACCGCAATGCCGGCTTCTCGCGCACCGATCCGCAGCGGCTGTACCTGCCGACGATCCAGGACGCGATCTACGGCTACGATGCGGTGAACGTCGAGGCGCAGGCCGCGTCGCCGTCCTCGTATCTCAACTGGATCAAGCGGATGGTCTCCGTCCGCAAGCGGCACGACGTGTTCGGCCGCGGCGAGATCGACCTGCTCTATCCCACGAACCGCAAGATCCTCGCCTATATCCGCCGCAACAAGGATGTCCCGGCCGGAGAGGCAGGCGATGGCGCCGTCCTCTGCGTCGCGAACCTGAGCCGGGCGCCGCAAGCAGTCGAGATCGACCTCAGCCGGTACGAGGGCCGGGTCCCGGTCGAGCTGGTCGGCCAGTCGCGCTTTCCGCCAGTGGGCGAGTTGCCCTACATGCTGACGCTGCCGGCCTACGGGTTTTTCTGGTTCCTCCTTGCACCCGAAGAGGAGGCACCGGACTGGCACACCCCGGTCCCCCCCGTCCTGCCGGATTTCGTGACCCTGACGACGCGGGACGGCACATTGTCCACAGCGTTGTCTGGCCGCGAAGGGGCACAGTTCGAGCAGCACAGCCTGCCGCAATACGTGGCTCTCCAGAGGTGGTTCGCAGGCAAGAGCGCTGGCGCGGGATCGGTCAGCCTTCGCCAGCTCGGCGAATTCGAGGACGGCCGTCACATGCTGGCCGTGGCCCAGGTCGAAACCGGAGGCGAGACACAGTCCTACTTCATGCCGCTTGCCGCGATCTGGGACGAGGATGCCCTCGGCATGTCGCCCAAGCTGCCGGCGACGCTGGCCAAGCTGCGGCGGCAGAACAAGGTCGGCGCGATCCGGGACGGCGCATCCGACGAAGACATGGCGCGCGCGCTCCTCGGGGCGATGCGGGAGGGCCGAGAGATCTCGGGGGAGGGCGGCCGGCTCGTATTTGCTGGCCGGGATCTCCCGGAGACCGAGGCCGCCGGAGAGCCGCGGATGCTGGGCGCCGAACAGTCGAACGCGTCCGTCGCATTCTCCGATCAGGTGATCCTGAAACTCTACCGCAGAATTCATGCCGGTGTGCAGCCCGATATCGAGGTCGCCCGCTTCCTGACGGAGCAGACGGATTTCGATGCCACGCCACGGCTCTTGGGAACGGCGACTTGGGTCGCCGATGACGGCACCGCGACCGTCCTTGCCGCGGTCTCGGAATATGTCGCCAACCAGGGCGATGCCTGGTCCTTCGTCACCGAAGGGCTGGACCGCGAGATGGAGGCCCGCGAGATCGGTCATGACGGCGACGATCGCCCCCTGGCCGTCGGCGCGCTCGACCTCGGCACCTTGCTGGGCCGGCGCACCGGCCAGATGCATCTCGCGCTCAGCAGCGGCGAAGGCGCGTTCGGGACGGACCCGTTCACACAGGATCGGCTGTCCGATCTCGTGGCGGAGACCCGTAAGGAGGTCGAAGGCGTCCTCTCCCGGATCGACCCGAAGACGGTCGAGGAGGATGCCCGCGCCCCGGCAGACGCCATCCTCTCGAGGCGCGACGAAATCCTCGCCCGTATCGACGCAGTGGCCGATATCACGCCCTCGGGGGCCGAGTGCCGGGTGCACGGCGACTACCATCTGGGGCAGGTGTTGGTCGCGCAGAACGATGTGGCGATCATCGACTTTGAAGGCGAACCATCCCGGTCGCTTGCCGAACGTCAGGCGAAGTCGTCTCCATTGCGCGATGTCGCGGGCATGCTTCGCAGCTTCGATTACGCGCTCTGGACCGCCCTCGCCCGCAGGGTCGAAGGCGGCGCCGATCGGGACCACGCCGCCGCGCAGATCGACGGCTGGCGCAAGGCGACGGCGGGCGCGTTCCTGACCGAGTGGCGCAGGACAGTCGGCGAGGAGCTTCGCGGAGACGCCGAGTTCGAAGCCGCGATGCTGGATCTGTGGATGATCCGGAAATGCGCCTACGAAATCGCCTATGAGAGAGAGTTCCGGCCATCGTGGATCGGCGTTCCGATGAAAGGCCTCCTGCAGGTCTTGGGAGGGAGATGATGGACAAGGTCAGCCGCAGCGGACCGGACGCAGCCACCTGCGAGGCGATCGTGCGCGGTCGCCTTTCGGATCCGTTCTCCGTCTTGGGGATGCATGGCACCCCGCCTGCCATCACGGTCTTCGCGCCCGACGCGTCCGAGGTCGAGGTGGTCGACATGAAGGGCGCGCCGCTCGCGACCATGGATCGCATCCACCCCGAGGGGGTCTTCCACGCAACCTTCCCCCGGCGTCGGAAAGCTTTCGCTTACCGCCTGCGGTGCAAGGCGGGTGACAATGAATGGCTCCGCGACGACCCTTACCGGCTGTCCCCCGTTTTGGGTGAAATGGATGAATACCTTTTCGCGGAAGGACGTCACGAGGAACTCTGGACCAAGCTCGGCGCCCATCCGATCACGCATGACGGCATTGAAGGGACCTCGTTCGTCGTCTGGGCCCCGAATGCGAGGCGCGTCAGCGTGGTGGGCCATTTCAACGCGTGGGACGGCCGGCGTCATCCCATGCGCCGCCGGCTCGGAGGCGGCCTGTGGGAATTGTTCGTCCCCGAGGTGGGCGCAGGCGATCTCTACAAGTTCGAGATCGTCGGCGTGCACGGCGATCTGCTGCCTCTGAAGGCGGATCCGTTGGCCTTCCAGATGGAGGAGCCTCCGGGCACCGCGTCCGTCGTCGCCCGTATCAGCCCCGACTGGACAGATGACGAATGGACCGGCCGCGGCCGCCGCGATCTGCGCGGCGAACCGGTCAGCATCTACGAGGTCCATCTGGGATCCTGGCGGCGTGGGGACGGAGACCGCGTCCTGTCCTACACCGAAGTGGGTCCGATCCTCGCCGATTACGTCCAGGATATGGGGTTCACCCATGTCGAGTTCCTGCCACTGAGCGAGCATCCCTACACCCCGTCCTGGGGCTATCAGCCCATCGGGATGTTCGCGCCCACGTCCCGCTTTGGCGATCCGGCCGATTTCGCGGCGATGGTGAACCACCTTCACGAGGCGGGCATCGGCGTCATCATGGATTGGGTGCCCGCGCATTTCCCCTCCGACGAGCACGGGCTCGCCCGGTTCGACGGGACCGCGCTCTACGAGCACGAGGATCCGCGCCTCGGGTTCCACAAGGACTGGAACACCCTGATCTACAATTTCGGCCGCAACGAGGTGTCGAACTTCCTGCGGGCATCCGCGCTCTATTGGCTGAAGGAATTCCATATCGACGCCCTCCGCGTCGATGCGGTGGCCTCCATGCTCTATCTCGACTATTCGCGCGGCCCCGACGAGTGGATCCCCAACCGCTATGGCGGACGCGAAAACCTCGATGCCATCGACTTCCTGCGCAATGTGAACACCCAGGTCGCCGAGCGCACGACCGGCCAGACCATCGCGGAGGAATCGACGGCTTTCCCCGGTGTCTCCCGCCCCGTGGATCAGGACGGGCTGGGCTTCGACTTCAAATGGAACATGGGGTGGATGCACGACACCCTCCAATACATGGCCGAAGACCCGCTCAATCGACGTTGGCACCACGACAAGATGACCTTCGGTCTCCACTACGCCTTCTCGGAGAACTTCGTCCTGCCCCTCAGTCACGACGAGGTCGTGCATGGCAAAGGATCTCTTCTGGGAAAGATGCCCGGCGACCGGTGGCAGCGTTTCGCCAACCTGCGCGCCTATCTGTCGTGGATGTGGACCCATCCCGGCAAGAAACTGCTCTTCATGGGCGGCGAGTTCGGGCAGGAGCGGGAATGGTCCCACGACAGAAGCCTCGACTGGCACCTTCTGGATGACCCGAACCATGCGGGCCTGCAACGTCTCGTGAGGGACCTGAACGCATGCTATCGGTCGCACCCCGCGCTTCATGCGCGCGATTGCGAGCCGGAGGGGTTCCAGTGGATCGACGGCGGCGATGCCGACAACAACGCCTTCAGCTTCCTGCGCAAGGGACATGACGGCGATGCGCCGGTTGCCGTGATCTGCAACTTCGCGCCGGTCCAGCGTTCGGAGTTCCGCGTGGGCCTGCCCTCGGCCGGGAACTGGCGGGAGATCTTCAACAGCGACGCGACGGAATACGGAGGAACCGGCTCCGGCAATGGAGGTTATGTGTCAGCGGAAGGTGATGGGTGGCATGGCCAACCCACCTCCGCTTCGCTAACGCTGCCCCCACTTGCGACCCTGGTCCTGACCCCAGACGAGTAGAAGATGGCCATGCCTTCCGATCCGACGATCCGCCCGGGTTCGGGCGCACGTCTTGGTGCCGTCTGGGACGGGGCCGGGACCAATTTCGCGCTGTTCTCGGCCCATGCCGAAAAGGTGGAACTCTGCCTTTTCAACGATCTGGGAACGCGGGAGATCGCACGCATCCCGCTGGCCGAGAACACGCATCAGGTCTGGCACGGCTACCTGCCCGATGTGCGGCCCGGCCAGCTTTACGGCTACCGCGTCCACGGGCCCTATGCGCCCGAAGCCGGCCACCGGTTCAATCCGCACAAGCTGTTGCTCGACCCCTATGCCCGCGCGCATCGGGGCGAGCTGAAATGGCATGACGCCCTGTTCGGCTACAAGGTTGGCCACAAGCGCGAAGACCTCAGCTTCGACCGGCGGGACAGCGCGCGCATGATGCCGAAATGCGTCGTCACCCCGGATGCCGCCACCTGGGGCGAGGATGTCCGCCCGCGTACCCCGTGGTCCCGGACGGTCATCTACGAGGCGCATGTCGGCGGGCTGACGGCGCGCGCGCCCCATGTGGACGCCCCGCTCAGGGGCACGTTCGAGGGTCTCGCCGATCCGGCGACCATCCAATATCTCAAGAACCTCGGTGTCACCGCGATCGAGCTTTTGCCGATCCACGCCTTCCACGACGACCGCCACCTTCTAGAGAAAGGGTTGGTCAACTGGTGGGGCTACAACACGATCGGATTCTTCGCGCCCGCGACGCGGTATCTCGTCCAGCCCGCGGCTCTCGACGAGTTCCGCGTGATGGTGCGTCGCCTGCACGATGCGGGGATCGAGGTGATCCTCGACGTGGTCTACAACCACACCGCCGAAGGGAACCATCTGGGTCCGACGCTGTCGTTCCGCGGGATCGACAATGCGTCCTACTATCTTCTGGGCGACGATCCCCGGTACTGCTTCGACACGACGGGAACCGGGAACACCCTGAACCTCGAGAATTCCAATGTCATGCAGATGGTCATGGACTCGCTCCGATACTGGGTCGAGGACGCGCATGTGGACGGGTTCCGATTCGACCTCGCGACCTCGCTTGCGCGGCGGCGGGACGATTTCGACCCGCAGGCCCCGTTCCTGACGGCGGTCCATCAGGACCCGGTGCTGAGCCAGGTCAAGTTGATCGCCGAGCCGTGGGACACGGGCGCGGGCGGCTATCAGGTCGGCAACTTCCCTCCCGGCTGGGCCGAGTGGAACGACCGGTACCGCGACACGGTGCGGTCCTTCTGGAAAGGCGATCCGGGCAAGGCGCCAGCCGTCGCCGATTGCCTTCTGGGCAGTGCCCAGACCTTTGAACACGACGGCCGCCGTTCCTGGACCAGCATCAACTTCATCACCGCGCACGACGGCTTCACGCTGGCCGATCTGGTCTCCTACAACGACAAGCACAACGGCGCGAACGGCGAGGAGAACAACGACGGCCATAGCCACAATCTGAGCTGGAACCATGGCGTCGAAGGTCCGACGGACGATCCCGAGATCAGTGCCCTGCGCGACCGCCAGCGACGCAACCTGATGGCGACGCTCACCCTGAGCCAAGGCACCCCGATGATCCTGATGGGCGACGAGAACGGCCGCAGTCAGGACGGGAACAACAATGCCTATTGCCAACCGGGCGAGATGAACTGGCTCGACTGGGATGCCGACGACGACATGGCCGAGTTCCTGCGCGGTCTCCTGGCGGTGAGGCGTGCCAAGCCGATCCTGACGGCCGAACGGTTCCTCCACGCAACCGACGACAATCCTGAACATCGCTTCGTCACCTGGCACCGACTGGCCGGCGGCGCGATGGGGACGGACGAATGGCAGGACGGCGAGCGGCGGGTCATGGCGCTCGCCTATCATGGCCGGGACGACGAGACCCTCTTCCTTGCGATGAACGCCTCCGCAGAGGAGCGGGACGTCCATCTGCCCGAAGGACGCTGGCGGCGGTTGATCTGCACCCGGGATGGGATCGCATCGCCGGAGGGCTTTGGCGACCCGGTCGAGGGCGTGGCGCTGCTGGGCGCGCGGGCGCTCTTGCTGTTGGAGGCGATGCAATGAGCGCGGACTGGACATGGGGCGCGACCCCGACGGATGGGGGAACGCGCTTCCGGCTCTGGGCGCCCGGCGTCCCGACCCTGTCGCTCGTCCTGCCGGACGGGGTCCGCACCATGGATGCCGTGGGCGACGGTTGGTTCGAATGCGTCGCCGACGTGCCCCTCGGCACGGAATATGCCTTCCGCCTGCCCGACGGGATGGACGTCCCCGACCCGGCCTCTCGCCTGCAATCGGGAGACGTGCACGGCACCAGCGTCGTCACTGACACGTCCTACGAGTGGCGCCATGACCGGCCGGACACGCCGTGGCACGACGCCGTCATCTACGAGTTGCACATCGGCACCTTCACGCCCGAGGGGACGTATACCGCGGCCATGTCCAGGCTGCCGCATCTCAGGGATCTGGGTGTGACCGTGGTGGAGATCATGCCCGTCGCGCAATACGGCGGCGATCGGGGGTGGGGCTACGACGGCGTCCTGCCTTACGCGCCGCATCCCGCTTATGGCACCCCGGACGATCTGCGCGCGCTGATCGACGCGGCCCATGCCCATGGTCTGATGGTGCTGATGGATGTGGTCTACAACCATTTCGGACCCGACGGGAATTACCTCCACCTCTACGCCGCGGACTTCTTCGACCCTTCTCGGCAGACCCCTTGGGGCGCCGCGATCGACTACAGCCGCGAACCGGTCCGACGCTTCTTCATCGAGAACGCGCTCTACTGGCTGCGGGACTTCAATTGCGACGGCCTGCGCCTCGATGCGATCGACCATATCCGCGACGCCACGGATCCAGAGCTTCTGGTCCAGCTCGCCCGAGAGGCTCATGCGCTGGGCCGGATGGTCCATCTGACGACCGAGGACAACCGCAACGTCACCCACCTGCATGAACGGGAAAACGGCGCGGTGACCCGGATGACGGCCGAGTGGAATGACGATTGGCACAACGCCGCCCATGTCCTGCTTACCGGAGAGACCGAGGGCTATTACGACGCCTATGCGGACGATCCGACCGGTCTGCTGCTGGGCGCGATGGCCAACGGCTTCTCGACCCGCGGCGCGGGCGGAAAGGGCACCGCTTCGGGACACCTGCAACCCGACGTATTCATCGACTTCCTTCAGAACCACGACCAGATCGGCAATCGCGCCATGGGCGAGCGGTTGACCACGCTCGCCGACCCGGCGCGGCTGAGAGCCCTTCAGGCCGTCCTTCTGCTGTCGCCGCACGTGCCGATGATCTTCATGGGCGACGAATGGGACGAGACGGCGCCGTTCCTTTTCTTTGCCGATTTCGACGGCGATCTGGGCCGCGCGGTGACCGAGGGGCGCCGAAAGGAATTCGAGAAATTCGCCGATTTCGCGACGTCGGACGTGCCCGACCCGATCCGGACGGAGACGTTCGAGCGCAGCCGCATCGACTGGGACAAGGCCGGGACGGATGCGGGCCGGGCCGCCATCGCGCGTCATCGCGAGTTGCTGGCGCTGAGGCGCGCGCGCGTGGCGCCCCTCATTCCCGGGACCGGTCCCGGGTGCGGTCGCATCCTCGATGCCCCGGACCGGTGCCTTGCCGTCGACTGGAAGCTCGGCGGCGGGGTGCTTTCGGTCCGGGCGAACCTGTCGGACGATGATGCCGACTTGCCCGAGGCACGGGGAGAACGGATCCACCTGACGGGGGACGCGCCCGGCGCGGCGGCGTCGGCGGCCTTCTGGATCTCATGAAGGACCTCGCGCGCCATTACGGGCTGACCCTCGACTATGACAGCCGTCCGGTGCCCGAAGAGACGCTGCGCACGGTCCTACGCGGGCTGGGACAGGATCCCGACGCGCCGCCGCAGGGTCCACCCGCGCCCCGCACGATGGAGGTGCCCCAAGATGCGGCCTGCTTCCTCCCGCCATCCCTGTCAAACCATCCCGGCTGGGGTGTCTTCTGTCAGCTCTACGAAATCCGCTCGGCGCGAAGCTGGGGGATCGGCGACTTTGCCGACCTCGCGGACCTGGCCACGATCTGCGGCGAGGCGGGTGCCGATTTCATCGGGATCAATCCAGTCCACGCGCTTTTCACCTCGCGGCCGGATCATTGCTCGCCGTTCTCGCCCTCGAATCGGCAGTTCCTAAACCCGCTCTACATCGCGCCCGACAAGGTGGGATGCACCCGGCCCTCCATGGCAGACGGCGATCTGGTCGATTACGAGGCCGTCGCGCAGGCCAAGCTGCCCGCCCTGCGCGCCGCATTCGACGCCGCCGCGCCGGATGCAGGTTTCGACGCGTTCGTGGAAGTCGGTGGGACATCGCTCTGGCGGCACGCGCTCTTCGAGGCGCTGTCCCACGTCCATGGCGGCGGCTGGACGGGATGGCCCGAGCCGTTCCACGACCCGGCCGGCCCGGCGGTCCGCAAGTTCGCGGACGAGAATGCCGCCGAGATCCGCTTTCACCTGTGGCTGCAATGGATCGCGTCCGAGCAACTCGCCGTCGCCCAGACCGCGGCGAAATCGGCAGGCATGCGCATCGGCCTCTACCTCGACCTCGCCGTCGGAGAGGCGCTGGACGGATCCGCCGCGTGGTCGGGCGGCGACACGATCCTGCCGGGCGTCACGGTCGGCGCCCCCCCGGACGTGTTCAGCGAAAGCGGTCAGAACTGGCAATTGGCGGCGCCCTCTCCGACCGGATTGCGGGCACGGGACTTCGCGCCGTTCCGGGACATGATCGAGGCGCAGCTTCGCCATGCCGGCGCGCTCCGCGTGGACCATGCGATGGCGCTCTGGCAGCTCTTCCTGATCCCTCAAGGCAAGGACGCCGCCGAGGGCACCCACCTGCGCTATCCCTTCGCCGACATGCTGCGCACGCTCGGCGCCGTGTCGCGCGCGCGCGAGGCCATCGTCATCGGCGAGGATCTGGGCTTCGTGCCGGATGGGTTTCGCGACGCGATGAACCGGGCGAACATCCTGTCCTACCGCATCGTCTATTTCGAGCAGTCCGAGACGGGCTTTGCCGCCCCCTCCGAATATCCGGAAATGGCGCTTGCCTGCCTCTCCACCCATGACCTGCCCACCTTCTCGGCCTGGCGGGCCGGGAACGACATCGACCTTCGCGAAGAACACGGCCTCGTCTCGCCGGAGGCCAGCGCCCAGCACCGCGCCCACCGGAAATGGGAGAGGACGGCCCTGTCCAAGGCCGTCGGCGCGACGGGGTCCGATCCGGACAAGTTGCTGGATGCCGTCCACGGCTTCATCGCCCGCACGCCCTGCCTGATCGCCGGTGTCCGCCTTGCCGATCTCGTAGGGCCGGAACGCCCGACCAACCTTCCGGGGGTCGTCGACGGCTACCCGAACTGGAAGCCGCGCAGCCCGACGCCCGTCGAGGACATCGCCGATCATCCGGCTTTCGTCCGTACGGCACGGATCATGCGCGAGGCTCGCCCGAGACCATGAGACTGCCGACCGCGACATACCGGCTGCAATTGCGCGAGGGGATGGACTTCGCCGCCGCACGGGATCTCGTGCCGTATCTGGACGATCTGGGCGTCTCGCATCTCTACCTTTCGCCCATCTTCACGGCCGCGCCGGGCTCGACCCATGGCTACGACATCATCGACATGAACGAGGTCGACCCCTCGCTCGGGGGGCGCGACGGGCTCGTGTCTATGTCCGACGCGCTCAGGGCGCGCGGCATGGGGCTCATCCTCGACATCGTGCCGAACCACATGGCCTTCGCGGTGCAGAATGTCTGGCTGCGGGACGTGCTGCGCCATGGCGAGAAAAGCGCGTTCGCCCATCACTTCGATATCGACTGGTCGGCGGAGTACCTGCCCCTGCCCTGGTTGCCCGCCCCCTTCGCCGCGATGGTCGATGCCGGCGAGATCGGGATCGACGGCGACGAGATGGTGGCCGGCGACCTGCGCGTGCCGCTTGCGACCGAGGCATCCGCCGATCTGGTCGAGACCCATGAGGCACAGTCCTGGCGCCTGACCTTCTGGAAGACGGAGGCCGCGACCATCGCCCACAGGCGGTTCTTCACCGTCACCGGTCTGATCGGATTGCGGATCGAAGACCGCCCTGTCTTCGAAGACGTGCACCGGCTCGTCTTCGATCTGGTCGACGCGGACATCGTGCAGGGGCTCAGGGTCGATCACGTGGACGGGCTGGCCGATCCGGGGGCCTATCTGGACCGGCTCCACGCGCGCCTGCCGGGCACGCCGATCTGGGTCGAGAAGATACTGACCGGGCAAGAGGCTCTGCCGTCCTGGCCGGTACAGGGTACGACCGGCTACGTCGCGGCGCGCGCCATCGCCCGTGTGCTGACCGACGAGGACGGGGCGCAGGCGCTCGCTCAGGGTTTGCCGGACTTCCCTGTCGTGCGGGACGAGGCCAAGGTCCAGATCGTGACGACCGAGTTGCAGGCGGAACTCGAACGCCTGACGGACCTCGCGGCCGAAGCAGGGCGCGACCTCGAATGGGGCGCGGCGGATTGGCGGTCGGCCCTGATCGCCTATCTGCGGGCCTTCCCCCGCTATCGCACCTATACGACCCCGGACGAGATCGGCGCCGAGGATGCGGCGCTGATCCGCGACGTCGCGGAACGGGCGGCCCACCCCCTCGCCCCCGCCGTCGGCGATCTGGCCGGGCTGCTTCTGGACCTGGCGCATCGCGAACTTCGGCTTCGGCTCCAGCAGGTCAGCGGCGCGGCGATCGCGAAGGCGCAGGAGGACACCGCCTTCTACCGCTGGACGCCGCTCCTGTCGGCCAACGAGGTGGGCGCGGAACCGGACGAGCCCTCCATGACGCCGGATGAGTTCCACGCCGCGATGCAAAGGCGCGAGGCCCGGATGCCCCACGGCCTGACGCTGACCTCCAGCCATGACACCAAGCGGTCCGAGGATGCGCGGATGCGGATCGCGGCGATCAGCCATGGGCCCGAGGCGCGCGGCGCGCTGATGGCGCAGGTGCCCGGCCTGCCCGAACCGTGGGGGTGGTATCTCGCCCAGTCCGCCTGGGCCGCCGCCCCGGACGGAGATCTGGCCGAACGCCTCCGGGCCCATCTGGAAAAGGCGATGCGCGAAGCGAAGGCGGAGACGTTCTGGACCGGCCCGGACGAGGCGTTCGAGGAACCGATCCTCGACGCCGCGCGGCGCGTGGCGGCGGAGTTCGACGGGGCCGCGCCCCCGCTTCGGGACCTCGCGCGCCGGGCCGAGAACCTGTCGCTAGTGCAGTGCGCGCTGAAACTGTTCATTCCGGGCATCCCGGACATCTACCAGGGGACGGAAGTCGGTAATTACCGGCTGACCGATCCAGACAACCGCGCCCCCGTCGACTGGGATCGTCTGCGCGGGCTGATGGACGCGCCGGATCTGTCGACATTCGATGGCAGGAAGTTCGACCTGACGCGCACGCTCCTCCGTCTTCGCAGATCGGAGCCCGAGACCTTCGCCGCACCCTGGACCCCCGTCCCAGCGCCGCGCGGGCGCCTGTCGGCCAGGCGCGGCGACCTGCACCTCCTCGCGACGCTGGACGGCACGCCCCTGGACGACGCGGCGTCGGCCCTCTGGCCGCCCGAGGGGCCGAGCCCCGTTCGCCTGACCCGCGCGTGACCTGATCCCGACGCGACCCGGCTCCACTCAGACGGCGGCGAACAGATCCGCGTAGCGCTCGCGCAGCGCGGCTTTCTGGACCTTGCCCATCGTGTTGCGCGGCAATTCGTCGATGACCAACAGCTTGCGGGGCCGCTTGAACCCGGCGAGCGACTTCTCGATCTCGGCGCCGATCCGCTCCAGATCCGGGCCGTCCCCCTCGGGGACCAGCAGGCCCAGAACCGTCTCGCCGAAATCGGCATGGGGCACGCCGACGACCGCGCTTTCCAGAACGCCCGGCTGCTCGTCCAGCAGGACCTCGATCTCCTTGGGATAGATGTTGTAGCCGCCCGAGATGATGAGATCCTTGTTGCGTCCGACGATGTGGACGTAGCCGTCCTCGTCGATCCGCCCCAGATCGCCGGTGATGAAGAACCCGTCCTTGCGCAGTTCGGCGGCCGTCTTCTCGGGCATCTGCCAATAGCCCTTGAACACGTTCGGCCCCCGCACCTCGATCTGGCCGATCTCGCCCTGTCGCAGCGTCTCGCCCGAGGCCGGGTCGGTGATCTTCAACTCGACCTCGGGCAGCGGAAAGCCGACCGTTCCCGCGCGCCGCTCTCCGTCATAGGGGTTGGAGGTGTTCATGTTGGTCTCCGTCATCCCGTAGCGTTCCAGGATGCGGTGCCCCGTGCGCGCCTCGAAGGCGGCATGCGTCTCGGACAGAAGCGGCGCGCTGCCCGACACGAACAGGCGCATGTGCGCGGCCAGATCGCCGGTGAAGCGCGCATCGGCGAGAAGGCGGGTATAGAAAGTCGGCACCCCCATCATCGCCGTTGCCTGCGGAAGCCGGTCGATGATGGCGTCCAGGTCGAATTTCGGCAGGAAGATCATCGACCCGCCCGCGACCAGCGTCACGTTCGTCGCCACGAAGAGGCCGTGGGTGTGGAAGATCGGCAGGGCGTGGAGCAGTACGTCATCGGCCGTGAAGCGCCAGATATCCGCAAGGGCCTGCGCGTTCGACAGCAGGTTCGCATGGGTCAGCATCGCCCCCTTCGAACGCCCTGTCGTGCCGGAGGTATAGAGGAACGCGGCCAGGTCGTCCTCGGACCGGGGCACCGTGTCGAACGAGGCAGGCTGGTCCGCCGCGGCATCCGCCAGCGTCCCGGTGCCGTCGGCGTCCAGCGTCAGCGTCGCCGCGCCCAGACGGTCGGCGATGGCGCCCACCTCGTCCCGTTTGGCGCTGTCGCAGACCACGAGCCGGGCGCCGCTGTTCTCGATGAAATAGGTCAGCTCGTCGCTGGTATAGGCGGTGTTGAGCGGCAGGAAGATCATGCCCGCCTGCACGCAGGCCGCATAGAGGGCCAGCGCGTCGGGCGATTTCTCGATCTGCGCCGCGAGCCGGTCACCGGGGGCGAGGCCCGCCGCGGTCAGCGCGTGGGCGAATCGGGCCGCCATGCCGAGGAACGCGCCATAGCTCAGCGCATCGCCGTCGGACAGGTGAAGGAAAGGCGCGTCCGATCCCGCATGGCGACCGAACAGCGCGTCGTAGAGGGCATTCGCCATGGCGTATCTCCCTAGTTCAACTTCCGGGCGGCCGCCGCGCTCAGCGATCGGACCTCGGACGAGGCCGCGACGACGTGATCGGACGCGAAGCGCTCGTGGTTCTGGAGCACGCGGTCCAGGTCGTAAAGGTAGTTCACCATCACGCCCGCCGATTGCTCGCGCCCCTTGTCGGACAGATCGGCATCGGCATGAAGCTTGTGGATCAGGGCCCCGTTGCCGAGATGAAAGCGGGCCACCGGATCGCGGGGCAGGCCGTCCTCGCGCTTGACGGCATACAGGTAATGCGCGGCCAGCGTCTTCATCAGGTCGCCGTCCGTCCGCTCGGCCTCGGGCCGGACATCGTCCAGCCATCGCGTCAGTCCCGGGATCGGCGACAGCGTGACGAATGTCCGCAGGCCGGGCAGTGCCATCGACAGGTCGGCAGCCACCTGCTTGATCAGCGAGTTGCCGAACGAGATGCTCGCAAGGCCCGCCTGACAGTTGGAGATCGAGTAGAAGACCGCCGTATCCGCCTCCGTGGCGTCCAGCGCGTCGCGCCCTTCGGCCAGAAGCCCTTGGACCGATCCCGGCACGCCCCGCGTCAGCGCGACCTCGACGAAGATCAGCGGCTCGTTCGGCATCGCCGGGTGGAAGAAGGCAAAGCAGCGGCGGTCCGGCGGCTCCAGCCTGCGGCGCAGGTCGTCCCAGGTCTCGATGGCATGGACCGCTTCGTAGGCGATGATCTTTTCGAGGATATGCGCCGGGCTCTCCCAGTTGATCGGGCGCAGGACCAGAAAGCCCCGGTTGAACCAGCTCGCGAAGAGATGGCGGAAGTCGAGGTCCAGCGCCTCGAGCGCATCGTCCCCGCGACCGAGGCGCAGGAGGTCCGCGCGCATCCGCACCAGCGAGCCGGTCGCGCCGGGCAACTGGTTCAAGCGGCGGATCAACTCCTGTCGCGGGGGCTCGGCCGCCTGCATCAGGCGGCGGTAGGAGAATTTCGACTGACCCTCCTCGTAGGCCGCCAACGCGTCCCGCAGCGCTTCGGGAGAAATGCGCATGTCTTCGGCCAGATGGCGGAAGAAGGCGCGCTTGCCGTCGTCGTCCCATCCCTCGTAGCGGCCCAGGATCTCGCGCGCGGCGGTCAGGCCCGCGCTCTCGCCCGTTGCGCCGATCAGGTCGGCGGTCAGCTTTTCCAGCGGCCGCCCGTCCGCCTTGCCCGCAGCGATGAAGCGGTAGCGCCGCTCGAACACCGTCGAGAGGAGATCCGCCAGCAGGGTCACAGCCCCGGCCCCATCACCGCGTCCGGCAGCCAGGTCGCGATGCCCGGGAACAGGCACAGGATCACGATGGCGATCACCATGCAGCCCACGAAGGGCAGCGATCCGGTCAGGATGGTCTTCAGCTTGATGTCCGGCGCGATGCCGTTGATCACGTAGAGGTTCAGGCCCACCGGGGGCGAGATCAGGCCGATCTCCATGTTGATCGTCAGTACGACCGCGAACCAGATCGGATCGAAGCCCGCCGTGGTGATGATCGGCAACAGGATCGGCGCCGCCATCAGGATCACCGCGACCGGCGGCAGGAAGAAGCCCGCGACCAGCAGGAACAGGTTCACCGCGCCCATCAGAACCCAGCGGTTCACGTCCAGCGTCCCGATCCACTCCGCGATGGATTGCGTGATGAAGAGCGAGGACAGCATGTAGCTGAACACGCCCGCCGCGCCGATGATGAAGAGGATCATGACCGACTCGCGCGTCGAGTCCCGCAGAACCTCCCACAGCTTCATCGGCGACCAGAGGCGGTAGATCACCATCGCGATCAGGATGCAGAGCAGCGCGCCCACCGCGGCCGTCTCGGATGGCGTCGCGATGCCGCCATACATCGCGTAGAGCACGCCGAGGATGATCAGGATGAAGGGCAGGACCCGCGGCAGCACTTCCAGCCGCTGGGCCATCGTGTAGCTGCGCGGCGCCAGCACCTGCGCATTCCCCGAACGCCAGGTCGAGAACAGCGACCAGGCCATGAACAGCCCGACCAGCATCAGGCCGGGAAAGACACCCGCCAGGAACAGCCGTCCGATCGAGGTCTCGGTCGCGATGCCGTAGACGATCATGGTGACCGAGGGCGGGATCAGGATGCCCAGCGTACCGCCCGCGGCGATGGAGCCCGCCGCCACCTCGTCGGGATAGCCCCGCTTGCGCATCTCGGGGATACCCATCTTGCCGATGGCTGCACAGGTGGCGGGGCTGGACCCGGACATGGCCGAGAACAGCGCGCAGGCACCCAGGTTCGACACGACCAGCCCGCCCGGCACGCGCGTCAGCCAGCGCTCCAGCGCCTCGTAGAGGTCGGCGCCCGCCCGCGTCGAGGCGATGGACGCCCCCATGATGATGAACATCGGGATCGAGAGCAGCGCGAAATTGTCCAGCTTGCCGAACATGATCTCGGGCATCAGCTCCAGCGAGCGGGCGCCGTCGAAGATCAGGAGAAATCCACCAGAGACGATCAGCAGGCCCAGCGCGACGGACACGCCCGAGAACAGGACGACGATGGTGGCGATGGCGACGATGGCGCCCAGCAACAGCGGATCCATCGCTCAGTCCTCCAACCCGAACGGGTCGTCATGGCCCAGCACCACGGCGACGACATCCGCGACCAGTTGCAGCAGCAGAAGGCCGAGGCCGATCAGCAGCGACAGGTAGGGTTTCCACAGGGTCACGCCCCAGATCGTGTCCGACTTCCAGCCCCGCGACCATGCGAGGTGCCAGAACTCCCATGCGTAGAACAGCATGACCCCGACGATCCCGATCGACAGCGCCATCGTCACGAAGAACATCGCCCGCCGCGCGCCGCCCTTCAGCGCGATGGGGATCAGGTCGACGTTCACGTGACCCCGCAACCGCTGCACGTAGGGCAGGCCGATCAGCGTGGCGGCGATCATCAGGTAGACCACCGCCTCGGTCTGCCAGACGGTCGAGCCGTTCAGCACGAAGCGCACGAAGATCATCTGGCAGGTGATCGCGACGGCGGCCACGATCATCGCCGCCGACACCCATCCCGCGATCGTGCTGATCCAGCCCACCGCGCGCAGGAACGGGTTGCCTCCGTCCCGCGCCGCGTGGGCGCTACCGGTTCCGGCCATGTCACGCCCCTTTCGGCTGGGGCGGACCCTGGGGCCCGCCCGTCCGGGTCACTCGACGCTCAGCGCGAGGTCGAGCAATTCCTGTCCGCCGGGGGTCTCCTCGACGAACGCCTTGTAGGAGGTCTCCTGCGCGAGCGCGCGCCAGGCGTCGAATTCCTCCTGGGACATCTCGGCGATCTCGACGCCGTTCTCGCGGAAGGTCTCGGCCGAGGCGGCATCCTGCTTCTTGGCCTCTTCCAGATAGAAGGCTTCGGCCTTCGCCGAGGCCTCCATCAGGGCCTGCTGCTGCTCTTCGGTCAGGCCCTCGAAGGTCGACTTGTTCATCAGCAGGGGCTGATACATGAACCACAGCGCATAGTCGCCCGCCGGGGTGTAGCAGGCGACCTGCTCGTAGATGCGGTAGCTGACGAAGCTGGACGACGACGTGTTCGCCGCGTCCAGAACGCCGGTCTGCATCGCGTTGTAAATCTCGGACGATGCCATCGAGGCGATCGACGCGCCCGCCCCCGCCAGCATCTGCTCGAACGCCTTGCCGGCCGCGCGGGTCTGCAACCCGTCGATATCGGCGGGCGCGGTGATGCACTTCTCCTTTCCGGCGAAGCCGCCGGCGAGATAGCCATGGACCAGCGCGATCACGTCGTCCTCGGCCATCCTCTCCTCGATGGCTTCCATGAAGGCGCTCTCGTTGAGGCGCGCGGCGTGATCGTGGTTCTTCACGAGGCCCGGCATCAGTGTCAGGTTGTAGGCCGGCTGCACGCCGCCCGCATAGCTGAGCGGCAAGACCGTCATGTCGAGCTGGCCGCGGCTCAGCGGCTGGTACTGTTCGCGCGCCTTGAAGAGGCTGGCGGACGGGAAGATGCGGATCTCCAGCCCCACATCCGCAGCCGCGACCTCGTCGGCCACCATCTGAGCGACCTGATGGCGGACGTCCGACGTGCTCCATTGATGCGAAAGCCGCAGTTCCGCCGCGGACGCGACCGTGGCGGCCGCAAGGGACGATGCGACGGCAAGCGCCGATGCCGCAATTCTTGTGTTCATGATGTTTCCTCCCGGTTGAGGCGCGGCCCTCCCCGACCTCTGCGCCGTTCACACGACTACGTCCCGCTCGTATTCAGTGTCAACATTCTTGTATGCAAGACATTCATCTTGCATGCGACGCGGCAGAGGGGCATCCTTCGCGCGATGGAACCGACCGCCCCTCAGGACACGCAGGCCGACCGCGTCGCGGCGGCCCTCGAAGGGTTGATCTTCGACGGCGTCTTCTCGGATGGCGACCGCCTCGACGAGGTCCGGATCGCGGAGCAATACGGCGTCTCCCGCACGCCGGTGCGCGAGGCTTTCCAGCGCCTCGCCCAGTCCGGGCTCGTGCGGCAGCTTCCCCGCCGGGGCGCCTTCGTGCGCCAGCCGGGCCCGATCGAACTGATCGAGATGTTTGAGGTGATGGCGGAACTCGAAGCCGCCGCCGCCCGCCTCGCCGCCGGCCGCATCACGGACGAGGCGCTCGACCTGCTGAAGGACCTGAACCGACGCTCGGACGATGCGGTGCGGGAACGGGATGCCGACAGGTACTACGACGAGAACGAGCGCTTTCACGCGGCGGTCTACGCCCAGTCCGGCAACGGGTTTCTCGAGCGCGAATGCCTGCGCCTGCAACGCCGCCTGCGCCCGTTCCGGCGAAGGCAGCTTCGCCTGCGCGGCCGACTCCGTCAGTCGCTGGGCGAGCATCGCGCGATCGTCGCCGCGCTGGAGGACGGGGATGCCACAGCCGCGGCCGATGCGATCCGCGCCCATGTCACGGTGCAGGGCGAGAAGTTTCACCACCTGATCGCAAGCCTGCGTCAGGCCGCGGAATAGGCGCCCCGCGCGCGGCGGCTGGCGGATTTTCCGCCCCCGTGCGGTGAAAACGGGCAGCCTCCCGACAGCCGGGCCCTGCCCCGCTGCGGCCCGTGTCGGATCCGCCGGGTCGGATTGACAATCCGCGCACCGCCCCCACATGGTCCCGCGCTCAGAGGCGCCTCCAAGCCGAAAGGTCTCCGCATGCCCGTCGTCGTCGTCGAATCCCCAGCCAAGGCCAAGACGATCAACGGCTATCTGGGCAAGGACTACACCGTGCTGGCCAGCTACGGCCATGTCCGCGACCTGGTGGGCAAGGACGGCAGCGTCGATCCCGAACATGGCTTCGAGATGACGTGGGAAGTGCCCGCCGACAGCAAGAAACACATCAAGGCCATCGCCGACGCCCTGGCCAAGGACGGCGAACTGATCCTCGCCACCGACCCCGACCGCGAGGGCGAGGCGATCAGCTGGCACCTCCACGAGGCGCTGACCAAGCGGCGCGCGATCAAGAAGGACACGCCCGTCCGCCGCGTCGCCTTCAACGCGATCACCAAGAAGGCCGTGCAGGAGGCCATCGCCAACCCGCGCGAGATCGACGCCCCGCTGGTCGAGGCCTACCTGGCCCGCCGCGCGCTGGACTATCTGGTGGGCTTCACCCTTTCGCCGGTGCTCTGGCGCAAGTTGCCGGGCTCGCGCAGCGCGGGGCGGGTGCAATCGGTCTGCCTGCGCCTCGTGGTCGAGCGCGAGATGGAAATCGAGGCCTTCGACGCGCAGGAATACTGGTCGGTCCGCGCCACGCTGGAGACGCCGCGCGGCCAGAGCTTCGAGGCCCGCCTGGTCACGCTGTCGGGCAAGAAGATCGAGCGGCTGACCCTGAAGGACGCGACCCAGGCGGAGATGGCCGTCCAGGCCATCGAGAGCCGCGATCTGACGGTCAGCTCGGTCGAGGCGAAGCCGGGCACGCGCAACCCGTCTCCGCCCTTCATGACGTCGACCCTCCAGCAAGAGGCCAGCCGGAAGTTCGGCATGGGCGCCCGCGCCTGCATGTCGGCGGCCCAGCGGCTCTACGAGGCGGGTCTGATCACGTACATGCGGACCGACGGCATCGACATGGCGCCGGAGGCCGTCCATGCCGCGCGCGACGCGATCAAGGATCGCTACGGCGGCGACTACGTCCCCGGCAGCCCGCGCATGTACAAGAACAAGGCCAAGAACGCCCAAGAGGCGCATGAGTGCATCCGGCCCACGGACATGACGCGCTCGGCCGATGACATCAAGGTGAGCGAGGGTGACCAGCGCAAGCTCTACGACCTGATCTGGAAGCGCACGCTGGCCAGCCAGATGGAAGCCGCACGTCTGGAGCGCACCACCGTCACCATCGGCAGTTCCGACGGCGAGGTGGAGTTGCGGGCCACCGGGCAGGTGATCGTCTTCGACGGCTTCATGAAGGTCTACCAGGAGGGGCGCGACGACGAGGAGGCGAGTAGCGACGACAAGCGCCTGCCCGCGATCCACGAGGGCGACGCGGCGAAGAAGGTCGCGGGCGCCTACAAGGCCGATTACGACAAGATCGCCGAAGGCGAAGCGAAGGACGACCTGATCGAAAGCGACGCCCCCGCCAAGGGCGGCAGGCTGTCGAAATCCGGCGCCGTCCTTGGTCAGCAGCATTTCACCCAGCCGCCGCCGCGCTACACCGAGGCGACGCTGGTCAAGCGGATGGAGGAGTTGGGGATCGGCCGCCCGTCGACCTATGCCTCGATCCTGTCGACCATCGTCGATCGCGGCTACGTCCGGAAGGAGGGCAACCGCCTCTTCCCCGAGGATCAGGGCCGCCTCGTGATCGCGTTCCTGTCGAACTACTTCCGCAAGTATGTGGGCTACGATTTCACCGCGGGGCTTGAGAACGAGCTCGACGAGGTCTCGGCCGGTGACGCGGATTACAAGTCGGTGCTCGAACGGTTCTGGCGCGACTTCAAGGCCGCCGTCGACGAGACGGCCGAGCTGCGCATCACCGACGTGCTGGAGAAGATCAACGAGGTACTCGAGCCGCATCTCTTCCCCGACAAGGGCGACGGCAGCGACCCGCGCCTCTGCCCCAATTGCGGGATGGGGCGTCTGTCGATGCGCACGGCCCGCTCGGGCGGGGCGTTTATCGGCTGCTCGAACTACCCCGAATGCCGCTACACCCGCCCCTTCGGCCCTCCGGGCATGGAGGGGGAGCAGACGGGCACCGACCAGATGCTGGGCGTTGAGCCCGAAAGCGGTCTGGAGGTCTGGCTGAAATCGGGCCGCTTCGGCCCCTACGTGCAGCTTGGCGAAGCGACCGAAGAGAACAAGAAGCCCAAACGCTCCTCGTTGCCGAAATCCTGGGCGCCCGACGCGATGGATCTGGAGAAGGCGTTGCAACTCCTGTCGCTGCCCCGTCAGGTCGGCACCCATCCCGAGGACGGCCAGCCCATCGAGACCAATCTGGGGCGCTACGGGCCCTATGTCATGCACAAGCGGCCCGACGACGCGAAGCCGATCTATGCCAACCTCGCGGACGAGGACGAGGTCTTCACGATCGGCATGAACCGGGCTGTCGAGGTCCTGGCGGAAAAGCGCGCGAACCCGCGGGGGCGTGGACGGGCGGCGGCCAAGGCGCTCAAGGAGCTGGGCGAGCATCCCGATCGCGGCGGCGCGGTCAACGTGATGGAAGGCCGCTATGGTCCCTACGTGAAGTGGGAGAAGGTGAACGCCACCGTCCCCAAGGACACGGAACCCGCCGACGTGACCATGGAGATGGCCGTCGAATTGATCGCCGAGCGCGAGGCCAAGAGCGGCAAGAAGAAGCCTGCCGCCAAGAAGAAGACGGCGGCCAGGAAGAGCACCGCGAAAAAGAGCACGACCAAGAAGGTGTCCTGACCGGACCGGCTTGACGCAGGCCGGCCGCGCGCTTCCCTCTGCGGGAGCAGAGAGGGAGATCGCCATGGAGATCGAGCGCGCCGACGCGGGGACCGGAACCGCCCCGGACCCGTCCTATTTCACCGGCGAGGTCCGGATGCGCCGCCTGCAGGATGCCGAAGACCCCGCGCGCGCCGTCGTGCTGTCGGTCACGTTCCAGCCGGGCGCGCGCACCAACTGGCATACGCACCCGCTGGGCCAGACCCTGATCGTGACGGACGGGCGCGGCTGGGTTCAGCGCGAGGGCGGCCCCCGGGAAGAGGTGGGGCCCGGCGACGTGATCCGCTTTCCCGCCGGAGAGCGGCATTGGCACGGCGCCACCGCCGATCAGGCCATGACGCATATCGCCATTCAGGAACGTCTGGACGGCCGCACCGCCGATTGGCAGGAACCGGTCGCCGATGCGGATTATTCGGGCTGACCACGCCGGATGACGGGCGCGGCCCGAAGCCCCGCCCGGGGGGCGAGCCGTCCCTGGCCCGCCCCCGGTTCCGCCGTCCTGGCCTTTTGGGCGGAACGGCGATCTCTCTGACTGGAAGGGGATGCTGCACGCATCCCGAAATGGATCGAAACCGGCGCCGCGCCTATGGGGGCGGGCGGGTCGCGGAAAGGCCCCGTTTCGGGACCCCTGTCCTGACCGATCCCCTGTCACGGGACCGGCTGATGCCTGGCGGGTCGGACATCGGCCCGGACGGTGCCACCCGCCGGGACCGCAACCCGTCGTCTCGAATGCTGCAGCGAGGAGGGTTCTCCGCCTGAACGCTTAAGGAAATGCAAAGGATCGGCCCCACCGTGCCAGACCTCCCGTCCCGGCCTCAGGATTGCCCCGATCGCCGGCTACGTCCGCCGCAGGGGGATGCGTGGGCGCCCCGACCGAACCTGCGAGCCAGATGACCGAAATCCTGGGCTATGTCGCCGTGATCTGCCTGATCGTCTCGGCGCTCGAATGGTGGATCTTCAGGATCTTCCTGCACAAGCGGAGGGACCGGATCGAGCGGGATCTCGGACCGCTTCATCTGAGCCGGTATCTCATCCATCCATGGCCGCTGTTCCGCAGGAACTACGAACGGATCACGGATCCTGGGATCAGGCGCCATCTGAAGTGGTTCGCCTGGACGATCTACCTTCCCCTGGCTCTATTCTTCGTTCTGGGCCTCCTGCTCGCCATCGTGAGCGGCCCTGCCCCCTGAGATCACGCATCGCCGAAGTGGCAATCAGGAGGGGCGTCCGCGGCGCGAACGCCCGACCGGGCCCGGCATCGGACCCCGGTCAGGATCGACGGCCGGAGCGCGCTGTCAGGCCCATTCCCAGGGACGCGTATAGTTCCCCATGACCGCGGAAACCTCCCGCTCCTCGACGTCCCCGGTCTTTTCCAGCTTGGCGACGAGGCCCCGCTTCTTGTCTTCCACCACCGAAGCCACGCGGGCATTCACACCCGCATCCGCAAGGGCGGCGTCGTAGATCCGCGTGATCGCACGGCGCCGCAGGTCCGGCTTGAAGACCTTGCCGACGGCCGTCTTGGGAAGCTCGTCCAGGATCTCGATGTATTTGGGCCGCGCGGCGCGCTCGTGGACGTGCTTCTCGCAATGGGCGATCAGGTCTTCGGGGGTCACGCTCGCCCCGGCGACCAGTTCGACATAGGCGCAGGGCAACTCGCCGGCGAAGGCGTCGGGCTGACCGATGGCGCCCGCCATGGCCACCGCCTCGTGTCCGGCCAGCGCCTCCTCGATCTCGGCGGGGTCGATGTTATGGCCGCCGCGGATGATCAGATCCTTCGCCCGCCCGGTGATCCAGAGATATCCGTCCTCGTCGATGCGGCCCAGATCGCCCGTCCGCAGATAGTCGCGGTCGTTCACGAGGTGATAGAGCTTCTTGTTCTTCTCGACCTCGGTATAGGTGTGCCCGCCCCAGACGCCGGGATTCGAGACGCAGATCTCGCCCACTTCGTCCACGCCGCATTCAATCGGCCCCTCGCCGTTATCCTTGAGGATGCGGACGTCGGTATGGATCAGCGGGATGCCGACCGAGCCGATCTTCTTCTGGCCGTCGACGGGGTTCACGCTCACGAGGCAGGTGGCCTCGGTCAGGCCGTAGCCCTCGACCAGCGTCACGCCGGTCGCCTTTTCGAAGCGGTTGAACAATTCGACCGGCAGCGGCGAGGAGCCCGAGAACGCCGTCTTGATCGTGCTGACATCCGCATCGACCGGGCGCTGCATCTTGGCCGAGATCGCCGTCGGGACGGTGATGATGAAGGTCACGCCCCAGCGCTCGCAGAGCTTCCAGAAATTGTCGAAGACCCCCTCGCCCCGGTAGCCCTGCGGCGTCGGGAAGACGACATGGGCGCCCGAGGCGACCGCCGCCATCAGGATCACGTGGCAGGCGAAGACGTGGAACAGCGGCAGCGGGCACATGATCACGTCCTGTTCCGAGAACAGGAGGCGGTGGCCCAGCCAACCGTTGTAGATCATCCCCTCGTAGCGGTGCTGCGCGACCTTGGGCATGCCGGTCGTGCCGCCGGTATGGAAGAAGGCGGCGGTCCGGTCCTCGGACGGATCGTCGAAGGTCAGCGTGGTGGGCTGCTTGGCGACCTCTTCGTGGAAGTTCAGAACGCGCGCCTTGTGGGCGACGGGGTTCTTGGGACGGATCAACGGGACGATGAACTTCTTGAGGCCGGTCAGGTAGCGGTGCAGGTCGACCTCGAGGACGGTCTCGACATTCGGGGCCAGCTTGACCGCCTCGGCCACCTTCTGGGCGACGTCGGTCTTGGGGAAGGCGCGCAGGGTGACGACGACCTTTGCGTTGGTCTCGCGCAGGATGGCCCCGATTTGCTCGGGTTCCAGCAGGGGATTGATCGGGTTGGCGATGCCCGCGACAGTGCCGCCAAGCAGGACCGTGGCCGTCTCCGTGGCGTTGGGCAGGACGTAGGCCACCACGTCCGAGGGCCCCACGCCAAGCGAGCGGAAGAGGTTCGCCGTTTGCGAGACCCGATCCTTCAGTTGCGCCCAGGTCAGCGTCTCCGCATGGTCGGTCGGCCCCGACAGAAGCTGGTAGGACAGGGCGGCACGATCCGGATGGGCGGCGGCGGTATTCGACAGAAGCTCGTAGAGCGTGGTGGCCGGCTGCGCCGTTTCCCATGGCTCGGCCGTCGCGATGTTCAGAATGTCCTGCTTGTTGGCGAAACTGCCCATGTCGTCCTCCCCTGTCGCGCCCTCCCAGGCGCGTTGCGCGACAGATTGGACGAACGTCGCATAGGGGGCAAGGTCGGACGCTACGGCGCGGGGGCCGGGATGGACGACGTCGCCGGCCCGACAGGGAGTATGGACCGGCAATCGGGAGGCGCAGCCGGAGGGCGGGTCGGCCTCGCCGGACCGGCGCCCGTTGCGCGGGGCGCACGCCGCGAGGATCGGAAAGCCGCGCGCGTCGCGTCAGCGTCGGATCTCGCGGCGCTTGCGGACGACCCGGATGGCGCTCTCCGCCAGGACCAGCAGGAAGGCAAGCACCAGCACGTGCCCGATCCACTGATCCGCCGCGTAGTCGAGCCCGCGACGGTCGAAGATCATCAGCGTGCGGCGCAGATTCTCGTCGGCGAGCGGCGCGAGGATGACGCCCAAGACGACAGGCGCCACCGGGAAACGCGCAGCCACCAGCGCGTAGCCGGCGACCCCGGCCGCCACCATCACCCAGACGTCGAAAAGCGACAGCCGTACCGACCATGCGCCCAGCACGCAGACCGGCAGGATCAGCGACAGCAGCAGCCCCCGCGGCAGGGCGAAGAGCTTCACGCAGGGTTTGATCAGCGCCAGCGCGGCGCCGAACATGAAGAGGTTGGCGACGATCAGCGCGGCGTAGATGAACCAGATCAGCCCCGGATGGTCGATCTCGATGGTGGGACCCACATTCACCGCCTTGAGCTGGAGTGCCGCGATCAGGGCCGCCGCCGGGGCGTTGCCCGGAATGCCGAGCGCCAGCGTGGGCAGCATCGAGCCGCCTATGTTGGCGTTGTTCGCCGTCTCGGCACAGACGATCGCCTCGTAGCTGCCCTTGCCCCACTTCGCCCGCTCCTCCGGCTTGGCCCACCTGCGGCCGATGTCGTAGGCCAGGAAGCTCGCCACGTTGGCGCCTGCGCCGGGCACCGCCCCCGCGAGCGTGCCGATCACCGAGGAGCGGATCGCAGCCCAGAGGTGGCGCATGAGCTTCGCCAGCGGCGGGATCACGCGGCCCGCCACGGGCGGCGCGGGCCGGTCCGGGGCGGCGGGCAGGGTCTTGAGGATCTCGGTCAGGCCGAAGACCCCGATCAGGATCGCCACGTAAGAGAGGCCATCCTCCAACGCCCGCACTCCGAAGGTGAAGCGCGGCACGCCGTTGATCGGGTCCAGCCCCACGAAGGCCATCAGGAGCCCCAGCCACCCCGCGATCCAGCCCTTGACCGGGCTGGCCCCCGCCGACATCGAGCCGCAGACGAGGATGCCCAGCATCGCCAGCATGAACATCTCGTAGGACCGAAAGCTGAGCGCGAAGCCCAGTAGCATCGGGATGAACAGGATCAGCAGCCCGATCCCCACCCAATTGCCCACGAACGACGCAGCGATGGCCATGCCGAGCGCCTGCCCGCCCTCGCCCTTTCTGGCCAAGGCCGTGCCCTCGATCATCGTCGGCACCGCGTCGGGCGTGCCGGGGATGGCGATCAGGACGGCGGAGATCGCGCCGCCGAAGACCGACCCGGTATAGACGCCCAGCATGAAGCAGAGCGCCGGGTTCTGGTCCAAGGACGCCGTCAGCCCGATCAGCAGACCCATCGCCATCGTGGTCGACAGGCCCGGCAGCGCGCCCCAGACGATGCCTAGCGTGACCCCGGCCAAAGTGACGGCGAGCAGGAGCGGATCCATCAGGGTCGCGAAGGCATCGAGCATGGCGTCACCCGGGCAGTGGGATGCCGAACAGCACCCGGAAAGAGAGCGACAGCGTCAGCGTCCAGCCCGCCGCGACCGCGAGGCAGGCCCAGAGACGCTCGGTCCAGAAGATCCGCAGCAACACGGTCAGCAGGAGGATCGTGCACGGCTCGAACCCGCCCATGGGGATCTGCGCGCCGAGGATCGGAACGAAGCCCTCCAGCGACAGCATGTCGAGCGCGCCCACATAGGTGAGCGTAGCCACGAGGACGGTGGCCCGACCCGCCCTCTCCGCATCCAGCAGGACCGGAATGGCGCCGCCCCGCCCCCGCCGGGGCCAGGCCGACATGGCCAGCATCAGGGCCATGACGGCAAGCGATGCCGAGACGAGGAAGGGTAAGAGACCCGGCGCCGACCGCCAGCCA
The DNA here is from genome assembly GCF_000877395.1 of Jannaschia aquimarina. Classification (GTDB taxonomy): domain Bacteria; phylum Pseudomonadota; class Alphaproteobacteria; order Rhodobacterales; family Rhodobacteraceae; genus Jannaschia; species Jannaschia aquimarina. Next base: position 149,855 of record NZ_JYFE01000017.1, on the reverse strand, counting down.
TCGGGAACAGGCAGCGCCAGCGACAGGCCGGCAAAGCCGAGGCCCAGGGCGAGCAGGATCGCGGCCGAGAGGAGGTCGAGGGCGGCCGTCGCGGGGCCGGCCCCCTCTTCCTCGGCGACGGGGAGAGGCGCCGCCATCAGGTGCCCGGCGGGGTGTAGCCCTGCGGGGGCCACCAGCCGTCGAAGGCGGCGGGCTCCGGCAGGTCCAACTCGGCGGGCGAGCGCACGGGGGCACCGATCTTGTCGGCGTATTTCGTGAAGGTCGCCGCCGTGATCGCCTCGAGTTGGGCGGCGCGGCGGTCGGCCGCCTCGCCGGTCAGCATCTCCACGTTGAAGTACTTCGATGCCGCGATCTGCTGGAAAGCGTCGGACGCGACGGCGGCGGCGAAGGCTTCCTCGATCTCGGCCATGACGGCGGGCGGCGTGTCACGGCGCAGCACGAGGTTGTATTGCGGCCCGAGCGGAAGGAGTGGGGCGAGCGAGGGCAGGAGGCCGCCCACGGACGGCAGCACCTGGCCGTCATCGAGCACGATGTCCTCGGTCCCCATCTGCTGCAGGCAGCGTAGCTGGCCCGCGCGGATCAGGTCGACATGCTCGTGCACGCCGCCGCCGGCGACATCGACTTCGCCCTGGAGGCCCGCCAGCGTGGCGGCCTTGCCGCCCTTGTAGGGGACGTAGGCCAGTTCGATCCCGGCCGCGTCGGCGACGATCAGCGCCAGTTCGTGCCACACGCCGCCGGTTCCCGAGGTCGAGATGGCGATCCGGCCCGGCTCGGCCCTGGCGGCGTCGATCACGTCCTGCAGGGTCTCGAACGGGCTGTCGACGGGCACTGCCCAGGATCCGAGCGCAGAGGCGGCCTGAAGATAGGACCATTGCTCCCACGGCTTCGCGTCGACATGGCCCATGACGCGGACGAACTTGTTGAAATTGGCCGCGCCCAGAAGAACATGGCCGTCCGCTTCGCGGCCCGCGACATATTCGGTCGCCACGGCGCCCACGGCGCCGGGTTTGTTGACGACGTTGATCGTCCAACCTTTCGCTGCGGCCATCTCGGCGGCGAGCGTACGCATGATCGTATCGGTGCCGCCCCCCTGGCCGTACATCACCACTAGGGTGATCGGCTGGCCGGGCCAGCCCTGGGCGCCCGCGCGGGGGGCGATGGTGAGGGTCGCGGCGGCGCCGAGCCCCGCGAGGATGTCGCGTCTGGTTTGCATTCTGGGTCTCCTCCGGTCTCTGGAGGCCCCGCGCCCACCCGGCGCGGGGCCGCGATCGTCAGTCGGTCACGAGGGTGTAGAGCCGCTCGTCCCACAGGCTGCCGGTCAGCATGTTCAGGACGAATTGCGGATCGGGGTTCACGCCGCCCTCGGCCGGGATGCCCGACAGCTCGTTGCGGAACGCCTTCTTCTCGGGTGTCATCTGGTGGGCGGCCTGCGCGGCGGCGTCGGTCCACATCTCGACCACGCTCATGTGGTTCGAGCGGTTGGACTGGGTCAGCACATCGTAGCGCATGTTTCCGTCGTGATCGCGACTGAACTCGGCGAGGGCGGTCAGCATGTCGTTGCCGCAGGGCCCGGCGGGGTTCACCTGCCGCTCGCACGGGGCGAACTGTTCGGGTGGAATGATATCGGCATGGGTGACGACATAGACGGTGTCGGCATCGCCCGCAGGCATCTCGGAGAGGCTGGCGGCCACCAGCCCGACATGCGGACGCTCGTCGTAGGGGGCGTAGAGCATCGGCTCCAAAGCCTCGCGGAAGGCAACCGTCTCGGGCGCGGCCGCGTGGGCGGCCCGGGCCTCCGGGCCCTCCCAGGCCTCCAGGATCACGAAATGGCCGGGCTGGCCCATCCGCTGCAGGCCCTCGAACCGCAGGAGCCCGTCATGGCCTGCGCTCGCCTCGGCCTGTCCCTTGATCAGCGAGAGCATCTCGTCGGCGCGCGCGGCGTCGCCCTCGATATAGGTCACAATGAAGGTCGGCGCGTCGGACAGGATCGTGCCGTCCTTCAACTCCACGTCGGCCAAGGCAGGGGCTGCCAGCAGGCACGCCGCCGCCAGTCCCCCAAGGGGGTTCGAGTATCTGGTCATCGTCGTCTCCGGTCGTTCGGGGCCGCCTATGGTCTCCTCCCGGGCGGCCGGTTGGATGCGTCCCTCAGTCGGGATGCACCAGACGCGCGCTGTCGGGGATCGGCAGCGGGTCGTTGGGGCTGTCGAGAAACTCGACGGTGGTGAAGAGCAGGTCGGTTTCGCCGACATTCTCGACGGAATGGGTGAAGCTGGTCCCCTTCGGGAACTCGAAATGCTTCGTCTCGCCCGGATAGTGCCGCACGTCCTGAATGCGGCCATCATCGTAATATCCGCGCGCCGTTCCGTGACTGTGACAGGACCAGAAGTAGTTCAGCACATGGGTATGGAACGCGCACCGCTTGCCCGGCGGCAGGTGCAGGTGCCAGACCCGGACGCGGTCTGTCTCGCTGACGAGGATCGAGCCGACGACGCCGTTGGCATGGCCCTCGGCCAACTCGTCCTGCATCGCCTGCGGCCAGTGGGCGCGGGGGTTGTCGCCGTCGGAGGGGCGTTCCAGCACTTCGATATTGGACATGTCTCGTCTCCTCTCAGGCGGGTTCGATCTGGGTCGCGATGCCCGCTTCGGCGGGCAGGGCCGCGAGGTCGCGGGCGAGACCCGCGCGCTGCGCCTCGGTCAGAGACACGAGCGGCGGCAAGACGGCGCGCCAGGCCGGATCGCCGGAGCGGAGCGCCTCGACCTCCTTCACGGCCGCCATGAGCTGGTAGGCCGAGACCGCCTTCCGGACCTCTGTAAGCAGCGCTTGGAGGCGGTCTCGATCCGCGCCAGAGGCCTCCAGCGTGCGACGCACGAGGCCCGGAGCGACCTGGGTCGTTGCCGAGATCACCCCGCCGCAGCCCCGCGCCAGGGCGTCGACGAGAACGCCCTCGTTGGATGGGAAGACATCGAAGTCGTCCGCCGCTTCGGCGAAGGCGAGGCTGCCCGCGTAATCGCCGGAGCTGTCCTTGAGGCCTGCGATCACGGGCCCGAACGCGGCCTTGAGCCGCTGGACCAGCGCCACCGAGATCGGGGTCTGGGACATCTGCGGGAAATGGTAGAGGTAGACGCGCAGGGCGTCGGACCCGACCCTCTCGATGAGCCGCGCGTACGCGGCGAAGAGGCCCTCATCGCTGACGTTCTTGTAATAGAACGGCGGCAGGACCAGCACGTTCGGGAAGCCCGCGTCGAGCGCCGCCTTCGACAGGGCCGCCGCGTCGTCCATCGCGCAGGCGCCGGTGCCGAGGATCACGCGGTCCCCTGCGATCCCACCCTCGGCCAGCGCCTCCGGCAGGCGGAGCCGCCAGTCCATCGGGGTCGAGTTGCCCTCGGAGGTGGTCCCCACCGGGGCCACCCCGTCGAGCCCGTCCGCGATCAGCCGCTTGCAATACGCGACGAGCTTCCCTGTGTCCGGGCGGCCGTCGGGACCAAGCGGCGTGATGGCGGCGGCGTAGACGCCTCTGCGGGCCTTCATTCCGCGGCCTCCTGACACAATGCGGCGGCGCCGCGGGCCTTCACGACGACCTTGATCGCATCGTCCACCCGCTCGCGCGCGTGGCGCAGCGCCTCGGGCAGGTCCTGGAGCGCGAAGGTGTGGGTGTGGATCAGCGTCGCATCGAAGCGGCGGTCGGCCATCAGCTGCATCGCGCGATGAGTGGCCGAGCGGCCCTCGCCCCGGATGCCGTAGAGGTAGATGTTGTTCTTCACGACATGCGGCAGGTCCACGGTCGCCATGTCGTGCGGGAAGCCCGCAAGACAGACCTTTCCACCCCGGTTCGTCATGCGGATCGCGTCGTTGATCGCGGCCTCTGTCCCGGCGCACTCGATAACGTAGTCGGCGCCCTTGTCGCCGACGATGGCGCGGACCGCCTCGACGGTGTCGGCCTCGCGGACATTCACCGTGTGGGTGGCGCCAAGCTTGCGGCCGATCTCCAACCGGCTTTCGCGGGTGCCTGTCAGGATCACCGGATAGGCGCCCAGGCTGCGCGCCACGGCCACCGCCAGCAGCCCGATTGCTCCGGGCCCCGAGACGACGCAGCTCTCGCCCGCGACCAAGCCGCCCAGCTCGGTCAGCCCGTACATCGACGTCCCCGCCGTGACCACCAGTGTCGCTTCCTCGTCGGTCATCCGATCGGGGACGGGGATGATCGTGTTCACGTGGTTCACGGCATATTCCGCGAAGCCCCCGTCGGTGGTGAAGCCATTCGCCCTATGTCCTTTCGCGCGCTGCCCGTAATTGTGACAGGACGTGTACATGCCCTGCCGACACCGCTTGCATTGACCGCAGCCGGCATGGACCTCGACCGTCACGCGCTGGCCCACCGCCACCTCGTCCACGCCGGGGCCGAGGGCAGCAACGGTCCCCATGTATTCGTGCCCGATGGTGAAGTCCTTGTTGAATGGGGGCTCTCCGTCGACCAACGCTGGCGTGCCGTAATGGATGATCTCCAGATCGGTGGCGCAGATCGCGACGGCGTCGATGCGGATCAGCACTTCGCCGCGGCCGGGCACGGGCACAGGCTTCTCGGTCAGGCGCATCTCGTCGGGGCCGCCGAGGACCCAGGCGCGCATCGTCTCGGGAACGGTGAGGCTGGGCTCTGGCATGAGGCCGGAATCGGGCATGTCGGATCCTTTCGGTCTGTCAGGCGGGCGCCATGTCGGCGTCGAAGAGGGCGAGGAGGTCGCGGGGGATCCGCGCGCGCAGCCGGTCGACCGCCGGGGCGACGGCCGCGGCGAAGCGGGCCCGCTCGGCATCGGTCAGGTCGTGGAGCGTGACGCCCTCGGCGCGCAGGGCGGCAGCGCAGGCGGCGTCGTCCTCGGTGGCGAAGCGCCGCTGCGCCTCGGTGGCGGCGGCGACGGCCTCGGCAAGCCGCGTGCGGAGGTCCGCAGAAAGCGCGGCGAGGCGCGCCGCGTTGAAGAGGACCGGCGCCACGCCGAGCAGGTGGCGCGTCAGAACGACGTGACGATGGGTTTCGTGCAGGCCGAAATTGTAGATGTTGGTGAGCGGGTTCTCCTGAGCGTCGACCGTCCCGTCGCGCACCGCCGCGGCGAGGTCGCGGACATCGGTCCGCCGCGTCCGGAAGCCGAGAGCCTGGAACGCGATCTCGTGCTGGTCGCTCGACAGGGTGCGGATCGTGAGTCCGCTACACGCTTCCGGCGCCAGAAGTGGGACGGCGGCCGAGATGTGGCGGAACCCGTTGTCCCACCAGCCCAGCACCGTGAAGCCCGTCCGCGCCGCAATCAGCGATGCGAGGCGGTCACCCAACGCGCCGTCAAGCCGCGCATAGGCCTCGGCCCGGTCCGGGACGCGGAAATGCTGGTCCAGCACCTCCAGTTCCGGGATCCGACCGGCCAGATAGGACGAGGCGAAGTAGCAGCCGTCCATCTCGCCCGCCTCGACCTCCGTCAACAGGTCCGTCGCGGGCCGCCCCCCGTCGGTCACGTTCTCTTGGAACCGCAGGACGATCTGTCCGCCCGTCCGGCGCGCGACCTCGTCGGCCAGCGCGTGGCCACCGCGGGTATGGACGGAGCCGGGGCCCTGGTATCCGCCGAAGGTGAGGGTGAGGGTCATGTGTCGCTCCGAGGTCGGGCGGCGACCGGCCCGGCGGCCGGACGCCCGGATGTGGTCACTGTCCGGTCAGCGTGCGGACGAGGGTGCCGTAGGCCTCGCCCTGCGCGGCGCGCACCGGCTCGTACTCCGCCCCGCCCATGAACGCGGCGTTCTCGCCCAGCGAAGACAGGAGCTTCTGGTAGGTCTTGTCCTCCTGCATCGCGACGAAAGCCGCGCGCAGCTTGTCGAGCGCCTCGGGCGGCGTATCCCGATGGACGAGCACGACGCGATGCATGATCGACGTGTCCTCGAGCCCTTCCAGCCCGGCCTCGGCGGCGGTGGGTACGCCCTCGTAATGCGCCTCGCGGTCGAGCGTCAGGAGCGGGCGCACGGCGTCGCCCTGGCTCGCGATGACCGAATCGAAGGCCAGGCTGACATCCACATCGCCGGCCAGCAGCGCCTGCATCGCCGGGCCGCCCCCCTTGTGCGGCACCAGCGTCGGCATTGTGCCCGCCGCGTTGAACATCATCGCGCCCGGCACCATGAAGGCGCCCCAGTTTCCGGAATGGCCGAACGTCATCGCGCCGGGATCCGCCTTGGCGCTGGCCAGAAGGGCGTCCATCGTCGCGAATTCGCTGTCGCTGCGCACGATGACCGACGGCGCGGCGAAGTTGGTCCGCGCGACGGCGACAAAGGCCTCGTTCGGGTCGTAGGGCAGTTCGGCGACATGCTGTTGGAGTTGGTCGATGAAGTTCTGCGTGAAGAGGATCGTGTAGCCATCCGCCGGAGCCTCGGCCGCGGCCGACGTACCGATCTGACCGGCGGAGCCGGGCATCAGTTGCACGATGACCGGTTGGCCCAGATAGGTCGGCAGAACGCTGGCGATGACGCGCGCGTTCAGGTCATGACTGCCTCCCGCGCCGAGCGGAATGATCATCGTGACCGGTTTCTCGGGGTAGTCCGCCAGTGCGGCGGTGGCCGCCACTGCGGCCAAGAGGCCGGCGGCGAGGCCCTTGGCGAAGGTCTTGAATGGCATGGTCGTTCCTCCCTTTGGGTGTCGGTGTCAGGTCTGGACGGGGGTGCGCGGTCCCCTGCGGCGCAGCGCGATAAAAGCGAGCCCGGCGGCGATGAGCGCCAGCAGGATTAGGGTGACGGGACGCTCGGCCACGACGTATCCGACGAGATCCCCGCGCGAGAGCGAGAGCGTCTGGCTGACCGCGTATTCGAACGGTCCTATCAGCAAGAAGCCCATCACCATCGGAGTGACGTCGAAGGCCATCTTGCGGGCCGCGTAGCCGAACAGCCCGAAGCCCATCAGGACCACGAGATCCATGGGGTTCGAGCGGTAGACGTAGGTCCCGGCCACTGCGAAGACGAGCGTCAGCGGCACCATGTAGGCGCGCGGGATCGCGACGACCTTTGCGAAGAGCGGGATCGTCAGGCGGCCCAGCACCAAGAGCAGGATGCAGGCGATCACCATCGAGAAGAGCAGCGCGTAGATCGTCGCCGCATCCGTCGCGAAGAGCTGCGGTCCGGGGCGCAGACCCTGCGCCACGAAGGCGCCCAGCAGGATCGCCGTGACGTTGTCGCCCGGGATGCCCAGCGTCAGCAGCGGCACCATGGTCGGGCCGTTGACCGCGTTGTTGGCCGCCTCCGGCGCCGCAACGCCGTCCAGATCGCCATGCCCGAACGTGGACGGGTCGCGCGCCGCGCGGCGGGCGGCCGCGTACCCCATGAAGGCCGCAACCACCTGGCCTACGCCCGGGATCGCGCCGATGCCCGCACCGATCGCCGTCGAGCGCAGGATCGTGCGGCCCGAAGCGCGGAGCTCGGCCATGGTCAGGCTCTCGCCTTCGGGACGGGCGACGGGGGTGGCCTTCGGCTTGCCTTCGACGGCGAGCAGGATCTCGGGAATGGCGAAGAGCCCGATGATGAGCGGCAGAAGGTCGATCCCGGCCTGGAGCGCGAACAAGTCGAAGGTGAAGCGGTTCACGCCGTGGACCGGGTCCTGCCCAACCAGCGCGACAAAGCATCCAAGGCCCAGCATAAGTATGCCCTTGCGCGCCGGTCCGCTCGCCGTCACCGCGATGATCGCCATCGCGGCGGCCAGAACCACGGCCAGTTCCGGCGGGCCGATCCGCATCGCGACCAGTGCGATGGGACCGATCATCAGGATCGTCAGGAGGCTCGACGCCGTATCGCCGAAGACGGACGCATAGAGCGCCATCTCCAGCGCCTTCTTCGACTTGCCCTTCCGTGCCAACGCGGGGCCGTCATAGGTCGTCGCGACCGAAGCCCCGGTGCCCGGCACGCCAATCAGGATCGCCGGGATTGAGCCGCCGTAGATGCCGCCCTTGTAGACGCCGATCAGGAACGGGATTCCGACCAGCGGATCGAGGAAGAACGAGATCGGCAGCAGCACCGCCATGGCCATCACGGTCGTGAAGCCCGGCAGCGATCCGACCGCGATCCCCAGCAGCAGCCCGGCCGCCGTCATCGCCACCGTGTCGGGGCGCAGGACCATCTCGAGGCCCGAGAAAAGCTCGGCCCACATCGCTCAGAACCCCAGCGGGCCGGCGGGCAACGCCACGTGCAATCCCCGCGTGAATGCGACATAGACGAAAGCCGGCACGACCACGGCGGCAAGCAGGAGCGGCATCGGGCGGCGCGCACCGAGATAGAGCCCAAGCGCCGCGACGATCGCCGCGCTGGCCAACAGGAAACCGAACGGCACCAAAGCTGCGGCGAATGCGAAGCTGGCCGCCGCGGTGATCGCCATCCTGACCGATGGGAGGCCCGGTCGCACCCCGCCCTCCCGCCACTCGGCCAGAGCGCCCAGCGTGCCGAGGACGAAGACGCCGGCAAGGACGAGGCGCGGCATCACATCAGGGGACAGGCCCTCGGGCGCCGCGCCGAACAAGGTGACCGGATTGCCGACGAGGGCGGGCACCGAAAGAAACAGACCGGCCGAAAGCGCGGCGACGATGCCGTGGAACAGAAGACCCGCCGAGACCGGCCCACCTCTCTCCCCTGCTGTCCGAACTCGCTTCGGTTCCGGCATTCGTGCCTCCCAACACGTTTCCCGGCCGACGCTACTATCAATTATCGATTATCGTCAATCGACTTTTCTTCCGTCTCCGATTGTCCTAGGTTCAACAATAGAAAAGCGCGGAGCGAACGATGCCCGATGGCGACGTCCTCAAGAGGACTTCCTTGTCCGAACAGATCAGGGACGCGCTGATGGAGCGCATCTTCGACGGCTCCCTACCGCCCGGCGAGCGGATCATCGAACTCAAGGTCGCCGAAGAGATGGGGACCAGCCAAGCCCCCGTGCGCGAGGCGCTACGCGAACTCGAAGCAGCCGGGCTCGTCGAGATCCGCCGCAACCGGGGGGCCCGCGTCCGCATCGTCGGGGAAGCGGAACTGGCCGAGATCTACGGCATCCGTGCGGAGTTGGAGGGATATGCCGGCGAGTTGGCCGCGAAGGCTGCACCGGAGATCAGCGCGGTTCTGGATGCGGTCCTCGACCGGATGATCGAGGCGGCCGAGGCCAGCGACTCGAAGCGGTTCGCCGAACTCAACTCGGAGTTCCACAGCGCGATCGTCGAGGCGGGCGGGAACGCCACCTTGGCCGAGCTTTGGCGCGGGCTGCACGTCCGCAGCCACACACGCATGAACGTGCGCCGCAATGCCACGGATCTGTACGGGTTGGCTCAGTCGCATCGCCCGATCATCGACGCGATCCGTTCGGGCGACGCAGCCGAGGCGAGGGCCACGTCCTGGCAGCACGTCCGCGACAACACTCCCGGTTCCGCGGAGGGCAAGCCGGGTTGACGCCAATCGCCGGGGGAGCCGTCGCTGGCGCCGAAGTCCCGGACATCCGCCGGTAAGTCGTGCGGGGGTTTCACCGTCGAAACGCGGAAACGCATTCAAAGTCACCTCGGCCTCGTGGACGGCGCAAAGGCGCTACGGTGCGTGTGACGACCGTTTTCCCGTGGCGCCCGCGTCCTGCGGTCATCTGGCCGCATCCGAATGAACCGCCGCAAGCTCCAGGAGTTCGCGCGGATTCTAGGTGCTCCCCGTATACCCAGTCATTTCTTCGGAAGTGTCGTTCTTCGATCGCGCTTCTCTTTTCTCGATCAGTGCTCGTGACCATCAGGATTGAGCAGCGCTGTGATCTGGGAGAGAGAAGCCCAAGGCCGACGCCGAATACCGGAGATCGCTCCAGCAGGGCCCAGGGGGCGACGCCGCGACGCCCCTTCGACACCGTCCCTGCCGACTTGCCTATTCTGCCGCCATGCCGGCCGTGAACTGAAGCCGCGCGAGGCGCGCGTAGAGGCCGCCTTCGGCGACCAGTTCGTCATGGGTGCCCTCTGCGACGATGCGGCCGTCTTCCATGACGACGATCCGGTCCGCGGCCTTCACGGTGGCGAGGCGGTGCGCGACGATGATGGTGGTGCGGCCCTCGGCCAGGCGTTCGACGGCGTCCTGCACGGCGCGCTCGCTTTCGGCGTCCAGCGCGCTCGTGGCCTCGTCGAGCAGAAGGACGGGGGCGTCGCGCAGAATGGCACGGGCGATGGCGATGCGCTGCTTCTGGCCGCCGGACAACATCACGCCCCGCTCGCCGACATAGGTGTCGTAGCCCTGCGGCAGGGCCGTCAGGAAGTCGTGCGCGGCCGCCGCCTTGGCCGCCGCCTCGATCTGCGCGTCCGTGGCGCCCGGGCGGCCGAAGGCGATATTGTCGCGCGCCGACGCGGCGAAGATGACCGGGTCCTGCGGCACCAGCGCCATCAGGTGGCGGAACTCGGCGCGGGGGACATCCCTGAGATCGGTGTCGCCGATGATCACGCGACCGACATCCGGGTCGTAGAACCGCTGCAGGAGCTGGATCACCGTCGACTTGCCCGCTCCCGAAGGGCCGACCAGCGCGACCGTCTCGCCGGGGCGCACATGCAGGTCGATGCCGTCCAGCGCGGCCGTCTCGAGCCGGGCCGGATAGCGGAACGTGACCCCTTCCAGCCGGATCCCCTCGCCCAGGGCGGGCGCCGGACCGGAGGCCGGATCGTGGACCGCATCCTCAACCTCCAGGAGTTCGATCAGGCGTTCCGTGGCGCCGGCCGCGCGCTGGAGCTCGCCCCAGATCTCGGACAGGGCGCCGACCGATCCGGCGACCATGATGGCATAGATCAGGAACTGGATCAGTTCGCCGATCGACATGACCTCGGCGCGGACGTCCCGCGCACCGATCCACAGCACGCCCACGATCCCGGCGAAGACGAGGCTGATGACGATGACCGTCATCACGGCCCGCGTCGCGATCCGCTTTTGTGCGGAGCCGAAGCTGTCCTCGGTCACGGCGTCGAAGCGGCGCTGCGCCTCGCCCTCGTAGGTATAGGCCTGCACGGTCTGCGCGCTGAGCAGCCATTCCGAGGCCCGACCCGAGGATTCCGCGATCCAGTCCTGGTTCTCGCGGCTCAGCTTGCGCAGACGGCGGCCCAGAACCACGATGGGCACGATCACGGCCGGGACGATCAGAAGCACGAGGCCCGACAGCTTGGGCGCCGTCCAGAGCATCATCACCAGCCCGCCCGAGAAGATCAGCACGTTGCGCAGCGCGACCGAGACCGACGAGCCGATCACCGACAGAAGCAAAGTCGTGTCGGTGGTGATCCGGCTCAGCACCTCGCCGGTCAGGATATTGTCGTAGAAGTCGGGCGACATGCGGATCATGCGCCCGAAGACCGCCTTGCGGATATCGGCCACGACCCGCTCGCCCAGGCGGGTCACGAGGTAGTAGCGAAGCCCCGTCCCGATGGCCAAGGCCCCCGCGATGACCAGCGCGGCGACAAAATACTGGTCCAGCAGCGCCTCGGCGCCGGTCTCGAACCCGTCCACAACCCGGCGCACGGCCAGAGGCAGGATCAGGCTGACCGCCGCCGTCAGGACCAGCGCGCCCAGGGCGGCGGCCAGCATGACGCGGTAGGGGCGAAAGAATGGGGCAAGGCGGGTCAGGTTGCCGACCTGCTTCGATCCTTCCCGATCTGCTGCCTTCGCGATTTCGGCCATGTCCCCTCCGGTCGTCGGATCCTGAGGTATAGGGGCGGCGCGTGCGGTGCAACGCGGTGCCGTGTTGACCCGTCGCCGCACCCGCGCAAATCTGCCCTCGGAGGGGGCATGTTCGACGTCGATCCGATCGCGATGATCTTCTACGCAGGCGTCTGCGCCGCGCTCGCGGCCTATGCGCCCCAGCAGGTGAGCCGCTTGCGCCGGCTGATGCTGGGTGCCCTGGTGGGTTTGATCGCTGCCGCGACGCTGCCGCCCGCGCGCGGGCTTCTCGGCCTGTGATCCGAAACTCGGGGGATGAGGTCTGGAGCGGGCAGCGGGAATCGAACCCGCACCAAGAGCTTGGAAGGCTCGTGTGATACCATTTCACCATGCCCGCCCAGTGTAGCGGGATTAGCGCGCCTCGTCGGATCGCGCAAGCGGTGCGCGCGGGCCGCAGCCGCACCCGCGCCACCCTGCGCATCTTCCGGGCACGGGGACGCGCTGCTAGGTCGGGCGCATGAGCGTCTACATCATCGCCGCGATGGCCGCGCTGATCGGCTTCGGGCTGGCCGCCTTCTTCGTGCGCGGCCGGCCCCCGCGCGAAAGCCGGCAGGCGTTGGGCGCGCGCCTGCTGGCCGACTATGCCTACCGCCTGCGTGCCTGCGCCGACACGACGCCCGAGCCGGTCGCGGGCACGTTCCGCGACATGGCCGCCCTGGCGGAGCGGATCGGTGCCGATATCCTTGAGGATGCGGGCGATTACGCCCAGACGCGCCGGTTCATTCACCATCACGCCAGCATCATCGTCGGCATCTGCGAAGAGTATGCCCGCCTGCAGGATCGCGCCCGGGTGGAGCATGGGGATCGCCTGAAGACCATCGCCCGGCAGATCGACGGCTACCGCGACGTCTTCGCGCGCGTCGAGCGCGCCTGCATCGACAGCGACTTCGAGTCGCTCGCGGCGACCATGGCGGCCCTCGACACGCAATTGGCCCGCCTCGACCCGTGACACCGTTCGACGCGATGCGGTTTCGCCATGCCTGGCGCGCGTATCAGGCCGTCGTGCTGGACAATCTCGAAAGCCACCTCGAGGACGACCGCCTGCACGTCTCCGCCGCCCCCGGCGCGGGCAAGACGGTGCTGGGGCTCGAAGTGATGCGCCGACTGGCCAAGCCGACGCTGATCCTGTCGCCGGCCCTGTCGATCCGCACGCAATGGGTCCAGCGGCTTGTCGACGGCTTTCTGGACGACGACGCGCCCCCGGACTGGGTCTCGACCGATCTGCGCCGGCCGGCGCCGGTGACGGTCTCGACCTATCAGGCGCTCCACGCGCTGGGGGATCCGGCGCCGCTTGTCGAATACGGGTTCGCGGTCCTGATGCTGGACGAAGCGCATCATCTGCGCCGCGCCTGGTGGGAGGCGTTGGATCATCTGGCCGAGCGATTGGCACCGCAGGTCGTCGCCCTGACCGCGACGCCGCCCTACGACGTCTCGTCGGCCGAATGGCGGCGCTACGACGCGCTTTGCGGACCGCTCGATGCGGAGATCGGGATCCCCGAACTGGTGCGCAGCGGCGATCTGGCGCCGCACCGGGACCTCGTGCACCTGTCCCGGCTTGACGGCTCGTCGGGTTACGTCGATCCGTCGGCTCATGCCGCAGAGCTTCGGGAGGCATTGCGGCGCGACCCGGAGATGCTGGCGCTTTTGCAGGACCATCCCTGGATCGCGGACGCGCCGCCCCATGTCGCGGCCATTCTCGACGATCCCGAATTGCTGTCGGCGATGCTGATCTACCTTGCGGACGCCGAAGCGCCGCTGCCATCGGAGCCGCTGCGCATCCTCGGGGTGGGCCGCGCCCAGCTTCCGCGTCTGGGCGACGAGTGGCTTCAGGTCCTGTTTGCCGGTCTCAAGGATACGCTGCCCGAGGCGCTTGTCGCGAGGCTTCGCAAGGCCGGCGCCTTGCGGAGGGGACGGGTGACGATCCCGCCGCCCCGGCGTGGCGAGGGCGAGACGCTGCTGCGCGACGCCAGCGGCAAGGCCCGGAGCATCGCGGAGATCCTCACCGCCGAGCGCGCGGCCCAGGGCGCCCACATCCGCTGTGCGATCCTCTGCGAGCATGTCGGCCGCGACGCGCTGACCCTGGCGGCGCGCGACCCCGGCCATTTCGCGCCGGGCGGACCGGGAGAAGAGGCGCGCGCGGATGCGGGCAGCCTGTTCGAACGCCTGCGCCATCTCCCCGGTCCGGCGGATCTGGCCGTGCTGACCGGGTCGGTCTGCATCGTCCCGGCGGGCGTGCTGGACGCCGCTGACGCGCGCTGCACGCCGCTTGCCCACGACACCCGCTACGAGAGGGTGGACTTCGACGGCGGCAACGACCGGCGTGTTGCGGCGATCTCGGCGCTGGTGGCCGAAGGCCGGGCCCGGGTCCTGATTGGAACGCGCGCCCTGCTGGGCCAGGGCTGGGATCTGCCGGCGGTCAACACGCTGATCCTCGCGACGAATGTGAGTTCCTTCGTCTCGACCAACCAGCTTCGCGGCCGGGCGATCCGACGCGACCCGGCCCGGCCGCACAAAGTGGCCAATATCTGGCACCTCGCGACGATCGCGCCGGATGGCGGCGGCCCGGAGCTGGAGGCGCTGCGCGCCCGGTTCGACACCTTCGTCCACCTCGATGAACGGGACGGCGTCATCCAGTCCGGCTTCGATGCGTTCGGCGAAAACCCGTCGGCCAACGCGGCGGAGATCGTCCGCGCCGCCGACCGGGACGGTCTGGCCGCCTCCTGGGAGCGCGCGCTCGTGACCGGCAGGCCGGAGCCGCGCATCCGGCACCACCTCGAGACGGCGCACCTGCCCCGGGGCCTCGTGCGGCGCGACGCGATCACCCGCGGGTTGCCGCCGCTGGCGCTTGCCGGCGGGATCGGCGCGTCTTGGGCAACCCTGGGCGGGGGCCTCGCGGCGGGAGCGGTCAGCCTGCTGGCCTGTGCGGGCCTCGCCGTGCCGGTGATCCGGCAGGCGCGGCGGGTCTGGCGCCACGGATCGCTCGGCGGCAGCATGCGGCAGACGGCGGGCGCGCTGGTCCATGCGATGACCGAGACCGGGCTGATCCGCACGCCGGCCGACCGGATCGGGATCGAGACCGGGACCACCCCGGACGGGCTGACCTGGTGTACCCTGTCGGGCGTGACGCTGCCCGAGGAGACGCGGTCACTGTCCGCCATCGAGGAGCTCTTCGCGCCGATCGACAATCCCCGCTATCTTATCTTGCGCGAGACCTATCTGGGCCGGCATCTGCGCGCCGCGCCCTACCCTGTGCCGCGCGATCTCGGCGCGCGGAAGGAGCAGGCGCAGGCCCTGCTCGACGGCTGGCACCGCCATGTCGGTCCCGCGCGGCTGGTCTATACCCGGACCGTCGCGGGACGGCTCGCCCTTCTGCAATCGCGGCTCGTCGTGACGGCGGAGGCGCGAAAGGTGCATCGCCGCTCGGTCTGGGAATAGCCGCGCACCGGCACCAATGGATGATCTTGAAGGGCGGCGAGGCGGTCGCGGTCGGCTTTGGCCGCGCGCGGCGGGCGTCGGCACCTTCGGGACCGGTCGGGCCGGGTTCTCGCATGGGCGATGCCCGCCGCTTCCGGAGCGTCGCAATCGAGGTCTTGCATTCTCTGACTTCTTTACTCAGGAATAGACCATCCCAGCCAGCGCCTCGCGTCAGCCCGGAGCCACCGCCCCAATCAGGAGGCCTCGCGATGTCCGAACTCACACCCGTCGTCCCCGCCTATCGGGCAGAGGAGCTTCTGGCCGGCGCGCGGACCGCGACGATCCGCCTGGGGGACCAGGTCTATACGCTGCGCCTGACCCGTTCGGGCAAGCTGATCCTCACCAAGTAACAGGACTTTTCATGACCCGTCTGTCGACCCTCGCCGTTCTGATGGCTGCCACCGCCGCCCCTGCCCTCGCGCAGGAGCTCAACCTCTACTCGTCGCGCCACTACGATACCGACGAACGGCTCTATTCCGACTTCGAGGATGCCACCGGGATCACCATCAACCGCATCGAGGGCAATGCCGACGAACTGATCGCCCGGATGCAGGCAGAGGGCGAGAACTCTCCGGCCGATGTGCTGCTGACCGTTGACACCACCCGGCTCGAGCGGGCCAAGACTGCCGGGCTTCTCCAGCCCGTGGAAAGCGCGCTTCTGGAAGAGCGGATCCCCGCCAACCTTCAGGATGCCGACAACGAATGGTTCGGCTTCAGCCAGCGCGCGCGGATCGTCTTCTACGACGAGGCGGAGGTCAAGAATCCGCCCCAGACCTATCTCGACCTGGCCGACCCGCAATACGAGGGCATGATCTGCCACCGTTCGTCCACGAACGTCTATTCGCAGACCCTGCTTTCGGCCGTCATCGAGCATCACGGCGAAGACGCAGCCCAGGATTGGGCGCAGGGCTTCGTGAACAATTTCGCCCGCGATCCCCAAGGCGGTGACACCGACCAGCTTCGGGGCATCGTGTCGGGCGAATGCGACATCTCGATCTCCAACACGTACTACTATGCCCGCGCGCTGCGGACCGACGTGGACGGCCTCGGCGCAGAAGAGCTTGAAGGCATCGGCTTCGTCTTCCCGTCGATGACCGAGGATCAGGGGGCGCACGTGAACCTGTCGGGCGGCGGCGTCGCGGCGAATGCGCCCAACCGCGACAACGCGGTGGCGTTCCTCGAATACCTCGCCTCCGACAGCGCGCAGCAATATTTCGCCAACGGCAACGACGAGTATCCCGTCGTGGCGGGCGTCCCGCTCAGCGAGAGCGTCCAGCAGCTTGGCGAATTCGACGCCGACACCGTCGATCTTTCGGCAGTGGCCAAGAATGTCGAGGCGGCGAACCGCATCTTCGCGCAGGTCGGCTGGGAGTAATAGAAAAGGGGGGCGCAATGTCGTTTGGCGAGGCGCCCCCGAACCGCACCGGACGCGGGGTCCGATCCCCGGCATCCGGCCGGCATGAAGAAGCACGGCGGACCGGGTTTCTGATTCGGCGCGGAGATGTGCCGGCCACCCGGTTTTAGATGACGTCGCTCCGAAGACCTTCGATCCCAAGCATCGCTGGCGGGCCCCGACCAAGCCCGCAGCCTGCTGGACAATCCCGATCCCCCCAATAGGATTTCGCGGCCAGAGCCCGAGACCGGCGCAGTGGCGTATAGCTGTGTTTCGAGCCATAGAGGCCGCGATGATCCGCTTCCCTCCTGTCGCACACTCAGATCCGTTCGCCGCAATCGCGGTGGCGTCGATCCTCGTCCTGTCCGCTGCGGCGTCCCCTGCCGCGCGCGCACAAGAGGCGCCCGCGAGCCTGTCGATCGAACTCAACGCGCTCGATCAGATCGAGAATGCGTGCCGGATGATCTTCGTGGTGCGCAACGGGCTCGGGACCGACGTGGATTCGCTCGTGGTCGAGGCCGTGGCCTTCGATGCCGAAGACGCCGTGGCGCGGATCTCGCTTCTCGATTTCGCGGCTGTGCCCGCCTCGCTCTCGCGGGTCAGGCAATTCGACCTGCCCGCCCTGTCCTGTGACGAGGTGGACCGCTTGATGGTGAACGGCGTCCAGACCTGCGAAGGCGTGGAGGCCTGCCCGCTGACCGTGACCTCGCGCACCACCGTGGACATACTCGGATGAGCGGGCCGACGGACCGGGTCGCGGATCTGCTGGCGCTGGGCGGCCCGGTCGTGATGCTGCTACTCGCGATGTCGGTCGTGGCGCTGGCGGTCACCTTCTACAAGCTCTGGCAATTCCGGGCCGCGCGCGTCGGCACGCATACCCGACTTCAAGAGGTGCTGGAGGCCTGGGACCTGGGGGACGAACGCGTAGCCCGCAGCCGTCTGGCCGAGAGCCGTAGCCATCTGGCCCCGCTGGCCGGGCTGGCGCTGAAGGCACGCGACGATGAGGCCCTCCGCGATCGGCTGGACGCGGAAGGCGCGATGTCCTTCGCGAAGCTGGAACGGGGCTTTCGCATTCTCGACAACATCGCCCAACTGGCCCCTTTGCTGGGTCTGTTCGGCACGGTGCTGGGAATGATCGACGCCTTCCGCGCCTTGCAGGCGGCCGGGGCGGCGGTCGACCCCTCGATCCTCGCGGGCGGCATATGGGTCGCCCTCCTGACGACGGCGGTCGGGCTGGCGGTCGCGATGCCCACGTCGCTTGTCCTGTCGTGGCTCGAAAGCCGCGTGGACCGTGAACGCGACTTCGCCGACCTCCTCATCGCGCGCGCCCGCTCGCCGCTTGCCCCGGTGGCGACGACTCCGGCGGGCGTCGTCCATGCTTAGGCGCGGCTTCCGCCGCAGGGCGCTGTCGCTGACCCCTCTCGTGGATGTCATCTTTTTGCTGTTGCTCTTCTTCATGCTGACATCGACATTCGCCCGCTTCGGCGAAATCGAGATCGGCGCCACCTCGGGCGGAACGGGAGCGGCGCCTGCCGGGGACCTCCGCTTCGTGCAGCTGCGCGCGGACGATATTCGCCTGGCCGGACGCATCGTGACGCTGGACGAGCTCAAAGATCAGATCGCAGGCACGACGACGCTCGTCTCCCTGTCCGACGGCGTGGAGGCGCAGACGCTGATCGACCTGTTGGGGGGGCTGCGGCAGGTTCCGGACCTGACGCTGACGGTCCTGCGATGATTGCTCGGCCCCGGCACCGACGCCGCAGGTCCGAGCCGACGATCGCGTTGATCAATATCGTCTTCCTGATGCTGATCTTCTTTTTGGTGGCGGGCACGGTCGCGCCGCCCTTGCGCGAAGACCTGACGCTTGCGCGGGTTTCCGGTCTCGACGGCCGCGCTCCGCCGGATGCGCTGGTTCTGGATGCCGCGGGCGTGTTGTGGTTCCGCGGAGAGGAAACCGACCCCGCCTCCCATCTCGACGCGATCGGGGCGGATGGCGGAGACGTGCGCATCGTCCCCGACCGGTCCGTCGCGGCCGACCGTTTGATAGAGGTGACGCTCGCCCTGCGCGCAGCGGGGGCCGGGCGGGTCTTCGTCGTCACCGAGCGGGGGCTCGAGTGAAGGTCTCTGTTCCCGGATCGACCGCGGTCGCGGGCGGGGCGCTGGTGGCGTCCCTCGGCGTGCATCTTCTCGTGGCGGGGTTGGGCCCCGTGCCCGCGCCCATCGAGGTCGCGGGCGGCGGAGGGGCTGAGGTGGCGGTGGACGGCGTCGCCTTCGAGGATCTGGTCCGCGGCGTGACCGAAGCCGTCGCGCCGGAGGCGGCGGAACAGCCCCTGCCACCTGAGATCGCCATGCCGGTCGAGGCGATGTTCAGGACCCTGCGGCCCGAGCCCGCGCGACGCATGACCCTGCCCGAGGCTCGGGGGGCGACGGCTCCGCTCGCGGCCGTGCAGCCGGACGGGTTGCGGGCACCCGTGGCAGAGGCCCCCCCTCCGGCGGCAGCGCAATCGGGAATCGTCCCCGTCCCTGCTGCGCAGCGGGTGGTCAGCGCATCCCCGCCCGACACGGCCCTGTCGGCCGCATCCCCGACAACGCGGGTCCTGCCGGCTACGACTGCGCCCGATGCCGAGACCCTCACGCCCGAGCTGGACGACTCCACACCGCTGCGATCCGTCCGACCGACGACACGGCCGCGCGCAATAGAGGACCGCGCGACCGATCTGGCGCAGCACCGCGCCGCTCAGGACGGGCGGCAGCGTGCCGCCGCTACCCGCGACCCGGGCCGCCGCCGCGAACCCGCGGCGCAAGCCGGGCCGCAGGGCAACACCAACGAGCGGACTGCCGATCGCGGCGCAACCGGTGGACGCGACGGCAAGGACGCTTCTTCCGGGGCGGGCCGTGCCCAGGCGGCAGGCAATGCGGCCGCCTCGAACTATCCGGGACAGGTGCAGCGCCGGATCGCGCGTCAGCGCATGCCGCGCAGCGTCGGCGCCGGCTCGGCGCGGGTCTCGTTCACGATTTCGGGCAATGGAGCGCTGGCTTCCATCGGGCTGGCCGCGTCGTCGGGGAATGCGCGCCTCGACCAGGCCGCCGTGCGGATCGTGCGCGGAGCCGCACCTTTCCCGCCACCGCCACCCGGTGCGCGACGTCAGTTCGTGATCCCCATTTCGGGTCGCTAGCCGTCTGCCCGGCCCATTCCGGATCACGGAAGACGCCATCGAAGCCCCACGGCCAGGACGGCGATCCGCGAGCCGGTCACGTCTGCGTGTCGGTCCTGCGGCAAGACGGGAACTGCAGGCCGCGGCGGGGACGGTTGCCGCGGCCCATTCGTCAGGTCTGCATGCCCTGCAGCACGTGCTCCATTCGGATGGGGAGGTCGCGCAGGCGCACGCCTGTGGCGTCATAGACGGCGTTGGCGATCGCGGCGGCCATGCCTGTAATGCCCAACTCCCCCACGCCCTTCATGCCCAGCGGGTTGATATGCGGGTCCTCCTCGGGGACGATCTCGACGGCGACCTCGGGCACGTCCGCGTTCACCGGCACGAAGTACTCGCCCAGATCGGCATTCACGAAGCGCGCGGCGCGGGGGTCGACCTCCGTCTGCTCATGCAGGGCGGAGCCCACGCCCCAGATCATGCCGCCCATCAACTGCGATCGCGTCGTCATCTCGTTGAGGATGCGTCCGGCGGCGAAGGCGCCGACCATGCGCGGCACGCGGATCTCGAAGGTCACGGGGTCGACGCTGACCTCGACGAAGTTCGCCCCGAAGGACGACCGCGCGTGGGTGTCGGTGGTGAAGCCGATGAGCGAGGTCGCGCCGCGCCGGTAGAGATCCATGATCGACTTCGGGTCCGCCGATGCCGGGATCCACGAGCCGCGCATCTTGACGACGCCGAAGGGCACCAGCGCGACCACCTCCTGCAAGGGAACGGACCGGTCGCCGATGCTCATCTTGCCGTCGGCCACGGTGGCCGAGGCCGGGTCGGCCCCGGCGAGCGGGCCGTCCTCCTTGGTGGCCACCTGCGCAAGCTCCGCGATCACCTTCTCGCAGGCATCCTTCACGGCGCCGGTCAGGGACGCGGTCTGGCGCGAGCCGCCCGCCACGCCGTTGGGCGCAAGGTCGCTGTCGCCCAGCTCGGCCGTGACGTTGGCCAGCGGGACGCCCAGAGTCGCTGCCGCCATCTGCGTGAGCACGTTGTAGGTGCCGCCGCCGATATCCTGCGCGCCCGCGCTGACGCGCACGCTGAGGTCCGAGCCGAGGCGCACGTCCACCACCGCCGCCGAGGCGTAGATCGGGTACATCGCCGAGGCGACGCCATGGCCGATCAGCAGGCCGTCGCGGGTGCGGGTGCCCGGCCGCTCGGACCGGCCTTCCCAGCCGAAGACCTCCGCGCCTCGGCGCAGGCATTCGGCCAGGCTGCGCGAGGTCCACGGCAGGCCCTCGACCGGCTCGGTCATGCTGTCGGAGGCGAGGCGCACCTCCACCGGATCGCGGCCCGACGCCACGCAAAGCTCGTCGATCGCCGATTCCAGAGCGAAGAAGGCCGGCACCTCGGCGGGCGAGCGCATGAAGCCCGGCGTGTTCGTGTCCGTCGAGACCAACGCATTGGTCCCGCGCACCGCGTTCCAGCCATACATCCGGGTCGTCATCTCGGTGCCCGGAAGCGGCACGTCGTCCATGCGCGAGGTCTGCTGCACCTGGGCGTGGTCGAGCGCGGTCAGCCGCCCCTCGGCATCCATGCCGACCCGCAGGTCGTGGGACGATTCAGGACGGTGGGACCCGGCCGTCCACATGTCGTGACGCGACAGGTAGAGCTTGACCGGCCGCCCCACCATCCGCGCGGCCTGTGCCGCGAGGAAGGTATGCGCCATCACCGTCGCCTTCGATCCGAAGCCGCCGCCGGTGACCGCCGCGATCACGCGCACCCGCTCTACGGCCAAACCGAACTTGGTGGCGAGCGCGGCGCGCGTACCCGTCATCCATTGGGAGGGGCATTGAACGATCAGGCCGCCATCGCGCCATTCTGCGGTCGTCGCGTAGAGCTCGATCGGGTTATGATGCTGGAACGGCGTCGTGTAGCGCGCCTCGACCACATGCGCGGCCGAGGAGAGCGCGGCGTCGACGTCGCCGGCCACAACGTTGGGGATCACGTCGGAGATGTCGCGCGCCTCGGGCGCGGCCTCGGCGAAGATGGAGGCGACGGGCGCCTCGGCCGGGTCGGCGACGGTCAGCGAGACAAGCTTCGCCCCCTCCCGCGCGTTCTGGATCGTGTCGGCGACGACCAGGGCGACCGGCTGCTGCGCGAAGTGGAGTTCGGGGCTTTCGAAGCCCTGCCAACTGGCCTGCGTCGTCCCGCCGGTGGCGAAGGTGGGCACGGCCTCCAGGTCGGACGGATAGTTGAGGTGGCTCAGCACCAGGCGCACGCCGGGCACGGCCTCGGCCGCCGCCGCATCGATGGCGGAGACCGTCCCGCGCGCCTGCGGGGCCAGCACCAGCGCGGCGTGCAGGGTACCGGAGACGGGAGCGTCGGCGGCATAGACCGCCTGTCCGGTCACCTTCATGCGGCCGTCGTAGCGCGGTTCGGGCGCGCCGATCATCGGCAGGCCGGTGGCCGCTTCGGAGATGTCATAGGTCCGGGTCATCGCTCAGCCCTCCATGTCGCGCAGAACCGTCAGGGCGCGCCGGATCGTGTTCTGTCCCAGCGGCACCTTGAAGGCGTTGTGGTGGAAGGTGCGGGCGTCGGCGAAGGCCGCCTCGGCCGCGGCTTTGATGGCGTCGTCCGTCGGACGCTCGCCGCGCAGGACCTCTTCGGCCGCCGTCGCGCGCCAAGGCACCGTGGCCACGCCGCCGAGGCCGAGCCGGACGTCGGCGACCGTCTCGCCCTCCATCGCCAACCCCGCGGCGCAGGACGCGTTGGCGAAGGCGTAGGAGGATCGGTCGCGCACCTTGATGTAGGTCGACCGCCGCGTGGCCGGGGACAGATCCACGCGGAAGGCCGTGATGATCTCGCCCGGCGCCAGCCGCGTCACCTGATCCGGCGCCTCGCGGTCGGCGGGCAGGACGTGCAGGTCGGTGAAGGGGAGGCTGCGCGCGCCGTCGGGGCCGGTGATCTCCACCGTGGCGCCGAAGGCGGCGAGGCTCTGGGCGAAGTCGCCGGGATAGGAGGCGAGAAAGGTCTCGGTCGTGCCCAGCACCGCGCCCAGCCGGTTGGCGCCTTCGGGCTCGCCCGAGTCGCGGGGATCGTTGCGGGTGAGGACCGCCTGCCAGGACGGATCGCGGAAATACGGGTCGCGGGTGCGCTGCAGGACGTTGCCGCCCAGGGTCGCCATGTGGCGCAGCTGCTGCGTCGCCGCGAGCCAAAGCGATTCCGAGATGGCGGGCGCCTCGGCCTTCACGGTCGCGTCCTCGGCAGCCTGGTGCATCGTCACCAGCGCGCCCAGCACCAGAAGGTCCCCGTCGCGGCGGATCTCGCGCAGGCCAGGCTCGCGCAGGCGGGTGATGTCGATGACGCGCTCGGGCGCGTAGACCTTGTGCTTCATGAGGTCGAGCATCGTGGTGCCGCCCGCATAGATCATCGCCCCCGGCTCGGCCGCGCGGGCCGCGGCCCGAGTCAGCTCGGTGGGACGCTCGTAGAAGAAGGGGTCCATGGCTCAGGCCTCCCCGGATCCGAGATGGAAGTCCTGCCGCGCACCGCCGCCATCGACCGCCACGTCGGGCATCCGCTCCTTGGCGTCCAGCACGGCCGCGGTGATGTTCGGGTAGGCCGCGCACCGGCAGAGGTTGCCCGACATGTACTCCCGCACCTCGGCCGCGTCGCTGGCATGGCCCTCGTTGACCACCGCCACGGCGGACATGATCTGGCCCGGCGTGCAGTAGCCGCATTGCAGCGCGTCGTTCGCCACGAAGGCCGTCTGCATCGGGTGCAGCCCGTCCTCGGCATAGCCGCCCGCCTCGGCGATCCGCGCCAGCCCCTCAATCGTCGTCACCTCGCGCCCTTCGACCTGAAGGGCCAGCGTCAGGCAGGCCAGCCGCGGCTCGCCGTCGACATGGACGGTGCAGGCCCCGCATTGCCCGTGGTTGCAGCCGACCTTCGTTCCCGTCAGCTCCCGCGTTTCCCGCAGCCAGTCGAGCAGCGTCTCACGCGGCTCGGCCGCCGCCTGGATGAGCTCGCCGTTGAGCGTGACCTCGAAAGGCAGCGGATCGCGCGGGTCGGTGGGCCCGGAGGCGGGCGCGGCCGTCCCCTGACCCATCGCCGCCCCCGCGGCCAGCCCCCCCACGGCGCCGGCAGACCCCTTCAACAAGCCTCGCCGACTGATTCCTCTGTGCTCCTGGGTCATGCGATGATCTCCAATTCTGGGTCGGGATAAGAAATCTTCCGATCTCAAAACTCTCCCGTTCGACCTAGGTCCCGGCCCGAATCTGGCCAGCCTTCGGTCTGACAAGGGCGGTCCAAGCCGAACCGGGCTGATGCCTCCAGCCTGTCCCGATTGTCCGAATCCTGACGTTCACGGTGCTGCGAATTCGGCGTTCCTTCCGGCCGAGACCATCTCCGGCACGCCATCGGCGTGGGCCCTCCGACAGCATCTCGCCGATGTCCGACAAGCTCTGGCGTGGACGGGCACTGGCTGCTACGGTCGAGGCGCTTCGGTCCGGGCGGCACGCCGTCCGGTGAAAAGGGAACGCGGTGAGGGCTCTGCCCGATTCCGTGGCTGCCCCCGCAACTGTGAGCGGAGAGCGAAGCCGGATCACGCCACTGCCCCCCGGGGCGGGAAGGCCCGGCAAGAGCTGTGACCCGCGAGCCAGGAGACCTGCCGATGCGTCACCCCGTCCCGTCGCGGTGGGCGATGTGGGCGACGGAGCCTTCCGTCGTGGTGAGATCACCGTGCGCGGAGGGGTGCGCCCTCAAGCCACGAACATTGGCGACGCCAGCCCGGATCGGGGCTGTGGGACAGAGGGACGCGCGATGCGCAACGAACAGACGAAGCGGTGGCTGGCTGCCTTGATGCTGACGGCATGCATGGGGCTCGGCCTGCCGGCCGGGGCACAGGACCCGGTGGAATTGGACGAGATCGTGATCGGGGGCGCGCTGACCGCGCTGGGGCCCCAGCCGGTGTCGCGGGTCGGCGCCACGGTCGAGGCCTTGGACGCCGATGCCCTGGCCGCAAGCCCGTCCACAAGCCTTGCCGGCACATTGACACGCCTTCCCGGTGTGACGCTGTCGTCGGATGGCGGCCTGGGCGCGAACACCACGTTGCGCATCCGCGGGCTCGACACGAGCTACATCGGAACGCGGATCGACGGCATCGACGTGACCGACCCGTCGAGCACGCAGACATCGTTCGACTTCGGCGGCCTCACGGCCACGAATATCGGTCAGGTCGACCTGATCAAGGGGTCGCAATCCGCCCTGTTCGGCTCCGAGGCGATTGCGGGCGTCGTCGACATCACCACCGCGCAATCCGATGAGATCGGGTTCTCCAACCGCGCCCGCATCGAAGCCGGCAGCTTCGACACGTTCGCCGGCAGCTTCGGGCTGACCCAGCGCGGCGAGCGGGGCCAGATCTCGTTCAACATCGACCGCACGATCTCCGATGGCATTTCGGCGCGGGCGGGCGACGACGAGAAGGACGGCTTCAACCAGACATTCGCCAGCCTGACCGGCGACTTCGCCGCGACCGACGCGGTCACGCTGGGCTTCTCGGCCTTGTGGCGCGACGCGGAAGTGGAGATCGACCGGTCGGAGACCGACAATTCCGGCGTCAATTACACCGAGCAGCGAGGCGCGCGCGTCTTCGCGAGGGTCGACGCGCTCGGCGCCGCCCATGAGCTGTCCTACAGCGTCTTCTCGTCGGACAGGGAGGATCCGGGCGGCTTCACCCGCGAGTTCGGCGGGGACCGGAGGCAATTGGCCTATGTGGCCTCGGCGGATGTGGGGACGACAACGCTGTCCTTTGGCCTCGACCGGACCGTGGAAGAGATCCGCACCGACACCGTTTCGGCCGAAGACACCACGGTTTCGATCCTGGGCGAAGCGGTGCTCCGCCCCACCTCGTCCATCGAGCTTGCAGTCTCGGTGAGGCACGACGACAGCGACGACTTCGGAGGAGAAACGACCGGCCGACTGGCGCTCGCCTGGCTTGCGAGCGCCGATACGATGATCCGCGCCTCGGTCGGAACAGGGTTTCGCGCGCCCTCGCTCTTCGAGCGCTTCGCCTCCTTCGGCAATCCGGACCTTCGCCCGGAGGAAAGCCTCAGCTTCGATCTGGGCGTGGAGCATCGCTTCGGCACGACCGGGTTCGTCAAGGCCACGCTCTTCCAGGTGGAGATCGACGATCTCATCGACTTCGATGGGGCTTCCACGGTCTGCGCGTCGGGGTTCGGCTGCTATGCGCAGATTCCGGGAACCACCAGGACGCGGGGGATCGAGCTTTCGGGTCGGGTGGACGTCATTCCGGGGCGCGCGGCGGCGTTCGGCGCCTACACCTACACGGAGGCCGAAACCGAAGGAGACCGCCGCGCGCGGGTTCCGCGCCATGACCTGTTGATCGGCGTCGAAGGAGACTTCGCCCCGCGCCTTTCCGGCCGGGTGGAGGTCCGGCACGTGGCCGATGTGGAACCCTCTGTCTTCGCCCCTGCCGACAACAAGGTCGGGGACTACACGCTGGTGGGTCTGGGCCTTGGCTACGACGTGCGGGACGGCGTGGCCGCGACGCTGCGGGTCGAAAACCTGTTCGATGAAGACTACGAAACGGCCGGCGGCTTTCAGCAGCCGGGACGCGCAGTCTTCGCCGGCATCTCGGCGTCGTTCTAGACATGCGCGTCATGCCCCCCGGCAGGTCCGGCCCGTGCCGGGGGGCGATCTGGCGAGTCGTTGCCGCCGCAATCGCTGCGGTCGTGGCCACGGAAGCGTTGGCGGAGGGTCCTGCCGGTCCGCCCGCGCGGGTCGTCTCCATGAACCTCTGCACCGACCAACTCGCGATGCTGCTGGCCGCGCCGGGGCAGCTCGTCTCCGTTTCGTCCCTCGCGCAGGACCCGCGTGGCTCGGCGATGGCGACCGAGGCGGCCGCCTACCCGTCAAATCGCGGACTGGCGGAAGAGATCTATCTTCTCGATCCCGACCTGGTGATCGCGGGCAGCTTTTCGACGCAGGCCACGGTGGACATGTTGCGCAGGTTGGGCGTGCCGGTCGCGGTTCTGGATCCGGCCTATTCGATGGCAGATATCGGCGACCGGATCGAGGAAATGGGTCGCGTGCTCGGCCGCGCCGAGGCCGCCGCGCAACTCAGGGCGGAGTTCGAAGCGGGGCTCGCCGCGTTGCGCGAAGAGATCGCGACCCGGCCCCGCGCGGCGCTCTACTATGCGAACGGCTATACTTCGGGGGATCGGACGCTCGCGGGCGAGATCCTGCTGGCGGCGGGTTTTGCGAACATCGCCGCCGAGGCCGGATTGCCGGAGGGGGGCGTCATGCCACTCGAGATCCTCGCGATGGCCGAGCCGGACGCGCTCGTGACCGGTCGGCCCTATCCGCGCGCCTCCCGCGCAGAAGAGATCCTCGACCACCCCGTTCTCCACCAGATGCGCGAGCGTCGTGCGGCCGGGGCGGTGTCCGACAGCGAATGGGTCTGTGGCACGCCCCATGTCCTGCAAGCCGTCGGGCGGATGCGCGCCCTGCGCGAAAGGCTGGAATGAGAGCGCTCGCGCTGGGGCTCTGCGGGCTGGTGGCGGCGCTCTTCGCCGTCTCCCTTACGGTGGGTCCGGCCGAGATCGGACCGGGCGAGAGCCTCCGCGCGCTCGTGATGGGCGACGCCGGCCCTCTGACGCTGGTCATGCGGGAGATCCGCCTGCCCCGAGCATTGCTTGCCGCCCTCGTCGGGGGCGGTCTCGGCCTCGCGGGCGCGGCGATGCAGGGCTATCTGCGCAACCCGCTCGCAGATCCCGGCCTGATCGGGGTCTCGGCATCGGCCGCGCTCGGCGCCGTCCTCGCGATCCAGACCGGCGTCGCGGCCGCGGTCTGGATCGGCTTGCCCGCGATGGCACTCATCGGCGCGGCCCTCGGCGTCGGCCTCGTCCTGATGCTGGCCGGGCAGCATGGCGGGTCGCTGACACTGATCCTCGCAGGGATCGCCGTCTCCGCCCTGGCGGGCGCGCTGACGGCACTGGTCCTGAACCTGTCGCCGAATCCCTTCGCGGCCAGCGAGATCGTGTTCTGGACGATGGGATCGCTTGCGGACCGCTCGATGTCGCATCTCTGGCTTGCGCTCCCCCTGGTCGTCGCGGGCGCAGCGGTGCTTTTGCGGCTCGGCCCGGCGCTGGATGCTCTGACACTGGGCGAGGATGCCGCGGCCTCGCTGGGCGTCCGCGTGGAACGGCTTCGCCTTTCGCTGGTCGCGGGCACCGCGCTGATCGTCGGCGGGACAACGGCCGTGGCGGGCGCCATCGGCTTCGTCGGCCTCGTGATCCCGCACATCCTGCGCCCCCTGGTCGGTGCCCGGCCCGCGCGCCTGCTCTGGGCGTCGGCGTTGGGGGGCGCGGCGCTGATCCTGGCCGCCGATATCGCGGTGCGCGTGGTGGTGCCCGAGCGGGATCTGAAGCTGGGCGTGTTAACCGCCTTGGTCGGCGCGCCGGTCTTTCTGCACCTCATCTGGCGGTCGCGGAGGCTG
Source organism: Jannaschia aquimarina (assembly GCF_000877395.1). GTDB lineage: Bacteria > Pseudomonadota > Alphaproteobacteria > Rhodobacterales > Rhodobacteraceae > Jannaschia > Jannaschia aquimarina. The sequence continues at coordinate 121,620 of NZ_JYFE01000017.1, read as the reverse complement.
GAGGCATGAGCCTGCTGACGCTCGACGGGATCGGGGTCACACTCCGCGGGCGGCGGGTGCTCTCGGACGTCTCTCTCACCGTCGGCCCCCAGGAGTTGGTGGGTCTGCTGGGCGCGAACGGGTCGGGCAAGACGACCCTGCTGCGCGCAGCACTCGGGCTTGTCCCGCATGAGGGGCTTTCGAGCCTCGCGGCGCTGCCGCCCTCTGCCCGCGCCCGCGCGGCCGCATGGATGCCGCAAGGCCGGGCCGTGGCCTGGCCCGTCGCCGTCGAAGAGGTGGTCGCACTCGGCCGGATGCCGCATGGCGACGGCAGGACCGAAACCGGCCGCGCCGCCGTCGATCATGCGCTGACCCGGCTGGGCCTCGACCCGTTCCGCCGCCGCGCCGCCACGCGCTTGTCGGGCGGAGAAACGGCGCGTGTCCTGTTGGCCCGCGCCCTTGCGCAGGATGCGCCGCTGCTGCTGGCCGACGAACCGATGGCGGGGCTCGATCCGGCGCACCAGATCGCGGTCATGCGTCTCTTGCGCGATCTCGCACGGGAAGGGCGCGGGATCGTCGTCTCGATGCACGACCTCGCATTGGCGGCGCGGTATTGCACGCGGTTGATCGTCCTGTCCGGCGGTGGCGTGACGGCGGACGGCCCACCGGAGGAGATCCTGACGCCAGACCTGCTGCGGGATGCGTTCGGCCTCGAGGCGCAGATCGTCGATACCCCTCACGGACCTCTGCTCGACGCCCACGGGGTCGCGCCGTGATCCGCCCGGCCCTCTCCCCCCCTTGGCTGGACATGGATCTGGGACAAGAGATGCGGGTCCTCTCCTTCGCGCCGCATCGCCCGGGCTTCGTGACGGCATCACGCATCCTCTGGCGCGAAGTCCGGGATGCCGATCTGCCGGAGGATTTCGACGCCTATGCCGCGCTCAAAGGCTGGCTGAGGGCGCGGCAGGCCGCGGATTCGGTCTGCTTTCTGACTTCCCGCTCCCTGGATGCGCATCGGGTGGCACGGGCAGAGGTCGAGGGTGTCCGCGCCGATGCCGTCGCCACGGTCGGCCTGAGCAATGCCGAGCGGATCGGCACCCGCCGCCTCGCCATGGCGAGCGTCGGCACGATCAACCTCGCCGTCCGGCTTTCGTTGCCTCTCGCATCCGAAGCCCTGATCGAAGCTCTCACGCTCGCGGCCGAAGCCCGCACGCTGGCAGTTCTGGAGGCCGGATTGGACCTGCCCGGCGGTCCTGCGACCGGCACGGGAACGGACTGCATCGCGGTGGCGGCGCCCGAAGGGTCCTGCCGGCACGCGGGCAAACACACGGCCGCCGGCGAAGCGTTGGGCCAAGCCGTCCTGAGGGCCGTGCGTGCAGGCGTGTCGCGATGGATGGAGGAGACCGGCGGCCAGACGCGATGAGACCCCGTCCGTCCACCGTGTCCCGCGCGGGACCAGGTCGATCCCCACGACATCCACAGACCCGCCGAAAACTCCGAAGGCGACGGCGAGCGCGTTCCGGTTGCCGCATCAGACCCGCGCTCCGGGCGATATGCCTCCTGCCAGGCCGGTGACGCGGCCCAGTCATTCAATCGCGCCGCGGCGAGGTGCGGCCGGCTCGGGCACAGCGTCGTGGACAATGCGTTGCCGGGGCATGACCGGCATGGCCGCACCGAACGCGATCTGTTAGCCGTTGGTTGATTGTCCGGCGAGGATCCCGTGCCGTCCGTCTGGAACCGCATCCTGAGCAAATCCCAGCGTCCCGCGCTGACCTTGTCCCGTCCGAAATGCAGGTGGCGATGGACAATGCGCCTCTCGTGGGCACCACTCGGATGATCACCATCGCATGGCGCGGCGTCATTGCTCCGATCGGGACGGCCTTCGATCTGAGGTCTCCTTCCGTCGCGGGGCCGGTCGTCCATGGCTTCGGAGCCTGCTCCTCGCCCGCCTTCTCAAGCCTCGCGCTTCCGCGAAAGCCGGGTGCCACACCGATGCGGGCACGTTTCGTCAGGGATATGGTCTAGACGTCGATGCGTGCACCGGCTTCAGCCTACCTTGCCGGTGCGGTCGGCGTCGCTGGCGGAACGGTGGCAAGCAGCGTTGCGGGCTTCGCCTCGCTCCTGCTGCTGACGCAGATCCTCTCCAAGGAGATGTTCGGAGGCTATGCCTTCGCGATGGCGGTCGTCACGCTTGTGAGCGTGCTGGCGACGCTCGGCCTCGACCGCGCCCTCATGCTGCGGGTGGCCGGGATCGAACCGTCGTCCCGATGGCTGCGCGGGGGCGGCCTCGCGCTTCGGGTGACGCTGATCTGCACCGCCGTCGCCGGGGCGCTCGGGGCGCTCATGGCGGTCACGGCCGAGCCATTCGTTTCGATGGGCCTGATGCCAGAGGCCCGGTTCTGGTTGCCGGCGCTGGCCTTGTCGGCCGTGCCATTCACGGCGGGAATGGTGCTCCATTCCTGGTACCAGGCAAACCATCGCGTCGCCTTCGCCGCTGCGATGCCCGGCATCGGAGACCTGTCCAGGTGCCTGTTCTTCGCGGTGGTCCTGCTGGCGGGGTTCGGTGCATCCGGCGTCGCGGCGGCTGCTGTCCTCGGGGCCACCGTCCCGGTCGCGCTGCTGATCTGGCAGGCGCGGGGGCGGACCCGACGCGCGCCCCGGCGCTTGAACGGGGGCGATTTCACGAAAGGCATTCAATTCGTCACGATCCGCCTCGCGCAGGAGAGTGGGCGGCAAGTGGATCTGGTCATGATGGGTCTGCTCGCCACCGGGGCCGCGACCGCCGACTACGCCATAGCCGCCCGCATCGCAGCCATCGCGGATCAGGGTCGGCAATCGTTGAAGCCCACCTTCATGCCCCGCACGCGAAGATGGATCGCGGCAGGCGATACCGCCGCGGCCTTGCGCGAATTCGCCCGTACCCGCGACGCCGGATTCGCGGCCGCCTTGGCGGCGGCGACCCTCTTCACGCTAAGCGGGATGCCGATCCTGTCGCTCTTCGGCGCTTTCGAACAGGCCTACTCGGTGCTCCTGCTCGTGACCCTCGGGTTCGTGCTGAATACCGGGCTGGGATTGCATGCCGCCTATCTGGCGATGCACGGAGAGGTGGGCTGGTCCGCCCTGCTCCGCGTCGGCGGGCTTGTCCTTCTCGTCGCGCTCAACTTCCTCCTCATTCCACGCTTCGGGGCGGTCGGCGCGGCGACGGCCGCTGCCCTGACGCAGGGTGTGATCAACGTCGCGAGCGCGACGCTGGCATGGCGTCTGACTGGGCTTATCCCCGTGGACCGGATGCAGGTCGTGCTGATCGTCGCGGCAGTCATTGCCCTCACCGCAGGCGCGACGGCGGCGTTGAGCCCGGTTGCCGCCGGCGGGCTGCTTGGCGCAGCCTTCCTGATTGCGGCCTTCCGCAGCAGAAGCGTTCTCCGTGAACTCGCACGCATGGCCCTGGCGCGTCGGGCGCGGAAGCCCTGATCGGATGGGGCCCCGCCGCGAACGGGTGTACGAAGACCTTGACTGATCGGTCATGACGGCCCGAGTGGCGCTTCGGGCGATGGCTGGCGGGTCTCGTCCGACCGACTCCGGCAGACGGTCAGCGCAGCATTTCGTGCGATCGACCGCGGAGTCCGGCAGGACCCTCGCCTAGCGAGTCCGTCCGATCCGGCGGCACAGGATCAGCACCGGGATCAGGCCGACCGCCACGATGACGAGGCTCGGCACGGCGGCGCCCTGGAGCCGTTCGTCCGAGGCCAGCCGATAGGCCTGAACCGCGAGCGTGTCGTAGTTGAAAGGGCGCATGATCAGCGTGGCCGGCAGTTCCTTGGCCACGTCGACGAAGACGATCAGGGCCGCCGTCATGAGACTGGGCACGAGGGTCGGAACATGCACGTCGCGCACCGTGCCCCAGACGCCCCGTCCGAGTACCCGCGCAGCGGAGTCCGTGTTCCGCGTCACCGTGGCGAGCCCGCCCTCGTAGGCGCCGATCGCCGCTGCGAGGAACCGGATCATGTAGGCCGCGACCAAGAGCCAGATCGACCCGGTGACCAGGAGGCCGGTGTCGATCCCGAACCGCGCCTCCATCAGCCGGTCCAGCCCGTTGTCGAAGGCGGCGAAGGGGACGAGCAGGCCCACCGCGATCACGCCTCCGGGTACGGCGTAGCCCAATCGGCCTATGGACAGGGCCGCGCCGGACGCCCGCCCCGGGGCGACCCGTGCCAACGTCCCCAGGAGCAGCGCGGCCGCCACGGTGACGATGGCGGCTATGGTCGCGAGCGTCACCGTGTTGGTCAGGAACCCGACATAGCGGCGGGACGTCAGATCCTGCTCGGACCCTGCGGCCATGACCGCCAGCGTCAGGACCGGCACCGCGACGCCAAGCAGGACCGGCAGGCCGCAGGCCACCGTGGCGAGCGCCGCCTTCCAGCCCCGCAGCCGTGCACGGGCCTCGACGTGCCGGGCGCGCGAGGCATAGGTCGCCTCGCCCCGGCTGCCCCGTTCCAGCAGCGCCAGCAAGAGGGCGAATGCGAGAAGGCCAAGCGCGAGCTGCGCCGCCGCCGCCCGGTCCGCGAGCGTGAACCACGCCGTATAGATCCCCGTGGCGAAGGTCTGCACGCCGAAGAAGGCAACGGTGCCGAAATCGGCGATCACCTCCATCGAGACGAGCAGCACACCGGCGGCCACCGCAGGCCGTGCCATCGGCAGGGCGGCGGTCGCGAATGCACTCCAGGGGCCACGGCCAAGGGATCGCGCGACGTGGTACGGGCCCTGTCCCTGCAGCACGAAGGCCGACCGGGCCAGCAGATAGACATAGGGATAAAGCACGAGCGTCAGCATCAGCGCCGCACCGCCCAGCGACCGGATCTCGGGAAACCAGTAGTCGCGCGGCCCCCAGCCCGTCAGGTCGCGCAAGCTGGTCTGAACGATGCCCGGATGGTCCAGCAGGTGGGTATAGGCATAGGCCAGCACGTATCCCGGGAAGGCGAGCGGCAGGACCAGCGCGGGCTCCAGCCAGCGGCGGCCCGGGAAATCGCATGCCGTGACCAGCCAGGCGGTCACCGCGCCAAGCACCAGCGTCCCAAGCCCCACCAGCACGATCAGCGCAAGTGTCGCACCCGCATAGGCCGGCAGAACCGTGGTCGCCAACTGAGTGACGGTCTCAAGGTTTCCACCCAGCGCCGCGAGCAGGACGCCGAGATGGGGCAACGCGCAAATGACCGCGACGCATCCCGCCGCGAAGGCGAGCGAACGGGGGACGACCCGCCTGTGCGCGGGGCCGTCGCCTCGTGGGGTCTGTGTGATGCTATCGGACAGGGGTCGGTCTCACCTCGGACGGGAACGACCGTGTCATGGCACGGGCCCGGCTGCGGGGGCCACCCCCGACCGCAGGCCCGCCACGATGGGCTCAGCGCAAGTGGGCGCGCAGCATCCAGGCGAACTTGTCGTGGATACGGCCGCGTTCGATGGCCAGATCCTCGGTCCGGATGTCGCCATGCTTCGCGGCGACTTCCGAGAGACCGGCAAGTGTCGCGCCGATCGTCTCCTGCGCCTCGGCCAGATGGCGGATCATCTCTTTGTCGGACGCGGTCTCGTCGCCTTCCTGGACCTTCGACCGGTCCAGATGGCCGGCCAGCTTGCCTTCCGCGATCTCTCCGATCGCGCGGATGCGTTCCGCAAGGTCGTCCTGACCGACGAAATGGTCCTCGTAGATCTGCTGGAACAGCTCGTGCAACGGCCCGAACGACATGCCGGTCACATTCCAATGGTAATTCTGGGCGAGCATCGTGGTCACGACGGTCTCGGCGACGGCCTGATTCAGAGCCTCGGCGATTTCGGTCGCGGCGTCGGGTGTCAGGTCGGAAGCGGTTTGAGCCATGGGATATCCCTCCGGTGATGAAGAATGGCGGGCTGGCGGCTGCTGGCTGGCTTCGATTAGTTTAGAACTGTTCTAAGAAACTGCAAGCTCCGATCGGCGATGCGCTTCGCGAGGCAGGCGGTCCAGAAAACCCCGCATCAGAAGCGAAATGGCTGTCCCGCCGAGCGGCGTGGTGCGCCGCGACAGAAGGAACCGCTCGGAATCGATGTCCCTCCGGGCGATGGCATCGGCGATGGCGAGGATCCAGCGTTCGTCGAAGCTGCGCGCGGACGCCTCGGTGGCGTGAAATCGCGGACGGACATGCATCGCCTGCGGCAAGGCGCGGGCTAAAAGGCGTGCAATCTCGTCTGCCTTGCTTTCGGGATCGAAGAGCGCGCAGGCGCGCGCCGTGTCGAGCCGCGCCGAGGCCCGGCATTCGAGGGCGGCGCGCCTCAGAAGGACGAGGAGATCCGGCGGGCTGTCGCCGGTCGGGTCTGTGTGAAGAGCGCGGACTGCTTGCATCGGCCTATCCCCTCTAATCCCGACCAAGTTAGTCGGATATCCGCAGGTTTGAAAGACCTGTCTTCAGCCCCGCGCGCAATCGACGCAAAGACGCGTGCACGGATCGAGATCGAGGCGCGCCGGCGCGATCGGCTCTTCGCAGTCCTGGCAACGTCCGAACGTCCCGGTCTCCAGCCGGTCCAGCGCCCTGTCCACCTCGGCAAGTCGGGCGCGGCGTCGTGCCTCTGTCCCGGTGGCCATCGCCTGATCCCGGATCGCATCCATCCGCGAAAGGCGTCCCACCGCCTGCTGGTCTAGTTCCACAGGGCGGCGGCCGGATGCCGTCGTCCCGGATGCGGCAAGCAGATACGCGCGCTCGGCAAGCAGTCGGGCCCGCCAGTCAGCCACGTCGATTGCGCACGGCCTCGGCGGCGGCCCGCCCCAGCGCGGCATGGGCTTCGGCGGTCAGGTGTATCCCGTCCACCGGATCGACGCTCGCATGGCGGCCGGCGTCCAGAAAGCCGCATCCGAGGCGCTTCGCCTCGGCGCGCAAGGCAGGGGCGATCGCACGCGACCGGGCGGGGCCACCCTGATACATCTCAGCCAGAACGCCCGCTTCCTCGATGGGGACCGGCGCGATCAACATGACGTCTGGCGGAGCGCCGGCCGGCCCCGCATTGGACGCGAGGATGACTTCCGCCAGCCGACCGATCCCTGCAGCGATGTCCCATCCACGCAGGCCGAAGCGGGCCTTGCAATCGTTCGTGCCGAGCATGATCAGGACCATTTCGACCGGCCGATGGCTTTCCAGCAGCGCGGGCAGGACGGTCAGACCGTTCTTGTGCGCCCCTTCGACCGGATCGTCATGGACGGTCGTGCGGCCCGGCTGGCCCTCGACGATGACCCGTCCACCCAACAGGTCCGCCATCACATCGGGCCACGGAGTGCCTTCGGGAAAGCGGGCCACGTCCCCGCGGCGGCGTATCGCCGGTGTTCCGTGGGAATTGCTGTCGCCGAAAACCAGGATCATCGCAGCGAGGCTAGCGGCGGGACGGCGACCGGGCAACAGGCCCTCGCGCGGGGGCCTGCCCCGCGCTAGAGGGACAGGCATGACCGATCCGATCCAAGCCGCCGCCATGGCGCTCCTGCATCACCGCACGTCCCGTCTTGCCGAGGGCGATCCGGTTGCGGAGCCGATGCTCACGACCGCGACGTTCCGACTGGGCGACCAGCCCGCGCAAGATGCGATCTACGGGCGCTATGCCACGCCCACCGTCACCGCCTGCGAGGGACGCCTGTCGGAAATCGAAGGCGCGCCCGCGCTTCTTTTCGCCAGCGGCATGGCGGCAATCGCGGCGGTGATGCTCGCCACCTGCCGCGCGGGCGACCGCATCCTGTTGCCGGCGGACGGCTATTTCCACACACGTGTCCTGGGCGGAGAAATGCTGGCCGGGATGGGCATCGAGACGGTGGAGGTTCAGACCCGCGATCTGGGCGACGCCGACCTGGCCGGCATCCGCCTCGCGATGATCGAGACACCATCCAATCCGGCGCTGGATCTCGTGGACCTCGCCGCGTTCTCCGCACGCACCCGTGAGGCGGGGGCTTTGCTTGCCGTGGACAACACCTTCGCCACCGGCTTCCTGCAACGGCCACTGGAACTGGGCGCCGATATCGTCGTCGCCTCGGACACCAAGGCCGCCGGAGGGCATTCGGATCTGATCCTCGGCCATGTCGCCACCCGCGACGAGGCGCTGCACGACCGGCTGGCGGATGTCCGCAAGTTCGCCGGATCCATCCCCGGACCCTTCGAGGCGTGGCTTCTGTCCCGCAGCCTCGAGACGCTGGAATTGCGTCTCGAACGGATGTGCGCGAACGCTGCCGCCGTCGCGGCCCGGCTCGCAGCAGCCGATCTCGCCGTGACCTATCCCGGCCGGCCCGATCACCCCGACCACGCATTGGCCGCCACGCAGATGCGCGCGCCTGGCTTCGTCATCGGAACGGATTTCGGGAGTAAGGCCGCCGCGGAGCGCTTCATCGCCGCCTCGGGCGCGATCCTGTCCGCGACCAGCTTCGGCAGCACGCATACCAGCGCCGACCGACGGGCCCGCTGGGGGGATGCCGTGCCAGAGGGCTATCTGCGCCTGTCGGTCGGGATCGAACCGCAGGCGCCGCTTCTGGACGCCATCGGTCGCGGCTTGGCGGCGATCTGATGAGCCGCGGCCGCGCCCTCGTCATTGGCCGGGGCGTGATCGGAAGTTCCGTCGCGTTGGCGCTGGCGCGCGACGGATGGACGGTCACCGCGCTGGACCGGCACGGCGTCGCCGGCCATGGCTCGACCAGCGCATCCTCCGGGGTCATCCGAACGCACTACTCGACGCGCGAGGGCTCGGCCCTGGCATGGGAAGGCTACCATGTCTGGCGGGATCTGGCCGCGGCGCTCGACGCGCCGCCCGAAGGGTTGGCGCGGTTCCGGGAAACCGGCTGCCTCGTTATGGCGCATGCTGGCAATGACGGCCTGCGACGGCAGCGCGAGATCGCGGACGATCTGGGCATCCCGTGGGAATGGTGGACCGGCGATGCGATCCGCACGCGCCTGCCGCATCTTGACCTGCGCCAGTACGGGCCGCCGAGAAGACCGGACGCGGCCGGGTTCGGGGAACCGACCGGCGGCTCCATCGAGGGAGGTGTCTTCTGGCCCAATGCCGGATACGTGGCCGATCCGATGCTCGCCGCCCAGAATATCTGGGATGCCGCCGCGCGGCATGGCGCCGAAGCCCGGCGCGGAAAGGTGACCGGCTTCCGGATCGACGGGCGGGTCAGGGCGGCTCTGCTGAAAGATGGGGAGGCGGTCGAAGCCGACATCGTCGTCAACGCGGCCGGACCGGCCTCGTCCGGGATCAACGCGATGGCCGGGGCCGATCTCGACATGGGCGTCCATCCCCGGCCGCTTCGTCAAGAGGTGGTCCATCTGCCTCCGCCTCCCGGGCTCGACGGCAGCGACCTCGGGCCGGTCGTGTCGGATGGCGATGCGGGCGTCTATAGCCGTCCCGAGCGGGCCGGGATGCTGATCGGATCCGAAGAGCCGCCTTGCGATCCGATGGTCTGGGTCGAGGATCCTAACAGGATGGCGCGTGACTTCACCGATCAATGGGACGTGCAGGCGATGCGGTACGGTCAGAGAGTGCCGAAGATCGGAATTCCCACCCGGCGGTCGGGCGTCGTCGAATGCTACGACGCGACCGAGGACTTCATCCCGATCTACGACCGGTCCTGTGTCCCCGGTTTCTACATGGCCTGCGGCACCAGCGGCAACCAGTTCAAGACCGCACCGGTGGTCGGCACTCTGATGGCCGCGATCATCGCTCATGTCGAAAGCGGCGGGAACCAGGATGCCGACCCGGTACAGGTCGAGGCGCAGAGGACCGGCCTGACACTCGATACGGGGTTCTATTCGCGATTGCGGTCTCCGAACCCGGAAAGCTCGGGCACCGTTCTCGGTTAGCCTGTCCGCATGTCCCGCCTTGTCGGTTGCGACGCGGCCCCCGCGGCAGGGCACCCCGGTTTGCCGCGCAGTCAGCCTCAGGCCGCACGTCCGGGGCGGACCACCGCGCGGTGGCCCGCCGCACCTGGTTGGCGCCTAGGCGGCGACCTCCATCCGCTGCATCACAAGGCCCGCAACCATTTCGGCCGTGGCAGCAGACAGCGTCCAACCTAAATGACCGTGCCCGGTATTGTAGAACACGCCCGGCATCTTGCCGGCTTCGACCCGCGGCAGCATGTCAGGCATCATCGGACGCAAGCCCGCCCAAGGGCGCACGTCCTCGGTGGACAGACCGGGGTGGTGCTTGCGCACCCATGTCACCAGCGGGGCGATCCGCTCGGCCCGGATGTCGCGGTTCTCGCCCGCGATTTCCGCAGTTCCGGCGACGCGATACCGATCCGCACCCAGACGGGACGTCACGACTTTCGCATCGTCGTCCAGCAGGCTGACCCAGGGCGCGGCCGCGCGGTCCGCCTCCGTGTGCATGTTCACCGTGATCGAATATCCCTTCACCGGGTAGACGTTCATCCGGTCGCCCAGCATCGAGGCGAAGCGCCGCGACGCCACCCCGCCACAGATCACCACGGCATCGTAATGCACCGCTTCCGGCTCGTCGTCCTCGCCCGTCGGGCGCGATTTGACGGTGACGCCGCCGCCCTGCGCCTTCAGGGAGACGACTTCGGTCCCCATCCGCATCTCGGCGCCATGACGCGCGCACGCCGCTGCGAGCCCGGTCGAGAACTTGTGGATGTCGCCGGTGAAATCGCTCTCGGTGTAGAAGCCGCCGACCAGATCGCCGGACAAGGCAGGCTCCAGCGTCGCGATCTCGTCCGGTGTCACGGCATTGCGGACCAGCCCACCCTTCGCCAAAAGCTTGGTCACGCGGGCCGCATCGTCCAGCGCCTTCTGCGTCTTGTAGAAATGCAGGATCCCGCGACGCTCCAGATCGAAGTCGATCCCCTCTTCTTCTGCCATGCGCAGCAGATGCCCGCGCGCCTCAAGCGCCAGACGGACGGTATGCACGGTCGCGTCTTCGTATCCCGGGATCGCCTTGAGGAACTCGGCCATCCAGGAAGCCTTGTGCCAACTGGGTGCAGGCCGAACCAGAAGCGGCGCGCCCGGCGTGACCATCCATTTCGCACCCTTGGCAACGGTCGCGAGGCGGTTCCACACTTCCGCATTCGACGCCGAGAGTTGACCGCCATTGGCGAAGCTCGTCTCCATCGCGGCGTAGGGGTGACGTTCGTAGAGCGTCGGCCGGAGTCCGTGGCGCAGAAGTGCGTAGGCGGCCGTGACGCCGGTGATACCGCCGCCGATGACGGCCACGCGGTCGCCTGCGCGGAAATGGCCCGTCCCGAGACGGCCGGTCGTGATCTGAGGTGCGGTCATGCGCCGGTCCGGGGTGGCCCCCGCCTCTATGCGCCCCTCCGTCCTTGCCTGAGAGATTCGCCGGGCCGACCTCATGCCGGCGCGCGGTTTGCTCCTTCGGCGGGCGGGTCGACGCCCGCCACTCTCCGGATTCTTCAACCTTGTCCGCGGTCCCTGGTACCTGAGAGTTTCCGGGGCGGTTGCTCCTTCGGTGCCCGGCCTCGGGGGCCGAGTCTCTCCCGCTGACGACAAGTGTTTCCTATCGGAAACTCACCCGAAGTCAATTCGCAATTGCAGCATTCGGTTCCGGATCACGACAATCTGGCGACGATCGAACGGGTGCTGACGGCTCCGACAACCGCCCCGTCCCGCTCGACCGGGATCGGTGCGTTTCTGGCGGCCGCAAGCGGCATCAACTCCCGCACGGGCATCGTCGCGGGGACGGGCTCTCCGCTGGCGGCTTCGCCCTCGACCATGACATCGGCGGCGCGCAGCACGCCCAGCGGGTTCATATGCGCCACGAAGTCAGAGACATAGCCGTCTGCCGGGGCCGTCACGATGTCGGAGGGCGTTCCGCACTGGACGATGCGCCCGCCATCCATGATCGCGATCCGGTCGCCGATCTTGAACGCCTCGTCCAGATCGTGGCTCACGAAGATGATCGTGCGGCGCAGCGTGCCTTGCAGATCCAGCAACTCGTCCTGAAGTCGGGTGCGGATCAGAGGGTCCAGCGCCGAGAACGGCTCGTCCATCAGAAGGATCGGGGCATCGGTGACGAAGGCGCGGGCGAGTCCCACGCGCTGCTGCATACCGCCGGACAACTCGCCCACCAGGGCATCGGCCCGGTCGGCGAGCCCCACCAGTTCGAGCTGCCGATCCACGGCGGCGCGACGCGCCCCCGCCCCCTGCCCTGCCAGTTCGAGGCCAAGCCCCACATTCGCGCGCACGTCCCGCCACGGCAGCAGGCCGAATTGCTGGAACACCATCGCGATTCGCTTCTGACGCAGGCGCCGCAGGTCGGCCCCCCTTGCCTTCGTGACCGAGACCATCCTGTCCCCGTCATTGACCCGCACCTCGCCGCGGACGACCGGGTTCAGCCCGTTCACCGACCTCAGAAGCGTCGACTTTCCCGATCCGGACAGCCCCATCAGCACGAGGATCTCCCCCTCGGCCACGGTCAGGCTGCAATCGTGGACACCGAGGATCTGACCGCAGGCGTCCTGGATCTCGCCGCGGCTCTGTCCCCGGTCCATCAGCGGCAGTGCCGTCTCGGGGCGGGTTCCGAACACGATCGAGACGCGGTCGAACTCGACGGCGGGCGCGGTCATTTCCGCTCCAGCCGCAGGATGCGGTCCAGCATGATCGCGACGACGACGATGACGAAGCCGCTCTCGAAGCCCAACGACGTGTTCACCGTGTTGAGCGCGCGCACGACGGGCACGCCCAGACCGTCCGCCCCCACGAGCGCTGCTATGACGACCATGGAGAGGGAAAGCATGATCGTCTGGTTCAGCCCGGCCATGATCTGAGGGAACGCGTAAGGCAACTCCGCCTTCCACAGGACCTGCCGGCCGGTGCCCCCGAACGCCTCGACCGCCTCGACCAGCGGGGCGGGCGTCGAGGACACGCCGAGATGGGTCAGCCGGATCGGCGCGGGCAGAACGAAGATGACCGTGGCGATCAGGCCGGGCACCATGCCGATGCCGAAGAACACGATGGCCGGGATCAGATAGACGAAGGTCGGCAGAGTCTGCATCAGGTCCAGCACCGGCCGCATCGCCGCATAAAGGCGGGGCCGGTGCGCGGCGGCGATGCCGATGGGCACGCCCAGACCCATGCAGACCACGCAGGCCGAGATGACCAGCGTCAGGCTTTCGGTCGTCTCTTCCCAATAGCCCTGGTTGAGGATGAACAGAAAGCCCAGCGCCACGCCGACGCATAGCTTCCAGCTTCGGTGCAGAACCCAGATAAGCACAACCAGAACGGCGACCACGATCAGCGGATGCGGCGTCTGCATCAGCCATAGAAGCCCGTCGATCAACGCCTCCAATCCGTCGGAGATCGCGTCGAAGACCGGCTGACCCGTCACCTGAAGCCAGTCGAACGCGGCCGCGGCGAAATCACCGACCGGGATCTTGTTCTCGGTCAGCCAGTCCATCACGCCGCCGTCAGCCCCACGCGGGCGGCTCGGTCGACGGCTGATAGGTGCCGAAGGACCACTCGTGCCCCTCTGGATCGCGGGCGCGCCAGCGGCGCGCGCCCCATTCGGTGCTCTCCGGCCCGTAGACCACCTCGGCCCCCCCGGCGACGGCACGCGCGTGGTGCGCATCGACATCGTCAACGACCAGTAAGATCCCGGGGGAGCCTTTGGACAACTCCCCCGTGCCCAACATGACGACCCCATTGCCGTGGCTAAGTTCGGCGTGGACGACCGTTCCTGACTCGTCTTTCTGAATCTGCACGACCGATAGGCCAAAGGCGCCGGTAAGGAACTCGATCGCCAAGGCCGCGTCACGATAGCTGAGATAAGGCACGATGCTTGGGGAATGAGCCATCTGATCCTCCGGAAACGAGGGCGTCTCCTTCCCAAGGAGACGCCGCGCGACATCCTCTAAAGACTTCGCGTCCTACTCCAACGCGCCTGCCACGGCGGCCATCGCGTCGCCGCCATCGAACGTGGTCACACCCGCCAGCCAGCCTTCGACGGCCATCATGTTCTCTTGCAGCCAGGTCGTGGCCGCGTCGCGCGGATCCTGCCCTTCATCGAGGATCGCGCCCATGATCTGGTTTTCCATCGACAGCGTGAAGGTCAGGTTGTTGAGGAACGTCCCCAGGTTGGCGCAATCCTCGGCCAGACCGGCACGCGTGTTGGTGTAGACCGTCGCACCCCCCAGGTTCGGGCCGAAGAAGTCATCCCCGCCCTGAAGGTAGGTCAGGTCGAAATTGGCGTTCATCGGATGCGGCTCCCATCCGAGGAAGACGATCGGCTCCTCGCGGCGGGTCAGCCGGTCGACCTGCGCCAGCATCCCCTGTTCGGAGCTTTCGACCACCTCGAAATCCGACAGGCCGAACGCGTTCTCGTCGATCATGGACTGGATCAGGCGGTTGCCGTCATTCCCGGGCTCGATCCCGTAGATCTTGTTGTCCAGCGCCTCGGCATGGGCCTGGATGTCTCCGAACGACGCGATGCCCAGAGCGGCGGCGGCATCGTTGGCGGCCAGCGTGTACTTGGCCCCTTCGAGGTTCGCGCGGATGGTCTCGACGGTGCCGGCCTCCCGGTAGGGGGCGATATCGGCCTCCATCGTGGGCATCCAGTTCCCAAGAAAGACGTCCACGTCGCCCTCGGCCAGAGAGGTGTAGGTGACCGGGACGGACAGGACCTTCACATCGGTCTCGTAGCCCAGCGCATCGAGAACCACCGTGGTCGCGGCGGTGGTCGCGGTGATGTCCGTCCAGCCCACATCGGAGAAGACGACCTCCTTGCAGGCGGCGTGGCCGTCAGCCTGCGCCGTTCCCGCGAACAGCGCCAGGATCGAGGTGACGGTCAGGATGCGGTTCATGTCTCTTCCTCCCCAAGCTCCGATAATTGATTGACGAGTCAATCAACCCGGCATTACCCGGACGACCACCGTCATCAACCGCTTTGTGACAGAGGATGCCATGCCCCGAAAGCCCGTAGAGGCCGAACGTCGCGCCGCGTTGGTCTGCGCCACCATCGGAGAGATCGCGGAAACCGGCAGCGCGGCGGTCACCGTCGCCCGCATCGCGCGGCGTGCCGGCGTCTCGGGGGCGCTGGCGCATCACTATTTCGGCTCCAAGGAGGCGATCCTTCTGGCCGCGATGCGGCACATCCTGCGCGCCTTCGGCGACGAGACCCGCGGGGCGCTCGCACGGGCCGAAACGCCCGCCGCGCGGCTGGAGGCGATCGTGCGGGCCAGCTTTGCGCCCTCAAACTTCGATGCGGATACGGTAGCCGCCTGGCTCGACTTCTATGTCCAATCCCGCACCCACGCCCCGACGCGCCGGCTTCTGAACGTCTATCAGGCCCGCCTCCGATCCAACCTCCGCCACGCCCTGCGTCCTCTCTGCGCCGATCCCGAAGCCGTCGCCGAAGGCGCAGCCGCGCTGATCGACGGGGTCTGGCTTCGGGCAGCACTCGGATCGGGCGACGCGCCCGACGCGCTCGTCCTCGATTGGATCGGACGGAGGATCGCATGACCGGAGGCATCCAGCCGCCCGCCTCTCACTTCGTCGACGGGGCGTGGGTCGAGGATCAGGACGGCCCCGCGCTCGACGTGGTCTATCCCGCGACCGGCAAGGTGGTCGCACGGGTCCACGGCGCGACGGACGCGGTGCTCGACCGCGCGCTCGCCTCGGCCGCCGGTGCACAGACGGAATGGGCCGCCACCGATCCCGCCGAACGCGGCCGCATCCTGCGCCGCGCCGCCGACCTGATCCGCGCCCGCAACCGGGACCTCTCGGAACTGGAGACGCTCGACACCGGCAAGCCCTTGCAGGAGACGCTGGTCGCCGACGCCGCCTCCGGGGCCGATGCGTTGGAATATTTCGGCGCGCTCGCCGCCGATATCCGTGGCGAGACGATGCGCTTCGGCGCCGATTGGGCCTATACGATCCGCCGTCCGCTTGGCGTATGCGCCGGTATCGGCGCCTGGAACTATCCCACCCAGATCGCCTGCTGGAAGGCCGCACCCGCGCTCGCCGCCGGCAACGCCATGGTCTTCAAGCCGTCCGAGGCCACGCCGCTCGGCGCGCTGCGCATCGCCGAGATCCTGCACGAGGCCGGGCTCCCCGCGGGCCTCTTCAACGTGGTGCAGGGGGACGGACGGGTCGGCGCCACGCTCACCACCGACCGGCGCGTGGCCAAGGTCTCGCTGACCGGGTCAGTGCCCACCGGCCGCGAGGTCGCGGGCGCCGCGGCAGGGGCCATGAAGCACGTCACCATGGAACTCGGCGGCAAGTCCCCCCTGTTGATCTTCGAGGATGCCGATCTCGGCGATGCCGTCTCCGGCGCGATCAACGGCAACTTCTATTCCTCGGGTCAGGTCTGCTCGAACGGCACGCGGGTCTTCGTGCAGCGCGGCCTGCGTGATGCCTTCGTCTCCCGCCTGACCGAACGGCTGGCGGGCGTGGTGATCGGCGACCCGCTGGACGAGGCGACGAACTATGGCCCGATGACGACCGAGGCGCAGATGCGCATCGTCCTCGACCACATCGGACGGGCCAGGGCCGAAGGCGCGACCGTCGGCGCAGGGGGGACCCGCATCGACCGCGAGGGGTACTGGATCGAACCGACGATCCTGACCGACCTCACCGATGACATGGCCTGCGTGCGCGAGGAGATCTTCGGCCCGGTCCTCTCGGTCCTGACCTTCGAGGACGAGGACGAGGCCATCGCCCGCGCCAACGCGACCGGGTTTGGCCTCGCCGCTGGCATCTTCACCCGTGACCTGACCCGCGCGCATCGTGTCGCCGCCGCGATGCAGGCCGGGACGATCTGGATCAACCAATACAACCTGACGCCCGCGGGCATGCCGTTCGGCGGCTCCAAGATGAGCGGGATCGGGCGCGAGAACGCCCGCGCCGCCCTCGACCACTATACCGAGGTCCAGACGATCTATGTCGGCATGGGGCCGGTCGAGGCCGCCTATTGATGGAAGCCGACTACGTCATCGTCGGCGCCGGCAGTGCCGGCTGCGCCCTGGCCTACCGTCTGGCCGAGGCGCGCCGGTCGGTGCTGGTCATCGAACATGGCGGGACCGATTGGGGGCCGCTGATCCAGATGCCGGGCGCGCTGTCCTTCCCGATGAACATGGCGCGCTACGATTGGGGCTACCGCACAGAGCCCGAGCCCCATCTGGGCGGCCGCCGCCTCGCCTGCCCGCGCGGCAAGGTTCTGGGCGGGTCCAGCAGCATAAACGGCATGGTCTATGTGCGCGGCCATGCGCGCGACTTCGACCATTGGGCCGAGGCCGGTGCGGCGGGATGGGCCTACGCGGACGTCCTGCCCTACTTCAAGCGGATGGAATGCTGGCATCCCGGCCCCCATGGCGGCGATCCGTCCTGGCGCGGCACGGACGGTCCCCTGCACGTCACGCGCGGCACGCGGGCCAACCCGCTCTATCACGCCTTCGTCGAGGCCGGCAGGCAGGCCGGCTATCCCGTGACCGACGACTACAACGGACGGCAGCAGGAAGGATTCGGCCCCTTCGAGCAGACGGTCTGGAAGGGCCGACGCTGGTCGGCCGCCAACGCCTACCTGCGCCCCGCGCTCGCAACCGGCTTCTGCGCCGTGCTCAACGGCATGGCCACGCGCATCTCCATCGAGGACGGCCGCGCCACCGGCATCGTCCTGGCCGACGGACGGACCGTCCGGGCCCGCGCCGAAGTGATCGTGGCCGCCTCGGCCATCAACTCGCCCAAGCTTCTGATGCTGTCCGGCATCGGTCCCGCCCCGCATCTGGCCGAGCACGGGATCGACGTAGTCGCTGACCGTCCGGGCGTGGGCGCGAACCTTCAGGACCATCTGGAGCTCTACGTCCAGATGGCCGCGTCGCAGCCGATCACCCTCTTCCGCTACTGGTCGTTCTGGGGAAAGGCCTGGGTCGGCGCGAACTGGCTGTTCCGGCGCAGGGGACCCGGCGCGACCAACAATTTCGAAAGCTGCGGCTTCATCCGGTCCGCCGCCGGGATCGAGTATCCGGACACCCAGTTTCACTTCCTGCCGCTGGCGGTGCGCTACGACGGCAAGGCCGCAGCGGAGGGGCACGGCTTCCAGGCCCATGTTGGGCCCATGCGCTCGCGCTCTCGCGGGGCGGTGACGCTCCGCTCCTCCGACCCGGCGGACGCCCCGGCGATCCGCTTCAACTACATGAGCCACGAACAGGACTGGCAGGAGTTCCGCACCTGCATCCGGCTGACCCGGGAAATCTTTGCGCAACCCGCCTTCGCGCCCTATCGGCGGCAAGAGATCCAGCCGGGCGAGGCGGCACGATCCGACGACGCCATTGACGCGGCGATCCGCGAGCATGCGGAAAGCGCCTACCATCCCTGCGGCACATGCCGGATGGGCGCAGCGGACGACCCGATGGCGGTGGTGGACCCTCAGACCCGAGTGATCGGCGTCGACCGACTGCGGGTGGCCGACAGCTCGATCTTTCCACGGATCACCAACGGCAATCTCAACGGACCCTCCATCATGGTCGGAGAGAAAGCGTCGGACCACATACTTGGCCGCCGATTGCCGCCCTCGAACGCCGAACCATGGATCCATCCGGACTGGCAGCGTCTGCAACGCTAGGCAGGGCGCACCCCCCTTCGTCATCCTGCCAAGAATATCCCGTGGCCCCACGGGGGACCTCGTCCCTCCCGCTCTTGCATACGTATGCAAAATCATGTCCCGTCCGGGCGACCACCCACATGAGGACCCCATGAAAGGCTTTTCCCAGCGCTGGAAGGACTTCCCCGATTATATCCTCGGCATCACCAAGGAGATCTGGGAAGAGCGCGGCCTCCACACTCTGCACGAGACCTATGCCGAAGACCTGCCGATGCGCTTTCCCTCGGGGCTCGTGCGCGGGCGCAAGGCGGTGATCGACGGCACCCGCGCCACGCTGGTCGAATTTCCGGACCGGCAGCTTCTGGGCGAGGACGTGATCTGGTGCGGCGACGACGAGACGGGGCGCCTCTCCTCCCATCGGCTGATGACGACCGGCACCCATCTGGGCCATGGCTTCTTCGGCCCGCCCACCGGCAAGCGCTTCGAGGTGCGCGCCATCGCGGACTGCGCCGCACGGGAGAACTTCATCTTCGACGAATGGCTTTGCCGCGACACGTCCGGGATCGTCCATCAACTCGGCATGTCGCCACTGCCCTTCACCCGCGACCTGATCGCGCGCGAGGGCGGACCGGACAAGGCGATCCGCCCGTTCCATCCCCGCGACGATGTGGACGGAGGCTACAATTCGCGCGGCAACGACCACGAGGTCGGCTTGGAATACGAGGATCTGCTGACGCGCATCATGGCCGGCAACGAGCTGTCTGCCATCGCACAGCGCTATGACCGTGCCTGCCGGACCGAGTTCCCCGGCGCACGACGCGGCTGGTCCTGGCCCTATGCCGAACAGATGTGGATGGGTCTGCGGGCCGCTTTCCCCGATGCGACCTTTACCATCGACCACCGGATCGGGCGCGAGGACCCGATGATGCCGCCCCGCGCCGCCCTTCGCTGGAGCCTCCTGGGCAAACATGAAGGCCGCGGCATGTACGGAGAACCGACGGGCGCCGAAGTCTACGTGATGGGCTTCACCCATGCGGAGTTCGGGCCGTGGGGCCTGCGCCGGGAATACACCGTCTTCGACGAGATCAGCATCTGGAAGCAGATCCTGCTTCAGACCGGAATGGCGGATGACGTGAATACCTCCGGGATGGGCGAGACGCACCCGTCGCGGACCGGGATGACGTATGGCTGACCCTCTCGTCCTGCTGCCGGGAATGATGTGCGACGCACGTCTCTTCGCGCCTCAGGCTGCCGCCCTGTCCAAGGACCACGAGATCTTTGTGGCTAAGATATTGGCCCACGACACGGTGGCAGCCCTCGCCGCCGATGTGCTTGCGACGGCGCCGCCACGTTTCATGCTTGCGGGCCTTTCAATGGGCGGGATCGTCGCGATGGAGATCGTTCGCAGGGCCCCGGACCGGATTTCGGCGCTGTGTCTCATGGACACCAATCCGCGCGCCGAGGCGCCCGAGGTCGCGGCAGCCCGCATTCCTCAGATGGACCGGGTCCGCGCAGGTGATCTGCGCGCTGTCATGCGCGACGAGATGAAGCCGAACTACCTTGCCGCCGGGCCCCGACGGACGGAGGTCCTCGATCTCTGCATGGCGATGGCCGAGGCGCTGGGTCCGGAGGTCTTCCTGCGCCAGTCCCGGGCGCTGCAAACGCGTCCCGACCAGCGCGACACCCTGCGCGGCGTTCGGGTGCCGACCCTGATCCTGTGCGGCCGCGAGGACACCCTGTGCCCGCTCCACCGTCACGAAGAGATGGCGGCCCTCGTTCCCGGCGCGCGGCTCACCGTGGTCGAAGCGGCGGGCCACCTGCCGACGCTGGAGCAGCCGCGAGAGACCGTCGATGCGATGCGGAGCTGGATCGGGGACGCCCTGGCCTGAGGCCGGCGCATCTTACTCGTAATCCTCCGCCCGGAAGGTCACGAAGAAGCACCAGACCATCCAGAACCCCGCCGCCCCGAAGAGCGCGGCCCAGAACCACGCCCCGCGCGATGCTTCGAGCGCGGCCCACCCCAGAACGGCCGCCGAGGCCAGCACGCGCGCCCAGAGCGGCCGGAACATCGGATGGCGCAGGTCGAAGGCCCCACGCATCATCCCTGCTTGCCCGCGTCCTTGCCCGCCCAGGGTCCATGCACGTCTTCGCGGCCGTCGACATGGACGAAGCCGTGCAGACCGAAGAAATCCCGCTGCGCCTGGATCATGTTGGCGGTGCCCCGCGCCGTGCGCATCGCGTCGAAATAGGCCAGACCGGACGACAGGGCCGGCACGGAATGGCCCGCGAGCGCAGCTTGCGAGACGACCTGCCGCAGCGCGTCATGCGTCGATTTCAGCATCTCGGCGAAATGAGGCGTCCGCATCAGATTGTCGCCGGGATGGTCGGCAAGCGCGCTGGCCATGTCATCCAGCATCGCCGAGCGGATGATGCAGCCCTCGCGCCAGATCCGCGCGACGGTCGGCAGATCGACGTCCCAGCCATGAGCCTCGCATGTCGCGGCGATCATCACGAAACCCTGCGCATAGCAGAGCACCTTGCCCGCGATCAGGGCCTGTTCCAGCGTGTCGCGGTCGATCTCGACCGCTTGGGGCGCCGCACCGAACATCTCCTGTCCGGCGGCACGTTCGTCCCGTCGGGACGAGACGTTGCGCGCCACCACGGCCGCCTCGATGGCCGGGATCGGCGTGAGCAGGTGCTGGCTCTCGATGGCGGTCCACCGCCCCGTGCCCTTTTGTCCGGCGGCGTCGACGATCACGTCGAGCAACGGTTTGCCGGTGGCGGTGTCGGCGGCGCGGGCGACCTTGCCAGTGATCTCGATCAAGTAGGACTTGAGCGGCCCCTTGTCCCAGGCCTCGAAGACGGTTGCGATCTCGTCCGGGGAAAGGCCGTGTCCGTCGCGCAGGATGCCGTAGATCTCGGCGATCATCTGCATGTCGGCATATTCGATGCCGTTATGGACCATCTTGACGAAATGCCCCGCTCCGTCCGGCCCCAGAAGGCCCGCGCAAGGCTCTCCTTCATGCTTGGCTGCGATGGCGTTCATGATGTCCGCGACGCGGTCCCAATGGCCGGGCTCGCCTCCGCCCATGATCGCGGGGCCGTGGCGCGCGCCCTCCTCTCCGCCGGAGACGCCGACGCCGAGGAAGGGGCCGCCACTCTCCGTCATCCGGCGGTTGGTATCGTGAAAGTTGGCGTTGCCGCAGTCGATGATCAGGTCGTCGGCGTCGAGCAGTGGGCGAAGCGCCTCGATCTGCTGGTCGACCGGTTCCCCGGCCGGTACCATCAGGATGATCGCCCGCGGGGCGTCGATCGCCGCAACGAAGTCCTCGAGGCTTTCGCACGCGGTCATCCGGTCCGCGAGGTCTCCGGCTCCGTCGACGAAGTCACGCGTCACCTTGGTCGTGCGGTTGAAGACCGCGATGTCAAAGCCCTTCTCGGCGATGTTCGAGGCAAGTGCCGCCCCCATCGTCCCGAGACCGATCAACCCGATCCGTGCGCCCATTTCCGTCGCTCCTCCCTGCGTGCCGATCCGCCCTAAGGGGACCGGCCGGGGATGTCACGCCATCAGGCTCGCCAAGAGATTGCGCAGATCCGCGGACGTGAACGGCTTTCGCAGAACGGACGCCGGGGGATAGCGTGAGATGACGCCGCCTTCCTCGCCGTATCCCGTGGTGAGCGCGAACGGGACGCCCTCATCCGCGAGGCGCTGTGCCACGACGATCGACGTCTCGGAGCCGAGATTGACATCCAGCAGGGCAAGGTCGAACCGGCCTTCATCCAACGCCTGCATGGCTTCGGAGACGCTGGAGGCCGTCACGACCTCTCCGGCGCCGAGTTCCGAAAGCATGTCGGCCGTATCGAGTGCGATGATCAGGTTGTCTTCGACCACCAGCGCGCGTTCCACCGGACGGGTCGCCCCAACGGTCGAAGGGGTATCGGACAATGATGGCTTGGCCAAGCGTTCCTGCTTTCTTTCGGACGCGACCGACAGATGGGCGCCGGGCAGGAAGAAGTCCGCCTCCAGCCCACCTTCGGCATATCGCAGGTCGGTGGTTCCGCTCAGTTCATGGGGGATCGAACGGCTGATGATCGTGCTGCCGAAGCCCCGCCGGGTCGGGGGCGAGACGGGCGGTCCACCGGATTCGCGCCAGGCGATGTCTATCCCGCCGCCATCGCGATGAACCAGCGCGACGTCCACGCTGCCCTCCGGACTGGACAGGGCCCCGTATTTCGCGGAATTCGTCACCATCTCGTGCATCACGAGCGCCAATGTCGAGAAAGCCTCGGGCGCAAGCGAGACATCTTCGCCCCGGACTGAGAGACGGCCGCCTCCTCCGCCATAGGCCTCTGCCTCGAGAAGGATGAGGTCCGTCAGCGACGACGCCTCCCATTCGGCCCGCGTGAGCTGGTCGTGCGCACGGGCAAGCGCGTTGATCCTGCCATCGAGATCGCGGGTATATTCCTCGATCGTGGCGGCGCCGTCGCGGCTCCGGCTGGCAAGGCCGCGGATGAGGTTCAGGATGTTGCGAACCCGGTGGTTGAGTTCCGCGACGAGCAGTTCCTGCTTTTCCGCCGCGGCCCGGCGCATCTGCGCTGCTTCATCCGACATGCGCAGCACGACTTCCAGCAAGGTGACGCGCAGCGCCTCTGCGGCATCGAGTTCGGTCTCGGTCCAGCGGGCCGAGGTTCCCTTGACCGTCTCCTTCCACGCTTCGAAGCTCTTGCGCGGTGTCAGCCGCGCGCCGTTGGGGCCCAACTCGACGGGCTTGTTCGGGTTGCCCGCCCACGTCACCATCCGCGCGACCTCTCTCCGGAAAAGAACGATATAGTCCCGCGGAGTGCGACTGATGGGCAAGGCAAGCAAGCCCGCAGGCGGATCGGCAAACTCCGCGGCGGCGGGGAAGCCTGACTGCAACCTGTGGGTCGCGAACACCTGGGATGCCTCGGTCGTGTTCAGGTAACGGGCCAACCCCGTGAACTCGTCCCGCGTGGGGGCGTAGCCATAACACTCGTACTCGCCCTCATGGAAGATCGCGATGCCGTCGTGATTGATGACGGCGCCGACCTCCGCCTGGATCAGTTCGATGCTGCCTATGAAATCACCGTCCCGGCTGACGCGGCCGATCAACGCGTCGTGCAGTTTGCGAGCCTCGATCGTCTGTGCACGTTCCTCCGCGGCCTGCTTGCGGTCCAGTTCGTAGGACAGGAGTTGCGCAAAAAGCTCGACTGCTGTCCGGCGCGAAAAGCTGAGCCGCATCGGACGGCTGGAATGGCAGGCGAACAGGCCCCACAACTCCCCGTCGCGTATGATCGACACGGACATGGATGACACGACACCCATGTTCCGCAGGTATTCCAGATGGATCGGCGAAACCGCCCGCGTGACGGCCAGCGAAAGGTCGAGGGGCTTCCCTTCGGGCGAGGCCGCTGGAATGATCTCGTGCGCCGGGCCGTCGACACTCTCGATCAGACGCAGCAGGCTGCGCTTGTAGAGCTCTCGCGCCTGCTTGGGGATGTCGGAGGCGGGATACCGAAGGCCGAGAAAGCTGTCGACATTCCCGCCGCTGCGAGACTCGGCGATCACGGTACCGGACTGATCCTCGTCGAAGCGGTAGACCATGACGCGGTCGAAGCCCGTGAGGGCCCGCATGCTGCGGGCCGCTTCCTCGACTGCGGCCTGGGCGTCATCGAGGCGCTGTACCCGCTTGATGAGGGGATCGACGAGCCCGAGCTCGCTCTGATCGCTGCGCCCCGCGAATTGCTCGAATTCCAGCACCGTGTTTCGGTCGGATTGGTGGATCGAGACATCGAGGCGCCGTCCGTCGAGTTCGACCCCGAAGAGGCGCGACTGCGCCATGTCGCGGCCCAACCCGGCCATCGCGTCCCGGAGGGTCTGCACCGCGCCCGGCGACATGAGTTGGCTCAGGGGCACGCCGATCGCACTTTCGGCCTCGATGCCGAGCAGGACATCGACGTTGCGGGAAGCATGGCGGACGATCCAATCGGACGAGACCGCGATAAGGCATCCGTAGTCCTGGACATGTCCCAGAAGATGGATCGGCTCGCGATCGCAATTCGTCAGATCGACCTGAGTGTCGATCCACTGCTCTTCATTCTGCCGGGACATGGAGGCCCCCTGTCAGCGCGCTCTGTTCGAACAGGGCGAACCATGCGATCGCGGCTGTGACGATCAGGTCGGCTTCCGGCCCGCGTGCGGACATCTCTTCGGCGCGGGCGGTGAAGGCGCGCCAAGGGGCGGGATCCGCCGCCATGCCAAGATAGGCCGAGGCCCTGCGCACGTCCGGGTCGGTGGCGTCGGCCCAGCGGCGGGCCAGCATCCGCGTTCCGAGCCGCGAGCCCAGCCACAGATAATCCTGCGCGATGGGGTGATCTTCGGTTGGCGCGGGCGCCGCGGCTGCCGGTGGCTCTGCCCCGAGGGATGCAAGATCGGCGTCGATGGCACCGATGCCTTCGCGCAGGCCCGCACAGGTCGCGCCGGCGCCGTGCAGGGCAGCGAGGCCTGCCCGCTGCGCCCTGAGGAACGATGTCAGGCCATCCCGCGAAGTCAGGTCGAACCGGCCGAACGCGCGATCAACGGCATCATGCGCCGCGCGCGTATCCGCCCGCAGCCTTTCCCTCAGCGTCACGATCAGTGCTGGCCTGGTCATCGGCATCTCCTGCGACGAAAGTGCCAGCCAACACGTCAAAAGACAATAAGCAACCCTTTCAAGATCCGACCCTTTTCACGCGAGAACGGAATTGCAGGGAACATCGGGAAGCGCCGGTTGTTGGCTGGCTAACAACCCGAACACGAGAGGAAGACGACATGAATGCTCCGCATATTCCCGCCCAGTCGCAGGACGCGATGCCGGCCGACGAACACAAGATGGATCCCGCGCCCGACTGGAAACCGCGCCATCCCGGCGTGGGCAAACTGGACGGCAAGGTTGCGCTGATCACCGGCGGCGACAGCGGCATCGGGCGCGCCATCGCTGCCCTGTTCGCACGCGAAGGCGCGAAGATCGCCATCGCCTATCTCGAAGAGGACGAAGACGCCGACAAGACCCGTCAGATCGTCGAGGAGGAGGGGTCGGACTGCTTGCTGATCCCGGGTGACCTCGGCGTGAAGGACAATTGCGTGAAGGCCGTCGAAGAGACGGTCGCCGAGTTCGGCAAGCTGGACATCCTGATCAACAACGGCGCCCAGCAATGGGTCGACGAGGATTTTGCCGATCTGTCCGAAGGCAAGATCCGCCAGATGATCGGCTCAAACATCATGGCTTATATGTTCACGACCCAGGCGGCCCTGAAGCATCTCGGCGAAGGCGCACGGATCATCAACACGTCGTCGGTGAATGCCTTCGCCGGCATGGGCTCCTTGGTGACCTATTCGATGACGCGCGGTGCGAGCCTCGCGTTCACGAGGTCCATGGCGTCCAACCTGACGGATAAGGGCATAACCGTGAATGCGGTCGCTCCCGGTCCGATCTGGACGCCCTTCATCCCCGGGACGATGCAGCCCGAGCAGGTCGAGGATTTCGGCTCGGGCACGCCGATGGGCCGCGCGGGGCAGCCGTGGGAAGTGGCGACGGCCTACCTGTTCTTCGCGTCGTCCGACGGCAGCTACTATACCGGCCAGACGATGCATCCGAATGGGGGCATGGTCGTGGGCGCCTGACGCCAGGCTTGACGGCTGCATCCAGGGTGCGGGGACGACAACACCGGTCCCGCACCCTGTACCTGCTGGTCATGCGGGTTACTCGCCTTAAGTTCCGGCCAAAGTTGAACGGAGCGCGCGATGGCCCCCTCCTCTACCTGGCCGCGCTCGCCGGTCATCTATCAGATCTATCCGCGGTCGTTCCGGGATTCGAACGGCGACGGCATCGGGGATCTGAACGGCATCATCCACAAGTTGGAGCATGTCGCGCGCCTGAACGTCGACGCGATCTGGCTGTCACCGTTCTTTCCCTCGCCCTTGGCCGACGGCGGCTACGACGTCGCGGATCATATCGACGTGCATCCGGCGATGGGAACGCTGTCCGATTTCGACAGGCTGATCGAAAGAGCCCGCGAACTGGGGCTCAAGGTGCTGATCGACCAGGTCTTCAACCACACCTCGACCGAGAGCCCCTGGTTCAAACGCGCGATCCAGGGCGACCCGGCCTTCGAGGACTTTTACGTCTGGGGGGACCCGAAGGAGGATGGCAGCCCGCCGAACAACTGGCTCTCCCAGTTTGGCACACCGGCCTGGACGTGGTGCCATCAGCGGCGGCAATACTACTTCCACAACTTCACCAAGGATCAGCCCAGCCTCAATCTGAGATGTCAGGCGGTGCAGGACCAAATGCGCAACGTCATGCGCTTCTGGCTGGACCGTGGCGTGGACGGCTTTCGCGTCGATGCGGTGACGAGCTTCCTGTTCGACCCGTCGATGAAGGACAATCCGCCCGCGCGGCCTGCGGTGAAGGCCCGCGTCTCGGGACCGGATTTCAGCCCGTATACCTGGCAGGATCATGTCTACGACATCCTGCCGGGTGACGGCTTGGCCTTCACCGAGAACCTGCGGACCTGGGCCGGGCACGATGCCTGGATCATGGGGGAGGTCACGTCGGGCAACAATTCGGTGGAACTCGCCTGTGGCTTGACCGAGCCCGGCCGCCTGAACGCCGCCTACACGACCGATTTTCCCGAATCTTCCGGGACCGCGGACGCCTACGGCGACATCCTCGAGCGTGCAGACCGACCGGAGCAGATCTGCTGGTGGCTGTCGTCTCACGACCAGCCGCGCCATGCCGGCAAATCCGGCGACGGGAGCGACCGGGACGTTCGCTTTCTGGCCAGCGTCCTGATGCTGTCGCCCGGCCCGGTGCTCATCTATCAGGGAGAGGAACTGGGACTCTGCCAGCCGACCCTGCCCCGCGCGGCGGTCACGGATCCGTATGACCTTCTCTATTGGCCGGACGGTCCCGGACGGGAGGGGGCACGGGTGCCCATCCCCTGGGCCGAGGGGCCGGGTCGCGGCTTTACGACGGGTGAAAGCTGGCTGCCTATGGACTGGCCGGACAGCGTCTCCGTCGCCGTCCAGGAGATCGGCGACAGCACCCTCACGTTCTACCGCAGGGCGGCTGCGTTTCGCAGGGACTCGGCACTCGGGAACATGGATCTGACCGACTGGTCCCGAACCGGAGAGGTCGTTCGGCTCAGCTATGAGAAGGGGTCGCGGCGACTGGAAGCGGTGCTCAATTTCGGAGAGACCGCCACGCGGGTCAAGGCAGACCCGGCCTTCTGCTCGCAGGAATTCGACGGCAATTCGATGCCGGGCCGGACCGCAGCCGCGTGGGTCGTGGAGTGAGGCGCCTGCTGCGTGGGGGCTCTAGCCCTCTTCTCGCGCCCGTGCGGCCCATCTGACCCAGCCCCAGACGTTCACTCCAAACAGGACGGCGTTCTGGACCACCAGCGCCCATTTCGCCTCGATCGCGGCCGCCCCGATCCAGAGCGCGGATGCGACCGTGAAGACCACGAATCCCCACATGACGAGCCGCGCCGGTTGCCCCCACGCCACCATGAGCGAGGCCGCGATCACGCAGATCGCGGCCCCCCAGCGCGTCACTTCGACGGGATCCATCAGTGCGGCAACGCCCTGACCGAAGAGCCCGCCGGTGGGCGGTCGTAGCCCCACGGACGGCGATTGTCCTGCATGGCGACGCCATTCGGCGACGCCGGCCGCCCCCGACCGCCAAGAAAGCCACCGATCGCTGCGCCCAGACCGAATGCGATGGCCACGCCGCCGAAGACGGCCGCCTTGCGGGCCATGTCGGCATCGACGATAAGGCCCGACGGCTCCGCGCGGTGTCCGTAGCTGCCCTCGGCGCGGGGGGGATAGTCTATGGGCCCCTCCAGATTGTCGGGGCGCCCCCAATCCTTCTGATCCGAGGCCTGCGCCTCGTATCCCGATGTCGCCATCTGCTTGTCGATCATTCCGGGCAAAAGCATATCCCCGAAGACGAGTTCGATGACGGATCGGCCGACCAGCAGTTCCCGAGCATTGGTGTCGATGGCCTTCATCACCGCATCCGCCGCGACTTGGGGCTGGAAGATCGGCGGGGCGGGCTGAGGCTTGGCTGCCATCGCGTTGCGGGCCCAGTCAAATTGCGGTGTGTTGATCGCCGGAAGCTGAACGAGGCTCAGCTCGATGGGTCGGCCCTGATGAATCAACTCGGAGCGCAATGCGCCGGTGAATCCGTTGATGGCGTGTTTCGCCCCGACATAGGCCGCCTGCAGGGGTACCGGCCGATAGGACAGCCCGGACCCGACATTCACGATATTGCCCCGCTTCATGATGCGGAGGGCAGCCCGGCATCCATTGACCTGACCGAAATAGGTCGTGGCGGTGATCTTCTGGAATTCGTCTTCGGTGACGTCCTCGAAGGCGGCGAACTTGGTCAGCATCGCGCAGTTCACCCAGACGTCCGGCGCACCCCAATGACCCATGATCGCATCGGCGGCGGCCTGAAGCTGGGCGTCTTCGGCGACGTTGCAGGTGCGTGTGAAGACCGCGTCGCCGTATTCCGAAGCGATCTCGTCCAGCCGTTCCTTCCCGCGGGCGAGGACGGCGACCTTCCACCCCCTGTCGATCATGGCAGAGACGACGGCCCGTCCCACTCCGGCTGAACCACCTGCGACCACCGCGATGCGTGTCATGGACGAAACTCCTCTGTTGAACGTTTTCGGAGCGCCCGTAGCGGACGCTCCGAAAGGTAGTGGTCCGTCTTCAGGCCGCGAGGTCTTCGCGTGCCTTCAGTTGCTCGATCGCTGCCTTGAGCGACGCATGCTGCTCGACCAGGAACCCATATTCTGGGTCGCTGCCCGCGCCTGCCTCAATCGCGTTGTCGTAGGCGTCCAGCAATGCGCTTTCGCCCCGGACGACCTCCGCCAGGGTGGCGGCGTCGTTCGAGGGCGTCACGGCATCTTTCAGGCCGAGCCAAGTGCGATGTGCCGATGCCAGGATCGAGCCGTCGTCATCAACGTTGTGACCGGCTTTCGTCAGGTAGGCCCGGACCTCGCTGGCATTGCGATCCCGGCGGGCCATGAATTCCTGAAATATCGTCTTAATATGCGCGCTTTCGACGTGATCCAGTGCTTCGCGATAGCCTTCACGGCTGTCAATTAGGCGGGTCAAAAGGTCTTTCAGCGCGTCGATACGATCGGTCATGTAAGTCTTCTCCAGTTTGCAGGTTGGGTAGCTGTTAAACGCGGGTGAAGGGGGGGCGTGTTCCGTCGAAAAGGCGGAAAACGTGGTGGAACGCTGCCTTGTCGATGCGCGTTCCCCTGATCGAGATACCCCAACTAGGAGGATGAAAATGAATACGCTCAAGGACCTCTACATCGATCAGTTGAAGGACCTCTATTCGGCCTGCGATCAGTCGATCGACGTCACCATCAAGCTGGAAGACGCCGCGACGAATGCGGATCTGAAAGAGGCGCTCCACAAGGGCCACAAGGGCACGAGCGCCGGGAAGGACGTCATGGCCGGCATTCTGCGCAAGCACGGTGAGGAGCCCGGCGGAGAGCACTGCCACGGCATGGAAGGCCTCGTGAAGGAGGCTCGGAAGCACGCGCTCGAGGAAGAGTTCGGCGATGCGGACGTGCGGGATGCGATGATCATCACGCAATACCAGCGTATGGCACACTATGCGATCGCCGGTTACGGCTGCGTGAAGGCGTTCGCGGAACGCCTCGGCTTCGAAGAGGATGCCGAATTGCTCGATCGTCACCTTTCGAACACCTACGATGGTGACGAGAAGTTCACCGATCTCGCGAAGGGCGGCATCAACGCGAAGGCGGCTGCGTAAGTCAATTTCGCATCGTGCAGAGGCGGGCTTTCGGGCCCGCCTTTTTTTTCGGCTTATCAAGCCAAAAGAAAAGCGGCGCAGTCATTCAGACCGCGCCGCACTCTATGTCAGGGCGGTGGTGCTGTCTCAGTTCAGCGTCTTTCCGAGGTTCTGCTTTTCCGCTTCGGATTTCGCCGCGTCAGCGACACGCTGTGCCGCAGACCTCACCTCACCCTCGGCCGCTCTGACCGCGTCTTCCCCGGTGGGCGTGTTCTCCCGAGCGTCCTCGTATGCACTCCGCGCGTCGTCGAGCTTTTCGTCAGCGACGGCGCGCGCTTCGTCGACGGCCGCCTCGGCGACGATCTTCAGCTTCTCCATCTCCTCACGGAAAATGCGATCCGCCTCGTCGAAGGCCCGGTCCCGGTAGACCCCGAGATAGGCGTCTTCCGTCCGTGTCCTAGGCAGAGCCGCACCAACCAACGCGCCGATACCGAAGACGAGAAGGCCGCCGAGCAGGGGCTGCTCGTAGAAGGCTCGCCGACCGGAAGCGGCGGCGTTGCCAACCTGGCTCTCAACCCGGCTCTGCGCGACGGCGGCGGCTTCGCGCGCGCGCATCACGCGGAGACGGGCTTGCTCCGACATCTTCTCGGTACCTTCCGCAAGGCGGGCGCGAAGCTCGGCGGACCGGGCGTAACCGCGATCCCGAATGTCGTGATAATCGTAGGTCGGCATGTCATGCGATCCTTTCTGTTCCGCATCCCCCCCTTCTGCAAAAGGAGAATATGCTATGTGTCGGTGAACGGGTTCGATGGGCTCTTTCCGCGTGCCGTCAGCTTCCCTGAGACGCGCGTCGAACCCTGCCTGGTCGTGTGTCGGCGTGCCGAGATCACCCGGCGCGTCGGCATATTCACTATCGTCAAAAGCAGGTTGCGGACGGAGCTCGGCACGGCCCTGACCCGAGATCGCCGGCGTCGTATCGGTGCCGGCAATCCGGTGATCGTTGGGCGCAGGGTCGGCAGGTTTCGCGGACCCGAACAGCAGCCACCCCACCCCTCCGGCGACCATCGCGGCGGCAAGCGGGTTTTCCTTGACCTGGCGGGCAAAACCGTCCGCCAACTCTCCGCTATGTTCCTTGAGATAGCTCGCCGCGTGATCCATCACGCGATCCGGCGCGAACTGGGCTTGCAACTCGTTAAGGGAACGGGTGAGCGCGCTCCGTTCTTCCTCGATTTCCCGCTCGATGTCGTCGGACGTGCGATGCCCGGTCATCGGAACGTCTCCTTTACCGCATCAGCGTCGCGCCGAATGTTCTTTGCGGTCCGATCCGGCGCCAGGCTTGTCAGCTTGAGGTCGTTGACCCCCTTCGCCACCATCGCGAACGCGATGATCGCCAAGCCGCCGCCGACGATGATCGCGGACCAGCCCGGCTCGAGGCCCAGGGCCGAGATCGCCGCGACGAGCGCAGCCGCCAGCACGTTGAGTGCGACCAGAGCGACGACCACCGCGCCGACCAGCAGCCCGATTGCGATCCCCGCGCGCGTGAGGTTCTCATTCACCTCTGCGCGCGCAAGATCGAACTCCTTTCGGACAAGGTTGGAGACGTGGGTCAGGATCTCGCTGACCAGCGAAAGAGGTCCGCGACCTGTCTCGTCCGAGGGGTGTTCGTGAAGACCGTCCTTCATCTTCAATAGCTCCGGCCCGGTCGGACCGATGCGCGGCCGTAAGGCGTATGGGCAAGCCCGGGGCGCGGGGGTTCGATCGGGCGACGTGCCGTGTCATAGGCCGATGCGCCATGATCTTCATCCCGGCTGGTGGCCTTCATCATCCTCGCAACTGCGAACCCCAGAACGGCGGCCGCGCCGAGGAAGAGTGCCGGATTCGCGCGCGCGAACGAGGATACCTCGCCCACCATCCCGCGCACGTCCCGCTCTTCGATGGCACGAGCGGCATCCGAGAGCGTCCCGGCGATGTAGTCGGCGGCATAGGCGGGATAGCTGTCATCCCCGAATTCGTATCCCGCTGCGCGAACCCTGTCGGCGGTCCGGTTCACTTCGCCTGCGGCGCGGGCTTTCGCCTCTTCCGCACGCTGGAATGCCGCAGCCTTGCCGCGTTCGGCGATACTCTCCGCTTCGGCGCGGCCCTGTGCAGCCAGTTCCTCTGCACGCGACATCGCGGCCTGAGACGTGTTCTTGGCGATCTCGGTGGGCGACTGATCGTCCTGCGCGGGCGCCTCGCCCCGCAGAAGCGGATCCGTGGCCGTCGCAGATACGTCGATCCCGGACGTATCGCCGCTGGCGTGAGGCGCCGACGGCGACACATCAGCGGATGGATGCGCCGCCTTGGTCACGCTCTGTTTGTCGGTCTTCGTGGTGCTCGTGTTCGACATGATGTTCACCTGTCTCGTCTTGTCCGCTTGAAAAAAATCCCGGCGAAGGCGACGCTGCGAAACCGAGGCGCGTCACGTGTCCCCGAGGAGTGGCATCAGGCGACGAGGTTGATGACTGCCAAGGCAACAACGACGACGCCGATGATGTAAAAGATGCTGCGCATAGTGTCCTCTCCGGAGATGGCGGTTCTGCTGAACCTATTCGTTTGGGCATAACGCCCACCTCCCCCGTCCGGGTTCCTTTCCCCTATGTCGAATGACGGGTCGATCTTGCGGCCGAGGGTTTCGGAACATAAGAAGAACAAATGGGAAAGATGTCGATTCAGCAGAAGCTTGCGATCCTGTCGGACGCCGCCAAGTACGATGCGTCCTGCGCATCTTCGGGTGGCAGCAAGCGATCGTCGCGCGACGGGTCCGGCTTGGGATCGACCACCGGGTCCGGCATTTGCCATGCCTATACCCCGGACGGACGATGCATCTCGCTTTTGAAAATCCTGATGACCAATGTCTGCGTGTTCGACTGCGCCTACTGCGTCAATCGCAGGTCCTCGAATGTCAGACGGGCGCGCTTCACCGTCGAGGAGGTGGTCTGGCTCACGGAAGAGTTCTATCGCCGGAACTACATCGAGGGGCTTTTTCTGAGTTCGGGGATCATCCGAAGCCCCGACTACACGATGGAACAGCTCGTGCTGATCGTCGAGAAGCTGCGGGCGAACGGGTTCCGTGGTTACGTCCATCTGAAGACGATCCCGGATGCGAGCCCGGACCTGATCGAGCGCGCCGGCCTGGCCGCCGACCGGCTGTCGATCAACATCGAATTGCCCACCGACGCCGGATTGAACGATCTGGCGCCCGAAAAGGATGCCGCTTCGATCCGGAAGGCAATGGGGAACGTGAGGGCGACCAAGGAAGACTATTCCGACAGGACGCACACCGGTCGCCGCCGGGGAAAATTCGCCTCTGCCGGTCAGTCGACGCAGATGATCGTCGGCGCGGATGACGGGACGGACCGTCAGGTTCTGGGCAATGCAAACCGGCTCTACGGCGCCTACGATCTGAAGCGGGTCTACTATTCCGCATTCTCACCGATCCCCGACGCCAGCGCAGTCCTGCCACTGAAGGACCCGCCGCTCATGCGAGAGCATCGCTTGTACCAAGCGGATTGGCTGCTTCGGTTCTACGAGTTCTCTCTCGATGAGATCCTGTCCGATCAGGCCGGGATGCTGGACCTGGATATCGACCCCAAGCTCGCCTGGGCCCTGTCGAACCGAGACCGCTTTCCGGTGGACGTCAACAGCGCACCGAAAGAGGCATTGTTGCGCGTCCCCGGCTTCGGGACACGGATCGTGGACCGGATCCTCAAGGCCCGGCGCAACGGGTCGCTTTCGCTCGAGGATCTGCGCCGCATGGGCGCTCGGCTCAAGAATGCGCGGCCGTTCATCGTGGCGCGCGCCCACAGACCGGGCCCGATGCTGGAGGGAGCCGCGCTTCGCGACCGGTTCGTCAAGCCGCAGCAGATGGAATTGTTCGCGTGACCGGCGGACCCACGTTCGAGTGGATCAGTGGAATGGCCTCGATCGCCCGGCTCGGCTGACATGTTCGCACCGCGCCTTCCCCGTCTCGGAACGTTCGATGCTTGGCGCGACGCAGCCCGGCGGCTGGCGGCCGCGGGCATTCCCCCGTCCGACGTGGAATGGGGGCTCGAAACCGACCCCGCCCCTCTGATCGCGGACCCCTTGCCCGCAGGCGATATGCTTTCAGTCCCGAAAGCGTTCCCTGCCTTGGCCCGCCACCTGATCCCGTATCGGTCGAATGGCGGCATGGCACTGGCCTACACCTTGCTGACGCGGCTGAAGCGCCACCCCCGGCTTCTGTCGGACCCCGCCGACCCGGATGTCGCCCGGGCGAACGAGATCGCAAAGTCCGTCCGCCGCGACATTCACAAGATGCACGCGTTCCTCCGCTTCCGGGAAGTCGAAGGCGACGGCCGGCGGCGGCGGTTTTCGGCGTGGTTCGAACCCGACCACCGGATCGAAGAGAATGTCGGCCGCTTCTTCGCCGACAGGTTCGGAGACATGGATTGGGAGATCGCGACACCCGATGTGAAGATTTCGTTCGAGGCGGGGCGGCTTTCCTACTCGCTTCACGAGGGCGGTAGACCCGCGGAAGGTGACCCGCTCGAAGAACTCTGGACGACCTATTACAAGTCCATCTTCAACCCCGCGCGCCTGAAGCCGAAAGCGATGTCGGCCGAGATGCCCAAGAAATACTGGCGGAACCTTCCCGAGGCCCAGGCGATTCCCGATCTGATAGCCGGCGCGCGGGCGCGCGTGTCCCAGATGGTCACGAACGCACCCCGTCCAGCCCGTGCCCTTACGCCCAGTCAGGAGGCGCAGATGAACAGCCAAACCGACCTATTCGCCGCATCCGGTCTGCCCGAACTCGCCAAAAGCGCGTCGGCCTGCACGCGATGCCCGCTCTACTCGGATGCCACGCAGATCGTTTTCGGCGAAGGGCCTGAGGACGCGCGCGTGATGATCGTTGGAGAGCAGCCCGGCGACAAGGAAGACATCGCAGGCCGCCCGTTCGTGGGCCCCGCCGGCCAGATGTTCGACGAGCAGGCGATCGCCGCGGGTCTGGACCGGTCCGAACTCTACGTCACCAATGCGGTGAAGCACTTCAAATTCGTGCAACGTGGTCGGCGTCGGATCCATCAGAAGCCCGCCGCATCGGAAGTCAGCGCATGTCGCTGGTGGCTGGAGCAGGAATTGACGGCAGTCGATCCGGACCTGTGCGTGGCTCTGGGCGCGACGGCGCTTCATGCGTTGACGGGGAACGGGGCCGGCCTGCTGAAGCGTCGGGGCGGTGTCGAGAAGACCCGCGACGGCCGCCCGGTTCTGATAACGGTGCATCCCTCCTACCTTCTGCGCCTACCGGGCGAAGAGGACCGCGCTCGCGAGACGGAGCGATTCCGGGACGATCTCTCCCGGATTCCCGAACTGCTCAAAGATATGGCAGCTTGACGGCAAGTTGCCGAGGATATGCGGCAAGGCGGCAAGAAGCTGCTTCCGTTAACGTATTTTCATCAAATCGGCTGGGAACTGACACGAATGTGCGCAAGTTTCTTTGCAGTTGCAGCATTCCGAGGAGAGCCAAATGAACCGGTTGGACACTGTCATCTTCCCCGTTGCCGGACTGGGGACTCGGATGCTCCCGGCCACCAAGGTCATGCCGAAGGAATTGCTTCCGGTCTATGATACCCCGCTCCTCCAGTTCGCCGTGGAGGAGGCGATCGCTGCCGGGGCACGGCGCCTCGTGATGGTGTCTCACCCCTCCAAGGACGCGATCCAGAAGTTCTTCGAGCCGGACCCGTCGTTAGAGGCGGAACTAGAGGAGAAGGGGAAGACGGCCCTTCTGGCCAGCGTGCAGGCGACGAACGCCCGTGACGACGTAGAAATCCGCTTCGTAATGCAGCACGAACAGAAGGGGCTGGGACATGCGGTCCTTTGCGCGGCGGACGATGCGCTCGAAGGCCCGGTCGGTGTCATCTTGCCGGACGATCTGATCCTGGGAACGCCTGCCTTGGCCGAGATGACGAAGTCGTTTGATCCCGACCGGATGGGAAGCCTTGTCGCTGCACAGGAAGTCCCGCGTGAAAAGGTATCGAGCTACGGTATATTCGACTGCGACGGCAAGACGCCCTCGATCGACGGCAGGGCGATCGCCGCACGCGGTTTCGTCGAGAAACCTGCCCCGAAGGATGCGCCGTCCCGCCTGGCCGCCGTTGGGCGGTACATCCTGTCCCACAAGGTCTTCGACGTGCTCCGCGATACCGGCTACGGCGCCGGTGGCGAGATCCAGTTGACGGACGCCATCGCGGCGATGGGGAAGATCAATGCTTTCCGGTTTTCGGGAACGCGCTATGATTGTGGTAACAAGGATGGGCTGGTCGACGCCACGCTGGCCGTGCAGAGAGCACGGGTCAACCTGAGGGTCGCCGCCGAATAGCGACCATCAGGGAGGGCACGTGCGGATGCTCTACTACGAACTGACAGGATTCATGACGCCTCCGAAATCTCATGTGAATTCGGGGGCGTTTGATTTGCCGCCACCCGAAGAAACGGCGCTGCTGCTCGATTTCGACGGGACGCTCGTCGAGATAGCCGAGAGACCCATGGAGGTCCGGGTCTCGGATCGGGTCGTGCGCCTCTTGGACAGGGCGCAGGAACGGCTCCAGGGGCGCATTGCACTGATCTCCGGCCGTACGATCGAGGATCTGGAGCATTTCCTTCCGTCGTTCGATGGTCCTCTGGTCGGGATCCACGGGACAGAGTACCGGATCGAGGGCGAGCGAGAGGTCTCTGCCAAGGTCGACGCGGCAATCGTTTCCCGGCTGCATCGGCTGGTCGAGGATTTCGTGGCCCTGCGCCCGGAATTCGTTGCGGAGACCAAGCCTTCCGGTGTGGTCCTTCATTACCGCCAGGCCGAGGACAAGGCCGCTCATGTGATGAAGTTCATGGAGGCGCTCGCCTGTGCTGCTCAGGGCTTCAAGCTTCAGCCGGCCCTAATGGCGTATGAGATCAAACCGGAAGGCGTCGGGAAAGACACTGCCGTCCAGCATCTGATGGAGCTGCCCGCATTCGAAGGCCACAAGCCGATTTACGCCGGCGACGATCTGACGGACGAGGCTGGGATCAAGGCGGCTCAGGCACTGGGTGGGTTGGGCATCAAGATCGGGGACGCAGAGAGCGCCGCACGCCATCGGCTGGCGACGCCGTCCGACCTGATCGACCTGCTGGAGCATTGGCTTGCCTGACACGGACGCAGCAGACGGCCGTCTGATCGTTCTCTCGAATCGTCTGCCCAAAGGCGGAATCCCGGCCGGCGGATTGGTCTTCGCGCTTCACGAAGCGCTGTCCGACGCCGGCGGAATCTGGATCGGCGCCGCAGATCCAGGCACGGACGTCAAATCCGGGCTGACCCGGATCGACGACGGGACACAGCCCTACGAACGCCATACATTCGACCTGACGGAACGAGAGCACGAAGGCTTCTACCTCGGGTACTCGAACGCGGTTCTCTGGCCGCTTTTCCACCATCGGTCGGACCTGCTGCATATCCGCGAGGGCGATTTCGCGTCATATGCGGCGGTCAATGCACGGGTCGCCCGCGCCATTGCCGGGATTGTCGAACCCGACGATGTCATCTGGATCCACGACTATCACTTCCTGATGGTCGCGCACGAGTTGCGCGCGCTTGGCGTGCAGAACCGAATCGGCCTGTTCCTGCACATCCCGTTCCCGTCGCAGAACGAGATCATGGCCCTGCCCCAGGTCGCCCTGCTGCCTGGCTGGATCGCCGCGCACGACCTTTTCGGCGTCCAGACGACGCGGGACGTGGCTGCCGTCAACGAAGTCCTGAAGGTCGACAAGCGGTGTCAGGTGCTGGCAGACGGCACGTGGATCCGGGACAGTCGTCTGTTTCAGGTCAGGTCCTTCCCCATCGGCATCGACGCGGACGGGTTCGCCGAGGCCGCCCGCACAGCCACAATTCCCCGTCTCACGCTGCAGAAACATGCCCCGCTTCTGATCGGGGTGGACCGGCTGGACTACTCCAAGGGCCTTGTCCATCGGATCGAGGCGTTCGGGGCCTATCTCGAACGGCGCGATCCCGGATCCCTGGCGCCGACCTTCCTCCAGATTGCGCCGACGTCGCGCGGGGACGTGGCCGCCTATCAGGAGATCCGCGAAGAGCTGGAACGCGCGGCCGGACATATCAACGGGATTTACGCGGAGCTGGACTGGACCCCGGTCCGCTACGTGAACAGGCATATCGACCGCGACGTGATCGCGGGCCTGTACCGGCGGGCCGACGTGGCGCTGGTCACGCCGCTTGCCGACGGGATGAACCTCGTCGCGAAAGAGTTCGTCGCCGCGCAGGATCCAGAGGATCCGGGCGTCCTGATCCTCTCGCACTTCGCCGGCGCGGTGGAGCAGCTGAGCGCGGCGCTCCTCGTGAACCCGTTCGACCAGAGCAGCTTTGCGGACGCGATCGAACGGGCGCTGACGATGGACCTCGAAGAACGCAAAGAGCGTCATGCGGCCCTCCGGAAGAATGTCTTCGATGAAGACATCGCCTGGTGGACGCAGTGCTTCCTCGACCGGCTGAACGGCGCCCCCAGGTCCTTCGAAGGCGACCTGAAGTCGCTGCGGGACGAGCTTCCGGCCTGAGGTGGGGCGGCAATCAAGCCCTGTGGCTTCCAGAATTTTGAGACGTGATGACGGTGCTGTTGATCACGGAGACTGGCCCCTCAAGCGCCGGTTGGCTGCCCTGTCGAACAGGATCCAAGGCTCCGTCGGCAGCGGGTCTCAAGCCTGCCACCGACACCAGCGCAATGGGTCACCATGTCGGACGCATAAAAGGCTGGGATGCCCGCAAATCGCACGCTGAAACGTGGGCGGGACCGGGGGAAGCTCCGCCTTCGAAAATTCTCACGCGATCTGTAATCACACTGCCGCTCTGTCCTGTTGCAGAGCAGGTGATCGACTTCTCGAAGAAAGGTGTTTGGTGGCGGTACAGGGACTCGAACCCCGGACACAAGGATTATGATTCCTCTGCTCTAACCAACTGAGCTATACCGCCACACCGGCGGCGAGATACGGGGCCGCCCTGCCCCCGTCAAGAGGCCGCCTTCCGCCCGCAGACCGCTCATGCCAGAAGGCGCCTCATGACCGACCATCCTGCTCTCGACGACCTGCGCTCTCTGCTCGGCGCGGACCATGTCCTCATCGGCGCGGACACCCAGCGCTTCGAAAAGGACTGGACGGGGAAATGGCGCGCGCAACCGCTCGCCGTCGTCCGCCCTGCGACGACGCGGGAGGTATCGGAATGCGTACAGCTTGCCGCGCGCCACTGTCTCGCCGTCGTCCCCGTCGGGGGGAATACCGGCCTCGTCGGCGGAACGGCGAATGTCGGTGCGCTGATGATCTCGCTGGAGCGGATGAACCGGATCCGCGAGATCCGCCCTGCCGCCCGGCTCGCGATCGTCGAGGCGGGCGTGATCCTGTCCGATCTTCACGCCGCGGCGGATGACCAAGACCTGGTTTTCCCCCTGACCTTCGGGGCGCGCGGCTCGGCGCAGATCGGCGGGGTCCTGTCCACGAATGCGGGCGGCTCGAACGTCGTCCGCTACGGCTCCACACGAGGTCTGTGTCTCGGGCTGGAAGTGGTTCTCGCGGACGGGCGCGTCCTCGATCTCATGAGCGAATTGCACAAGGACAATTCCGGCTTCGATCTACGGGATCTCTTCATCGGGGCCGAAGGAACGCTGGGTCTGATCACCGCGGCAATCCTCCGGCTCTCGCCCAAACCGAAGCATCACGCGACCGCGCTGCTGGCGGTCGCCGGCGTGCCTGCCGCCCTCGACCTCCTGAACCGGCTGCAACTGGCATCCGAAGGGGCGGTCGAAGCATTCGAGTACATGCCGCGCAGCTATATGGAAGCGTTGGCCGAGCATCGGCCCGACCTCAAACAACCGCTCGGGATCCACGACCATACCGTGATGCTGGAACTCGGGGGCCTGTCACGGAACCCGACGCCGCAGGTCGAGGACATCCTCTCGGGCGCAATCGAGCGTGGCGAAGTTCTGGACGCGACGGTCGCGCAGTCGGAGACGCAGCGGAAGATGGTCTGGGAGATGCGCGAAGCCGCTGCCGAGATCACCTTCACCCGCCTTCCCATCGTTGACAACGACATCTGCCTTCCGGTGGACCGCGTCGCCGACTTCATCGCCGAGATGGAGGCCAGGCTGACGCATCTGGATGAAGGGGCGGGCAACCTGATCGTCGCTCATCTGGGCGATGGGAACGTTCATCTGACGCTCTATCCGACATCGGACGATCCGGACCATCTCGATCGCCTGCGAGAGATGGTCGAGGACGTGACCGTCGGTCTCGGCGGGTCGATCAGCGCGGAACACGGCATCGGGCTGTCGAAGCTGGCGACGATGCGTCGGCGCAAGGACCCCATCGCCCTCGACGTGATGCGCGCGATCAAGAACGCGCTCGATCCCGACAATCGCATGAACCCCGGAAAGGTCGTGCCGCCAGAACGGGATCAATCCGCGAGCAACTGATCCACCGCCTGCCCCATATTGTCGGGGAGCAGCGTCTCGACGGCATCCGTCATGTCCAGGTCGACGTCGAACTCACCGTGTTCAAGAAAGTGCAGCGTTTCTGCGATCACGAGCGGCGAATTCATCATGAACGTGTGCGTCACCGGCAAGATGATGTGATCCGCCATGCCTTCCACGCGGGTGGACTCGACCGTCACCTTGCCGTCGTCCGGCCCGGTCAGGATCGTCGAATAGATCGCAGACAGGGACCGGTTCCCGGCAATCACGCCCACGCCCGGCCAGACCGGTCCCAACTCGGACGGCAGGCCGTCGGTGCCGAGTTGCCCCCCCGCCGGGCCGTTGATCCAGTCGAATGGCGGGATCTCTTCCAGGGTGTCGACGAGTTCCGATCCCTGATTGGGGGGCGCCAGCATCACCGTGCGGCCTGTCGGCATCTCGTTCGCATCCGCCCAGGCCCGGACGATGATACCGCCCATGGAATGGGTAACGAAGTGGATACGTCCCGTCCCCTCACACCCCCGCAACGCCGGCGGTATGATCGAGACCGAGAGCGTCCGGATATCCGCACTCGTCGAGTCGTAGTCCACGTTGACCACGCGATATCCCTCGGCCACCAGCGCGGTTTCCATCAGCAGGAACGAATAGTCGCTCCGCGCGAGGCCGTGTAGCAGGATGACGCACTCATCCTGCCGGGCCGCGGCAGGCGGCGCCAGAAGGGCAAGAAGAAGCAGGAGTGCGCGCATGGGGTGGATCTAGCCATGCACCGCCTGCCGCGCTAGGGGCCGCGAGCCATGCCGATCCGCCTCGCCACCCGCGCCATCCTGATGCACCGCGACCGTCTTCTGATGGTCAATGCCTATCCGGCCCATCGCGGCAGCGACCTGTGGTGCGCACCGGGCGGCGGCGCGGAGCGGCATCAGAGCATGCCGGACAACCTCGCCCGGGAAGTCCAAGAAGAGACGGGACTGACGATCGCTGTGGGCGAGCCGTGCCTGTTGAACGAGTTTCACGACCCGGATCGCGGGTTTCATCAGGTCGAGGTCTTCTTCCGCTGCCGCCTGATCGACGGTGCGCTTTCGGAGGATTGGACGGACCCCGAAGCGGTGGTCACGGACCGGCAGTGGTTCAGCCGCGGCGAGATGGATCTGATCCGGTTCCGTCCGTCGGCGCTGCCATCCGTGGCCTGGCAGGACCCGGGTGCACCGGCTTACGATCCCTTGGAGCGGATCGTCCCCTGAAGTGTCGCCAGCGCGATGCCGACCAAGGTCAGGCAGCCGGCGGCCAGAGCGCGCGCCGATGGCAGTTCCGCCAGGATGAGGGCGCCGAGGATCATCGCGATCACCGGCACCGAGAGCTGCGCGACCCCGGCTGCGGCAAGGCCAAGACGCGGCAGGACACGGTAGAGGATCGCATAGCCGATCCCTGAGGTGATCGCCCCCGAGATCGAGGCGAGCACCGCGCCACGGACGGTGATCGGCGCGTCCCACCATAGCGGCAGCGCAAGCGCGAAGCCCGCCGCCGCCAGAAGGAAGCTGCCCGCATTCGCGCCAAGGGGGTCGGTGGCGTACTTCCCGGCATAGCTGTAGGCCGCCCAGCCCAGACCCGCCGCGATCATGAGGGCTCCGTCGAGCAGGGCGAAATCGACGCGGTCCCCCGGCCAGAGAAGCCAGACCATGCCCACGAGCGCCAGCGCCATGCCCGCCCCGCGCCTAACCGACATCGTCTCTCCCTTGGCCAGGCCCGCGCCTAGCAAAGCCAATTGGACCGTCGCGAAGAGGATGAGCGCCCCGAGCCCGGCGTCGAGGGTCCGATAGGCAAGGCTGAAGCCGACGAGATAAACCGCGAGCGCGACGGCAGGTCCGAGGCGCCCCTTGAGCGGGACCCGGCCGCGCACCAGAAGCGCCAGCATCGCCGCTCCGGCGGCGACGCGGATCGCCGCAAAGGCGAGCGGATCGGTCCCGGCCAGAACGCCCGCCCGCGTCAGCAGCGAATTGCCCGCCATCATCGTCATCGCGAGGCAGGCGAGGGCCACGTATCTCACGGATC
The DNA here is from genome assembly GCF_000877395.1 of Jannaschia aquimarina. Classification (GTDB taxonomy): domain Bacteria; phylum Pseudomonadota; class Alphaproteobacteria; order Rhodobacterales; family Rhodobacteraceae; genus Jannaschia; species Jannaschia aquimarina. Next base: position 78,683 of record NZ_JYFE01000017.1, on the reverse strand, counting down.
GCTCCGGTCGCTGGTGATCAGGATGCCCTCGGTGCCATCGGCCTCCGGGAGAGGCGCTTGCACCGGAGTGCCGCCCGCCCCGGCGCAGACGCGGCCGAGATCCGTCAGCCCGTAGATCCCCCGCTCGACCTTCCGGAACCAGCCGTAATGATTGTCGCGCATCATCGCGGTCGCGCGCGGCACGCCCGTGGCCCGCGCCACATCCGCCCCTCGGCATGCCCCCGCCACGGCCAGGTGGCTCGCCAGCAAAAGGCAATCCTGCCGATAGGCGGTGACGACGGCACCCGCGCTGCCGCCCGGAGAGGGATCGCCCCGGCGCGCGGCGAATTCTTTTAGGAGCCGTTCCCTCGGTCGCGCCAGCAGGCGTGGCCGGAACGGTCCGGGGTCCAGACGCGGCGTGATGGTGCCCCGCGGCGTCACGGTCAGAACGCCAAGCCCCAGCCTGCGCGCGATCTTCAGGTTCGCCTTCAGGGCGCCGGAGGCCCTGCGACCACGCCCTTCGGGGACCGCGAGATAGACATGGGGCGTCGCATCCTGCCGCGCGATGCCTTGTTGAAATAACGTCAGCGACCACCCGGATTTCAGTTCCACGACGACGGGCGGCTCGTCTCCACGCAATCCGACGACGTCGGCGCCCGCGATCTCTCCCTTGACCTCGTAGCCTTGCGCTTCGAGGAATGCCTTCACGGGGGCATAAAGCTCGGTCTCGGGCGGGCGTGACAATCGGCGGGTCCGTTGCTAGGGCGGCGCCGATCTATCCACGGGATGAACGCCATGACCACCCTCGTCTTCGGGCACAAGTCGCCCGACACCGATTCCACCGGCTCTCCGATCGCCTGGGCCTGGTATCTCAACAGCCAAGGCACCGAGGCCGAGGCCGTTCTCTTGGGCGAGCCCAACACCGAGGCCGCCTTCATGCTGGAGCATTGGGGGCTCGAGGCACCGCGGATCATCGAGGATGTCGAGGCCGATCAGCCGGTCGTGATCGTGGACACCAACAACCCCGCGGAACTGCCCGCCTCGCTTGGTCAGGCCGATGTGCGCCAGATCATCGACCACCACAAACTGACCGGTGGAATCGAGACCAAGGCACCGATCGACATCACGATCCGCCCGCTCGCCTGCACCGCGACGATCATGGCCGACCTGATGGGCGACACGCTCGACGATGCTCCCGAAAGCGTGCGCGGTGCGATGCTGACCTGCATCCTGTCGGATACGCTGGAATTCCGCTCGCCCACGACGACCGATCACGACCGGGCCTGGGCCGAGAAGCTGGCCGAGGGGCTCGGCGTGTCGATCCCCGATCTGGCATCCGCCATGTTCCGTGCCAAGTCGGACGTCAGCCGCTTTTCGGAGGCGGAATTGCTGCGGATGGACAGCAAGGAATATGCCGTGGACGGCACCAAGTTCCGCGTCTCGGTGCTGGAAACGACGGCGCCCGAGGCCATCCTCAACCGCAAGGACGCCCTGATGGAGGCGATGACACAGGTCGCCGCCGAGGACGGGGTTCAGCAGGTGCTCCTCTTCGTCGTCGACATCCTGAAGGAGGAAGCGACGCTGCTGGTCCCGAACCCGCTGGTGAAGACGGTGGCCGAAAAGAGTTTCGGCGCGACGGTCGAGAGGGACAGCGTTGTCCTGCCCGGCGTGATGAGCCGAAAGAAGCAGATCATCCCCGCGCTCAAGCTCTGAGGCGGTCAAACGTGCCCATGCGGATGAAGGAACTGCAATGACCCGGATCATCGGCGCGCTTTCGGACGTGTCAGACGCCTACGACGCGATGTTCGTCGACCTGTGGGGCTGCGTGCACGACGGCGTGCGCCCCCTGCCCGGTGCGGTCGAAGCTCTGCAAGCCTACCGCAGACAGGGCGGCAAGGTGATCCTGGTGACCAATGCGCCGCGGCCGCGGAAGTCGGTCGCCGAGCAATTGGACCAGATCGGCGTCGCATCCGACGCGTGGGACGACATCGCGACGTCGGGCGACAGCGCACGGGTCGCGATGTTCACCGGCGCGGTCGGGGCAAGGGTCTTCCATATCGGACAGCCTCACGACGCACCGTTCTTCGAGGCCCCGAAGGTGGTCGAGGATCCGGTCGCGGTCGAGCGCGTGCCATTGGATCAGGCCGAAGGCATCGCCTGCACCGGGCCATTCGATCCCACCGCCGATCCATCGGTCCTGCGGCCGCAGCTTCTGGCGGCGAAGACGCGTCGCCTGCCGCTTCTGTGTGCCAACCCGGATATCGTCGTGGATCGCGGCGGGGTGCGGGAATGGTGTGCGGGGGCCATCGCGGAGCTCTATACCCAGATGGGAGGCACCTCGCTCTATTTCGGCAAGCCGCATCCGCCGATCTACGATCTGGCCCGCCGGCGCCTGTCGCGGATCGCGGACGTGTCAGACGGACGGATCCTGTGCGTGGGAGACGGGATCGCCACCGACGTGGCGGGGGCGATGGGCGAGGATCTGGACATCCTCTTCCTGTCGGGGGGGCTGGGAGCCGAGCCGACAGGGACGGCGCCTGACGGCGACCCCGACCCGGAGAAACTGGCTGCGTTTCTCGAGGCGGAACAGTCGAACCCGACATTCGTGATCGGGACACTTCGGTAACGCTGTTACCCCCACACCATAGTCGCACGAACTTTTCTTGCGTAATGACTTGCCGCATCGCGGCGTGGGCGCTATCTCTCGGGTCAGTTCAGGAGGTGCGCGGTGATGCTCGATACGACCCACAACCTGCCTCGCGGCACGATCTGCATCGAGGATATCGAGATCGGGATGTCCCGATCGCTTTCCAAGGTCGTGACCGACCGGGATATCGAGCTGTTCGCCGAGGTTTCGACGGACCGGAATCCCGTCCATCTGGACGATGACTACGCGCATGACACGATCTTCGAGGGCCGCATCGCCCATGGAATGCTGACGGCGGGCCTGATTTCAGCCGTGATCGGTGAGCAGCTTCCGGGGCATGGCACCGTCTATCTGGGCCAGACGCTGAAATTCCTGGCCCCGGTCCGTCCGGGCGACCGGGTCGAGGCGGTCGTGACCGTCACGGACATGGATCTGCGCAAGCGCAAGGTCACCATGGAGACCTATTGCGCCATCGACGGCAAGAAGGTCCTGGCCGGCGAGGCGGTCGTACTGGCGCCGTCGCGCAAGTTCGACTGAGCTATCCCCTTTTCACCCCCGTTGCCGGGTGATCAAGCGCGGCGATGTCTGCAAGATCGGTGCCGACACCCACCTGCCGGTAGATCCGCTTGCCCTTGCGCGGGTAGTCCGCAACGTCCTGCGGAATGCGTTGCCCGATCACCAGAAGCCGCAGCGTCTCGGTCCCCGTGTTGACGATCGTATGGGGCAGACCACCCGCCCGGTAGCCGATGAAATCCCCCGGCGCGATCGCATGATCCTGATCGCCGGTGGTCGCGGTCGCGTGACCCGCAAGGACATAGACCGCCTCGTCCTCGTGGTAATGAACGTGGTATTCGGTCGTCTCGTGGCCGGGTGCGACCTCGATCAGATGGATGCCGAGCCCGGTCAGGCCCGTCGCGTCGCCAAGGCTCTTGTTCACGCGCTGGGCTGCGGGATTGAGGAAATGGGTCTTCTTCTGACCGTCCATCGCCTCGATTGCGGCCGCCTTCAGCAGATATCCGTCCATCCGTGCCTCCGTCCTGCCGTCCTGCCGTCCGAGCCTAGGCCGGGATGGTTCGAAGGACCAGCGGATGCCCCGTTGAACCCCCCCGCGCCCGCCGCTAGACGAGGCCCGATCTGACGGAGGCTATCATGTCCACCATCGACCGAGAGACGGCCCGCAAGGTCGCCAAGCTCGCCCGCATCGCCGTCCCGGACGAGCAGCTCGATGCGCTCGCCGGCGAGTTCACCGCCATCCTCGACTTCGTGGAGCAGTTGCAGGAAGTCGACGTCGACGGCGTCGAGCCCATGGTGTCGGTGACGCCGATGCGGCTGAAGCGGCGCGAGGACATCGTGACCGATGGCAATCGGCAGGGCGACGTCCTGGCCAATGCGCCCGATGCCCGCGAAGGGTTCTTCGCCGTCCCCAAGGTGGTGGAATGACATGAGCGACCTGACCGACCTGACCCTGGCCGAAGCGCGCGACGCCCTGCGTTCGGGCGAGACCACGGCACAGGCCCTGACCGAGGCGCATATCGAAGCGGTCGAGGGCGCGGGCGCGTTGAACGCATTCGTCCACCCGACCTTCGATCTCGCACGCGCTCAGGCCGAGGCGGCCGACGAGCGCATCCGCCGCGGGGATGCGCCGGACATGTGCGGCCTGCCGATCGGGGTGAAGGATCTGTTCTGCACCAAGGACGTGGCCAGCCAGGCAGGGTCGAAAATCCTCGATGGATTCCGTCCGGCCTACGAATCGACCGTGACGGATAAGCTCTTCACGTCCGGCGCCGTCATGCTCGGCAAGCTGAACATGGACGAGTTCGCGATGGGGTCGTCCAACGAAACCTCGACCTACGGCGACGCGGTGAACCCCTGGCGCGCCGGCAATTCCGATGCCGCGCTCACGCCGGGCGGATCGTCCGGCGGCTCGGCGGCCGCCGTCGCTGCGCGGACCTGTCTTGCCGCATTGGGCACGGATACGGGCGGTTCGATCCGGCAGCCCGCCGCCTTTACCGGCATCGTCGGCATCAAGCCCACTTATGGCCGGGTCAGCCGCTGGGGCATCGTCGCCTTCGCGTCTTCGCTGGATCAGGCGGGACCGATGACGCGCAGCGTTCAGGACGCGGCGATCATGCTGCGCGCCATGTCCGGACACGATCCGAAGGATTCGACCTCGGCCGATCTGGAGGTTCCGGATTTCGAGGCCCTCGCCCAGCAGGATATCGCCGGCAAGGTGATCGGCATCCCGCGCGAATACCGCATGGACGGCATGCCCGAGGAGATCGAGGCGCTGTGGCAGCAGGGCATCGACATGCTCCGCGATGCGGGGGCGGAGACGCGGGATATCAGTCTGCCGCACACGAAGTACGCCCTGCCGGCCTATTACGTCATCGCCCCCGCAGAGGCGTCGTCGAACCTGGCGCGCTATGACGGGGTGCGTTTCGGTTACCGGGCAAAGCTGGATCAGGGCGACGGCGTCACCGAGATGTACGAGAAGACCCGCGCCGAAGGCTTTGGCCATGAGGTCCAGCGCCGCGTCATGATCGGCACGTACGTGCTGTCAGCCGGGTTCTATGACGCCTACTACAACCGGGCCCGGAAGGTTCGCGCGCTGATCAAGAAGGATTTCGACGAGGTCTTCGCGGAGGGCGTCGACGCGATCCTGACCCCGGCGACCCCGTCCGCCGCCTTCGAGCTGGGCGCCATGGCGGATGCCGATCCAATCCAGATGTATCTCAACGACGTCTTCACGGTGACGGTGAACCTGGCCGGCCTGCCCGGCGTCGCGGTGCCGGCCGGGCTGGACCGGCGCGGATTGCCCCTTGGGCTGCAGCTGATCGGCAAACCATGGGCCGAAGGCGAATTGCTCGCGACCGCCCGCGCGCTGGAAGAGCGGGCCGGATTCGTGGCGCGGCCGGAAAAGTGGTGGTAGGCTCGGTCAAAAGTCGAGGCAGTACGATGCGTAAAATCCCCCTGGTCTGTGCAGTTCTGGCCGTCGCCGCATGCGCGGGTCCCGTCCCGGACAGCCGGCCCGACTTCAACGATCCGTTCTTCGACAGAGGGCGAGGCCCGCTGCCGCAGCAATCGTCTGGCGTGCGCTTGCCGGACACGATCCGTCCGCCCAGCACGCCGGTGCCGCGGGATGCAGCCGCACTCGATGCCCGCGCCGATGCGCGCGACGCCGCCGGTCTGGCCCGTGAGACGCGCGCGGCATTGGGTCGGCCGGCCGATCCGATCGGCGCGCCTGCGCCGCTTCCGACCGCCGCGACCGCGTCGCTCGATCCGTCCCTCGACCGGGACAACGCCTCGATCAGCACCGAGCAGGATTTCGGCGCCGTCAGCAACGCCCGCACGATACAGGAAGATGCAGAGCGTCTGCGGCAGGCTCAGCAGCAGCGTCTGGAGGTCCGCCCCGAAGACGTCCAGCTCGAACGCCCCGGCGATACCGGGCCGAACCTTGCGGCCTACGCCCTGAACCGTGCCAGTGCGAAAGGCGCCGCCGGCACCTATCGCCGCAGCCCGTTTGCGGGCGAGGCCGCGGCGCAGCGGCGCTGCAACCGCTTCCGCTCTGCGGATGCGGCCCAGACGGCCTTCCTGGAACGCGGCGGGCCCGAGCGCGACCGACTTGGCCTGGATCCCGACGGAGACGGCAATGCCTGTGCCTGGGATCCAGCCGCCTTCCGCCGGATCGTTCAGGGCAGCTGACGGATGCGCGAGGCGCCCTCGCCCAATTGCGGCGAGCGGCGGGACGGGACCGTTCCGCACCTGATCCTGCTTCACTACACGGCGATGGCCGGAGGAGTCGAACCGGTCATCCGATGGTTCCAGGACCCGGAAACCCAGCTTTCGGCTCATTACGTGGTCGGAGAGGACGGAGAGGTCGTCTCCATGGTCCCGGAAGATCGGCGCGCCTGGCATGCCGGTGCGGGACGATGGGGCGCGATCACGGACGTCAATTCGGCCTCGATCGGGATCGAGATCTGCAATGCGGCCACACACCCTTTCAGCGCCCGTCAGATGGATGCCGTGGAAGACCTGGTGTCCGGGATCATGGACCGTCATGTCATCCCGCCAGAGGGCGTGATCGGGCATTCCGACAGCGCGCCGGGCCGCAAGGTCGATCCGGGCCGGCGCTTCGACTGGCGCAGGTTGGCCCTGTCCGGCCTTTCGGTCTGGCCGAAACCCGCGGCCGGCCCGGCACCGGATCAGGACGGGTTTCGTCGCGACGCGTCGACCTTCGGCTACACGGAGGAGGTTCCCTTCGAGACGCTGCTTTCGGCCTTCCGCCTTCGGTTCAGGCCGGGGATCGAGGGGCCGCTCGACCCGGTGGACATGGCCATGATCGCCGATCTCGCGCGACGCTGGCCCGCCCCGGCGCTTGACGGCGCGCCGGCCGCCTCCTAGCTCCGGCGCGCGGGGGGCCGGGGCGGCCGCGGGAAACCGAGGAAAGTCCGGACTCCACGAAGCGACGGTGCCGGGTAACGCCCGGGCGGGGCAACCCGACGGAAAGCGCCACAGAGAACAGTCCGCCCTCGCATGCGGGGGCAAGGGTGAAACGGTGGGGTAAGAGCCCACCGGGGGGACGGCAACGTCCCCCGCATGGCAAGCCCCACCGGGAGCAATGCCGAATAGGGACCGCGGATCGGGTGCTTCGCCCGGCGGTCCGGGTTGGCAGCTTCAGGCCCGCCGCGAGGCGGTGCCGAGATGAATGGTCGCCGCCCCGAAGGGGGAACAGAATCCGGCTTACACGGCCCCCCGCACCGATCCCGCCCAGGGATCGGGCAAGGACAGCCGCGAGGCGTCGCGGATTGCCGTCGCGTTAAGGAAATCGTTGACAGGGTCGCGCAGGGCCGAAACGCTCAGCCCGATGACGGGGATGGGAACGAAGGGCGCCGCACCGGCGCGGCCACCGCGACGCATGGGGGCCCGCGCGTGATCGCCGCGATGCGCCGTTACATCCTCTGGGTCGACGCGCTCAACCGCCGGATCGGCCGGATCGCGATGTACGGCCTGTTCCTGCTGATGGGCATCCTGCTCTGGTCGATCGTCTCTAAGGCAGCGTTCACACCGTCGCTCTGGACGCTGGAACTCGCCCAGTTCGTGATGGTGGGCTATTACATCCTCGGCGGGCCCTACTCGATCCAGATGGGGTCCCATGTCCGGATGGACCTGCTCTACGGCGAGTGGTCGCCCGCACGGAAGGCGTGGTTCGATCTCTTCACTGTCTGCCTGCTTATATTTTACCTGCTCGTGCTGCTCTACGGAGCGGTCGCTTCGACCGCCTATTCGCTGGGCTATTTCGGGTCGGAGCCCTTCGGCTTCTTCGCGGGCCTCGTCACGGGCAGCGCCGAAACCGGGTTCATGGAACGCTCGTCCTCGGCCTGGCGGCCGTATCTCTGGCCCATCAAGGCGGTGATGATCGCCGGCTTCCTTCTGATGCTACTGCAATGCGTGTCCGAGCTCTTCAAGGACGTCCTGCTGCTGCGTGGCCATGTGGTCGATCCCCTTCCCCCAGAGGAAGCCGCATGAGCTACGAGCTGATCGCCACGCTCATGTTCGCCTCGATGATGCTGATGCTGCTGACGGGGCAGCGCGTCTTCGGAGCCATCGGCTTCGTGGCAGTCGTCGCGTCGCTGGCGCTGTGGGGGGATCGCGGTGGCTACGATCTGGGCTTCTCGGCGGCGATGAAGCTGATGGTTTGGTACCCGCTGCTCACGCTGCCGATGTTCATCTTCATGGGTTACGTCCTGTCGGAGAGCCGTATCGCCGACGACCTCTACCGCATGTTCCACGTCTGGATGGGCGGGCTGTCCGGGGGGCTGGCGGTCGGCACGATCCTTCTGATGGTGCTGGTCTCCGCCATGAACGGGCTATCGGTCGCGGGCATGGCCATCGGCGCGACCATCGCCCTGCCCGAGCTTTTGCGCCGCGCCTACGACAAGCGCATGGTGACGGGCGTCATCCAGGCCGGATCGTCACTGGGCATCCTTGTGCCGCCGTCTGTCGTGCTGGTCCTCTACGCGATGATCGCGCGGCAGCCGGTCGGCCAGCTTTGGCTCGCCGGGATCGTCCCCGGCCTGATGATGGCGGCGATGTTCGTGGCCTACATCGTCATCCGCTGCCGCCTGAACCCGTCCCTGGGGCCCGTCCTGCCGCCGGAGGAGCGGGACATCCCGCAGGCCGAAAAGCTGCGCCTTTTGCGCGCGGGCCTTCTGCCCTTCGGGATCTTCTTCGCTATGATGATCCCCTTCGTCAGCGGCTGGACGTCCCTGGTCGAATCGTCGGCCATCGGTGCGCTGGCCGCCCTGGCCGCCGCGATCCTCAAGGGGCGCATGACGCGCGAGGTCTTCGAGAACTCGGTGCGCAAGACGCTGGGCATCACCTGCATGTTCATGTGGATCATCCTGGCCGCGCTCGCCTTCGGAGCCGTGTTCGACGGGCTGGGCGCGGTCAACGCCATCGAGAGCCTCTTCACGGAGAGGCTGGGCCTGAACCCCTGGATTATCCTGATCCTGATGCAGCTGAGCTTTCTGGTGATGGGCACGTTTCTCGACGACACCGCGATGCTGGTCATCGTTGCGCCGCTCTATGTGCCGCTGGTGGGGGAATTGGGCTTCGATCTGATCTGGTACGGCGTGCTCTACACGATCACCACGCAGATCGCTTACATGACGCCGCCCTTCGGCTACAACCTCTTCCTCATGCGCGCCATGGCCCCGCCCGAGATCGGGCTCAGGGACATCTACGCCTCGATCACCCCCTTCGTCCTCGTGATGATCGCCGCGCTGGCGCTGGTGATGGCGGTCCCGGGCATCGCGCTGTGGTTGCCGCAGACGATCTACGCCCCCTAACCGACAGAGGAGAGAGACCATGACCACACGCCGCAAGCTGCTTGCCGGGGCCGCCGCCGCGCCCGCCGCGCTGGCCACGCCCGCAATCGCGCAATCCACGATCACCTGGCGTCTTCAGACCTATGCCGGCGCCGCGCTGGCGGCCGAGGTGCTGGACCCGGCCATCGAGAAGTTCAACGCCATCGCCGGCGACCGGATGCAGATCGAGACCTACTATGCCGACCAGCTCGTCCCGACGGGTGAGCTGTTCCAGGCGCTTCAGCGGGGCACGATCGACGCGGTGCAGTCTGACGACGACTCGATGGCGTCTCCGACCGAGGTGACGGTGTTCGGCGGCTACTTCCCCTTCGCCTCGCGCTACTCGCTGGACGTCCCGGTCCTGTTCAACCGCTACGGCCTCAAGGAGATCTGGGACGAGGAATATGCCCGCGTCGGCGTCAAGCACGTCTCGGCCGGGGCCTGGGACCCGTGCCACTTCGCCACGAAAGAGCCGATCCGCTCTCTTGCCGATCTGGAGGGCAAGCGCGTCTTCACCTTCCCGACCGCGGGCCGGTTCATGGCGCAATTCGGCGTCGTCCCCGTGTCGATCCCATGGGAGGACGTGGAGGTCGCGCTCCAGACCGGAGAGCTGGACGGGATCGCCTGGTCCGGCATCACCGAGGACTATACCGTCGGCTGGGCGGACGTGACGAACTACTTCCTGACCAACAACATCTCGGGCGCGTGGATCGGGCACTTCTTCGCCAACATGGAACGCTGGAACGAGCTTCCCGACGATCTGAAGGTCCTGTTCGAGGTCTGTTGCGAGCAGTCGCATTACTACCGGCAGCACTGGTACTGGGGCGGCGAGGCCGACCTGCGGGTCAACGGCCCGAAGCTGGAACTGACCAGCATCCCGGACGAGGAATGGGATCAGGTCGAGGCGGCCGCGCGCGAATTCTGGGACGAGATCGCCGCCGAGAGCGAGACCAAGGCCCGGGTGGTGCAGATCTTCAAGGACTACAACGCGCTGATGCAGCAGGCCGGCCGGCCCTATCGCTACGGCTGATCGAAGCGGGGCGGGCGATCGCCCGCCCTCTGGACGCGCCCCGGCATCCGGGGGATGACGGGGCGCATGCTGCGGGGGAAGACCATGCTCAAGCTCGACGATCTGAAATTCGGTCCCTACGACACCGTCCTCGTGGCCATGGTCGACATGCAGGGCCGCCTGATGGGCAAACGGTTCACGGTCTCGAACTTCCTCGAAGCGGGTCATGAAGAGACCCATTGCTGCAACTACCTCCTGGCGACCGACCTGGAGATGGCGACGCCCGACGGATATGCCTCCACCTCGTGGGAACAGGGCTATGGCGACTACGTCATGAAGCCCGACCTGACGACGCTGCGGCCCCTGCCTTGGCTCGATGGGACGGCGCTTGTCCTCTGCGATGTGCTGGACCACCACACCCACGCACCGGTGCCGCATTCCCCGCGCGAGATGCTCAAGGCGCAGGTCGCCCGCGTCGCCGAGATGGGGCTGACCCCCATGATGGCGACGGAGCTGGAATTCTTCGTCTTCCGCGCGTCCTACGACGACATTCGCCGGGGCGGCTTCCGGGATCTGGCGCCATTGGTCGGCTACAATCAGGATTACAACCTGTTCCAGTCCGCGCGCGAGGAGCATGTAATGCGCCCCATCCGCAACCATCTGGTGGCGGCCGGCGTGCCCGTGGAGAACTCCAAGGGCGAAGCGGAGACCGGACAGGAGGAGCTGAATATCCGCTATGCCGACGCGGTGGCGTGTGCGGACCACCACACCATCGCCAAGCAGGCCGTCAAGGAGATCGCCGACCAGCGCGGCCACGCGGCCAGCTTCCTGCCCAAATGGCGTGCCGACAAGGTCGGAAGTGCCTCGCATATCCATCAGTCCATGGCGCGCGAGGACGGCTCGAACGCCTTCCACGACCCTGACGCGCCGCGCGCCATGTCCGATCTGATGGGCAGCTACGTCGCCGGGCTGATGCGGCATACCGGCGAGATGACCGCCTTCCTCGCGCCCTACGTGAACAGCTACAAGCGGTTCCTGCCGGGGACCTTCGCGCCCACCAAGATCGCGTGGTCGGTGGACAACCGGACCGCCGGCTACCGGCTGGTCGGCGAGGACACCAGGGGCGTGCGGATCGAGTGCCGCATTCCCGGGTCGGACGTGAACCCCTACCTCGCCTGCGCGGCCCAATTGGCCGCCGGGCTCAAGGGCATCGAAGAGGGCCTGCCCGCGCCGGATCCCGTAACCGGGGACGTCTACGGGATGGGCGATGTCGACGACATCCCGCGGACCCTGCGCGATGCCACCGAGACCTTGCGCGGATCCGCCATGTTGCGCGACGCGATGGGGGACGACGTGATCGACCATTACGTCCGGGCCGCGGAGGTCGAGCAGGAGGCCTTCGATGCCGCCGTCACCGACTGGGAAGTTGCGCGGGGGTTCGAGCGGGCGTAGCGCTCGCTTCGAAGACGTGTCCGGAAACGAGGCGGGGCGCAGAATGGGACGGGTGCAACTGATATCGCCGATCGACGGGTCGGTTTACATTGAACGCGATACGCTCTCGGCGGAGGCCGCCTTCAATGCGGCGGCGCGTGCGCAGGCGGCGCAGTCGGACTGGGCGGCCCGTCCGCTGGAGGAGCGGATCGAACTCGTCCGGCGCGCCGACGCGATCATCGGCGGCGACACCGAGCGGATGGCGTTGGAGCTGGCCCGCCAGATGGGCCGCCCGATCCGCTATGGCGGCGAATATAGCGGCTTTCACGAACGCGTTGACCACATGGCGAATATCGCGGCCGAGGCGCTGGCCCCGATGGTGGTCGAGGAGTCGAGCACCTTCCGTCGTATGATCAAACGTGTCCCCTGGGGCACCGTCCTGGTGATCGCGCCGTGGAACTACCCGTACATGACCGCGATCAACACCATCGCGCCGGCCCTGATCGCGGGGAACACCGTGATCCTGAAACATGCCGCACAGACTTTGCAGGTCGGTGAACGGCTGGCCGAGGCGTTCCACGAGGCCGGCGTGCCGAAGGACGTCATCCAGAACCTCGTTCTGGATCATGCGACTACGTCCGATCTGCTGTCCGAGCGGGCGGTGGATTACGTGAATTTCACCGGATCGGTCGAAGGCGGTCGGGCGATCGAACGGGCAGCGGCGGGGACCTTCGTTCCCGTCTCGACAGAGCTTGGCGGCAAGGATCCCGGATACGTGCGAGCGGATGCAGATCTGGAGGCGGCCGTCGATACGCTGATGGACGGCGCGATGTTCAATTCCGGCCAGTGCTGCTGCGGGATCGAGCGGATCTACGTTCACCGGTCGCTCTATGACACTTTCGTGGAAAAGGCCGTCGACTGGGCGGAGTCGCAGGTCTTGGGCGACCCACTTTCGCCGGAGACGACGATGGGGCCGATGGCACATGTCCGCTTCGCCCGAGAGGTCCGGACGCAGATCGAAGAGGCGGTCGCTGCGGGCGCCACCGCTCATGTGGCGCGGATGGACGCCGATGACGACGCGGGCGCCTATCTCACGCCGCACGTCCTGACCGGCGTCACCCACGATATGCGTGTGATGCGGGACGAGAGCTTTGGGCCGGTCGTCGGCATCATGCCGGTCGATGACGACGAAGAGGCCATCCGTCTCATGAACGACAGCCGCTACGGCCTGACGGCATCCATATGGTCCGCCGACGTGGAAGCCGTCGAACGGATCGGCGACCGGCTGGAAACCGGCACGGTGTTTCTGAACCGCTGCGATTACCTCGATCCGGCGCTCTGCTGGACGGGCTGCAAGGAGACCGGCCGGGGGGCCGGCCTGTCCGCCCTCGGCTATCACGCTCTGACGCGGCCGAAATCCTTCCATCTGCGGATATCGTGATGATTCTGACGGCAAACTGGTCCTATCCCACCTCTGTCCGTTTTGGCGCGGGCCGCGTGGCGGAATTGGGCGCGGCCTGCGAGCAGGCGGGGCTCACGCGGCCACTTCTGATCACAGACAAGGGGCTGGCCGCGCTGGATATAACCACGCGGACGCTGGACCTGATGGAGACAGCGGGTTTTGGTCGCGCGGTATTCTCTGATGTGGATCCGAACCCCAGCGACATCAACGTCGCTGCCGGGGTTCGGGCATTCCGCGATGGTGGTCATGATGGCATCGTGGCCTTCGGGGGCGGCTCTGCGCTTGACCTGGGCAAGGCGGTCGCCCTGATGGTCGGCCAGACCCGGCCGATCTGGGATTTCGAGGATGTCGGGGATTGGTGGACCCGCGCGGATGCCGAGGCCATCGTCCCCGTCATCGCGATCCCAACGACGGCGGGAACGGGGTCAGAGGTCGGACGAGCCGCGATCATCACGAACTCCGAGACGCTCGAAAAGAAGATCATCTTCCACCCGAAATTGTTGCCCGTGTTCGTCATCAGCGACCCCGAGCTGACGGTCGGAATGCCGCCCGCCATCACGGCCGGAACCGGTCTCGATGCCTTCGCCCACTGTGTCGAGGCCTATTCGAGCCCGCATTTTCATCCGCTGTCGCAAGGCATTGCGCTCGAAGGCATGCGGTTGGTGACGGCGTACCTGCCCCGCGCCTTTGCGGATGGAACCGACATGGAAGCGCGGGCCCAGATGATGGCCGCCGCGTCCATGGGGGCGATTGCGTTCCAGAAGGGCCTTGGTGCCATTCACGCCCTGAGCCACCCGATCGGAGCGATGCACCATACCCATCACGGCACGACCAATGCCGTCTGCATGCCCGCGGTGCTCCGCTTCAACGCCGGCGCTATCTCGGAACGGTTCGACCGGGCGTCGGCCTATCTGGGCATCGAGGGCGGCTTCGACGGCTTCCGCACCTTCGTTGACGATTTCAATGCCTCTCTGGGCATTCCCCGGACGCTGACCGAGCTGGGCGTCGCGGATCCGGATGTCGACCGTCTCGTTGCGGGCGCCCTTGCGGATCCGAGCGTCGGCGGAAATCCGATCGAGATGACGGCGGCCAATACCCGAGCCCTTCTGGAAGACCTGCTCTGATCCAGCGTCAGTCCCGCCGAAGCCGATCGGGTATCGGCCATTTCTTGCCGGTTTCGGGCGACGCTACGTTAGTTCCGTAGCGGTGCGACCGCTAACAGCGGACATTGGTGGTCAAGGGGATATGGAATCGCATGGCGCAACCGCAGGTAGATAAGGGATTTGAGGCGGCCTCCGAGGCTCGGATTGCTCCTCCGGTAGAGGCCCTCAGGGCGGTTGGGCGGAGCCATGCCAGTCTCGTGCTCGTCGGTCGGGACGGGCGCATCGAGTTGATGAACCGCGCCTCCCTAGTTGCCCTCGGCTTCGCACCTTCGGACGATCTGCGCGGCTTGGCGGTCGTTTCGCTCTGGACGTTTCCCGAGAGGCTCTCCGCGCAGTCGGCGATCCATCGTGCCCGGCGCGGCGAGACCGTCACGGTGTCCCTCGACCTGTCGCCACTGGGTTCCGACGGCATGGCCGAAGCCAGCTTCTCACCCTGCGGCGACGGACTTATCCTGATCCGGATCGGAGTGCCTGCCTGACCGCCGATCGAGGCGCTTGACGGGCTGATCGGATCTGGTAGATGGCAGCCTCCTGATTTTTCCGTAGGCGGGGTGCGGGACGCGTTCCCGATCCGCCACGCCCACGAGGAGAGACGAGATGGCGAAGCCCACCACCATCAAGATCCGCCTGAACTCCAGCGCCGGAACCGGCCATTTCTACGTGACCAAGAAGAACGCGCGCACGATGACCGAAAAGATGGTCGTCCGTAAGTACGACCCCGTCGCGCGCAAGCACGTCGAGTACAAGGAAGGCAAGATCAAGTAAGATCGCCGACCTTTCGATTTGTCGGGCCGCGCCGAAGGGTGCGGCCCTTTTCGTTTCAAAATTCCAATGATCCGCCGCCGAACGAGGCCGTGATCGGCAAGCCACTCCCCCTTGGCCTTATCGTCCTGCTCCAACGTCCCTTCAGGCGACCCGCGCGAGGCAAACCTCCGCTATCTCCAAGCGGCCGCGCTCCGATCCGGCAGGCGCGTTAACCATCTGTTTACCATTCTTACCGGTTCTCCGACGACATGGCCCCGCTCCGCAATCGCGATGCGGGGTCATTGAACAGAGGAGAGACCAAGATGGACATACGTCCTTCCACGATAGACGACGTGCCGGCGGTCGCCCGGCTATTGAAGGAGAACTTTCCGCCGCTCCTGCGGGGCGCCTATGATGAACGGACGCTGACGGAGGCCTTGCCGATCATCACCCGCCCCCAGCCCGAACTGATCGGGTCTGGCCGGTATTGGACCGCATGGGACGGGGACGAACTGCTGGGCGCCGGCGGGTGGAGCGTCGGCGGACCGCAGGGCCAGGAAACAGGCTCATGGGGTCACGTCCGCCACTTCATCACATCGCGGAACCATCTGCGGCGCGGCGTGGCCAGCGCAATCATGCAGAACGCCATGGTTCAGGCGCGCGCGGCTGGCGTTGCCGGGCTCCATTGCTTTTCGACGCTGACGGCCACAGCCTTCTACCGGACGATGGGCTTCATCGGAGAAAAGCAGTTCCGCATCGCCTTCCCTGAAGGTCCGCGCTTCCCGGCGGTCGAGATGTCTCAGCCGCTTTGACGCCATAGGCGCACCGATCCTGTGCGCCGGGCGCGGTTTTCTCGCGCCCGGCGCCGCCCGATCTATCTGGCAACTCCAAACGAACAGGAGGTCGCCATGACCAAAAGCATCACCGGCCTGCACCATGTCACCGCCATCAGCGGTCCACCGCAGGCAAATGTCGATTTCTTCACCAAGCTGATGGACCAGCGGCTTGTGAAGAAGACCGTCAACTTCGACGATCCGGGCACCTATCACCTATATTACGGCAATCACGATGCCGAACCCGGCACGATCCTGACCTTCTTCCCGTTCGTCGGCGCCGCACCGGGCCGCATCGGTCCGGGAATGGCGACGGCCTATTCCTACGCGGTCGGCGACAGGGTCTTCGACGACTGGCTGGCCGAGATGCGGGCCCGAGGCTCCGACGTCTCGGCCCCGGTCGAGCGGTTCGGTGCGCAGGTTGCGACGGTCATGGACCCGGACGGCGCCACGGTCGAGCTCGTGTCCACCCCGGGCGATCACGGCCCGGCACAAGGTGGCTTCCATGGCGTGACGCTGTGGGTGGACGACCTCGGACCGACGCAGCGTCTTTTGACGGACCACATGGGATACGCGGAAACGGGTCACGAGGCAGCGAACGGCGAAGAGCGGCTGCGCCTGAAAGTGCCGGGCGATGCCCGCGGCACCGTCGTCGATCTGTACCGCAAGGACGGCGCCGCCCCCGGACGGCAGGGTGCGGGCAGCATCCACCATGTGGCTTTCCGCGCGACGGACGATGCCGATCAACTCGACTGGCGGGAACGAATGATCTCCGCCGGCATGAATGTGACCCCGGTGATCGACAGGCAGTATTTCAACGCGATCTACTTCCGGGAACCAGGCGGTGTGCTGTTCGAGATTGCGACGGATCCGCCCGGCTTCACACGCGATGAACCCCTGGAGAGCCTCGGTGAAACGCTGAAGCTTCCGGAGCAGTACGAACCGATCCGGGACCGGATCGAAGCCATCCTGCCCCCGATCCACGCATGAAGGGGCTGATCCTGCTTCACGGCCGCGGCGGGTCCGCGGCCGACATCACGGGACTTATTCCAGCGCTCGGCGCATCCGGCCTCAAGGTCGCAGCGCCCGAGGCCGCGGACAACTCATGGTGGCCGACGTCCTTTCTCGCGCCCAGCGCGCAGATGGAGCCGTGGGTCGAGCGCGGGCTTCACGCGGTCGAGACCAGTCTGAGAGATCTCGCCCTCCCGCGGGGTGAGGTCGCGCTGGTCGGGTTCAGCCAAGGGGCATGCCTCGCCCTGGAATATGCGGCACGACGCGGGATCGGCGGCGTGGTCGCCCTGTCGGGTGGCCTGGTCGGGACAGAGGACCAGGGAGGTGCAGATCCGGCGCTCTACGGCGCGGCGGGAAAGGCGTTCGACTATCGCACCGATCTGACGGGAACCCGTGCGGTGATCACATGCCATGCGGCCGATCCGCACATTCCGATCAAACGCGCGCGCGACAGCGCCGACGTGCTCCGACGGCTTGGGGCCGATGCCCGGTTCATTGAGCATCCGGGCCCCGGGCACCATCCGATGCCGGACGGGTTGGAGGCAGCCCGCGCGGTCCTGTCCTGAACGTCATTCCCGTCCGAAAGGCCGACAGCCCCTAACGAAACGGGCCGCCCCGAGGGGCGGCCCGATCTGGTCCATGATGCTGCGATCACTCGCGGTTGCCGAGAAGCTGCAGCAGAAACATGAACATGTTGATGAAGTCGAGGTAGAGGTTCAGCGCGCCCATGATGGCCGCCTTGCCGAGCCACTCCTGATCACCATGCACCGCATGCTCCAGGTAGGTGTTCTTGATGTTCTGCGTGTCGTAAGCCGTCAGGCCCGCGAAGAGCAGCACACCGATGAACGCGATCGGCTGAGCGAAGGCCCCGCCGAAGAAGAAGATGTTCACCAGCGACGCGACGATCAGGCCGATCACGCCCATGAACAGGAAGGTGCCCCAGCCGGACAGATCCTTCTTGGTCACGTAGCCCCACAGCGACAGGCTCGCGAAAGCGATGGCCGTCACGAGGAAGGTGCTGGCGATCGACATGCCGGTGAAGACGATGAAGATCGAGCTGATCGACACGCCCATGACTGCGGCGAAGGCGTAGAAGACGACCTGAGCCGTGGCTGCCGACAAGCGATTGATGCTGGCTGCGAAGCCGAACACGAACAGCAGCGGCGCGAACATCAGGGCCCAGCGCAGGGGCGACGTATAGATCGCAGCGCCAAGGCTCGTCAGAAGCGTCCCGTTCCCGAGCTGCACGACGGCCTGCGACGGGTCGCTGGTCACGGACAGGCCCGAAATGGCCCAGGCGGCGGCAAACGTGATCAACATGCCCACGGACATCGTGCCGTAGACCTTGTTCATGTGAGCGCGCAGACCCTCGTCGATCTGGGCCGCGCGTTCGCCGGTCACGCCGGTGGCGCGAAGGGCGTCGAATTGAGCCATCGGAACTCCTCCAGGGATAAAACTTCTCTAGGGCATGCCTGCCCCTTCGGATGGGAATATCGGCAGAGATACCGTGCATTTCAAGTCGCTCGGCCTGCGCAGGCACGGCATTTCGATTGATATTTTCTATAAGCGGCCACGAAGCTCCCGAAGAGACGCAGCACTGCCGCAATTCGGCCATCCACCCGCCCGACATATCAGCATCTCTGATGGCAGCCATCATGCCATTCCGTTTCGGAATGACACCGGGGCGCGGTAGAAGGCTCCCGTCCGAAAGGAGTTCAGGCGATGCCCCGGAACCTCGACCTCAATACGCTCCGCGCCTTCGCAACGGTCGCCTCGACGGGCGGGGTCACGCGCGCTGCAGGCCTCCTCAATCTGACGCAATCGGCGGTCTCGATGCAGGTCAAACGACTGGAAGAGGCACTCGGCGTTCAGCTCTTCGTCCGGACTGCGCGCGGCGTGATGCTCACCCCGGAAGGCGAACAGACGCTGAGCTACGCCAGGCGCCTCTGCGCGCTTAACGACGAATTGCTCGAGCGCATGCGGTCAGAGGCGCCGGCGCGTCAATTGCGGCTGGGCGTGCCCCACGACATCGTCTCGGGTGTCATCCCCCGCGTCCTTCGAACGTTCGCCGCCGAATATCCCCATGTCCGCGTCGCTCTTACGGCGAGCAGCACGAACAGGCTCAAGCAGGAGCTTGCCGGCGGCGAACAGGACCTGATTCTCGGCACCGAGGCCGCCGCGGACGCAAGCGGACGGGTCATTGCCTGCCTTCCCCTGATCTGGGTCGGCGCCGCCGGCGGGACGGCATGGACCCGCCGCCCCCTGCCATTGGCTTTCCCCTCTACCTGCCTCTTCCGGGCTGCGGCGCAGGCCGCGCTCGACACGGCGGGGATTCCGTGGGTGATGGGGGTCGAGGCGGATAGCAGCCGTTCCATCGATGCGGGCGTGAGCGCCGACCTCGCGGTACAGACTGTCCTCGACGGCTTCTTCGACGGTCGCGACATGGAAGCGATACCGCATGCAGGGGCACTCCCGGATCTCGGCGAGATGGCGATCACCCTCTACCGCCGGGATGCGGAGCCCGATCCCGTGCGCGACCGGCTGGCTGACCTTCTGACGCAGGAATACGGCGCTCTTCGTTCAAGGCCCCGGCTCACCGTCGCGGGCTGATCCTCACATGCCGGTCATCGGGCCGAGAAAGGGGCGATCGAACGGGTGACGGCCGATCAGCCGCGCTCCTCCTCGATCACGGGCGGACGACGACCTTGCCAGTGGACTTGCGCCTGCGCAGCAGTTCCAGCGCCTCGTCCGCTTTTTCGAGCGGCAGAACGTGAGAGACATGGGGCGCGATGTCCCCCCGTTCGTACATGGAGAAGAGCGACGCGATACTGTCGGTCACGACGTGCGGATGCGATTTCAGCAGACCGCCCCAGTAGAGCCCGAGAAGGTCTACATTCTTCACCAACAGGTGGTTCAGTTTGGGTTGCGGCACTTCGCCGCTCGCGAAGCCGATCACCAACAGGCGTCCACCGGGCCGCATCGCGCGAAAGGCAGCATCATGCAGCTTGCCGCCGACCGCGTCATAGACAACGTCAGCGCCGCCCAGGTCCCGCAGACGGTTCCGCAGATCCGGCGCTTCCGCGTCGACCAGGTGGTGGGCCCCGGCCGCCCGCGCGACCTCCAGCTTGTCGGGCCCCCGCGCGACGGCCACGACGTCCGCCCCCATACGTGCGCCAAGTTCGACAGCCGTAAGACCCACGCCCCCGGCAGCTCCGAGGACGACCAATCGCTCACCTGCCTGCAATCGCGCCTTCCAGGTCAGGGCCACATGGCTGGTCGAGTAGGCCACGATGAACCCGGCAGCGATTTCCGAGGGCATCGCTGCGGGAACCGCCACGCAGGCGCGGGCCGGAAAGAGCCCCGCCTCCGCAAGACCGCCCTGCCCCGCAAAGCAGGCGACGCGGCTGCCGATCGCAGGCGCCTCAACGCCTTCGCCCAACGCCTCGACTGTCCCACAGACTTCCATGCCGGGAACGAACGGCAGATCGGGCGTGTCCTGATATGTCCCGTCGACCATCAGGAGATCGGCGAAGTTCAGACCGCAAGCCTCGATCCGGAGGCGGACTTCTCCCGGGCCCGGTTCAGGTTCGGGCGCGTCCCTCAGTTCGGGCGGTTCTCCCTTGGTGTGAACGAGATAGTGACGCATGCCGATCCCCTTTCGCCGCCCGAGGGGTGACGGGAGGGCGGCGGCTCGTCAAGCCAGCGGCTACAATCGGAGCGAAGCGACCCCATTGGATTTTGAGTCAGCACGCCCATATGCTGCCTCAACCGGTGCGAGAGGCCGGACCGCGCGGCTCGTGCCGATCCCGTCGCGATTGCCGCGGCGTGAACTTCCCGCCGGGACGCCGCGTTGAGCGCGCAGACTCGTCAGAACGAACACAGTTGAGGAGTGTGACTATGAAGCACCCGGTCGACATACATGTAGGTAAGCGTATCCGGCACCGCCGCTGGATGGTGGGGATGACCCAGCAGCAGCTCGCGGAAAACGTCGGAATCAAGTTTCAACAGATCCAGAAGTACGAGACCGGGATGAACCGCGTCAGCGCGTCCCGGCTTTGGGAGATCGCGCGCACGCTCGACGTTCCGATCAGCCACTTCTTCGACGGCCTTGAAGATGGCGCCGAGGCCGATGCTGACCGCGACTTCTTGTCCGACAAGGAAGCGATGGAACTGATCCGCAGCTACTACGCCATCCCAGAGCATCAGCGGAAGCGTCTCTTCGACCTGGCGCGCGTCCTCTCTGAAAGCGCGGCCTGACGGGATCTCCTTTCGCCGCCGGGCCGGACGCGTGCAGTTTTACAGGCAGGCGCACGACTTCGCGAAAGTCCGTTGACCGGCATCGCGCTCCCGTGCGACCCGCGACGGAATGAGAAGCCTGGACATTGAAGCACTCCTCGCGACGGCCCATGCGCTGGCCGATGCCGCGCGGGAGGCGATCCTTCCTCTCTTCCGGACGCCCCTTTCGATAGAAAGCAAGTCGGACGCATTCGACCCGGTCACTTTGGCCGACCGGCGGGCGGAGGAAGCCATGCGGGCGATCCTCGCGGCCGAGCGACCCGAGGACGGCATACTCGGCGAAGAGGGCGGCGCGATCGGTGGGTCATCCGGCCTGACCTGGGTTCTCGATCCCATCGACGGGACGCGCGCGTTCATCTCTGGAACTCCGACATGGGGCGTCTTGATCGGCTTGAGAGATAGCGAACAGGTTCTCCATGGGATCATCGATCAGCCATTCACGGGCGAGCGGTTCGAGGGGGGCTTTGGGACGGCCGAGTGGACTCATAGCTCCGGAACGCGGCCGCTGGCCGTTCGCAAGACGACGAACCTAGAAGACGCGACGATCCTGACGACCTTTCCCGAAGTGGGCACTGACGCTGAAGGCGCCGCCTTTCGGAAGTTGTCGGAGAAGTGCCGGCTGACGCGCTACGGGCTCGATTGCTACGCCTATGCGCTTCTGGCGGCCGGACATGTGGATCTGGTGGTCGAAGCGGGCCTTCATCCCTACGACATCTGCGCGCCCATCGGGGTGATCGAGGCGGCGGGCGGAGTAGTCACCTCCTGGCAAGGCGAGCCGGCGCTCGACGGGGGCGCGGCGCTGGCCGCAGCAACACCCGAGTTGCACCGTGCGGCAATGGATGTCCTGAATGGCTGAGACGCTGATCCGTGGCGGCACCCTGCTTGCCATGGACGGGACGGCCGCCACCGAAGGTGACGTCCTGATCCGGGACGGTGTGATCACCCAGACGGGCGGTGGGCTCGGCACTTCGGGGGAGGTGATTGACGCGGAAGGCTGCCTGCTGACGCCCGGCCTCGTCAATACGCACCACCACCTCTACCAGACCCTTACCCGCGCCGTTCCGACAGGACAGGACGCGCTTCTCTTCGGCTGGCTCAAGGCACTGTACCCGATCTGGGCACGGTTCACGCCGGATCACGTCGCCTGCGCCACCCGGATCGGCCTGGCCGAACTGGCGCTGTCCGGCTGCACCACGTCGTCCGACCACCTGTATCTCTTTCCGAACGGGGTCCGGCTGGAAGACACGATCCATGCCGCGGCCGACGTCGGCCTTCGCTTTCATCCGACGCGCGGTGCAATGTCCATCGGCGAGAGCGCGGGCGGGCTTCCGCCCGACAGTCTTGTCGAGGACGAGGCCGCGATCCTCGACGATTGCATCCGGGTGATCGACGCGTTCCACGACCCGGACCCGGGATCGATGTGCCGGGTGGGCGTCGCACCCTGCTCTCCATTCTCGGTAAGCCGGGAGTTGATGCGCGATGCCGCGCTTCTCGCCCGCGACAAGCGCGTCCGCCTCCACACACATCTGGCCGAGAATGCCGAGGACGTCGCCTATTCCGAGGCCACCTTCGGCTGCCGTCCGGGCCAGTACGCGCAGGAGTTGGGCTGGACGGGCGACGATGTCTGGCACGCCCATTGCGTCGAACTGGATGCTGGCGAAATCGGTCTGTTTGCGCGCACGGGTACCGGAGTGGCACATTGTCCCTGCTCGAATTGCCGGCTCGGCTCGGGTATCGCGCCGGTCCGCGCTATGGTGGATGCCGGTGTCCCGGTCGGGCTGGGCGTGGACGGTTCCGCCAGCAACGATGCGGCCAGTCTGATCGACGAGGCGCGGCAGGCGATGCTCTTGCAGCGGGTCTCGCGCGGGGCCGATGCGATGGGGTCCACCGAAGCGTTGCATCTCGCGACGCGCGGAGGGGCTGCAGTGCTGGGCCGCGACGATATCGGGATGCTCGTGCCCGGGATGCGAGCCGACATCGCGATCTGGGATATGCGATCGATCGAAGCCGCCGGAAGCTGGGACAAGGCCGCTTTACTGCTGGCCGGTCCGCGCCGGGTGCGGGACCTGTTCGTCGAGGGGCGGCGCGTGGTCGCCTCGGGGCATCTCGTGACGATCGACCTGAGGGCAGAGATCGAACGGGCCACGCGGTTGGTCGCGCAGCTCATGGCCTGACCGGCCTACAGCAGCCCGAGCGCCCGCAACCCACTGTGAAGATCCGGCGCGACCCGGTGGCCCAGAGCGAGCAAATCGTCGGTCGGCGGAACGAGATCCGGCACCTGCGTCACGACCATCCCCGCTGCCACGGCGGAACGCACGCCGTTGGCGCTGTCTTCGAAGGCGGCACACATTTCTGCGCCTATGCTCAGTCGCGCGGCCGCAGCGACATAGATCTCCGGATGTGGCTTGCCGCGGGAGACCTGATCACCGCCGACGAGATCGGGCAGATGGTCCGCCAGACCGGCCTGTTCCAACCGGCGGAGCGCGATCTCGCGCCGCGTGCTGGTGGCCACGATCACAGGAACGCCCGCCGCAGACAGAGCCTCGACACAGGCGCGGACGGTGGGCTTGAGGGGGATGGGCCCCGATAGCAGCTCCGCGTTCTCACGATGCCATGCGTCGGTGAAGGGTTCCGCTGCCTCGCCCATCGCATCGCGCAGCATCCGGCCACCGCTTTCGTGGTTCGTGCCGATCAGGCTGTGGAACAGATCGTCGTCAGGCGGAAGATCCATAGCAGTCCGTGCGCGACGAAACCCCTCGCGGTAGAGCCCCTCACTATCGAGCAGCAGGCCGTCCATGTCGAACACGACCGCCTCGATCCGGGGCCTGCTCATACCGGCATTTCGGGCGGGACACGGTCGCCGGTGGCCTCGCGGAAATGGCGGCGGCACAGGCTGACATAGCGCTCGTTGCCACCGACCTCGACCTGGGCGCCTTCGGTCAGGGCCTGCCCATCCGCCCCCATGCGGATGACCATCGTCGCCTTCCGGCCGCAATGGCAGATCGTGCGCACCTCGCGCATCTCGTCGGCCAGGGCGAGCAAGGCGGCGGATCCGGGAAAGAGCTCGCCCCTGAAATCGACCCGCAGTCCGTAGGCCATGACTGGAACGCTCAGATCATCCACGGCCCGCGCAAGCTGCCAGACCTGTTCTCGGCTAAGCCATTGCGCTTCGTCCACCAGGACGCAGGCGCAGGGCCCTCTCTTCAGCCGGTCGTCGATCATGTCGAACAAGTCGCTTTCAGCGCCGTAGGTATCCGCCCGTGCCTCGATGCCGATCCGGCTCGCGATCTTGCCCTGTCCACCTCGATCGTCGAAATCCGCGGTTAGAAGATAGGTCTCCATTCCACGTTCGACATAGTTGTAGCTGGCCTGCAGCAGCAGCGTGCTCTTGCCGGCATTCATCGTGGAGTAGTGAAAGTAGAGCTTCGCCATCACCGCGGTTCCTGCCCCTTGCATAGGAGGAGATGCAAGGGGCAGGCGGGCGCCGGCGCGGTCAAGCGGCGCCCCCGGTCGGTCCGTCCTCTCGCCATCGTTCCGTGTGTGGCGCTTCCCGTGGTGTCGGACCCAAACCGTTTTGGGGGGATGGCCGGACCCTATCCGCGAAAACCGGGGCGGGTAACGGGAAAAGGGAAGCAAGCTTTCCCCGTTCCCCTACGTAAGCTATCGTCTCCACAAGGAGGCGCCGAATGACACGCGACTTCAGTTCCTATCTCAAGAATCACACCGAAGCGCTGGTGAAGGATGTCGGCGTCGAGGCGGCCTGTGCGATCACGGGCAAGTCGAAGGCGACGCTTGGACGTTACTATTCGCACCACGACGAGCATGCGAACCGCTACATGCCGATCGATACTGTCGCCCATCTGGAGGACGCGGCCGGATACCCGCACGTCACGACGGCGCTGGCGGAATTGGCCGGTTTGCACCTTGCCCGGTCACGGAACGACCCGTCCGCGAGGGATGGTCATGTGACCAGCGACGTCGCGCTTTTGAGTCGCCGGTTCGGTTTGCTCATGGAGGCCTATGCCGAAGCGATCGCCGACAACGTGATCACGACGGCCGAAGCTCGGCAGATGCTTGCCGAAACGATGGAACTCCAGAAGGTCCTGGTCGAGATGAAGCTGCACCTCGAAGCGGCGACCGACTGACCGGCCTGGAAATCAGGCGCGCGTCAGGAGCACGGAGCCGACCGAATAGCCGGCGCCAAAACTGCAGATGAGCCCTCGGTCGCCCGGCTTCAGATCTTCAGAGAACTTCGCAAAGGCGATGATCGACCCCGCCGAAGACGTGTTGGCGTAATCCTGAAGGATATTCGGCTGTTCGCCCGGCTCTGGATCGCGCCCAAGGACGCGCTTGCCGATATAGTCGTTCATCGCCTTGTTGGCCTGGTGCAGCCAAAGGCGCTTCAGATCGTCCGCTGCAACCCCCTCCTCGTCCATGTGAGCGGCGATATGCCGACTGACCAGCGGCAGGACTTCCTTGAAGACCTTCCGTCCCTCCTGGACGAACTGCATGTCGCGCCGGTCGTCCATGGCGTCCCGCGTCCGTCGCAAAAACCCGTCATTGTTGCGGATATTGTTCGAGAACTGGGTAGCGCAGCGGGTCGAGTCGATCACGAAGTGTGGTCCCTTCGTCAGATCCTCGGCCTCGATCACGACGGCGGTGCAGACATCGCCGAAGATGAAATGGCAGTCGCGATCCCGCCATTCGAGATGGGCGGAACAGATTTCCGGGTTGACCATGAGCGCATGGCGGATCGAGCCGGCGCGGATCATGTCGGCCGCGGTCTGGATGCCGAAGGTCGCCGAGGAACAGGCGACATTCATATCGAAGGCGAAGCCGCCGCAGCCCAGCAGGTTCTGGATCTCGACCGCGATGGCCGGATAGGCCCGTTCGTGGTTCGATGCGGCACAGATCACGAGGTCTATCTCGGAGGCCTCGACGCCCGCCTGTGCCAGCGCCTTGCCCGCGGCGTCCAGCGCCATCTCGGCCATCAGGCTGGGTTCGTCGTCCGCACGTTCGGGCAATCGGGGATACATCCGATCCGGATCCAGCACACCGTCCTTGTCCATCACGAAGCGGTTTTCGATCCCGCTGGCGGATTTGATGAAATCGGCATTCGACATCGGCACCGGCGGTTCCGCCCCGCCGGCATTCCGTCGTTCGGCATAGGCGTTGAAGGCGGCGACCAGCTCGTCGTTGGTGATGACGTTCGACGGCGTGAAGACGCCCGTTCCGGTGATGGCAGCCTTGGTCATGGCGGGGCTCCTGCGGGTCGGGACGGGATGGACCTGCAGGCGGATCGGGTCAACCCACCGCGACGGCACGCGCCGTGCGCGCCCGCGCCGGACGCGGCCCCTTCAGCGAAGTGAGGCCCCTACGAACGGTCCATCACGCCGCCGTCCCGAACGGGATGACGATGTTCGTGCCGAACGCGCGGTCGACACGCTCCATCCCATCGCGCCAATGCAGGCCCTGCGGGACGGTAATCAAAGGAATGCCCGTCATTTCGAACAGCTTCGGCGCGAAGGTCTTGCTGCCACCTTCGGGCAGGCGCAGAGCGCAGAGCGGCGTCCCGTCCTCGGCGTAGACCACCGCATCCACCATCCGCTGGGACAGCACGGAGACCACACCTGCAAGCCCGACACCCTCCAGGGTGAAAAGCTCGTCGAGCGGGACGTCCAGTTCGACGAAGAGGTCCCAGTAAGCCGGCAGGGTCGAAAGCTCCACCAAGAGCCATGCGGTATCGCAGGTCTCGTCACGGCTGGCGCGCAGCGCGGCTTCGGCAAGCGTGTGAAGGATGAGCTTGTGGGCCGGAGGAACGTTGACCCCCGTCCTCTCGCGGACTTCCGCTTCCTTCGCTTCCATCGAGGCGATAACACGTCGGGTCGCCATACCAGATACACCAAGAGACATGAGTGACAGGCTCAGCGGGTCCACTCCATCCTCCATCGGCTATGTTCAAGACATGACACCTACGCCCCGATCATCGCGCAGTCGCGGCGGGATTTAGGTGAATTATTGGCTGATGGCCCAAGAATGCGGCACGAGCGCCACTTTCCTCGCCGACATGCCCAGCGAGTTCACGGCTGACCGAAGACTCCGCTGGATCTCACCACTGCCCGATCATTGCAGCGACCGGACCTCCACCGCGCCCTCGGCGCGAGCGGCCATGGCGCGGGCGGCGGCATGGGCACCGGCCAGCGTCGTGTAGTACGGGATCCGGTCCGACAGAGCGACCGCGCGCATGGAGCGGCTGTCCTCGACCGCTTGCGCGCCTTCTGTGGAGTTCATGACCAGCGCCACCTCCCCGTCCTTGAGGACATCGACGATAGTGCGACCGCCCTCGTAGGCCTTGTTGACGGTCGCGGCCTCGATGCCGTGCTCCGCGAGGAAAGCGGCCGTGCCCGACGTCGCGAGAATCCGAAAGCCCTGATCGCGCAGCAGCGTCGCGGTCTCGACCAGTTGATCGGTCTTGTCGGCGTCCTTGATCGACAGGAACACCGTCCCGTTCTCGGGCAACGTCGTCCCCGCACCGAGCTGCGCCTTGAGGAACGCGCGGGCGAAGCTGCGGTCCCATCCCATCACTTCGCCCGTGGACCGCATCTCCGGCCCCAACAGCGTGTCGACACCTGGGAAGCGCGCGAAAGGCAGAACGGCTTCCTTGACCGAGAACCAAGGCGTATGGGCATGGGCCAGCATCATCGCGTCACCCATGGGCAGATGGTCCACGGTGCCTTCGGGATAGGGATCGCGCAGCGGGAAGTTCGACAGAGGCTCACCCGCCATCAACCGTGCTGCGATCGAGGCGATGGCACTATCGACCGCCTTCGCAACGAAAGGCACCGTCCGAGACGCACGGGGATTTACCTCGATCAGGTAGATCTCTCCGTCCTTCACCGCGAACTGGACATTCATCAGACCGACGACCTTCAGCGCCTTCGCCAGCGCCTCGGTCTGGCGCCGGATCTCGGCCACGACGTCGTCCGGCAGGCTGTGCGGCGGCAGACAGCACGCGCTGTCGCCGGAATGAACCCCGGCCTCTTCGATATGCTGCATGATGCCGGCGACATGGACCTCCTTGCCGTCGGACAGGGCGTCGACATCCACCTCGATCGCGCCCGAAAGATAGCTGTCGAGCAGGACCGGGCTGTCGCCCGAGACGACGACCGCATCGCGGATGTATCGCTCCAGTTGCGCCGTATCGCGCACGATCTCCATCGCGCGGCCGCCCAGCACATAGGACGGGCGGATGACCAGCGGATAGCCCAGTTCCTCGGCCCGGATGCGGGCTTCGTCGTCCGAGTGGGCAATGGCGTTGCGCGGCTGCTTGAGGCCCAGTCGCTCGACCAGGGCGGCGAACCGTTCGCGGTCCTCGGCCAGGTCGATCGCGTCGGGCGTCGTCCCCAGGATCGGGATGCCCGCATCGTGCAGCGCATTGGCCAGCTTCAGCGGCGTCTGCCCGCCGAACTGCACGATCACCCCGTGAAGCGTGCCGTTCTCCTGCTCCACGCGCAGGATCTCCATCACGTGCTCGAAGGTCAGCGGCTCGAAGTAGAGGCGGTCGGAGGTGTCGTAATCCGTGCTGACCGTCTCGGGATTGCAGTTGACCATGATGGTCTCGTAGCCGGCATCGCTGAGCGCGAAGCAGGCATGGCAGCAGCAATAGTCGAACTCGATCCCTTGCCCGATGCGGTTGGGGCCACCGCCCAGGATAACCACCTTCTTGGCGTCGGTGGGGCGGCTTTCGCATTCCGCCTCGCCCATCACCGGCGTCTCATAGGTCGAGTACATGTAGGGCGTCTGCGCCTCGAACTCGGCGGCGCAGGTGTCGATGCGCTTGAATTGCGCGGTCACACCGAGGTTCAGGCGGGCGCGGCGCACGTTGTCCTCGCTCCGGCCGGTCAGCTTGGCGAGGCGTGCATCCGTGAAGCCCATCATCTTTAGCCGGCGCAAGCTGTCTTCGGTCACCGGCAGGCCGTCCTTGCGGATCTGGGCCTCGGCCTCGACGATCTCGCGAATGCGGGACAGGAACCATGGATCGAAATGGGTGACGGCGTTGATCTCGTCGTCCGAGAGGCCCTGCCGCATCGCCTGGGCGATCACGCGAAGCCGGTCGGGGGTCTGGCGGGACAACTCCGCCTTGACGGCGGCGGGATCGTCGGGAAGCGCGATTTCGTCGAAGCCGGTCAGACCCGTCTCCATCGACGCCAGCGCCTTCTGGAGCGACTCGTGGATCGTCCGGCCGATGGCCATGGCCTCGCCGACCGATTTCATCGCCGTGGTCAGCAGCGGCTCCGCGCCCGGAAACTTCTCGAAGGCAAATCGGGGGATCTTGGTGACGACATAGTCGATGGACGGCTCGAACGAGGCCGGGGTCACGCCCGTGATGTCATTGTCGAGTTCGTCCAGCGTGTATCCCACGGCCAGTTTCGCGGCGATCTTGGCGATGGGAAAGCCGGTGGCCTTGGACGCCAGCGCCGAAGATCGCGACACGCGGGGGTTCATCTCGATCACGACCATGCGCCCGTCGGCGGGGTTCACCGCCCATTGCACGTTCGAGCCGCCGGTCTCGACCCCGATCTCGCGCAGCACGTTGATCGAGTGCGTGCGCATGAGCTGATACTCCTTGTCGGTCAGCGTCAGCGCAGGCGCGACGGTGATCGAGTCGCCCGTATGCACGCCCATCGGATCGACGTTCTCGATCGAACAGACGATGATCGCGTTGTCCGCCTTGTCGCGGACCACCTCCATCTCGAATTCCTTCCAGCCCAGAAGGCTTTCGTCGACAAGGATCTGGGCGACCGGAGAGGCCTCCAGCCCCGTCCGGCAGATGCGTTCGTAGTCCGCCCGGTTGTAGGCGACGCCACCGCCGGTCCCGCCGAGTGTGAAGGCGGGGCGGATGATCGCGGGCAGGCCGACGAATTCGAGCGCTTCCATGGCGATGCCCATACCGGCGGCAATGTCGTAGCTCCCATCCTCGCGCTTGGGCGCATCCACGATCGTGGCCTTCGGATTCTCGATGCCCAGCCGGTCCATCGCCTCGCGGAACAGCTTGCGATCCTCGGCCATCTCGATGGCCGCGCGCTTGGCCCCGATCAACTCGACGCCGAATTTCTCGAGCACGCCCATATCGTCCAACGCCAGCGACGTATTCAGCCCCGTCTGACCGCCCATCGTCGGCAGGAGCGCGTCGGGACGTTCCTTCTCGATGATCTTCGCGACGACATCCGGAGTGATCGGCTCGATGTAGGTGGCGTCGGCCAAACCGGGATCCGTCATGATCGTGGCCGGGTTCGAGTTGACCAGGATGACCCGGTAACCTTCCTCGCGCAGCGCCTTGCAGGCTTGCGCGCCGGAATAGTCGAACTCGCAGGCCTGCCCGATGACGATGGGGCCCGCACCGATGATCATGATGGACTGGATGTCCGTCCTCTTCGGCATGGTCCCGACTCCCGCGCTGGCCAAACTCGCGGCGTTATAGGGGGGTGGCGAGGGGGCGCAAGGGCACCCCGGGCGACCGGCCCCGAAGGTCAGGAAAACCGGTATCGGCCACATCCCGGGCGAACGCTAGGCTGGGGTCATTGCTTCTGCGAGGTCTGTCATGCCCAGCTTTCTTATCATTCTCTCGATCTTTCTCGGTGGCGCCCTCGCGGTCGCCGGGCACGCCACCTTTGCAGCACCCGCCCCGGTGACCGTGCCGCGCTGATCGTCCGCATTGACCTTGCCGGGCGCGATGGGGACAGTCGCGCCATGGCGGCGATCCGCATCGGTTCTGTGCTTCTTCTAATGCTCGCAGTGCTGCCGTTCGGGCTCTACTCCCTCCTGCGCGGCGCGGCCCTCGGCACCCCGGACGAGGTCGCTTCACGCCTGTTCCACGAAGACGCGTTGGCGCCAACGGCTGCGCTCTATCTCCACATGGTGGCGGGCGGCGCGCTGAGCATTCTGGCGCCGCTGCAGTTGCTGGGGGCGGTCCGTCGTCGCTGGCCGGCGATCCATCGCGGAACCGGCCGCGTGACCTTGGGGCTAGCGGGTATCACGGGGCTGGGCGGACTGATCTATATCGGCGCGTTGGGAACCATCGGCGGGCTTTGGATGAGCTTCGGTTTCGCCCTCTACGGCGCACTCGTGATCGCGGTCGCCTGGGCCACGTGGCGCAGTGCCGTCGATCGCTCTCCGACCCATCCCGACTGGGCCGCACGGATGGTGGTTCTGGCACTCGGCTCCTGGCTGTACCGCGTGCAATACGGGCTGTGGGAACTGGGGACCGGTGGCATCGGGGTGCGCGAGGATTTCACGGGATGGTTCGATCGCATCCAGGTGCTGGCCTTCTACCTGCCCTGGCTGATGGCCTTGGAACTCTGGCTGGCACGGCGGCGCAGTCACGCATTTCCTTGATTTTCGCGGGGGGTATGTCACCCTCCGTTCGTAGCGCGTGGGCAGGACGCGCCGGGATATGGGGGGATCGCAGATGCTGTCAGCATCCGCGCTGTTCTTCGGTGCGATCGGCACGCTGGCCGAGACGACCGAACTGCAGCGTCGCGCCTACAACCGAGCCTTTGCCGAAGCGGATCTCGACTGGGTCTGGGACCATGAGAGCTATCTTCGGATGCTGCACCATCCCGGCGGGCGTGCACGGCTCGCGAGATATGCCGAGGATGCAGGCGACCGTGTCGATATCCGTAGCCTCCACGCCGCGAAGTGCCGTCACTTCGCGGCGCTCGTCCGGCAGGACGGCATACGCCCGCGCCCGGGCGTTCCCGAGATGATCGCCGCCGCGACGGCGCGGGGCCTGCGGATCGCGGTCTGCTCCACGACATCGCCCGATCAGATCCACGCGGTGCTGTCGGGGCTCGAACGGTTCGTCGATATGGACGCATTCGAATGGATCGGCGACGCGACCCATGCCGCAAGGCCCAAGCCCGCGCCCGACATCTATCGGGGCGCCTTGGGGCGAATGGATCTGGATCCGGCGCGCGTCCTCGCCATCGAGGACACGCCAGAGGCGGCCCAGGCGGCCCTGGATGCGGGTCTCCGCGTCCTCGCCTTTCCGGGAGCCGCCGCGCGGCGCAGGGAGTTCCAGACCGGGTTGCTGGTCGTCGACCGGCTTCAGCCGCGCCTGCTGGATCTCGGCATGCCGGTCCCGGCGGAATGATCGCGCCCGGTTGACACTCCGCCCCCCCTTGTGTGCATAGGCGCGGCTTTCTCCGGGGGTCCCGCCATGCATGTCTACCGCACCCATACCTGCGCCGAACTGACCCGCGAGAATGTGGGCGATACGGTCCGCTTGGCCGGATGGGTCCACAGGATCCGCGATCATGGCGGGGTGCTGTTCATCGACCTGCGCGACCATTACGGCGTCACGCAGGTCTTGTGCGACCCCGACAGCCCGGTCTTCTCCGAGGTCGAGAAGGTGCGCAGCGAGTGGTGCATCCGCATCGACGGCAACGTGAAGGCGCGCGACGAAAGCCTGATCAACCCCAAGATCCCGACCGGCGAGGTCGAGGTTTTCATCCGCGATATGGAAGTTCTGGGAAAGGCGGACGAGTTGCCACTGATCGTCTTCGGTGATCAGGAATATCCCGAAGAGACACGCCTGCGCTATCGCTTCCTCGACCTGCGCCGCGAGGCAATGCAGGACAACATGAAGCTGCGCTCGGACGTCGTGCGCGACCTGCGGCAGCGGATGTGGGATCTGGACTTCCGCGAATACCAGACGCCGATCATCACCGCGTCCTCTCCCGAAGGGGCGCGCGACTTCGTGATCCCGTCACGGCTGCATCCGGGCAAGCTCTATGCGCTGCCGCAGGCACCGCAGCAGTTCAAGCAGCTGCTGATGGTGGCCGGCTTCGACAAGTACTTTCAGATCGCGCCCTGCTTCCGCGACGAGGATCCGCGCGCCGACCGCTCGCCCACCGACTTCTACCAGCTCGACATGGAGATGAGCTTCGCCACCCAGCAGGACGTGTTCGACACGATCGCGCCCGTGGTGGCCGGCACGTTCGAACGCTTCGGCGGCGGCAAGCGCGTCGATGCGCCCGAGACCTGGCCGCAGATCCCTTTTGCCGAGGCGGCGCTGAAATACGGCACCGACAAGCCCGACCTGCGCAACCCGATCGAGATGCAGGACGTGTCCGAGCATTTCCGGGGCTCGGGCTTCGCCATCTTCGCCTCGCTGCTGGAGAAGGACGGCACCGAGATCCGCGCCATCCCCGCGCCCACGGGCGGGTCGCGCAAGTTCTGCGACCGGATGAACAAGTTCGCCCAAGAGCAGGGCCTGCCGGGGATGGGGTATATCTTCTGGCGTCCTGACAATGACAAAGCAGCGCAGGTGATCGCAAGAATAAATGAAATCGAGCAGAACTCGACTGGCATGGCGATGATCGCTGTAAAGGCTAGTGACGGACAGACTATCCAAGGAGATCGTTCAGAAGTGCTGGGGCGACTTCGGGATGATCTGGAATCAATCGAGTACTCTGTCGAAGCCGCCGGCCCCCTCGCCAAGAACATCGGCCCCGAGCGCACCGAGGCAATCCGCCAGCAGCTCGGCCTCGGCGTCGGCGACGCTGCGTTCTTCCTCGGCGGCAAGGCGTCAGACTTCGAGGCCGTCGCGGGCCGCGCCCGCACCGTGATCGGGCAGGAACTGGGCCTGATCGACGAGGACCGCTTCGCCTTTGCCTGGATCGTCGACTTCCCGATGTACGAGCGCGACGACGAGGGGAAGGTCGACTTCTCCCATAACCCGTTCTCGATGCCGCAGGGCGGCCTCGAAGCTCTGGACGGCGATCCCGAAGCGGTGCTCGGCTACCAGTACGACCTGGCCTGCAACGGCTACGAACTGGTCTCCGGCGCCATCCGGAACCACAAGCTGGACGTGATGTACCGCGCCTTCGAGATCGCGGGCTACGGCCGCGACGAAGTGGAAAAACGCTTCGGCGGCATGGTGAAGGCATTCCAGTACGGCGCTCCGCCCCATGGCGGCTGCGCGGCGGGGATCGACCGCATCGTCATGCTGCTGGCCGGAGAGGAGAACATCCGCGAGGTGATGCTCTTCCCGATGAACCAGCGCGCCGAAGACCTGATGATGGGCGCCCCTACGGAACCGATGCCCGGCCAATTGATGGAATTGGGCCTCCGGGTCGTCCCCAAGGACTGATCCGCCGGAAAAATCGTGGATCGGATCAAACCGATCCGCCGCTTGTGCGTTGGTATGTTACCTGCATACAGGAGACGAAACATGCGCAAGCTGATCAAGTATCTGGCCCTGTGGAAGCTGTTCAAGCGGCTCCGCCGGTCGTGACGCCAGGCGGGCGCCGCCGATCTTGCAGTGCCCGCTTTTCCGCCCCCTCCCTTTCTGCCGATACTCCACCTATCTTTGCGGGATGGATATGCATTCCGCCCTTGCCGCGATCCGTTTCGGGACCGGCCTTTCCCCACGGATCCCGGCGCCGGACGGACCGGGCGACGTGATAGCGCAACTGGAAGGCCCGGATCGAGCCCTGGAGGCTTTCCCGGCACTGGCCTGGAGCGAGGCGGCGGCCGAGGCCCGCGATTGGTCTCGTCTGAGACGCGCTCGGCGTGACGGCCCGGCGGAGCGCGAGGCCTATACCCAGCACAATCGCCACATCGCAGAACGGAACGCCAACGAGGTCGGCGACATCATCGCGCGGGGCGCCGTCACGGACCAACCATTCCGGGAGAGGCTGGCCTGGTTCTGGGCCGATCACTTCACGGTCACGCCCGGACGGGGATATCTGCGCGCTTCGGTTCCCAGCTATCAGGCAGAGCTACGGCCCCACCTCTCGGGCCGCTTCGCCGATCTGCTGGAGGCCGCTGTCACCCATCCTGCGATGGTCATCTACCTGGATCAGAGCCGCTCGGTCGGCCCGAACTCCCAAAAAGCCCGCAACCGCTATGGCGGGTTGAACGAGAACCTCGCCCGAGAGGTCCTCGAGTTGCATACGCTCGGCGTGGGCGCGGGATACAAGCAGGCGGATGTCACGGAGCTTGCGGAATTGCTGACCGGCCTGACCGTGAACCGCGACGGGTCGCCGGCTTTCAACCCCAAGGCGGCCGAACCCGGCCCCGAGACGGTACTCGGTCGGACCTATGGCGGCGACCCTGCAGCGCCCGATGACCTGCGTGCCGTCCTGCGCGACCTCGCGCGCCACCCCGACACGGCCTGGCACCTGTCCGGAAAGCTGGCGCGACATTTCGTCTCCGACAGACCCGACCGGGGCCTCGTCGATGCGATGGCCGCAAAATGGCTGGCGACCGATGGCGATCTGCGTGCCGTCTATTCCGCGATGCTGGATCATCCGGCTGCCTGGTCTGAACGGCTGGAGAAAGTGCGCAGGCCGGTCGAGTATCTGACGGCCGCGTTCCGCGCGCTCGATGTTCCGGTCCCCCGTGGGCGCAGACTGACGAATGCGATCCTTCGGGGGCCGCTGAACCTGATGGGTCAGAGCCTGCCCGGCGCCCCGGCCCCGGACGGCTGGCCGGAAGAGGCCGAGGCCTGGATCACGCCGCAAGCCCTGGCCGCGCGGATCGAATGGTCGATGCGCGCTCCGGTGCGGATGCAGAGCCAGCCGCAACCGCGGGACGTCCTGCAAACGGCCCTCGGGCCCCTCGCCTCGGGCCGGACCAGATTCGCGGTCGAGGCCGCCGAAACCGCCGAGGCCGCGATCGGCCTCGTCCTCGCCTCACCCGAGTTCCAGAGGAGATGAGCATGGACCGTCGTGCCTTCCTGATCGGATGCTCCCTCGCGGCCTCGCCTCTGGTAACGCCAGTCTCTTTCGCCGCGGCGCCGGGCGATGGGAGGCTGGTCGTCGTGATCCTGCGCGGCGCGATGGACGGTCTGGATATCCTCCAACCCTACGGCGACCCGGTTCTGGCAGGCCTCAGACCGAGCTTCGAGATCGGCCCGGCGGCAGGCAACCCGGATCTCGACGGGTTTCACGCGCTTCACCGGTCGCTTGCGCCTCTGACCAGTTGGTGGACAGGAGGCGACCTTGCCTTCGCCCAGGCCGTCAGCACCCCCTACCGGGGCAAGCGCAGCCATTTCGACGGCCAAGATCTGCTCGAAGCCGGAACACCGGGCCTCTTGCCGCTAAGTCAGCGGGACGGGTGGTTGAACCGCCTTGTGGGCGTTGTGCCCGGTGCGCATGGCCGGACCGCCTTCGCGATCGGACGGGAGAACATGAAGATCCTCCGTGGCGAGGCGGCGCATTCGCGCTGGGCTCCCGATGCCCGCCTGGAGCTGTCGGCGGCCACGGCCGACCTGCTGCGCCACGTCTACCACGACGATTCCCTGTTCCGGCGCAGCGCGCAGGAGGCGTTGATCCTGTCGGCGGAGGATCCGGGCAGTGCCGATCTGAAGCCGCACGAGGCACTGTTCGACTTCGCCGCGACACAGCTTCGCGCCGATGCCCGGATCGCCGCGCTGTCGATCGGCGGGTGGGATACGCACCAATCACAGGCGGCACGCATCAGGCAGCCGCTCGAACGGCTCGCCACCGGGCTTGCGGCTCTCCGCCAGGGGCTCGGACCGTATTGGGACCGGACCGCCGTTCTGGCCGTCACGGAATTCGGTCGCACCGTGCGTGAGAACGGCACGAAGGGAACCGATCACGGGACCGGTGGGACCCTGCTTCTGGCCGGAGGCGCGATCCGGGGCGGGCGCGTGCTTGGTGCATATCCCGGTCTGGCCGAGTCCGATCTCTTGGACGGCCGCGACGTGATGCCGATGCGGGACGTCCGCGCCTATGCCGCATGGGCGATGGCCGGCCTCTTCGGTCTTGGCCGGTATGAGCTTGAGACGACGGTCTTCCCGGGTCTCGAGATGGGTGAGGATCCGAACGTCCTGGCTTAGATCGGCCCGGTCGCGCCACTTCTGTCTCATGCCGGCCAGCCCGCCTCGCGCGGGGGACCGGCCGTCAGCCGATCAGCCGGTTTACATGCCCCATCTTGCGACCCGCGCGGTTCTCGGCCTTGCCGTAAAGATGCAATTGCGCGCCACGCTCCGAGAGGATTGCCGGGATCCCGTCCATGTCGTAGCCGATCAGGTTCTCCATGCGCACATCCGCATGCCGTGCCCCGTCGCCCAGCGGCAGACCGGCGATCGCGCGGATATGCTGTTCGAACTGATCCGTTGCGCAGCCGAGCTGGGTCCAATGTCCGGAATTGTGGACGCGAGGCGCGATCTCGTTGACCAGCATTTCCGTGCCGGTCACGAAAAGCTCGACCCCCAGGACGCCGACATAATCGAGGGCGTTCAGGATGCGTCCGGCGAGCAAGGCCGCATCGGTCCGCTGAGAGGTGCTCAACGTCGCAGGTACGGTCGTCGTTCGGAGGATCCCCCCGGCATGGACGTTCTCGCCCGGATCGAAGGCGACGACCTCTCCTGACGGGCCACGGGCCGCGATGACGCTGACCTCTCGCTCGAACGGGACCATGGCCTCCAGGATCGCGGGCGCACCGCCCATGGCGTCCATCGCATCCTCTGCCTCGTCCGCAGAGGACAGGCGAACCTGCCCCTTGCCGTCGTACCCCAAAGTCCGGGTCTTCAGGATGCCCTCGCCGCCGAACTCCGCCAGCGTCTCCCGTAGCTCGGCCGCGTCCGCGACGGCCCGATACCGTGCGGTGCGAAGTCCTAGTCCGGTCAGGAAATCCTTTTCGGTCAGCCGGTCCTGTGCGACCTCCAGTGCGCGCCGTCCCGGATGGATCGGAGCGAGCTTTCCGATGACGTCGAGGGCGGTCCCCGGCACGTTTTCCCACTCGTATGTCACGACGTCGCAGGCGCCCCCGAATGCCGTCAACGCCTCGACATCGTCCCAGGCGGCCTTGTGATGGTAATTGGCGACGTGCGACGCCGGACAGTCGCCGCCCGGTTCGTAGATCGCACATTTGTAGCCGAGCCGGCTGGCCGCAACGGAAAGCATTCGCCCGAGTTGCCCACCGCCCAGAATTCCGATCGTCGCGCCGGGTCGCAACGCGGTCATTCGGGCCGCTCCGGGATGGAGGCGGACAAGGCCGCCCTCCACGCCTCCAGGCGAGTGGCCAACGCATCGTCGGAAACCGCGAGGATGGCGGCCGCCATCAGACCCGCATTGGCCGCGCCGCCGATCGCCATGGTCGCGACCGGATAGCCGCGCGGCATCTGGACTATGGAATGAAGCGAGTCGACGCCACCCAGCGCCTTCGTCTGGACCGGAACGCCGATTACCGGCAGGCGCGTCTTGGACGCCATCATGCCAGGAAGATGCGCCGCCCCGCCTGCCCCGGCGACGATCACCTTGAGCCCACGCTCCACCGCCGACGTCCCATACTCCCAAAGCCTGTCCGGGGTCCGGTGTGCCGAGACGATCGCGGTCTTGTAGCCGACCTCCAGTTCGTCGAGGATCTCTGCGGCGGCCTTCATGGTCGGCCAATCCGAGGTCGAGCCCATGATGATACCGACGGGCGCGCTCATGCGATGATGTCCGGGGTCAATTCGTCCTCTATGCGTCCGATGCGATCTTTCAGGGCCAGCTTCTGCTTCTTGAGTCGCCGGATCTGAAGCATGTCCGGCAACGGCCCCTGTTCCAGAGCGGCTATCGCGTCATCCAGATCACGATGCTGTTGGCGCAACACCGTCAGTTCGGCGCGCAGCACGTCTTCATGGGACATCTCGTCCGGGGGCAGGGTCACGGCGTTATCCTGGCGGTTCTCGGTTTCGACCTACCGGATTGCGCGGCGGCGTCCAAGCGCTCCGGGCTTGCGGGTGCACGGAACTGCACCCACATTGGTCATGCGACGATGCCGATGACGGGTCGTGGCACGCGGTTCGCTTTTTGGACAAAGGATCCGGATGATGACCAAGCCGACCTTCGGCACACACCCTTTCCTGCTCGGCTTCGATGAGTTGGAGCGTCTGGTGGAACGCACGGCGCGATCCTCGGACGGGTATCCGCCTTACAACATCGAACAGACCGGCGAAGCCGGGTTCCGCATCACGCTCGCGGTGGCCGGTTTCTCGATGGAGGATCTGTCGATCACACTCGAAGATGCACAACTCGTCGTTCGCGGGCGCGCGCGCGATGAGGGAGAGCGGATCTGGCTTCACCGCGGCATCGCCGCCCGACAGTTTCAGCGTGCCTTCGTGCTTGCCGATGGCGTCGAGGTGACGGGTGCGACGATGAAGAACGGATTGCTTCACATCGACCTGCAACGATCCATCCCCGAAAACGTTGTGAAGTCGATCCGTATCGAAACCGCGCAGGATTGAGCGACGAGGAGGTTCGAGCATGACACAGAACTGGAACATCGACGCCGTCGGAAGCGCGACGGTCTATGTGCGGAAGGTCCTCGTCGAGGATCTCCCCCGCGACGTCCAGCGCGAAGCGCGGGAAGGCGGGCTGGAAGAACTTTATGCCCTGCATCGGACGGATGGAGAACAAGTCGCGCTTGTCGGAGATCGGCGATTGGCTTTCACTCTTGCCCGGCAGAATGATCTTCACCCCGTAAGCGTTCACTGAGCGAAGTTGTTCGGGTCAAAACGTTCGGCCGACCGCAAAACGATGCGGTCGGCTTTTTCATGCTAGATGAGGATGTCGAAAGAGCCTGCAAATTCGATTGCAGATCCTACTTGGCTGCCGTCGCCTTTTCCGACTGCGAAGCGACCGCGTCACACAGGATCTTCACCAGCCGCGCGGGGCTCGAGGGCTTGGAGATGATCGGGACGTCGTCGCCGTAACGCTCGCGCAGTTCTGCGAGGTTTGCACGACCCGTGTGGAAGACGAATGGCGTTCCCTCCTCGGCAAGACGGTCGGCGACCGGAAATACTGGCTCACCGCGGATATCGACGTCCAATACCGCGGCGTCGACGTGGGACTGATTACGCAACGCATCGTCTATCGTCATGCACGGCCCTTCGACGACGGCCCCTTCGTCTTCCAGGGTCATCGAGAGGTCGACGGCGAGGAGGGCCTCGTCCTCCACGATCAGGATTTTCATGTCATCGAGCATTGGTCCAGCCTTTGGCTCGCTCATACAAAGGTACATTCGACGAGACCAACACGAGCACCAATGCCAAAGTTCCCCTGTTGCAGGCGTGCCGTCGTCCGAATTCGGACCGCACGGCATACCTGCAACAATGTCTGATGGATCGCAGGCCGGATCAGGCCGAGGGATCCGTTCAGTTCTTCCCGATCAGCCCCATGCTTTCCAGCTTCAGCAGGACCTGTTGAGCGCAGTTGTCGACTTCTGCGCCCTCGGTATCGACAACCAATTCCGCATTCGTCGGAGCTTCGTAGGGGTCCGAAATACCGGTAAACTCGGGGATCTTCCCTTCCCGCGCCAACTTGTACAGACCCTTGCGATCACGACGCTCGCATTCTTCTAGCGACGTCGCGACATGGACCTCCACGAACGCGCCGTAGGCTTCGATCATCTCGCGCGCGGCACGCCGTGTCGCCGTATAGGGGGCGATGGGGGCACAGATCGCGATGCCACCATTCTTGGTGATCTCGGACGCGACATAGCCGATCCGGCGGATGTTGATGTCGCGATGCTCCTTCGAAAAGGTCAACTCGGACGACAGATGCTTGCGGACGACATCGCCGTCCAGCAGCGTCACGGGACGGCCTCCCATCTCCATCAGCTTGACCATGATCGCGTTGGCAATGGTCGACTTGCCCGATCCTGACAGACCCGTGAAGAAGACGGTGAACCCCTGTTGCGAACGCGGGGGCGAGGTGCGGCGCAATTCACGCACCACTTCGGGGAACGAGAACCATTCCGGGATCTCGAGGCCCTCACGCAGGCGACGGCGCAGCTCCGTGCCCGAAATGTTCAGGATCGTGACGCTGTCGCGATCCTCGATCTCGTCGTTGGGCTCGTACTGGGCGCGTTCCTGGACGTAGACCATGTGTTTGAAATCGACCATCTCGATGCCGATCTCGTCCTCGTGCTTCCGGAACAGGTCCTGCGCATCGTAGGGACCGTAGAAGTCCTCTCCCTGGCTATTCTTGCCCGGTCCCGCATGATCACGGCCGATGATCATGTGCGTGCAGCCGTGATTGCGGCGGATGATGCCGTGCCATACCGCCTCGCGCGGACCTGCCATCCGCATGGCGAGGTTCAGAAGGCTCATCGTGGTGGTCGAGGCCGGATACTTGTCGAGCACCGCCTCGTAGCATCGCACCCGGGTGAAGTGATCCACGTCGCCGGGCTTGGTCAGGCCGACGACCGGGTGGATCAGCAGGTTCGCCTGCGCCTCGCGCGCGGCACGAAAAGTCAGTTCCTGATGAGCGCGGTGCAACGGGTTGCGCGTCTGGAAGGCGACGACGCGGCGCCAGCCCAGCTTGCGGAAATAGGCGCGCAGTTCGTTGGGCGTGTCGCGGCGGGCGCGGAAATCATAATGCGTCGGCGGCTGGAGGCCGGTGATGCGCCCCCCCAGATAGACCGGCCCAGCGACGTTATGCAGGTAGTTGACGGCCGGATGCGCCAGATCGTCGGCGCCGAATACCTTCTCGGCCTCGCGCGCCTTGTCGGGGCTCCACTTGTCGGTGACCGACAGGATGGCAAGGATCACGCCCTCGGCGTCGCGCAAGGCGATGTCCTGTCCTTCCTCGACGCCCTCGGCAAATTTCTCGGACACGTCCAGCGTGATCGGCATCGGCCACAGCGCGCCGTCCGCCAACCGCATGTCCTCGACCACGCTTTCGTAGTCGGCTTTGCCCAGAAAGCCCGTCAATGGCGAGAAGCCACCATTCATCAGAAGCTCCAGATCGCAAACCTGGCGCGCGGTCATGTCCCAGCTCGGCAGTTCGCCCGCCTCGTGCTTCAGCTTCTGCGCGCTTTCCCAGGAGACGTAGAGTTCGGGCAGGGGGGCGAGGTTCGGCGCGGACATGGACATGGGTGACTCCGGGACAAGGACGGGCGCCGCCTACGCTGCAGTGCGGCGAAAGACAAGCGCGGGAGCGGAAACGCGGCTATGCGCGTGGCGAAACCACTCGGCGATCAAAGGTACGGCGAAAGGCAGGCGATGCGGTCCGGATCGACGACCGGTTCCCCGGCGATCAGTTGCGCCGTCGCCTGGGCCGTCGCATCTTCGGGGCGCTGCGCGAGAAACGCTTCGACCGGCGTCGCGTCGTCGGCGGCGACCGCCGCGGCCAGCAAGCTGTCGCGCTCGGGAACCGGCAGGGGGCAGGTCCGGTCGGCGGCCAGGGCCAGCGCCTGCTCGACCGACGGGTTGCCTGCGGTCACCGGATTACACGCGGCGAGGATGACGAGAACTGGAACAAGCGCGATGCGAGACATGGGACAAACCTCTCTGACGGCGTTCCCGATCTCGTAGGCCGGGCTCTGCCGCGCTTCAAGTCGGGAAGCGCAGCAAAGCGGGCTTGGCCTTACTCCGCCGGCTCATCCACTGGCGCGCCGTAGCCCAAGGGCACGGTCTGGTCCTGATCCGGCCCACCGTCGAGCCCGTGTTCGGCGAGGAACCGCTCCGCTTCGAGCGCAGCC
Source organism: Jannaschia aquimarina (assembly GCF_000877395.1). Taxonomy (GTDB): domain Bacteria; phylum Pseudomonadota; class Alphaproteobacteria; order Rhodobacterales; family Rhodobacteraceae; genus Jannaschia; species Jannaschia aquimarina. Next base: position 35,741 of record NZ_JYFE01000017.1, on the reverse strand, counting down.
ATGCAGCCCATCCCCGCGCTGGTGACGGCCTGGCGATAGATGTGGTCGGTCAGATCGCCGGCGGCGAAGACGCCCGGAACGCTGGTTGCCGTCGAATCCGGCCTGGTGACGACATAGCCGCCCATATGCGTGTCCAGCACGTCCCTCACCAACTCGTTGGCCGGCGCGTGACCGATGGCGATGAAGACACCTGTGCAGGATACCTCGCGCGTCTCGCCCGTCTTGGCGTGCGCCAGACGGATCCCGGTGACACCCTTGGGCATGTCGGTGCCGAGCACTTCGTCCAGTTGATGATCCCAGATCACCTCGACCTTGGGGTTCTTGAACAGCCGATCCTGGAGGATCTTTTCCGCCCTGAGGCTGTCGCGGCGATGCACCAGCGTCACCTTCGACGCGAAATTCGTGAGGAACAGCGCCTCTTCGACAGCAGTGTTGCCGCCGCCCACGACGACGACCTCCTGGCCCCGGTAGAAGAAGCCATCGCAGGTCGCGCATGCCGACACGCCGAAGCCCTTGAACGCCTCCTCGCTGGGCAGGCCGAGCCATTTGGCCTGAGCACCCGTGGCCAGGATCAGCGCGTCGGCCGTGTAGGTGACGCCCGAGTCGCCATGGGCCGTGAAGGGCCGTTTCGACAGGTCGACCGAGGTGATGTGATCCCCGATGATCTCGGTTCCGACGGCGCGGGCATGGGCCTCCATCCGCACCATCAGATCAGGCCCCTGCACTTCGGTGTCGCCGGGCCAGTTCTCGACCTCGGTGGTGATGGTCAATTGCCCACCCGGCTGGATCCCTTGGATCAGGACCGGCTCCAACATGGCCCGGCTCGCATAGACGGCCGCAGTATAGCCTGCCGGGCCTGAGCCGATGATCAGAACCTTCGTATGCTTCGTCTCGGACGTCTCGGACATGGGGGCCTCCTGCTCGGGGACCCGATATGGGACCGAATCGCGGGCGGGGAAACCCCCTCGGCGATCGGGCATGGCGACCGTGCGGGCGTCGCATGGACTGACCTCACGGTCGGGACGCCACGTTATGAGCCCCTTGCTACGGGTCTCGCTCTCAAACGTGATCCGGGAAATGCCCGCCGCAGCCAGATCGGCCACAAGCGCAAGGGCCCTCAGGCCCAGCGGCCGCCCGAACGTCCTGCCATCGCGATCCAGGCCGCGAGGCGGGCATTGTTCTCGACCAGAGCGATGTTGGCTCCCAATGCCTTGCCATCCGTGACCGCATTCAGATGAGCCAAGAGGTAGGGCGTCACATCCTTGCCCCGCACGCCTTCCGTCTCGGCCCGCGCCAAGGCGTCCTCGACCTGCGTCGCGATCCAGCCCGCATCCAAGGCGTGCGCCTCGGGGATCGGGTTAGCCACCAGCATGCCTGTCCCGAGGCCGCATTCCCTGTTCGCCCGCCGGATCGCGGCGATTTCGGCCGGGTCATCGGCCCGTTCGGGCGAAGGCTGCCCGCTTTCGCGGGTGTAGAAGGCCGGAAAGACGTCCGATCCATAGGTCACGACGGGCACGCGCAGCGTTTCGAGCATCTCCAGTGTCCGCGGAATATCGAGGATCGACTTCGCACCCGCACAGACAACGAGGACGTCCGTCGCGGCCAGTTCGGTCAGATCGGCGCTCACATCCCACTCGTCGCCCCGATGCACGCCGCCGATGCCGCCGGTGGCGAAAACGCCGATGCCCGCAAGCGCCGCGATCCGCATCGTCGCCGAAACCGTCGTGCCTGCCGTTCGCCTCCGCGCGATGGCCGCGCCGAGGTCCCGGGATGCGGCCTTCACCACACCGTCGCCCCGGCCCAGCGCCTCGATCTGGGCAGATCCGAGGCCCGCGCAGAGCCGGCCCTCGATCACCGCGATGGTCGCCGGCACGGCCCCTTCCTCGCGCACGACGTTCTCGACCCGTGCGGCGACCTCGGCGTTCCGGGGCCAAGGCATCCCGTGGCTGATAATGGTGCTTTCCAGCGCAACGACCGGCGCCCCTTCGGTCACGGCGCGCGTGACCTCGTCAGACATGTGAATCTGCATGTGTCCCTCATGCCACCCCGGCGGACGGACGCAACAGTGTTCGAACGGATTTGCCCGGCGCAATGCGTCACGGCAGGCGAACCGATCTGGCAGCGCGGTCGGCCGCATCGGACAGATCTCAGCAGCGGGATCCAGCCCATCCTGCGCACGGCCCCGGCCAAAGCACGACCCGCGGCCCGCGCGGCGTATCGTCATGTCACCCCACTTCCGAGGTCCTCCCGATGAGACGACTCTCCCTCTGCATCGCGCCGGCCGCCTTTGCCGCGCTATACCTGTCCGCCCACCCCTCTGCCGCACAAACGCCCGGGGAGAATGGCATCATACGTGTGGAAAGTGCACATTCCGTCGAAGTGACCGCCGACAGGTACGAGGACGCCGCGCGAGAGCGGGGCATCCGCGTCTTCGCCCGCCACAACCACACCGAGGCCGCGCGCGAATATGAAGAGACCTTGTCGCCGACGATCGTGATCGCCGTCGGCAATCCCGGCTACGGGACGCGGTTCATACGTGAAAACCAGTTGGCCGGGATCGATTTCCCGCCGAAAGCACTGGCCTACGAGGATCCGCAAGGCCGGGTCTGGTTGGCCTACAATTCAGCCGAGTATCTCTACGAGACCATCTTCGCACGACACGGACTGGACTACCCGCCAGAAGACGTCGCGTTCTACGCCGACCTGCTGGAAAGCCTCGCAGAGGCGGCGACCTCTCCCTAGGAGGCCGTGCAGTCCAGTGCCATGTTAAGCATCGCGATGTCGCCGCTCACGCTGCTTGGGACGACCTTGCAGCCGGTCACCTGCTCTGCGGCGATTGCGGCCCCGCGGGCAACCGAAGCGAAGGCGGGGCGCCATTCAGGCGTCATACGCGTCACCTGCGCCGTCGAGACGTTCCAGTTCACGCGATAGTCCCGTCCCTCTACCCGCGCGGTGCCGGTCCGATCCAACCCATCAAGCGGATGCGGCGATCCGCAGGCCGCAAGGCCCGCAAACGCCAGAAAGACAAGCCCGCGCATCACCTGGAATTGACCGTCTTGGCCGGGGTGGAAGCCCCGCTCCTCTCCTTCGGCTCGCGCGCGCTGAGAGGCGGTGGATCCGGTGGCGGGGACAGCAATCGGAGAAGCGAGGCGAACGACATTCTCCCGTCCTCGCGCCATTTCGTTGACAATCGGTTAAGGCGGCGATGCCTTTGCGGAACCGGCTCCGATCGAGGCGCCCGGCGAAGTCGGACGCGGAGGCCGATACAGGTGGAACGCCCTCCGACGAGCCGGATCGCAGCAAGACAACATCCCAACAGGAACGGTTACGGCTCGGTGCATCCCGCGCGCCGCTGGACACCGCGCGCCGCTGGTCCTAGCCCGCGCCCATGCCCCGCTACGCACTCCGCATCGAATATGACGGTCGTCCCTTCGCCGGCTGGCAGCGCCAGGATGGGCCGGACAGCGTGCAGCAACGGATCGAGACGGCGCTCGCGGCGCTCGAGTCAGGCCCGCACCGGATCGCGGCGGCGGGGCGCACGGATACCGGCGTGCATGCCACGGGACAGGTGGCGCAAGCGGATCTTGCACGGGACTGGGACCCGTTCCGCCTGTCCGAGGCGCTGAACTGGCATCTGAAGCCTGCTCCCATCGCCGTGACCGCCTGCGCCCGTGTGACGACCGACTGGCATGCGCGTTTCACAGCCGTCGAACGACGCTACGCGTTTCGGGTTATCGCGCGGCGCGCGCCCTTGACGGTCGACAAGGGCCTCGCCTGGCGCGTGCACGGGCCGCTCGACGCCGACGCGATGCGGGAAGGCGCCACCCACCTGACAGGGCGGCACGACTTCACCACGTTCCGCGCCGTGCAATGCCAGGCGGACAGCCCCGTCCGCACGCTCGACGAGATCCGGATAAGCGAAGCAGAATACCCGGGCGGACGCCTTTTCACCTTCCACATCCGGGCCCGCAGCTTCCTTCATAACCAGGTCCGTTCCATCGTCGGGACACTGGAGCGTGTCGGCGCCGGATCATGGACGCCGGAGCGTGTCGCCGATGCACTCGCCGCGCGCGACCGCGCGGCCTGTGGACCGGTCGCGCCGCCCGACGGCCTGACATTGACGGGTGTAAGCTATCCGGCGGATCCTTTCGCATAGGAAGATAGGCGAGGGCGTGCCATCCGGCCGGAACCACGCCTTCCCCTCGCCGCACAAGCGCCCTAAGATCGCCAAAACCGAGAGGCGGCCCCAGAGCCGCCCGCCCCCGAACGGACAGGCCCCTGCATGACGCCTCGCCTCGCGCTCGAACTCTCGGTCGATGGAATCGCGCTCCTGTCGCGGGCGCCGGACGGCACGTGGTGGCGTGAGGGTGCGGTGACGCTGGACGATCCCGCCTTCACGACGGCCGTCCAGAAACTGCGTGACCGGGGACTGGCGCGTGTCGGCGCGGATGCCTGTTCCTATCTGATCCTCCCGGACAGTCAGCTTCTGTTCACGACGCTGGAGCGCGACGATCGCAAGGCCGAGGTGACGATCCGGCAGAACCTGACAGGCCGCACTCCCTACGACGTGGACGATCTGGCGTTCGACTTCCTGCAGATAGGCGACCGCCTCCAGGTTGCGGTGGTCGCTCTGGAAACGCTCATGGAGGCAGAGACCTTCGCCGCCGAGCACGGTTTCCGTCCGGTCGCCTTCGTCGCGTCGCCCGATCCCTCGAACTATCGCGGCGTCCCCTGGTTCGGTCAGACGGGCCTCGCCAACGACCTGCTGAACGGCGAGGCCCCGCCGAAACCGGAAAGTCCGTTCGTCATCCATGCCGCACCGCCCTTGCCGGGCCCCGGGCTGGGGATGGGGCTTGGCGAGTTGCCGCAGGGTGAGCTTTTTGGCGCTCCGACCCCTTCGCCGCCGGCCGAAACGCCGCCGGAACCCGAATACGTTGACCCACCGGCCCCGGCCGAGGACCGCACCGAGCAAGATCGCGCGCCTTCATTCGCAACGCGGAGGTCGATCCCGGCCGAGGCGTCTCCGCGCCTGTCGCGGATCGCTCCACGGCTCAGCGGTGTGACACGCGATCCGGTCCCTCCGCGGCGCGCGGCCGTTCCGCCACCCGTCGCCGTGCCGGCGCCTTCGCCGGACCCGGAGCCTCCAGCGGAACCCGATGTCGCAATCGACCCGTCCGAGCCTGAGCTGGACGCGGCGCCCGAACCACGTGAAGTCCTTGATCCGCTGCCTGCCGATATGCCCGCGCCGGTCGAGGAGCCCGAGGTGGAGGCCGCCCCCGACCAGGCATATCTCGATCCCGAACGGCATGAGGAATCGGACCGGGAACAGGTAGAGCCGGAGCCGGGAGAGTTGGAGGCCGATGCAGACCTCAGCACGCCTCCCGGTGAAACGGTCTTCACCCCGATCGTCGATTTGCCCTCCGACGATGATCTGGCGGGGGACGCTCCGGAATTGCTGGAGGTCGAGGCGCCAGAGGCCGGCGAACAGGCAGATACTCCGGATCCGGATGCAGAGCCGACGATAGAGACTTTAGACTCGTCCGACGAGGAGCCTGCCGATACGCCCGCACCGGACGTCGTGTCTGACGAACCTGCAGACCCGGAACCGCATCTGGCCGAACGAACGGCAGAGATGTCCGAGGCCACAGAAGAGCCCCGGCAGGACGAGACCGACGAAGGCCCGCAAGACGACGATCGCGGCGCCGAACCCCTACGAACCGCGCCGCCGCCAATCATGGCGACCCGCGAAACCCTTCCGCCCGCGCGGAGGCGTCCGCATCTCACCGCCTCCAACCCGGCCGAGGAAGAGCCGGAAGAAAGTCCGATCCGCCGTCGGATCAGCGCGCTTTTGCCCACGCGTGACGATGAAGACACCGCTGCCGCCGAGATCGCCGCGCAGCAAGATGGCGCTCGCCGGGGCGGGATGGGTCTGTGGCTGACACTCGGCCTGATCGCCGTGATGGCGGCCGTGGCTGGAGGGTCGCTGCTCCTCGATGGCGAGGAGGTTGCGGACCTTCCGGAAGAGACACAGCTCGCGGGCACTCCTCGGGGAGACGCCGCGCTGCTGCCCGGTGCCGGAACGGCTCCGACCGACCGGTTGCCACCGCCGCAGCCGCTCGTCGTCGGGAGCGTTGCGCCTGTCGCGGTCGAGACGCCCTCCACCGAGGAAGCCGCGCCACCGCGGACGTCCGATGTGGTGGACGAACCCGCGCCGCCCGACCAGCCCGAGGCCGTCGCGCCCGCGGACACCGCGGTCGCCGGTACGTCCGATTTGGAAGACGCCCCTTTGGCCACCCCCACGGATGCACCGTCTGAACAGCCCGAGATCGCAACGATCGAAACACCTTCCGAACCAGAGGCGCCTCAGAGTGCCGAGGCGGAGGTGATCGAGACGACCGTTCCGGTCGAGCCTCTGCCCGAGAGCGAGACGACCGAGGCGCCAGGTCCGGCTTCGCCGACGGATGTCGTGCAGACTGAAACCGCCGTGGCATCGGCTCAGACGACCGACACGCCCACTGAGCCGGAACTCTCGACCGAGACAGCGTCGTCGCGCGCGTCAAGCGAGGACGCGCCGGCGACCGAAACGCCTGCCGCACCGACGGCGGACGAAGGGCCCGCGATCGCCTCCACCGACACCCCGGAGGAGGAGGCGCCGAACGCAGGCTCCGCCCTCGTGCCGGACGTTGCCCAGGACGACGACGCACCGGTCCCGTCCGAATCGGAGAGCGTGCAGCTCGTCGCCGCCACGCCGGAAGGCACAGTTGCGCCCGGTGGCTACAGAGTGGTCGCCGGCCGGCCGTCGATCCTGCCAACGCCGCGTCCCGGCGGCGAAGAGGTCGTGACGCCCGCCGCCCTCTCCACCACCGAACCCGAGACGGTGCCGGAGGTCGATCCGGAGGAAGCCGCACGCAGGGAGATCCTGTCGCGCGTTCGCCCGCAGCTCCGCCCCGATGGTGGCGATCTGGGCCTGCCGGATACCGAAGCCGCGGAGCCGACGGAAACGACACCCGAAACGGAGGACCAGGCCGCCACGCCGCCCACGATCCGGCCGACACCGCGTCCGGCAGGGCTGGCCCCAGAAACTGAACCCGAGCCGCAGCAGGATGCCGGGGCGGCCACCGACGAGGACGACCCCGCCGTTATCGCTGCTCAACAAGCGGCCCTCGCGTCGCTTGCCGCCAGACGCAACCGGACGACGGCGGAGACGGCAGAGGTCGAGACCTCGGTTGATGACAGCGAACCCGTTTCCCCGCTGGCCCTCGCGGCCTCCCGGCGCCCGAGTGTCCGTCCGCGTGGTGTCGAACGCGAAGCCGCGCAGATCGTCACGCGCCGACGCGAAGCTGCGGCGGCGAGCCCGGCGCCCCAGCAGGCCGCCGCCAGCACCCAACGCATCACGCCCAGCCGCGGCGGGGTCGCGAACGCCGCGACCGACGAGAATGCGATCCGCCTGAACCGGATCAACCTGATCGGTACGTATGGCCGACCGTCGGCAAGGCGCGCCCTCGTCCGATTGTCGAACGGGCGTTACGTGAAGGTCGAAGTCGGGGACCGGCTCGACCGTGGACGCGTCGTGGCCATCGGAGACGGCGAGCTTCGCTACCAGCGTGGCGGCCGCAATATCGTCCTTCAGATGCCCCGCACGTAACACTAGGTTACGCGGGGTCACCTTTCGCTTGACCTGATGGGTGCCCGCGATAGCTGTTGATCGTGTCCGATATTCCAACAAAGCAGGCGGTCACGCGATACAACGCCGCTCCGTGCAGGCCGGTGGCGGAACGACCACGAAGGAGGGCCCCGGATGGCCACCGGAACCGTCAAATGGTTCAACACCACCAAAGGCTACGGCTTCATTGCGCCAGATGATGGCGGCAACGACATTTTCGTCCATATTTCCGCTGTCGAACGGGCGGGCCTGACCGGCCTGCGGGACAATCAGAAAGTCCAGTTCGAACTGCGCGAGGGACGTGACGGACGCTCCTCTGCGGTAGACCTCGTCACACTGGACTGACGCCGAGGGACGGACCCGGCGCGCCTTGAACTCTTCCATCGGCATTGCGACATCGTTGCCATGCTTCAAGTTGCGCGCCGATGCCTGAGATAGCTCCCCTCCGCCACCAACCGGAGGTGGTCGACTTCCTGCTGTCGCGCAGGTCTCGCCCGGCCAAGAGCCTTCGTGCACCCGGGCCGGACCGTGAGGCCCTCAGGGAGGTGTTGACCGCCGCCGCTCGGGTTCCCGACCATGGGAAACTCGAACCTTGGCGGTTCATCGTGATCGAAGGCGATGCGCTCGGTCGACTGGCGGATCTTGCGCATCGCCGCATGTCGGATCTCGGGCAAGACGGGGCGAAGGCGCAGAAGGCCCGCGCGATGTTCGCGGACGCGCCCTGTATCGTCGCCGTCATCTGCGCCCCCCAGCACAGCGACAAGATCCCGGACCGGGAACAGCTTCTCAGTGCGGGAGCGGCCTGTACGGCGCTCGTCAACATGGCCCTCGCATCCGGATGGGGTGCGAATTGGCTGACAGGCGCCATGGCGACGGATTCGGTCTTTCTCTCAGAAGGGCTGGACCTTGAGGAAGGCCAGTCCGTCGCAGGCTTCATCGTGCTCGGCACCGAAGGCGCCGTTCCGCCGGAACGCCCGCGCCCGGACCTCGACCGCATCACCCGGTGGATCGAGACGTGAAGGAGATCCGCCTCGCGCTCAACCAGCTCGGCGACCCGCGTTTTCGCGGCGTCCTCGCCCGAGGCGTGGGTCTGTCACTCGCCTTGCTGGCGGCGTTCTCGGCCCTCGTCGTCTGGGGCGCTCAAGCGCTCGTCGGGCCATCGGTGAGCCTGCCCTGGATCGGAGAGGTGACGTGGCTCGACGACGTGACCTTCTGGGCCACGATCCCGCTGGTAATGATCCTGTCGGTCTTTCTGATGGTTCCGGTCGCCTCTGCCTTTACCGGCCTGTTCCTCGACCGGATCGCCCAGGCAGTCGAGGACAGACACTATTCCCCCCTTCCCCCGGCCCGCGAACAGGGATGGTCCGAGATGGCACGGGAGACGGCCGGCTTCCTGAGCCTCGTCGTGGTCGTGAACCTTCTGGCGCTGATTGCCTACCTGGTCTTCGCCCCTTTTGCGCTGCTGATCTTCTGGGGGGTCAACGGGTTCCTTCTGGGCCGGGAATACGCGCAGATGGTTGCCGCACGGCGCTTGCCCGCCGAGGAGGCGCGCAGCTTCCGGCTACGTCATCGCGGGCGGATCTGGGCGACGGGCATCCTCATGGCGATCCCGCTTTCCGTCCCGGTGCTGAACCTGCTGGTTCCGGTCGTCGGCGCGGCGGCTTTCACGCATCTGTTCCACCGGCTGAGCCGAGACGCGACCGCCTGAACGGCCGGCCCGCTCACTCCCAGTCGAGCGCGCCCTTCTTCCACTCATAGGCGAAGCCGACGGTCAGGACGCCGAGGAAGACCATCATCGACCAGAAGGCCGCGTCCGACAGGCCCGCAAAGCTCACGGCCCAGGGGAACAGCATCGCGATCTCGAGGTCGAAGATGATGAACAGGATTGCCACGAGGTAGAACCGCACGTCGAACTTCATCCGCGCATCGTCGAAGGCGTTGAAGCCGCATTCATAGGCCGAGACCTTTTCGGGATCAGGCGCGCGCACGGCCAGGACGACCGCGGCGAGGATCAGCACGAGGCCAAGGCCGACGGCCACGCCCAGGAACATCAGGATGGGCAGGTACTCGCGCAGCATCTCGTCCATGGGGGCCTCCTGTCGGTCCGGTCGCGAATGGGGATAGGTCGCGCATCGGGCCGCGTCAATGCGGCCTGAATGTCCATCACCCGAAGCGAAACAGCACCACGGCAAGCGTCATCGCCAGCCGCCGGAGGACCCCGACGCCGTCCGCACGCAGCGCCCGGTTGAAGATGCCTCCGGCGGTGACACGTTCCCATTCGTCGTCGAGCAGCCAATCATGAAGCGCGGCGGCCTTGAGGTATCGGGGATCGCGCGGATCGAAGAGCCACCGCGCCCAGACCGGGATCGAGACGTCGAAATCGTAGCCGATCGGAACGATGACCCACAGACGCGACCCCTTGCGCCCGACCTCCCAGAAGATCGGCTTGATCGTGCGAAAGCCCGTATCCGTCTCGACCCACCATCCATGCAGGTCGGTATAGCGGCTCACCCGCCCAGCGCGCGCAGAAGCGCAGGCGATGGGTCGCCCGTCACCGCAAGCCCATTCGCCCGCTGATAGGCCGAAATCGCCGCCTGCGTTCCCCGACCGATCACCCCGTCCGGGGTGCCCGCATCGTATCCCGCAGCTGTCAGACGCCGTTGCAGAGCGATCCGCTGTTCAAGCGTCATGCCGAACCGGTCCGCGCCGAAGCCGGTGCGGAGCGGCCCGGCGCCCGCGATCCGGTCGGCCAGGTAGCCCACCGCCAAGGCGTAATTGTCGGAATTGTTGTAGCGTTTGATCACCCGGAAATTCGGCCCCGTCCGGAAGGCGGGCCCGCCTGCATCGGGGCGCAGATTGCCGCCTTGCACCTCGTCGGACCAGCGTGCGCCCCGCCGCCAGCCCGCATTGGCCAGATAGGCCGCGGTCGAGGCCAGCGCATCGGTCGGGTCCTCGCCCCAGATGTCGCGTCGTCCGTCGCCGGTGAAATCGACCGCGTTGGACAGATAAGAGGTCGGGATGAACTGCGTATGCCCCATCGCACCCGCCCAGGACCCGACCATTCGGTCCGGCGTCGTGTCGCCGGATTGCAGGATCCGCAGGGCGGCGTCGAGCTGGCTTTCGAAGAACCGCCCGCGTCGCCCGTCGAAGGCGAGTGTCGAGGTCGAAGAGATGACGGGGATGTCGCCCCGCCGTGCGCCGTACCGGCTTTCGACACCCCAGATCGCGGCGACGATCTGCGCGGGCACGCCATAGCGCGCCTCTATCCGGTCCAGAGTGCCGCGCTGGCGGGCGAAGGCGGCGCGACCCTGCGCCACCCGCTCTTCGGACGCGACGATCTGGAGATAGTCCTCGAAGCTGCGGCGGAACTCGGTCTGGTTGCGGTCCCGCGCCACCACGCCGGGCACGAAACCCGCGCCGCGAAAGGCCCGATCGATTACGGAGGGCGACAGCCCCCGCGAGGCGGCGCGCGTCTTGTAGCCCTCGACCCAGGCCAACCAGCCGGGCGTCGCCCGTGGCACGAGGTCCGGATCCCGCGAAGAGGCGGGCCCGGCGGCGGGCGCAGCGTTGCAGGCGGCGAGCGCGACTGGCGCGAGGACGACGAGGCGACGGGTCACATTCATCGGATGCTCCGGTGCAGGATCAGAGCGAGAGCCTAGCGGCCCGCGAGTCGGGGGCAAGCGGAACGAAAGGCGACAGCGTTTCCTCGCCGGGGTCTCAGAATGCGCGGGCCACCACCAGATCCATCCGGACCCAGCCGCGCCCGCCACTGTCGAGAGACAACTGGCACCACCCGGCAAAAGGATCACATGTCCGCACGCGCCCGCCCTCACCGGGCTCGAGGCTTCCCACAACGGCGAGATCGGTGCTCGGCCCTTCGCGTAGATTCACCCGGCCGTCGCCCCGGTTCACGTAGATCATCTCGGGCGTCCAGAAATCGCGCCAGTCGATCATGTGCGGCGAAGGCAGCGGATCACGCGGGGCCGTGCGGGCCAGCGCCGCCCGCACATCATCCGCGATTGACGGATCGACCGCCTGATCCAGCGGCGAGACGGTGATGGGTGGTGGAAGCTGACGGGTCGTCACCTCCGGCACCGGGTCGCGGACAACGGGAACGGAGGACGGGGCCCGCCCCTGCCCGGCCAGCATCGCCGACATGTCCGCCCAGCCGACCGCCTCGCCGAAATCGACGAAGCACCACGACCCGCCCTCGGCGCAGCCCTGCACCACGCCCACCTCGCCGGGCTCCGCGCGCCCCACGACGAGCATCCCCTGCCCCGGCGCTTCGCGCAATGGAAGGGAAAGCGCGTTGGTGTTGCTCAGCATTTGGCCCGGCGCAAAGCCCTGAGCCCAGACCGGTGCAGCGATGACGGTGAACAGCATGAGAGCGCGAAACATGAAACGTCCTTTGACCTGACGGACCAACGCGGAAAGCGCGGGTTCCGATGCGTCCGACGTCGGGATTGGTTCGACGTTAGGCAATAGCACGCTGCCCCCGACGCCGCCGAAGCCCCCGATCCGTTTCGCCCTCGACGGTCGGCGACGATCCGGTCAGACGATCCAGTCCGGCTTTCGCTTGTCGAAGAACGCGCCTACACCTTCGCGTGCCTCTGGATCCTCCCATCGTGCCATCAACGCCTCGATGGAGGCCTCGATCTCGGCCTCCCGGTCCGCGCTGGACAAACGGCGCGCAAGACGCTTTGCATCGCGGACCGCACCCGGGGCGCAGGCCAGATAGGGGGCGATCTCCGCTTCGACGGCCTCGTCCAGCGCATCGACGGGAACGGCGCGCGACACGAGGCCCAGCGTGACCGCCTCGGCCGCGTCGAACCGGCGCGACGACATGAAGACGCGGCGCGTCCCCGGCCCGAGCCTTGCGGCGACATAGGGCCCGATGGTCGCCGGGATCAGGCCCAGCCGCGTCTCGGTCAGCCCGAACTTGGCCGTCTCGGACGCGACCGCGACGTCGCAGACCGAGATCATCCCCACGCCCCCGCCGAAAGCCGCGCCGTTCACCTTGCCGATCAGCGGCGCATCCATCGCGTCCAGTGCCTGAAGCATGTGCGCCAGACGTGAAGCTTCCTGCCGTCGCTGATCCGGCGTGGCATCGAACTGCGCCCGCATCCATCCCAGATCACCGCCCGCGCAAAAGCTGACACCTCGCCCGGTCAGGACGACGACGCGGGCATCCGGCGCCTCGGCGAAGGCCCGAAGATCATCCATCGTCGCGGCATCCAGCGCGTTGTGGACGTCCGGCCGATCCAGGGTGACGGTGGCAACGCCGCGCGCGTCGCGCTCCACGGAGATGGTCATGGCGATCCTCGGGTTGGGCCCGCCGAGTGCTACAGGGCCGCCGCGTGGATGCAAGGCGATGCCGCTCCGAATATGCACGGCGCCGAAGCGAGGGACATATCGGAACGCGGCAGCCGGGGCGCGGGGTCAATTCCCCTCGTCGCGCACATGCTCCCACACCTTCGATATGACGACGGAGCCTTCGCCCACCGCGCTCGCGACCCGCTTGACGGAGCCCGCCCTTACATCGCCGACCGCATAGATGCCCGGTACCGATGTCGCGAAAGGAGAGTCCGTGCCGATCGCCTCGCCGGTCAGGATGAAGCCTTTTGCGTCGGTGGCCACATCGTCGCCGAGCCAGTCGGTGTTGGGCGAGGCGCCGACCATGATGAAGAGGGCGCGGGTCTCCACGACCTCCTCTCCGCCGTCCACCCCCTCCCCCGTGAGGGTCACGCGTTCGAGATGCTCATCCCCATGCAGCGCGGCCACCTCGGTTCTGTACCGGATGCGGATGCGGGGATCGGCCTCCAACCGCTCGCTCAGATAGGACGACATCGACGAAGCCAGACTGTCGCCGCGAACGAGAAGGTTCACGCACTTGGCATAGCGGCTCAGGAACATGGCGGCCTGCCCCGCGGAATTGCCTCCGCCGACGATCAGAACCTCGGTATCCCGGCAGAACCGCGCCTCCACGTCGGTGGCGGCGTAGTAGACGCCCGCGCCTTCCAGGCCCTCCAACCGATCCAGCGGCAGGCGGCGATATTGCACGCCGCATGCCACGACAACGGCACCCGCATGAACGATGGTCCCGCAGGCCAAGGTGACATCGAAGCTTCCGTCCTTGCGGCAGACCAGCGACACAGCCCGGCGGGGCACGGCGAAGCGGGCGCCGAACTTCATTGCCTGCACCTCGCCGCGCCAGCACAGATCCGCACCGGAAATGCCGGTCGGAAAGCCCATGTAATTCTCGATCCGGCTGGATTGCCCGGCCTGTCCGCCGATCGTCTCGTCGTCGATTACCAGCGCGGACAGCCCCTCGGCCCCCGCATAGACGGCCGCCGCGATCCCGCCGGGACCGCCGCCGACGATCAGGACGTCGCACTCCGTTTCACCCCCAAGGTCGAGATCCAGACCGAAAAGCCGCGCAACCTCATGGGGCGTCGGGTTTTCCAGCACCTTGTCCGCACCATAGAGGACGGCGGGCGGACGGATGACATTGCATCTGTCCGCAAGGCGCATCGCTTCGGAGCATTCAGGGTCCAGAACGCGAAAGGGAATCCGGTTGCGGCCGGCGAAGGCGGCGAGGCGCCGGATATCCCGATCCTCATCGAGACCGATCAATGTCAGGCTGGCGGAATTCGACTCGAGCAGGCGTCTCCGCCGGGCGGCGAAGACGGTCACGATGATGTCCGACATCTCGGGAACGCGGGACATCAGTTCCAGCATCCTGTCCCGGGGGACGCACAGAAAACGGCTGTCCTTGATGGTCCGCATCGGCAGGAGGGTCAGGCCGCCGGTCAGGAACGAGACTTCGCCCACGAACTGCGTCGGGCCCAGGGTCGCCCCGTCGCCGTAGCGCTGGTTCAGAAGCGGATCGACCGCTTCCGCCTCGCCCTCGAGGCAATAGAGGAACCTGTCGGTCGGGTCCCCGAGCTTGAAGACCCACTCGCCCGCCGGAATCTCGATCTCCTCGCCGATGCGGCGCAATGCCTCAACATGCTCGTCGTGAAGGGGGGTTCGGACCATCGTGCGAAGGTCTTGCGCAAGGCTTTCCATGTGTCCGGTCCGTTCGATTGGCTCGTGTCAGAGGATAGGTGCCCTGCCCCTATCGTCTAGCGGCAGTTTCGATGCCGGTCAGGGTGAGCAGGTCAGGGTGACCCGTCCAGAAGGCGACGGGCCGACGCCTCGTCCGTGATGATTGTCGTCGGGCGCACCGATGCCAGCGCGGCGCGCAGGATCACGTCCTTCTCGACGCCACCCGACATGAGGATCCGGCTGGGGATACGTTGGAGCCGCTCCAGCGGCATGGACACGCAACGTTCGTTGATCCCGTGCTCGACCAGGGCACCGGACGCATCGACGAAATTGTAGAGAATGTCACCGATGGCACCGGCCTCCTTGAGGGATCGCCGCGCGGGCTCCGGGATGTGCCCGATCCGGTACGACGTCGTCAGCCCGTCGATGCCACCGCAGCTGATCAACGCGACGTCGCTGGACTCGGCCTGTTGGAAGACCTGTTCGATCCCGCAATGCTCCAGCAGAGCGTGTCGCGTCGCCGGGCTGTCGACCAAGGCGGGGGCGGGGACGAGGAAGCCCTCGGCGTCGAAAGCCTCGGCGAACTGCCACGCGAATTCGGCCGGGTTGAAGCGGCGGGCCTCGGCGATGCCACCCAGAAGGGAGACGACCCGCAATCCCTCGATCGCACGCGGGCGCAGATGGGATAGCGTCGCATGCAACGTCCGCCCCCACCCCACGCCCAGCGTCATGTTGGGCCGCAGGATCGACGAGATGTAGGGACCGGCGATTGCCGCGATCGCGTTGGTCGGATCGCCACCGGCATCCGAGAACGGGGCCACGATCGCCTTTTCCAGTCCGAACCGCTCTTCCAGGTCACGCTCCAGCGTGACGGTCTCGGTCAGGTCGGACGCGATGGTGATGGTCACCTCGCCCCGGCGCCGCGCCTCCGAGAGGAGACGTGTAACCGCGATCCGGTTGAGCCCCATCATGCGCGCGGTCTCGCTCTGGGTGTGGCCCTCGACGTAGTAGATCCACGCGGCCCGGATGCGCAGATCGCGCTGGGATTCGTCGGGTTGGGAGGCGGTCCGTTGCTCTTTCACGCGGGGCCCTCCTGCGGCTTACGGCGCCAATCCTACCGACGCAGCCAACAGGTCGGCAACCGCTTCGGGGGCCTCGATCTGGGGCATGTGTCCCAGATCGTCGAACAGGTTCAGCGACACGCGGCCCGGGGCGGACAGGGCGTGGGACCACGGGATGATGCCGTCCCGGCGGCCCCAGATGATACGGGTCGGCATCTCGACACGGCCCAGCGCGGCCTGCAGATCGAAGCATTGCGTTCCGTCGGCGAACAGCGTCTCGGCCATGCGGCGTTGCGCGTCGCGCAAGTCCTCGTCGGATCGGCCGGCAAGAACGGCCTGCACATAGTTCCAACTGATCCGGTCGGGATCGGCGACGAGCCGTTTGAGCCAGGGCGCCAAGCTCTCGGCACGTGTCGCACGCAACATGCCATCAAGCGCCGCTCCGTCGATTTGCGGCCCAAGCCCGGCGGGAGCGATCAGCGTCAGGCTCGCCACACGGCGCGGCCGGGTATCCGCAAGGGCCAATGCGACGGCCCCGCCGAGCGAATGGCCGACAAGATGCATTGCTTCGAGGTTCAACTCATCCAGTCCGCGGCGCATGTGGGAAACCAGCGCGGAGAAATCGGCGGGCGGCTTGCGCGTTGCGCGCCCGTGGCCCGGTAATTCCAGCTTGTGGATCGGGCGTCCCGATCCGAAAGCCTTTTCCAGTGGCCCCCAGCTTTGCGCATCGGACAGGAAGCCGTGGATCAGGACAAGGGGCGGACCGGTCTGCGCTCCTGCACGCCCCTTAGGTTCCGGGTCTGGGCTGGCGCGCATGTCGGTCGCGCGGACAGCCTCGCGCACATCCTCGCCCTGGATCCGTCCCCGGGGGCCGGTGCCGGGGATGTCGCTCAGCCGCAGATCGGCTTCGCGGGCCAAGCGGCGGGCAAGGGGCGTCGCGCGGGGCCCGGCTTCGATCTTCCGTTTCTCATCCGGCGGGGCGGCGGGTTCCTCTTGCACCGGCTGCGTGTCGGAACGTGTCTCGCCACGTCGCCCTGTCGGCTCTTCGGACCCCATGGCCGGCTTTGCACCGGCTGGGGGATCGCCGACCTCCTCGCCCTCGGAATACAGAAACGCGACGGCCGATCCGATGGCGACGGTATCGCCCTCGCCGGCGAGCACATGATGCAATGTGCCTTCGCCGGGGGCTTCGACCTCCATCGCGGCCTTGTCGGTCTCGATATCGAAGAGCGGGTCCCCGCGCGCGACCTTCTCGCCCTCGGATACGTGCCACTTCGCGATGGTGCCCTCGGCCATATCCATGTCGACCTTGGGCATGATGACCTCGACCGGCATGGGTCAGCGCCGGCCCGTCGCCAACGCGCGGGCGGCATCCAGGATGTCGGCGATCTGGGGCACTGCCGCCTTTTCCAGATCCGGATTGTAAGGGATCGGGCATTCCGCCCCGCCCAGCCGGACGATCGGCGCGTCCAGGAAATCGAACGCATCGCTTTCGGCGACCATTGCGCTGATCTCGGCGCCGATGCCCAGCGTCTTGACCGCCTCGTAGACGCAAAGCAGCCGTCCGGTCTTGCGCACGCTTTCAAGGATCGTCTCGCGGTCGATGGGGCGAACCGAGCGCAAGTCGATGACCTCGGCCTCGATGCCATCTTCAGCCAGTTGACCCGCCGCTTCGAGCGCCTTGTGAACCATGATGCCGGACGCCACGACCGTGACCGCATCACCCGCACGCCGGACGACCGCCTTGTCGAGCGGCGTCGTATACCGCCCCTCCGGCACCTGCCCCTTCAGCTTGTAGAGCAGCTTGTGCTCGAAGATCATCACCGGGTCCGGATCGTCGAGCGCGGCCAGCAGCATTCCCTTCGCATCTTCCGGCGTCGTCGGCTGGACGACCTTCAGGCCGGGCACGTGCCCGAGCCACGCTTCGAGGCTTTGGGAATGTTGAGCCGCCGCTCCGGTGCCGGATCCGGCGGGAAAGCGCATGACGACAGGAACGGAAACCGCCCCACCCAGCATGTAGCGCACCTTGGCGGCCTGATTGACGATCTGTTCCATCGCGAGGGTCGCGAAGTCGGAGAACTGGAATTCCAGTATCGGGCGCAGGCCCGTCATGGCAGCCCCGACGGCCACACCGGCCCCGCCCAACTCGGAGATCGGCGTGTCGATCACCCGATCGGGGCCATGACGCTCCACAAGGTCGCCGGTGACCTGAAAGGCGCCGCCATAGACGCCGATATCCTCGCCCATCAGGACGACACGCTCATCCTCGGTCAGCGCGATGTCCATCGCGTCGCGGATGGCCTCGGCATAGGACATCTCGCGCGTCCTGACCCCGGCAGCGGCGTTCATGCGGCGCGATCCGTATGCACGTCCCGTGTCACCTCGGCCGGATCGGGATCGGTTCCGCTGCGGGCGAACTCGATCGCCTCGGCGATCTCGTCGTCCACGTCCGTTTCCATGGCGGCGATATCCTCTTCGGCCATGATGCCATGCGTCACCAGCATGGCCCCCATCCGCGCGATCGGATCCTTCTTCACCCAGCCGGCGATCTCGTCCTTCGTGCGGTAGCGATTGCGATCCGACTTCGAATGGCCGCGCCAGCGGTAGGTCACGTTCTCGATCAGGGACGGCCCCTCGCCGCGTCGCGCGCGGGCTACCGCGGTCTCGACCGCTTCGGCGACCTCCGAGAAGTCGTTCCCGTCCACCGTGACCCCCGGCATCGCATAGGCGGCCGCGCGATCGGCGATGTTCGCGACAGCGGTGGACCGCTCTGTGGACGTGGACATCCCGTACTTGTTGTTCTCGCAAACGAAGACGACGGGCAGCTTCCAGATGGCGGCCATGTTCAGCGCCTCGTGAAACGCCCCCTCGTTGTTGGCGCCATCCCCGAAAAAGCAGACGGTGACCGCGCCGGTCCCCAACCGCTTGGCAGAGAGCGCCGCGCCCACCGCGATGGGAAGCCCACCGCCCACGATACCGTTGGCGCCCAGATTCCCCTTTTCGACGTCCGCGATGTGCATGGAACCGCCGCGGCCGCGGCAATAGCCTTCTTCCTTGCCGAAGAACTCTGCGAACATGCGAGCGACATCCGCGCCCTTTGCTACGCAATGCCCGTGGCCGCGATGCGTCGACGTGATCTTGTCGTCATCCGTAAGTGCCATGCAGGAGGCGACGGCGCTGGCTTCCTGCCCTATGCTCAGATGCATGGTCCCGTGGATCAGGCCGCGGGTGTAGCTGTCTTCCGCCCCTTCCTCGAACTTGCGGATCAGGTACATCTTCCGCAGCGCCGCGCGCAGTCGGTCGGGATCGTAGGTCGCAATGGCGAAGGGGACGTTCGCCTGGGCGGTGTCAGGCATGGGCGGGCTCCCGCTTGCCGAACACCATCTCGTCCTGACGGGCACGCAGGGCGGCGATCTTCGAGTCGGCCGGAACCGAGGCGTTGCGCCGGGTGATCAGGTCCCCCTTGCGGATCGGAGCCGTGACCGCGCATCCGGTCAGGATACCGCAGGGGATCGCCTCGGCCTGCCGTGCCTCGGCCGCCTCCATGATCCAGGCGCGGTAGCAATACTCGCCGATCTGATCCAGCGTCTCTCCGGGCGAGAGGTCGCGCTTGGCGACGGCACAGACCTCCGCGACCGGCTCGCGCAGGGGCACCATGTCCGCCTTGCCGTAGAGGACCGCGCGCGCGCAGGTCAGGGGCACCTCAAGCGACGTCAAATGATACGGGCGGATCAGGCTGAAATAGGGGCCGTCGCCCATCTTGAGGTCGGTCATCCGCTCGTGAATGCGGGGGTGCTGAGCCTCGATCACGACGAAGACGCCGGGCGCGAGCCCTTGTCCGACGGAGAAATCGACCCGTCCGGCCGCGCTCAGGACGCCGCCGTCGGCTTTCGGGATCAGGGTGCTTGCCAGATCCTTCGGTCCCGCGGCAGGGCCGTGCATACCGGGCTTGTCGGGGATCAGGCCGGTCGCGTTGGCGATGGCGGCCATCTCGACCATCGTCTTCGAACCATCCACGAATTCGACCAACATCCGGGCGTTCATGTTCCGGCGCGCGGCTTCGTCCATATAGGCGTCCGGGGTCGCCTCGACGTTAAGAGGATTGTTCTTGCCTTTGCCCGCGCAGACAATCCGATGGCCCATGGCGCTGGCGAACTCGATCAGCTCCATGCAAGAGGACGGTTCGTCCCCTGCGCCAAGGGAATAGACGACGCCCAGACGCTCTGCCTCGGCCCGGAGATAGGCGCCGATGGTGACGTCGGCTTCGACGTTCATCATCACGAGGTGCTTGCCGCGCTCCATCGCCGCCAGGCCGATCTCGGCGCCGACGGAAGGCACGCCGGTCGCGTCGATCACCACGTCGATCAACCCGCTTTCCAGAATCGCCTGCGCATCGGGAGCGACCGCGGTCCGCCCTCCCTCGATCACGCTGTCGAGCGCGACGCTCGTCGCGGCGTCGTTCGAATGCCCCTTCTCACCGTAAGCGATCTCGACGGCCCGATGCGCGGCTGCCGGATCGAGATCGGCGACCGCCGCGACATCGACGCCGTCCATCAGCGCGGCACGGGTGACGATATCGGTTCCCATCTCCCCCGACCCGACGAGGCCAATTCGTACGGGACGTCCGTCGGCCGCGCGGGCGGACAGGTCGCGGGCCAAACCTGTCAGTTCAACGTTGCTCGCCATGTCGAGATCTCCGGGTGGCCGTGCAGAGGGGTTATTTGAACATCTGCTTATCTGTCAATCTATATGTTCAGGGCGGCAAGCCGGGCGGTGGTCAGGCTAGGCCGCGAACTTGTGCTGGTAGTCATAACAAGAATAACGTTGACAGGAACGGCTGCCCGAACATAACGATACTTTTTAGAACTTTTGTTCTGCCCCTGTGGTCGCGGAGGAGGCGATGCGCAAGGGCCAACTGTGCGGCGACACAGCAGGGAGGAAGGAAATGTCCAAAAGCTTATCCCGGAGGGGGTTCCTCGCATCAACCGCGGCAGTCGGCGCGGCAGGGTCCTCGGGCCTGCTAATGCCCCGCATCGCACGAGCCGACGCGCACCTTCCCGACCCGGCCAGTGTGCTGGAGGGTATCTCGGTGCCCGGCTATGTCCGCGAAGACTACCGTCAGCTCTACAACATGAGCGACGCGCCGCTCTGGGATCCGAACAAGGACTGGATCCGCACCGTCGACTGGGAGCGGGTTCGCGAAGAGCTTGCCGGCACGTCGGTCCGGTTCGCGGTCGGCGCGGCGGACGCTGAGTCCGCGGCAGAGGGTCTAGTCCCCTTCGAGCAGCTTTCGGGCATCACGGTCGAGCTGGTTCCGATCCCGGATGACAGCTTCTACGACAAGGCGCTGGCCGAGTTCATCTCCGGCAATGCGAGCTTCGACGCATTGCAGTTCTTCTCTCCATGGATGGGAGATTTCGCGGCACCGGGCTTCCTGTTCCCCCTCGACGACTTCGCCGAGAAGTGGGGCCTGCCGCTCGACGACTTCTACGACACGTACCGATTGAACTACGGCTTCTTCAACGGCCGGATGTACGGCATCCCCTTCGATTGCGACATCCAGATGGTCCATGTCCGCAAGGGCTACATGGAGCAGCTTCTGGGCGGCGAAGTGGACCGGGTGAACTCGGTGCCGAGCTACGACGAACTGATCCGCGTTTCGCGGGAACTGAACCGGATCGAACCGGGCGTCGCGGGCGTCGGTCTGATGGCCGCGCCCGGCTTCTGGTCGACCTACACCTGGGAGCATATCGCCGCCCAGGCCGGCATGATGCTGTTCGACGAGAACTGGGAACCGATCTTCAACGGCGAGGAAGGCATGAAGGGCCTGGAGATCATCCTCGCCCTCACCGAGAACGCCAACGAAGGCCATGCCGGCGCCGGCTGGCCCGAGAACCGCGCCGCGTGGCTGGGCGGGCAGGTGGCGACCAACATCTCCTGGCAGGATAGCGGCACGCAGGCGATGCGCCCGGACCAGAGCCAAATCGTCGACGATTTCGTCACGATCTACGAGCCGCGGATCGAAGGCGGCCGCTTCGCACCGCCTAACATCGCCGGGTCGACCTCCTGCGTCAGTGCCTCGGCGCAGAACCCCGAAGGCGCGTTCCTGATGCTGGGCTTCCTGACGACAGCGTCGATCATGGCCATGAACGAGGCCAATGCGAACGGCGTGGCACCCGGCTATCGCTCGGTCCTGACAAACGAAGAACTGCAGAAGGTCAGCCAGCCGGCAAAGGTCTGGGGTGACAGCCTCGATCATGCCTGGTGCAGCCCGCGCCTGCCCGGCGCCTTCCCGATCGAGCAGGCCATCGGCAACGAGATCAACCGCGCCGTCGTCGGCCAGATCACCGCGAAGGAGGCGCTGGACAACGCAGCCGCCGCCGTGCGCCAGATCATGTCCGAGAACGGGTTCTACGCGGGCAACGATCCGGTCGAGTATGCCGCGGCGGCGCCCGGCCTCTATGTCGGAGAAGGCAAGGACCTGCCCTTCTGATATGATGGTCTCACGGGCCTCGTGTCCGTGGGACCATACCCTTTCAGCCGACCACCGGGAACGAGCATGACGGACACCCCCCTGCGCGATGTGGGACCGGCAGCGGCCGCGGGGCCCGCCTCACAGATCCGCCGCCGTCGGTCCCGCCGCATGAAGGCGCTGTTCCCGTACCTGCTGGTCGCGCCCGCGGTGATCTACCTGCTGGGCATCACGCTCTATCCCGGCATCTACGCCATCATCCAGAGCTTTCACGCCGTGAAGTTCGGCCCCTGGCAACCGGTCGGGTTCGACAATTACGTCCGCCTGATGGGCGACTATCAATTCTGGGGCGCGCTCTGGAATACGTTCGTGATTGGCTCGATCAGCCTGACGCTGCAATGCGTGCTTGCGCTGATCCTCGCCTTCTACGCCTACCGCGACCCTTGGGTGCAGGGCTGGCGGATCGTCTTTCTGGTCCCGATGCTGTTCATGCCGTCGGCGGTGGCCTTCATCTACAAGCTGTCGTTTCTCGATGCCCGCGTCTTCTCGGATCTCTTGCAGCGGATCGGACTGATCGACGGGAACCTCGCGATCCAGTCGTCGGTCTGGGGCAGCCGCGCCCTGCTGATCCTGGCGGATGTCTGGCAATGGACCCCCTTCCTCTTCATCATCTTCGTCGCAGCCCTTCAGGGTCAGGACGAAGAGGTCGAGGAGGCCGCGCGTCTCGACGGGGCTTCGTGGTTCTCGATCTTCTGGAACATCTCCCTGCCGCTCATGAAGCCGGTGATCGCCGTCGCGCTGATCCTGCGGGGGATCGACATCACGACGATGTTCACCAACGTCTTCATCATCACCAAGGGCGGCCCGGCCTTCGGCACGGAGACGATCAGCTATTTCATCTACCGGACGGGCTTCAAGTTCTTCAATTTCGGCTATGCTTCGGCGGCTTCGGTTGTGATGCTGATCCTGACCATCATCATCGCGCAGGTCGTCGTGAAGCGCGCCTTCGTGTCGGCGAGGAACTGAGCCATGGCTTCGGTCCGCAGAAAGAAGGGCGAGAACCTTCTGGTCCGCTACCTGATCCTGGGGGGGTGGGCGCTGTTCTGTCTGGTTCCCGTCCTGTGGTTCCTCTCCATCGGCCTGCGTCCGCGAACGGAGATCATCACGCCCCAGCCGATCTACTGGCCGACCTTCAGCCTGGATGCCTGGCACATGATCTGGGAGGACTGGCCGATGTGGCAGTACCTCCGCAACTCGGTGCTGGCGATCCTCGGCTCGGTGCTGATCGACCTCGTGCTGGCGATCCCCGCGGCATACGCGCTGGCCCGCTACGAGTTTCGCGGGCGCGACGATATCGCGTTCTACATCCTGTCCACGCGGATGATGGCGCCCGCCATCGTGGCGATCCCGATCTTCTTCCTGTTCCGCAATCTGGGCCTGCTCGACACGATCTGGGCGCTCATGCTGGTCTACGCGGCCATCAATCTCAGCTTTGTCACATGGATCATCCGGTCCTACATGCTGGACATCCCGAAGGAGCTGGAAGACGCGGCCCGCACGGATGGCGCCTCCGACCTGCGCATCCTGTGGGAGATCATCATCCCCGCGATCCTGCCCGGCATTATCACGGCCGCCGTCATCGCGATGATCTTCGCGATCAACGAATTCCTGTTCACCCTGCTCATCGCCTCGACCCCCGACGCCTATACGATGTCAATGGCTCTGGCGAATTTCACCGGAGGCTCGGACGGGGTGATCTACAACGCGATCGCTCTGGTGGCCTTCCTCGCCTTCCTGCCGGTCTTCCTGGTGGTCGTGGCAATCCAGAAACATCTGAGCCGGGGCCTGACGATGGGCGCGGTCAAGGGCTGAAGCACATGGCACGCATCGAATTGCAGAACGTGGAGAAGCGGTGGGGCGCCGTGGTCGGCGTGCGTGACGTTGATCTGGACATCGCCGACGAGGAGCTGGTCGTCTTCCTGGGACCGTCCGGCTGCGGGAAGACCACCACGATGCGGATGATCGCCGGGCTCGAAGACCCGTCGGAAGGCGAGATCCGCATGGACGGCGAAGTCATGAACGAGGTCGACGCCCGCGACCGCGACGTTGCGATGGTCTTCCAGGGCTACGCGCTCTATCCGAACATGACCATTTACGAGAACATTCGCTTTCCCCTGCGGATGCGCGACGTGCCCAAGGCCGATCAGGACCGCCTGATCCGCGAGGCGGCCGCCATGGTCGAACTGGAGGATTATCTCGACCGCAAGCCCGGCGCCTTGTCGGGGGGCCAGCGCCAGCGGGCCGCGCTGGCCCGTGCCATCGTCCGCAAGCCGCAGGTCTTTCTGATGGACGAGCCGCTTTCGAACCTCGACGCCAAGCTGCGCCAGGCGATGCGGGTCCAGATCAAGCACCTCCAACGCCAGCTCAGGATCACCACAGTTTACGTCACGCACGATCAGATCGAGGCGATGACGCTGGCGGACCGGATCGTGGTCATGGCCGGAGGGTCGATCCAGCAGATCGGCACGCCCGACCAGATCTATCGCGATCCGGCGAACACGTTCGTCGCGGGGTTCATCGGGTCGCCGCCGATGAACCTGATCGAAGGTCGGGTCGAGGGCGGCACCTTCAGCGCGCCGGGCATCTCCGTTCCGGGCCTGTCTCACGCGGAGGGTCGTGCCGTCACCTTGGGCGTCCGCCCGGAAGATTGCCACGTCGCCGAAGGGGCGGCCCATCTCACCGGGCATGTCTACGGAATCGAGCCGACGGGCGACATGACGTACCTGACCGTGAAGGCAGGCGACAAGCTGATCGAGGTGAAGGCCGACCGCGACTTCCGCGCGGACCTGGACACGCCGCAGGGGGTGACCTTCGACATGGATCGCCTCTATCTGTTCGCCGGGGAAAGCGGGGAACGGATCAGATAAGATGACGAAGTTCGACTACACGTCGGTGGGGTTCTATACCTTCGACGCGCTCTGCCGTCCGGTCACGCAGATCCCGCCCGGCGGCGACACGTATTTCGTCGAGGACTTCGCTCTGGCCGTTTCGGGCGCAGCGGGCAGCGCGGCGATCGTCGCGGCGAAGCATGGCCTGAAGGTGCGGGCCGTGGGCGGCGTCGGCGCCGACCTGATGGGCGAATGGGTCATCCGCCGCCTGGGCGATTTCGGCGTGGACACGGCCAACATGCAGACCTGCGAGGACTTCGCGACCTCGTCCTCGATCGTGACGACGCGCCCCGACGGCGCGAGGCCCGCCCTGCACAAGCGCGGCGCGACGGCAGGGTTCTTCGTGGACGACACCGCGATGGAGAGCGTGCTGGACACGTCGATCCTGCATATCGGCGGCGTGGGACTGATGGACGCGATGGACAAGGGACGATCGGTCGAACTGTTCGCCGAAGCCAAGTCCCGCGGCGTGATTACGACCTTGGACGTCTTCGCCGCGACCGCCGACGACATGAAGCTGGTCGCGCCCCTGCTGCCGCATACGGACTACTTCATGCCCTCCGAAGAGGAGGCGATGGCCCTTTCAGGCCTGACGGATTTCGAGGAGATCGCACGCTTTCTGCTGGATCAGGGCGCGGGCGCGGTGATCCTGACGATGGGCGCGCAGGGTGCCATGTATCGCGACGCGCAGGGCCGTGCCTTCGACGTGCCGGCTTTCGCAATCGACGTCGTGTGCACCTGCGGGTGCGGCGATTGCTTCAATGCCGGCTTCGCCACCGGTCTGCATCTGGGCAAACCGCCCGAGGATTGCGTGAAGCTGGGGCAAGCCGCATCCGCACAGAACGCGACGGGTCTCGGGTCTCAGGCGGGCGTCGTCGATCTGGAGCGGACCCTCGACTTCATCCGGACGACCCCGACACGCTGAGTTCGACCAGGTCGCGGGCGGCGATCTCTTCGGCACGCGCGAGGTCCGCCGGCGTGGTGATCTTGAAGTTGCTCTCGCAGCCGGGGACCAGAACGATGTCCAGAGCCGCCGCCCGAGCCACCGCCACGTCATCCGCCGCCAAAGGATCCCGACAGGCCCGATGCGCCTCGACGATGCGGTCGAAGCGAAAGCCCTGCGGGGTCTGGGCTCTCCAAAGTCCTTCACGGGGGACGGACGCCGTGGCCCGTCCTCCTTCGGTCCGCCACAGGGCATCCACGACGGGCAGCGCCGCGCAGGCGCCATCGGCGCGATCCAGACCCTCGATCACTGCGCCTATGACCTCATGCGGGCAAAAGGGCCGCGCCGCGTCGTGGATCAGCACCTTTTCCGGTTTTCGCTCGGAAAGCGCTTCGAGGCCGCACCGCACGGAGGCCGCCCGGCTGTCCCCACCCGCGATGGGATCGAGAAGACCGGCATCCGTCAGCCCCGCGACCGCCTGCCGGTAGAGAGGGAGGTCATCCATATGGATCACGACCGCGACCGTCCCGATCGAGGGATGGCCGAGAAAGGTCTCGATCGTATGGCGCAGGATCGGGATCCCCGCGACGGGCAGGTACTGCTTGGGCGTCCCGCGAGACATGCGGCGCCCGCGCCCGGCAGCGACGAGGATTGCAGCGACGCTCATGCCAGGGCGTCCGGACTTGCGGGATCACGCATCCTCGACCGTCCCGTTCAGCGGATGCAGGTTCGGAGCATAGAACCGTCCCGCGATCCGGGCCGTCCGATCCGGATGGAAGATCTCCGGCGTCTCCCAATGCGCGTCCTCGCCGGCGAAATGCTCTAGAAAGGCGATCGCCAGGGCGCTGTCCTCCTCCACGTTTTCCCGAAAACTCCACCACGTCCGAACATCATCGAGGTCCGTCCGCGGGGTCTGATGACCGTCGAAATCGGTCTCCAGGACGAGGCCACGAACGTTGAGGCAGAAGACGACATAGAGATAGCCTTCGGGCCAGTAATAGGCCGGGTTCGTCGTGTCGGCCCCTTCGGGCAGTCCCGTCACCTGAACAGGCTTCACCTGCAGAAGCGTGCGCAGCACCAGCCCGGCCGCAAAGCCGACATAGGCCGGGTAATCTGTCGCGTCGCGGGGCTTCTGCGCATCGAACGCCTTGCGCCATTCGGCGAAGACGCGCGCAAGATCTGTGTGATCGGCCTGATAGGCCACCCCCGTTTCCTCGCTAATGCGGGCCGCCTGGTCTTCAAACGCACGCACGAACCAGCGCAGGCTCTGCGCGGCTTTTCGGATTGGCCGGGGCGACGTTGCGGCGAGTTTCGGCATGACCCGGCTAGAGCTTCGCGGAAACCGAGCGCAGCATCTCGGCCAAGGTGTCCGGATCATCGAAGCGGGCCAACACTTCCGCCTCGAGGCTTACCGAAAGCGCAACCGACAGCTCCAGGACGAGGCGTTCCTCGGACACGACATCCTCTCGGTTGGTCAACAGCCATGCGAAGGCGGCAAAGGCGGCCAGCCGCACGGCACGATCCTGCGCCGGATCGGTCGGCAGCGGCAGACCAGGCATCGGGCCGAAGGCGCGCGCCCGGTAGAGGTCCAGCAGGATCCGCGCCGCGCGCCGCTCTGCCGAAACGCCCGCAGCGACGGGTCCCGAATGGAGGCGCATCGTGGCGATGGTCTCGCTGAGGGGAATGGCCGGACCGTCGAGTTGGTCGAGCGCCATCTGCATGGCCGACGCAAGCACCCGGACGAACGCCTCCTCCATGCGATCGGATGGGCCGTCGACCGACAGAAAATCCGACGCGGCCGCGAGGGACGCCGCGTCCACACCTTCAAGCGGGACGCGTTCAGGGTGCGAGTCGGGCAGGACGCCAGAGACGAGTTGCAGCGCTTCGCGCAACGGCGCCGGCAATCCCGCCGCGCCCACGCCGCGGATTGGCGTGAAGGCGGACAGGCCCCGCGCCAGATCGCGCAAGGGCAATCCGACCATGGCACCGATATCCCTGCTCATGAGGCTCCACCCGTCGTTACCGGAGTAGGCTACCAAAAGAGCGCCGCCATGCCAAATCCCGTGGCGAGGCGCGTTCAGACGGACACCATGCCCAAGACGGCCTCTCGGTCCGCCTCGTTTCGCGCGGCGTCATGGATCACCTCGCCCCGGCGCAGGACCACGACCCGGTCGGCGCGCGCCCAGACGAAATCGAACCGCTGCTCGACCAAGACGATCGCCATGTCCCCCCGCGCGCGGACCTGATCGATCACCCTGCCGATCTCGGTGATGATCGACGGCTGGATCCCCTCCGTCGGCTCGTCCAGCAACAGGACCCGTGGCTTTGTCACCAAGGCGCGCGCGATGGCGAGCTGCTGCTGCTGCCCGCCAGACAGATCGCCGCCGCGCCGGTCCCGCATCTGTGCGAGGACCGGAAAGAGGTCGAACACGTCGTCCGGAAGCCTGCGCTCTGCCTTCGGCAGACAGGCGAACCCCGTCTCGAGGTTCTCGGCGACGGTGAGCATCGGAAAGATCTCTCGCCCTTGCGGGACGTAGGCGATACCGGCCCGCGCTCGGGCCCTGGCACCGCTCGGCAGGGGCGAACTGTCCAGCGTCATGCGCCCCTTGGCCGGGTGGCGCCCCGCGAGGGCCTTCAGGAGCGACGTCTTGCCGACCCCGTTCAGCCCCATGACGGCGGTCACCTCTCCGGTCCGCGCCTCGAAATCGAGCCCCGACAGGATCACGCTGCCGCCATAGGACAGGGAGAGGTCGCGCACCGCCAGCATCATCCGCGCCCCAGATAGACATCGATGACCTGCGCATCGGCCGTGACATGGGCCAGGCTGCCCTCGGCGAGGACGCGCCCCTCGTGCAGCACGGTGACGCGGCAATTCAGGCGGGCCACGAACTCCATGTCGTGCTCGACGACGACGACCGCGCGTGTCTTGGCGGCCTCGACCAGCATGGCGGTCGTCCGCTCGCGCTCTGCCGAGGTCATGCCGGCGGCAGGCTCGTCGACCAGCAGAAGGCGCGGCTCGGCGGCCAGCAACATACCGATCTCGAGCCATTGCTTCTGTCCGTGGCTCAACTCGCCCGCACGGCGGGCCAGATGGTCCGACAGCCCCACTTCTTCGGCCAGCGCGGCGATCCGCTCGGCCCGGTCGCGCCGATAGGTGAGCACCGTCAGCGGGCCGCGTGTGCCTTTCAGGGCGAGGCGCAGATTCTCCCACACCGTCTGATCCTCGAAGACGGTGGGTTTCTGGAACTTCCGCCCGATCCCCTCGCGCGCGATGCGGCTTTCGGACAGGCGTGTCAGGTCGCGCGACAACTCTCCCCAGCGGATCGTGCCGCTATCGGGTCGCGTCTTGCCGGTAACGAGGTCCATGAAGGTGGTCTTCCCGGCCCCGTTCGGGCCGATCACCGCCCGGAGTTCCGGCTCGCCGATGGCGAAGGAGAGGTTGTCGATCGCCTTGAACCCGTCGAAGGATTTCGACACGCCGGACACTTCCAGAAGCGCGCTCATTCCGCAGGCTCCGCCGAGGCTTCCTCGCGCCGCAAGGCGCCCTTGTCCGGTCCCATGTCACCGATGCGATCCGGCCGGCGGCGCGTGAGGCGAAGGATCAGACCCGCCAGACCCTCGGGCGCCAGCAAGGTGACCGCGACGAAACCGAAGCCCAGCAGCACGAGCCACCAATCCGTCCAGCGGACAACGTAGATCCCGAGGTCGATATCCGGAGCCCCGCCCCCGGTGAACCAGCTCGACAGGAGCGAGACCGCCGCCGCGCCGAGGATCGCCCCCCAGAGATGTCCCCTGCCCCCGATCGCGACCCAGACCGCAAGATAGATCGAAGCGATCGGCGCGATCTCGGCCGGGTTCACGATGCCCGCCTGCGGATAGTACAGCGCGCCCGCCACGCCGGCGATCATCGCCGTGCCGGTAAAGACGACCAGCTTGTAGCCTTCGACATCGTAGCCGAGAAACCGGACGCGGGCCTCATCGTCCCGGATCCCGCGGACAACGCTGCCGAAGCGGCCGGAGACCGTCCAGGCAGCCAGGATGTAGGTCGCGGCAAGCGCGATCGCGGAGGCCCAGAGGAACCAGAGCGAGAGCGTGGATTGCGGCACATGCGTCAGGCCGGGGATGTTCTGGAGACCGGATAGTCCGTTATTGCCCCGCAGGCCGCTGTCGTTCTGGAACAGCCACAGCGACAGGGCGAGCGTGCCCGCCTGCGTCAGAATCGACAGGTAGACGCCCGTCACCCGGCTGCGGAACGCCAGCCATCCGAAGATCAGTGCCAAGAGACCCGGAACCAGAACCACGGCAATTAGCTGCACGGCAAGAACATCCGACAGTACCCACATCCACGGAAACTGATCCGACCCGACCACGCCGAAGATCTGCGTGGCGGCGGCCTGGTCGATCTCCTCCGGCGTCGGAGGCAGAGGGCGGTTGGCGAGTTGCGCTGCCACGATGTCCTCGGTCCGCGCGCGCATCAGCCACATGCCGATCGCGTATCCCCCGATCCCGAAAAAGGCCATGTGGCCGAGGCTGAGGATACCGCAATAGCCCCAGACCAGATCCATCGCCACCGCGACGAGACAGAGACACAGCGTCTTGCCGAGGGTCTTGACGAACGAGGTCGAGACAAGGCCCATCTCGGCCCCGATCGTCGCGAGCAGTGTCAGGACCGTCAGCCCGACGAGCACGGCCAGCACGTCGGGACGGCGGATCAGGGGAATACGGGTCATCGCCCGCACTCCCCGGACCGGTTCACTCGAATGTCAGAGCGAACTCCTCCTCGTAGAGTGCCTGTGTCGAGACGAGGCAGTCGTCGGCCTCTGCGAAGACGAAGATCGTGGCGACCTCCGCCACGACACTGACGCGGCAATAGCTGCCCTCCGGCGCGTCGATCGCCGATGGGCAGGTCTCGAGATCCGTATGGGGCACGGCGATCTCGTATGTCTCGTAGGGCAGCGCGCATGCGTCCTGCGCAACGGCAGGAAGCGCGAACGGAAAGAGGCAGGCCGCAAGCAGTGCGGCCCGTCGGAAAGCGACGGTTGTCATGGAAAATCATCCTGGTTTCGACACGAGGAAGATTCCCCGCATCGTGACCGTAGTTATTCCCGACTGAATGAGTCAACAATTGATCATCCCCCTGCCGCCCGGCCCTTCTGGGGCACGATCCCGCGGGGGCGAAACTGGATGAACGCGATGATGAACAGGATCATGAAGGTCTGCGCGGCGAGTGTGTTGGACGGGTTGAGCCACTCGATGCCCTTCTGAAGCCCCCCGATCAGCCCGGCTCCGGCGAGCGTTCCGAACACGCTGCCAACGCCGCCGACAACGACCGTCATGAAGGATTGCACGATGTAGCCGGCCCCCATTTCAGAGGTAACCTGCGCATAGAGCCCGATCGCGACGCCGGCCACGCCCGCGATGCCCGAGCCAAGACCGAAGGTGAGCATCCCGATGCGGCCCGGGTCGATGCCCATGCTGGCCGCCATACCGGGATTCTGCGTCACGGCGCGCACTTCCAGCCCCAGTCGCGTGCGCCGCAACACGTAGACGATGGCCGCAAGGAAGATCAGCGCCAGCACGAAGATCGCCACCCGGATCCACGAGACGGAAATAACCTCGGAAATCTGCCAGCTTCCGGCCAGCCAGTCCGGGGAGGTCAGCGGGCGGGCCTGCGTGCCGAACACGTTCTTTGCGATCTGCTGCAGCGCGACCGAGATGCCGAAGGTCGCGAGCAAGGTCTCCAGCGGGCGATGCATGAGATGACGGATCACCAACCGCTCCAGCGCGACGCCGGCCAGCCCCGCCGTGCAGAAGGCCAGCGGCAACGCGATCACCAGAGACAGGGTGTAGTCCGGCACGAACAGTTGGACGACATAGCCCGTATAGGCGCCGATCATGATGAATTCGCCATGGGCCATGTTGATGACCCCCATCACGCCGAACGTGACTGCCAGCCCAATCGCCGCGAGGAAATAGATCGAAGCAAGCGACAGCGCATCGAGGCCCAGATCGGCCGTCTGATGCAGGGCCAGGCGGCCTTCGACGGCATCCATCGACGCGCGCGCGGCATCCGTGATCGCGGAATCCTCCTCGACATAGAGGTCGAGGATCGCGTGCGTTTCCAACGCCTCGGCAATTCCGTCATCCGTCAGGCGCGCGGGGGCCGCGTCCAGCCTCGCCAGCGCATCGTATGCGTCCCAGCGCGTCTGCTCGTCATCGAGCTGCGCGACCGGAAATCCCGCGACAGCACCCTCGGAAATCGCGGCCACCAGCGCCGCATCACGGGCTTCGCGGGTCACACGGGGCGGAACAAGGTCCGCTTCGACCAAAAGGGAATAGGCGTCTTCCGTGCCGATATCTTGTCCGGGACGGAGCCGTGCGGCGACGTTCGCCCCGTCGGGGGCTTCGCCATTCTCGGCGACGATCCGGCGCGTGGTGAGCACGCGGGACAACGCGGCCCGATCCTCGATGCGGATGCTGCCGGACAAATCCTCGATGGCGGCGATCCGGGCTGCGGGATCGGTGTCGAAGCGCGCGGTCAGGCGCCGCTCCGCCGCCTGCTTGAAGGCGCGCAGCGACGGGACCTCCTCTTCTTCGATGGAGGCCCGAAGGATTTCGAGCAACTCTGCCGAGGGCGCGCGCTCCAGGGCCTCGACCGCTTCGCGCCGGACACGGGCCGTCGGATCCGTGAGTTGGAACCGGACGAGCGCCGCGCCGATCACCCTGCGCACGCCCGCATTGGGACGAAGCTCCGTCGCCTCGCGTCGACCGACCTCGCCGGCCGGCTCGCCCGTGTCGATATCGCTGAGACGATAGATGTCGCCGTCCCGCTCGCCGAAGAAGAAGAGACCGTCCTCGTCCCGCATCACGATCCGGCGGTCCGACCAGGCTTCTAGGAAGGCGCGCAATTGCGGCGATCCCGTCTCGGCGAGGGCCTCCAGGACCTCGCCCACGGAACGCCGGGACGCCCGCTCCACCTCGGAGGCGTTGGTCTGGAGGACGGCCTGCAGCGGACCCTCCTGGGCCGCCGCGGGCGAAGCTGCCGACCAGGCGAGCAGCGCCAGACATGCGAGAATGATGCGGATCATACGAGCCCCCCGAAAGCGGGCCCCGGCGACCGGGGCCCGACCATCTCAGTAGTTCGACTCGATCTGGACGCAGCTTTCCGTCTCGGTGTTGTACATGCCGCAGCCCAGTCCCGGCCAATCCGACACGAGGACCGCGCTTTCCGGCAGGAAGTCCGTCCACGCGTCGCCCGGCACCTCTTCGGTCTGCGAGATGATGTCGAACTGCCCGTCCTCGGTGATCTCGCCGATCAGGACCGGCTTGGTCAGATGATGGTTCGGCAGCATGATCGCCGTGCCGCCCGTCAGGTTGGGCACCTCCTGGCCGTACATCGCGTCGCGGACGGCGTCGACATCGGTCGTACCGGCCTCTTCCACGGCCTGAACCCACATGTTGAAGCCGATATAGTGGGCTTCCATCGGGTCGTTGGTCACGCGATCCTCGCCCATGCGCTCTTTCCAGGCGGCGACCCAGGCCTCGTTCTCCGGCGTATCGGCGGACTGGAAGTAGTTCCAGGCGGCGAGGTGGCCGACCAGGTCCGAGGTATCGAGGCCAGACAACTCCTCCTCACCCACCGAAAAGGCGACGACCGGGATGTCCGAGGCGTCGACGCCCTGCGCGGCGAGTTCCTTGTAGAAGCCGACATTCGCGTCGCCGTTGATCGTCGAGATCACGCCGACGGGGCGCCCTTCTTCGGCCATCGCGACGACGTCCGACACGATGGTGGCCCAGTCGGAATGACCAAAGGGGGTGTAGTTGACGAAGATGTCCGCCTCGGCGACGCCATTATCCTTCAGGTAGGCTTCGAGGATGTTGTTGGTCGTGCGAGGGTAGACGTAGTCGGTCCCCAGAAGGGCAAAGCGCTCGATCCCCAGTTCTTCGAGGAAGTAGTCCACGGCCGGGATGGCCTGCTGATTTGGTGCGGCGCCCGTGTAGAAGACGTTCTTGGACGACTCCTCGCCCTCGTACTGGACCGGATAGAACAGCAGGCCGTTGAGTTCTTCGATCACCGGCAGGACGGACTTGCGGCTCACGCTTGTCCAGTTGCCGAAGATCACGTCGACCTCGTGAACGGTCAGCAATTCCCGCGCCTTCTCGGCGAAGAGCGGCCAGTCGGATGCCGGGTCGACGACCACGGCCTCAAGCTGACATCCGAGTACGCCGCCTGCCTCGTTCTGCTGCTCGACGAGCATCTCGACGGTGTCCTTCAGCGTAGTCTCGGAGATCGCCATGGTCCCCGACAGCGAGTGGAGGACGCCCACCTTGATCGGACATTCGGCGTCCTGCGCGCTGGCAAGCCCAGCGGCCGAGGCAAGGAGCGTGCTGCAAAGCGTCAGCTGCGTAATTCTCATGGATGATCCCCCATTCCGGATTGAGAAAGCGACATTGCACGGATCGTTAGACCCACCTCCGACGCCGGAACGAGGGTCGGTCCGGCCGCCGTGGCTGAAAAGCGGGCCTTGCCTGCTTCCTGTGCGCCGTCGACGCGCTGCGGCGCGAAAATCAGCGCGAAGCGGACCGAACGCGGGCACATCCGCACATGCCGGTCTGCGAAACCGTGCGAGCAAGCCGAACCGTCGCCCCGTCATCCCCCGTTCATCGAGGCAGGCGAGCGGAGTTCATTCCGCTCGTGTTAGACTCGCGTCGAAGGACGCGCGAGCGAAGGCGAAGCGGCCAGCCGCCGGGGCACGCCCGTGCGACTTGCATGGCGTGCTCGGCGATCTGGCGTCGAGCCAAATGTGTGACAGACGGGAATGCGATGAGTACGACACGGCTTTTCGGCATCTTCGGGGTTCTCTTCCTCGTGAACGTCGCCGCGCTGGCCGGTTTCGCCCTGCTCAGCATCGAGAAATCGGCTTATTGGGACGCGCGCATCCAGCTCGCTCAACAGAGCTATCAGGCGCATCGCCGCCTCGAGTCCGACGTGTTCCAATTGATCGCCTTCCATGCCGCCCCCCAGGCGATCGACGGAGCGGGCGAGGATTCTCGTCAGGAAGAGTTGCAAGAAAATGTCCTGGCCGACATCGCGACAATCCGGACGATCATCGCCGCAGAGATCGAGTTGGTCGGCGAGGAAGAGATCGAGGAACTCGCGGCCCTGTCCCGGATCGAGCGGGAAATCCTGGCCGTCTTCCGTCTTCTGCCGCTTGCACCGAGCGCCGCGAGCCGGGCGCCTCCTGAGGCCCTTGTGCCAGGTTTCG
This sequence comes from Jannaschia aquimarina, assembly GCF_000877395.1. Classification (GTDB taxonomy): domain Bacteria; phylum Pseudomonadota; class Alphaproteobacteria; order Rhodobacterales; family Rhodobacteraceae; genus Jannaschia; species Jannaschia aquimarina. The sequence continues at coordinate 341 of NZ_JYFE01000017.1, read as the reverse complement.
TCGGTCAACAGGTCCAAGAGCGGGTCGCCCCCCTGATCGACGCCGCCCTCGATGAAGAGCAGGAAGAGGTGGACGAGACGCTAGCGACGGCGTCGGCCTTGCGCGAAAGGATTCGGGCGATCCTTCTGACCCTGTCTTCTTCGGCGCTTCTGTTGGTCGCAGGTTTCATCGTCGCCCATCGGCGCATGATCCGGCATCCGCTCGAACAGACCGAGGCGATCCTTGCCCGGTTCCGCAAAGGAGACTGGACGGGGCCGATCAGGATCGAAGGCGGCCAGGAGTTTCGGAGCCTCGGTCAGGTCCTGCGAGAAATGGCCGACAGCCTGTTGCGGCGGGGGGGG